>NZ_JBICMD010000003.1:0-2475 GCF_043106015.1 Vibrio sp. GLN_1
AAAAAAAATGCGGCTAACTTGTCACTTGAAGAGCCAATGACAATTACTCAAAACGGGACACCGTCCTATGTGATTGAGTCTTACGCAGAGAGAAAACGTCGAGATGAAGCTATCGCTTTACTCAAATTACTATCTTTCTCTGTAGACGATTCAAACAATAAACGAGTAATGTCTAGTGCTTCATTCAAGCAGCGGTTAGCCAACCGTAAACTTGAACTGGAGAACATTAAACATGGTAAAAACACTTAACATTGAATACACAGAAACTTTTGATAACACAGTTGATAATCTAATCAACCACTTAGCATCATATTCTAATGAATATCTTGTAATTGAAAGAATTGAGAATCTCATAGAAGATTTTGAAAAAAGAATAACGACAGCACCACTTTCCTGCCCCATCTCGCCATACCTTTTAGAACTCGGTATTACATCTTTCAGGGAATACAATCACAATGGATTCCGCCTCCTTTACCGAGTAATTGAAGATGAAGATTCATTAAAGATACAAGGTGACGTTCTACTTTCTCAGAAGCAAAGTATTGAACAAGTATTAATCGAATATTGCTTAATTTATAAATAAAAGAGCACTCCCAATTAATTAATCTTGGGAGTGGAAATCTAATTCTTATTAATACTATTACGTTAAATAGCTAAGATACGTACTAAAAATACGTATCTATGACTCTAAAACGAGCGTAGAAAGCTTTTTACACACCTACATGACCCAATACACCACCAAATACCCCTGAAAGTTTATAACGCTTTGAGGGCGATTTACAGGGCACAAAGACCAGGTATAGTTTCACTGGAATTTCTTCATGAAATGCCTAAAAAGTCAGTAAACAGGCATAGCAAACGCTAACAACAAAATCGCTAATAACATTAAACGAATTAATCTCATTCGATTCTCCAAAGTGATTGATTGTGTATTTAATAGCGAAACTACTTGGAGCCTAAAAATGAGTAACGACAACGTAGTGAAATTTAAAACTCGTGAAGAACGGGACCTGGAAGAAATCTTAAATGCAGTAAAAATCATGGAAGAGAACGGGCAGTTTGAGATCCAGGATGAAGAGGAAGAAGAAAAGAACTGACGCCCCTGACGGGTTGTCGGGTCAATTTTAAATCTACAACTGCGTTATAGCATTTAAAACCGACCTCAAAGATCACTCAGGAGTTAGTTCGATCGCAGCCGAAAGATGCAAACGCCCTAGCGTTTCGTCTGTAGGCATGGGGGGAGCCACAAACGTAAAACGTCCCCAGACGTTTAGGGAGCCAACGACCGATAGTGCAGTGGGGGGCTTGCCCCGCGCGTCGAGCAAAGCGTTGACCCCCCGAGTTGAGAGTGAGCGTTCAGCGAATCCAACGGAGGCAGTTTGGCGCACATCCCCCAGATGGGCAGAAAACAGCCCTCGCAAGGCGGGGGGTCAAGGCGTAGCCGCAGACGCGCCCATGCAAATGAAACGTAGCGTCCAGCGAAGTGAAATGCGCAGCCAGTGAAACTGGCGAAGTCTTGATTTAATGGGGCGTTCAGCCACATTGAAGCAATGCTCTGAAGCTAGAAATAAGATGAAATTCGAACGGATTTACCATCAATGCTACTGTCAAATCTACCCTCAAACTCAATTGACGATAAAGTTGATGATCTATTTGTAGATGAAAACACCAGAAATAAGAGATTAAATTGACGGTAAAATTGTAGATAAACCAAGGCACTGACACACGAAAGAACGACAGTTCTATTTGGGTGGAAGTGTCTAGCGGGTAGCGAAGCGAAGGGCGGCATTGAGCCCTTATAATAATTTTCATATACAAAAAAGCCGAAGATCTTGCGATCCTCGGCTCTTAGGAAGTATTCTTTAGTTCGCAAAGGAACTGTACTCAGAATTACTTGTTGGCGCATTAATTCTAGTACAGGTTGGCTAGCCTTGTCACTACCAACTAAACACCATTCAACGACAATAACCAATTCCTTTGCCAATGCAGCTCTCCAAGACGGAGTTTTGATGACGCTTATAGGTGATAAATCTATAAGAAGAGAAGAAACGAGTTAAGTGCATGGTTGTGGAGATTCACCATAGAATCTAGCCCCATACGGTATGGTCAGCCGGAGAAAATAGACGCTCGATAACTGCTAGGCTCTTTAGGTCAAGGACCAACGCCAATACCCCTTGAGACAATAAGTAATAAGGTCAAATAGACGTAGCTGGACTTTGACAAGTCCCATAAGAAGAGGTCGCCAAAGGCTCCCAATCTTCCTTGCCATGCACATACGTCTAAGATGACTTTTTTTCTTTAAAAAGACGAAATAACCAAGAAGCTACCGAACCAAATTTAGACTAAATTTGGTTTTCCTATTGACAAATCAGTATTTTATTGTTATGATGTATTATGTCAGTCATATTTTTAACTGGCACACTTTGAAATACAAAAAAGGAAAACGCTATGAGAGTTGAAACTATCAGCTACCTC
>NZ_JBICMD010000004.1:0-505844 GCF_043106015.1 Vibrio sp. GLN_1
AAAAAAGCCAGCTCATCGAGCTGGCTTTTTTCGTTCTATACATCGTAAGATCAACACCCATTCTAACAATCTCTCGCTCACCCCACGGTGTCGCATTCATGTTCTACGAACTCCTAATGTAGCTAAGATCTTCAACCAATACCGACACATTGCTTTAGGCCAAACTCAACGTTAGAACCGATCTTTTAACAGGTAAGAGTTCTTCGACAAGACACTGAATAGTATTAACTTTCTAAATCTCTCAAGAATAGACACAACAAAATACTAACTGAGCTATCCCAGATACCAAATGGCTAAGTCATTAGACTGCTAAATCATAAAACGACTGAGTTGTATTGTGCTTAGCTACGGAGCATTTCCTTTCGCTTTTACCTGTAGAGCTATCTCCGCTCATCCAACAATTAACAGATACAAAAAATCCCGCTAAATAGCGGGATTTAATTAAGACTAAATTGAACGAGCTTGGTGATTAACCTTGAATACCAACAATCAACCAAGGTGCATTCGGTACCGTTAGGTCACGCTCTAGGTGCCAGATATCTTCAATATCTTCCTCTACACCTTCTGCAGCATCACGGTAACGGCCACTAAATTGCAAACTTAATTGTGCTTTGTTCGCATCGTATTCAGCACGAACGATCTCTGCATCGACATACATCACATCAGTGTGCTGCTCACCTTCTAGCTTCGCGCGCTCAGCTTTCAGATCTTCAAATAGACTTGGAGAAACATATTCTTCAATAGTGTCTAGTTGGTTGTGGTTCCACGCACCTTGCAAAATGCGGTAGTGCTCACGAGAACCGTTAATAAACGCAGCTTGATCGAAACCCGGTGGGTAATTGTGTGGTACATCTGTTTGAGCACCAAAACCGGTGAAACCGCCTGCGTTTGTATTTGGTTGTTGTTCAAAGTTCTGCATGTTTGGTTGTTCAAACTTTGACGCGTTACCACCAAATGCCGGTTGTTGACGTTGCTGGTTCATACTGCCCTGCTTCGCACCTAACATTCCGCGCATAAGCTTAAAGATAATAAAGGCAATTAAACCAATGATTAGGATATCCATAAACTGGATACCTTCAAAAGCACCACCGAAGAACGCAGCAAGTAGACCACCAGCTAGAAGGCCACCTAATAGACCGCCCATCAAACCTTTCTTGCTAGAAGACTTGGTCGTTTGCTCTTTACCGATCGTATTGGTGTTTTGTTGCTGCTGTTTAGGTGCAGGTGCTGTTTTGTAGCTCTTACCAAAAGACTTACCGCCACCAAACTTCTTCGCTTCTGCGATAGGAGTGACAGCAACGGTAAACATTAATAGAGCAACAATAGAAAATAAACGTTTCATCGTTATCCTTAAAGTTGACGATTGTTATACCCACGCAACCTCAGGTAAAAGAAGCCGTTTGGGTACATCTCAGATTGTGCTCCAAACCTTGTACATACAAGCAGTAGCACGCCAAAGATGATTGTTGGTTCATCATACTCCGTATGTCACCTTATGAAAACAATCTAAAGAGTCTGACATGTATCAGAATATTGCCAAACATGTCGCCTTCTGACGTGATTGCGCGGTTGACGCTCATTAAGTAGCTGTCTATCATATTGAACGTTGTTCAATAAAGCAGTTTGAGAGTATGGCGCGCAGAAACGATCACACCAGAGAAGAGTTGATTAACTTGACCTTAACGACGGTCAAAAATTTTTTAGATGAGAACTCTTACCACGAACTTAGCCTTCGTAAGATCGCTAACATGATTGGTTACGTGCCAAGCACATTGGTGAATATTTTTGGTAACTATAATTTGTTGCTACTTCATGCCGTGGCTCAAACTTTAGATGAGTTATCGCAAGAAGCGCTAAATGCAACAAAAAGCAGTAAAGATGCTCATCAAGCACTTTTTGAACTTGCATACTGCTACCACGATTTCGCGCAAAAACATCCTTACCGTTGGCAATTGGTTTTCGAACACAACATGAACGGCGCCGAACTTCCAGAATGGCATGCGAAACGTATTGATGGCATGACAGGCATGCTCGAATCATTACTCGCACAAATCGCTCCTCAACGTACAGAATCCGAAGTCATTCAAGCGAGTCGCGTACTATGGGCTGGCGTACACGGCATTACTCTTCTAAGCGTTGATGACAAGTTTTTCTCAAGTGAGCCTGTAGATGGTAAAGAGTTAATCAGTAACTTGCTTTCTAACTACATCATGAACTGGTAACAAACAAAGGATTATCCATGTCATCCGACAGACAGCCGTCCTTGCTTACGCAAAGAAAGTTCCTGCCCTATTTTGTTACTCAGTTTTTTGGCGCTTTCAACGACAACATTTTTAAAAACGTTTTGTTGCTGTTTGTCGCTTTCGCTGGTTCTAGCGCATTACCCATTTCTAGTAATTTATTCATAAACTTAGCAGCTGGCTTATTCATTCTTCCATTCTTCCTTTTTTCTGCCTCTGCTGGAGTTTTGGCGGATAAATACGAGAAATCGTGGTTTATTCGCAAAGTAAAACTGTTTGAAATCGCCATCATGCTGCTAGGCGCCGTTGGCTTTATAACAGAAAGCTACGGTGTCTTACTTCTGCTGCTTTTCTTAATGGGTACGCAATCCGCGTTCTTCGGCCCCGTCAAGTACGCGCTTCTTCCTCAGGAATTAAACGCTAAGGAACTGGTACCGGGCAATGCCTTGGTTGAAGCCGGGACATTTATCGCCATTCTTATCGGCACGCTCGGTGCAGGCATTATTGCTTCTGCTGACAACGCGAAATATCTGGCCGCTTTCTGCGTGGTTCTATTTGCCCTGCTCGGTTACTTATCCAGTCGCTCGATTCCATTTGCTGCGGCAAGTGCCCCTGAACTTAAATTCCGTTGGCGACCTTATCAGCAAACTAAGCATACGCTGGCGATCGCGAAATCCGATCGCATCGTATTTCAATGCATCATGGCCATCAGTTGGTTTTGGTTTCTCGGTGCTGCATATCTTACTCAGTTCCCAAACTTCACCAAGGTCTACCTGAACGGTACAGAAAGCGCCGTATCTTTCTTACTTGCACTCTTCTCAGTAGGGATTGCTCTAGGCTCACTGGCTTGCAACTGGATCTCAAATCATCGAATCGAAGTGGGCATCGTGCCAATCGGTGCCTTAGGCATCACCATCTTCGGTTACTTAATGGCGACATCAGTACCAACTGAGCTACCTGAGTTCGCAAACTTCATTGAATTTGTTCGTTTCGAGCCTTTCTGGCCACTGTTTTTCTATCTGCTCATGATAGGAGCATCGGGCGGATTATTTATCGTCCCACTGTATGCCTTAATGCAGCACCGAGCGAAGGAGACTGAACGAGCGCAAGTGATAGCAGGTCTGAATATCTTTAACTCGCTATTTATGGTGGGCAGCGCGGTCCTTGGCATTATATGCCTAAGCGTAGTAGAGATGAGTATTCCACAACTGTTTGCGCTTCTTGCAGCGCTTAACTTCTTAATCGCGGCATATATCTTTCTGCAAATCCCGATTTTTGTGGTTCGCTTTGCAATGTGGATGCTCACGCACACCATCTATCGTGTTAAACACAAAAATCTGCACAACTTACCTGAGCATGGTGGTGCATTGATTGTGTGCAATCATGTGAGCTACATGGATGCCCTGTTACTGAGTGCCGTATGCCCTCGTTTGATTCGCTTTGTGATGGAAGAAGATTACGCCAACCTGCCGCCGCTAAGACGCTTTTTACGCCGTGCTGGCGTGATACCAATTTCTGCTAGCAACCGAAGTTCTATTCGTCGAGCATTTAACGACGTCGAAGAAGCTCTCAATGAAGGCCATATTGTCTGTATCTTCCCTGAAGGGCGATTGACCTCCGATGGCGAAATGAACGACTTCATGCGTGGCATCGACATTATTCTGCGTCGAAGCCCGGTACCTGTGATTCCGATGGCATTGAAAGGATTGTGGGGCAGTTATTTTAGCCGCGCTAAAGGACGAGCATGCAGAGGGTTCCCGACTCGCTTCTGGTCCAAATTGGAAATTGAAGCTGGCGAACCGATAGATCCTAGCTCAGCCACCGCAAAAACTATGTTCGAAAAAGTGCACGCATTGCGCGGAGATTGGCGATA
The DNA here is from genome assembly GCF_043106015.1 of Vibrio sp. GLN_1. Classification (NCBI taxonomy): domain Bacteria; kingdom Pseudomonadati; phylum Pseudomonadota; class Gammaproteobacteria; order Vibrionales; family Vibrionaceae; genus Vibrio; species Vibrio sp. GLN_1. The sequence goes on from NZ_JBICMD010000004.1 coordinate 4,114, forward strand.
AACAAAACGTTGAGAATTATTTGAACACACGTTTAGATTATCTGAACGTGTGTTCAAATCATTAAGACAAACTGACCAGATACAGTGCGATATACTCTCGCTTTCACTAACGACAATGAATCATAAATCTTGAACAGAAAGTACATCCCCTTTGGACTGGCACTGCTTTTTTGCTTAACTCCTTTTGTGTCATCCCCTATTGCACTTGTTATTGGCTTCTTACTTGCCAGCTTTGGCTTAGTTCCTACTGAGTTACCCATCGCCTCTTTCACCAAAAAACTGCTTTCTTATTCTATTATCGGTTTAGGGTTTGGTATCAATTTTGAACAGGCATTGTCTGTCACGTCAGATGGTATCGGGCTAATTATCGCTACGATTGTCGGCACACTCGTCATTGGCTCACTCATCGCCAAAGTAATCAAACTCGAAACGACGACTGCGTATCTCATTTCATCCGGAACTGCGATATGTGGTGGCAGCGCAATTGCTGCGGTCGCACCAGCAATCAGAGCCAAAGATGAACAAATAGGTTTGGCACTCGCTACCGTTTTTGTACTCAACTCTCTAGCGTTGTTCATCTTCCCCGTCATTGGCCATGCGTTAAACCTAGACCAACACACCTTTGGGACATGGGCGGCAATTGCGATTCATGATACTTCGTCTGTTGTTGGCGCTGCCTCTGCCTACGGTGAAGAGGCACTGACAACTGCAACCACGCTCAAACTGGCGCGAGCCTTGTGGATCATTCCTGTTGCTTTGATTAGCGCCGTGATTTTCTCACGTGGGAACAAAGAAAACGGTTCGAAAAAGTTAGTGATTCCTTACTTCATTTTCTGGTATTGCGCGGCCATCGCCTTTAGTGATTTTTTCCCACAGTTTGAGGTGGTATATCACGGTATTTTTACCATTGCGAAGCAAGCTCTGGTGGTGTGCTTATTCTTGATAGGATGTAGTATTTCGATTTCGAAACTGAAATCTTCTGGCCCTAAACCGCTGTTGTTTGGTGTGACTTTATGGGTATTAATTTCCACTACATCACTAAGCTGGCTAGTACTTAGATAATCGTTGTCGACTTATCGCGTTGGTCGGAGGTTGACTCTTGTTTGTCACTCTTGAGCGCAAACACCAACGCGATGGCGATTAAAAACGCCGTCAATTCAGCTAACGAGCGAGTGAGCCCTTCACTGCTGATTGCGATGCCAATTTGTAATACCGCCGCTATCAATAAAACCGATTTCACCATTCTGAAGCTTATGCCTTTCTGCTCTACGTTGAGACATAATTATGATTCAGAGTTATAAGGTTACGAAATTCCCTTTCCGACTAACACATAGCAAAATTGACTAATCTTCGCCTCATTTCAGCCGGGCAAATGAGTGCCTGCTATTTAACGTTGATTGTCTAACTCATAAAGCAGCCACTCTTTTACCGCTTTACGCGAGACTTTAATCCCACCTTCTAACAAGGCTTGTGGCATCAAATAGTAAGCGATTGGCCATTTAAACTTCTCAAGCTTTTTCCGCAAGTATTGCTCGAATTCCTGTTGGCTCAGTAACGCTTCTGATTGAATAACGGCTATAGGACGATGACCGAACTCAGCATCTTCGACTGGCACGACAATGCTCTGAATGACGCTTGGAATTTGGTTCAATACTGCTTCTATTTCCTCACAGTGAACGTTTTCTCCACCTGAGATAAATTGATTATCGGCCCGACCGATGATCTTTAACTCATCTCCTTGCCAAGTACCGAGATCCTTACTGTCGAACCAACCATCCTCGTCCACGAATGCCGTCACTTGACCTTGGTGAAAATAGCCTGAAGCTAGCGTTTGTCCACCAATGTAAATGCGCTCATCAACCAACTTAATCTTACGATTTTTTAGTAAATGCCCAGCATTGCTTACGTCATTGATCTGTTTTGCCGTAACGGTAGATGCAGCCTCGGTCATACCATAACCTAACCACGTTTCGATGCCTTTTTCTGTGGCTCTTACCGCCAACTCATGAGCCACATGACTGCCCCCCAGCAAAACGTGCGTCAGTGACAGTTCAACATCATCATCTAGCAAGCGTTTAAGCTGAGTCGCCACTAAAGAGGCGTGTGAAACCGCGAGGATATCGTCTGCCAGTCTTCCCGTGCCGATTTTCAATGTTGCGCCAACAAACAACCATCGATAGACAATCGCAAGGCCGGAAACATGATAAAGTGGAAGCGACAACAACCAAGTGTCTTGTTGATGGAAGGTGAACTCACAAAGTAATCCCTCTGCCGAAGCGAGGTGCTGTCGATGCGTATGAACCACCGCTTTCGGTGCCCCCGTTGAGCCTGAGGTAAACACAATCGAAGCCAACCTGTCATGCTGATAGTCATCCTCAGTGTTTTCAACCACGGTATCTACCGTAGGCAAAGTGAGAAAAATCGCATTTAATGCTGCTTTCTCTTCGCTAGAGTAAGCGAACTCACACTCCGGAGTTAACCAAACAAAACGCGTTTGATGATCGCCGTACAGAGTGCAGAGCTTACCTTGTAGCGCCTCGATTGGCTGAGGCATAGTCAACGCGGTGATAGCGCCTAACTGTTGCGCAGCTAAATAAAACAATACTGTTTCAACTTGGTTCTTCCCTACTAGAGTCACCACCTCATCGCGCGTAACACCTTGCTGCAAGAGCGATTGCGCGTATTGAGTAACACGAAGCGAGAGCTGTTGCCAATTCAATGTTTCTTGAGGTGTTGCGAGTGCAATAGAAAAAGGGCTCGTTTGAGCCCAATACTTCCAAGGTGGAATCGCACTATTTTCTGTAGAGAATGGCTCTATGCTGAATGCCACACTAACTCCTGCTCAGACAAAGGAAGCACAGGAAGTTCGCACTTTGGCCAACCTTGCTCTAGCTGCGCTTTGAACAACCCGATAGTGTCCAAACCAGGAACTTCATCAGGCAACTGCCATTGCGCCAAACGTGCTAATTGGTTCAAGCCAAGGCTCGACTCAATGCTTGAGCTGATCACCGCTTTCATACCTAACGCTTTTGCTTTTTCGATCAATTTAATGCAGAAGTCGACGGAGCCGATTAATGTCGGTTTGATAATGATCGCTTTCACGCCTGTCAGATCTTCAAGGCTAAAGTCTTCTCGACGAACGGCATCTTGCAGCGTTTCATCCCAAGCAATCGCGATACCAGTATTAATGGCAAAAGACATGCTGTCGCCTGGAGCTCGGCATGGCTCTTCCAAAAACGTAATTCGTTGGCGAAGAGACGGTGTAATGTACTTAGCAAACTGCTGCGCTTTTTCGGGAGTCCAAGCACGGTTCGCATCCAGTCGAAGCGTTAATTGAGGGATAGATTCAAGGAAGAGATTCACAAGCATGCCGTCGCGAATGGGCTCATACAGACCCACTTTCACTTTTGCCACTTTCTCGCCTTCCATCTCGTTGAGTTTTGGAATCAACTCATCGGGATCGCCCGTACACAGTGGAGCAGTTTGATATTTGCCTTGCGTCGGCAAACCACCTTCTAACTCCAATTGAGCCATAGATAAGCCAAACGCAACCGAAGGATACATATTGGCATAATCAACCGGTATACCCGCGACCCAGCGTTCAGCCTGTTCTTGTAACTGAATGCCAGCCTCTTCGGTACTTTCCAAGCTAAAACCAAAAAGCGGTGCGACTTCACCTAATCCCGTGTTCTCGCCATCAGATAGCTCAACAATGTAGCCGATGCGTTCCGTCAGCTTGTTATCACGCAGTATTACGCCACTGTCCATTGGAAGGCAGTAACGGTAAATCTTTGCTTTACGCATAATTCCTGTCCTATTACGTACAACCCAAGCTTGCTGGCTATAAGAACGAACCATCCTCCCTGAGGGCGAGGCGCTCGGGACTAAAAACGAAGCAGAGGAGCACTCTGGCTCCTCTTTATTTACGGATTATGGGTTACGAGGAAACTTGTCGAAGTCTGGGCGACGTTTCTCGTTGAATGCGTTACGACCTTCTTGTCCTTCATCTGTCATGTAGAACATCATTGTTGCGTTACCCGCAAGCTCTTGAAGACCTGCTTGACCATCACAATCCGCGTTCAATGCCGCTTTAAGGCAGCGTAGCGCCATTGGGCTATGCTGAAGAACTTCACGACACCAACGAACGGTTTCTTTCTCTAGATCTTCTAGAGGCACAACCGTGTTGACCAAGCCCATGTCTAACGCTTCTTGCGCGTTGTAGAAACGACATAAGAACCAGATTTCGCGCGCTTTCTTCTGGCCTACGATACGAGCCATGTAAGACGCGCCCCAACCACCATCAAATGAACCCACTTTAGGGCCCGTTTGGCCAAACTGTGCATTGTCCGCTGCAATTGTTAGGTCACACATCATGTGCAGTACATGACCGCCGCCAACAGCCCAACCCGCTACGGAAGCAATAACAGGTTTTGGACACGTACGAATATCACGTTGGAAGTCCAATACGTTTAAGTGATGCGTACCTTGGTCATCTTTGTAACCGCCGTAGTCGCCACGAATCTTCTGGTCACCACCAGAACAGAATGCGTCTTCACCCAAGCCAGTTAGGATGATAACGCCAACACCTGAGTCGTAGCGTGCATCTGCCAACGCATCAATCATCTCTTTTACCGTTTGAGGGCGGAACGCATTACGCACTTGAGGGCGTGCAATGGTAATTTTCGCGATACCATCTTCAGACTTGTGGTAATGAATATCCTCGTATTTCTCGCCGCAATCTTTCCATTGAACCGGAGCGTAAAGTTCTTCTTCAGAAATGCCTACTGTTTTAGCCATGGTGATTCCCATTGTTCTCGTTGCTCTCACTGAAAGTGAGAATGAATTATTTGCTTAATGTGCATCGCAAACTGCTTTGGCTGCTCTTGATGAACGTTATGTCCTGCGCCTTCAATTTGTCGATACGCCAACCCGCTTGTTTGTGCCAGTTGGCTAAATTTTTTGTCTTTCGCGCCACACACATAATAAATGGGTATGCGCTGTTGTTGCAGTGCGGGCAGTAAATACGCCTGCTTGGCTAACGATGTTGCCATCAACATGTTCGCAATTGCCGAGCCAAGATTAGCACTTCGCTTGGCAATTAATGTTTGTCTTTGCTCATGGTTTAGTGAAGAAAACACCGCTTGTTGATACCAATCGCTCAAAACACGTTCAAGTGGTTCACTCTCGAAGCGCAGTGCCCACTTTTGGTCGTTGTGCAATCTTGACTGTATCTCTGACTCTGTTTGAAGCCCGAAGTTTCCCCCTTCCACAATCGCGCCGACAATATTGAGATCTGAGAAGCACTCACCAGCAAGACCGTGCATTGCGATTCTTCCACCCATTGAGTAGCCAATCAAAATAAGTGGTTGTTGCGGAGGAAATAATAAAGATAGTGTGGAATTAAGAAGTTTGCAGCAATCATCGAGATCGTTGCACTTTGTAAACTGGCTGCGACCATGACCAGGAAGGTCGATAACGACTCGTTCAAACTGAGTCAGCTCATCCAAACAAGCTTGCCAATCAGCACCACTTCCTAAAAGACCATGCAAAAACACCAGAGTGGGAAGAGCACCACTTTGGTGTTTTTCAGTTGGAGAGAGACGCTCAGAGTGAAGCATGCAGGCTCTTATTAAATGCCTTTATCAACTCTGCGGCTTGGCTTGGTGGGGTTTGAACTTCCACCAGCATTGTGCCTTGGCCGCTCGACAGGTGCTCGGCAACCATTGCTTGATACATTTGTAATGTAGTTGGCTTTTCATACTTTAAGCCAAACTGCTTAGCTGCATGTTCAAACTGATAACCGTGGGGCATTTGGTAGTACGCAGTGCGATGCTCCTGAGGCACTGGCAACATATCGAAAATCGCACCACCATCATTGTTTGTGACCACAAGTACTGACGGCAGATCATTACGAGAAAACAGCGCGAGCGAGTTGAGGTCATAAAGCGCCGATGTATCTCCGATGTACATCAATAGCGGCTTGCCTCGTGAGCGCTGCACACCAGAAGCTGTGGCAAATAGACCATCAATACCCGACGCTCCGCGATTGGTAAACACCTCAGTATTTAATCGGCCAAACATATCGACTAATCTAACAAACAAGCTGTTACCGAGAAAGACATCGACGTTCTGCGTTCGCTCTTCAATGTCAGCCGCTAACGCGATTTCATTAAGCGTTGAAGCTGATGAAAACAGAAACTCATCGCGAATATGAGCGCGAACATGGGCTATATCGGTCAGCAATCCATCAGCCCACCCTTGAGTACTTGAGCTCTTAACATCAACACGCTCGACCCAACTTTTAGGTGATGCCACCCAATGCAATTGCGGAAGGTGTGTTTGGTTATCTCGGCTTAAACTTGGCGAGATAAACCAGTACTGAACATCTCGGCCTTGTTGGCTTTGCGACACCTGTTTATTAATCCATTGGTTCAATCGCTTAGATATGATGCGGCTACCAAACTGGAGCACCAAATCACATTCGTCGAGTTGGCTGGCCAACTTAGGCTGTTGTAACCACAAATCATAATGTGACCAACCGGAGCTAACTCCACTTTGCGGATCCGCCAATACAGGCCACCCCATTTGCTGTGCAAACGCTTTTGCCTCTTGCGCGTGATCAGCAGGTAAGCTGCCAATAACAACCACTCCTTTTCTATCAGCACAAAATGGAATGTCACGAAATGATGGACTGACGAATCGTTGAGTATATGTTTGACCGCCTTTGCGCCACGCTTCGACACTGTTCAGGTAGCTTTGGTAAGCGCTTTTTTCCCCGTCAGAATACAGCGGCTCAGGAAAGGCGCAGTTAATGTGAACCGCGCTGCCATGTAACTGCTGGTTAAACATCACCTCATCAACCGAAGTGAGTAACCAGTTGAGCGGCGTATTTAAACTCGGACTTGGCAAGTTCAAATTTGCCGATACATGATGCGAAAAAATCCCAAGCTGATTAATTGCTTGGTTTGCGCCACAACCGACGAGTTCAACAGGGCGGTCAGCAGTAAGCAAAACCAGTTTTTCGCCCGTTAATTTAGCTTCTGCTACCGCAGGCAACAAGTTTGCGACCGCAGTGCCAGAAGTCACGATAACGGCTATCGGCTCTTGGCTAGCTTTCGCCAAGCCAAGCGCCATAAAACCTAATCCACGCTCATCAAAATGAGTATGAATGGAAAAATTTGGCTGTTCCGCCGCTTCTAAAGTCAAAGGAGTCGAACGCGATCCCGGCGCGATACAAACATGCTTCACACCAAATCGGTGAAGCTCAGTCAAAATGGTCTCTGACCAAATTCGATTGAGAACCGCTTGATCGTAACTCATGATGCCACTCCAAGCGGCGGATGATCGGAAATCAACGTTAACAGCGTCGACATCTTTTTATCTAACTCAGCCCACTCGTGTTCAGCAACAGATCCAGGAACAATACCCGCTCCAGCAAACAGCTGAACTTGATCGCCAAGCACCAATGCACTTCTTATTGCCACACAAAACTCTGCGCGTTCATGGCTGATGTAACCCATAGAGCCAGCATACCAGCCACGAGCAAACGGCTCGTTATCAAGGATGAACTGCATCGACTCTTTACGAGGCAAACCTGCCACTGCAGCCGTCGGCTGCAATGCAGAAAGCAGTTGTACGCCATTTGTGCCTGTTTTTAAGCTTGCATGAATATTGCGCTTGAGGTGCTGCACCTTACGTAAACGCACCAATCTCGGTTCGGTTTCTACTTCTACCATTTCGGAATGAGGAGAAAGGCGTTCCACGATATCGTCCACGACGTACTGGTTTTCGTTTAAGTTTTTTGAATCCTGAGATAACCAGTTCGCCAACTCCATATCATGAGTGGCATTGTCGCCGCGGCCAATAGTGCCCGCTAAAGCTTCGGTATGAAGCTCATGTCCAACACGAGAATACAAACGCTCTGGCGTAGAACCCATAAAACTGTGTTTGCTGTCTAAACTCAGCAAGAAATGAAAGCTGTGATGGTTGTTCAAATAGCTCGCTTTAAGCAGTTGTGCAGCGCTCAACGTGTTATCCAGTTGGACAGTAGAACGGCGAGCCAACACAACTTTTTTAAACTCATCATTCTCAATCCCAGTCAGAACTTTATGTACCAGCGCATCCCACTCAGATTTGATAGGAGTATGAACAATCGAGCGAATGTGTGACGAGATCGGAGGTAAAGCGGCGACATCGCAAATAAGCTTTCTCAAGCTGGCAAGCGTGCGCGCTTTGTCTTCAGTTAGGTTAACCGCAAGTGACCACTGCTGATCAAATCGAATCAGTTCAATTTGAGGCAAAAAGAAGAAAGAAGGCATGCAACGGCGATTTTTTTCGTGCTGGCCATCAAACGATCGCCCGCCCCATACTCGCTGCCCTTCACCAAGAATGGTATAGGCAGGGCCCGGCTCAACAAAAGAGTGCAACTGTCCTAGCGCGACGACCTCTTCACGAGTATCACGGGATTGCCAATAAAACTTGGGGAAAAGTGGTTGTGCATCAAGCCAATCAATAAATGCGAAATTCGGTTTTTCGCTGAGGGGCTCGACCAGACGTACTTGATTGCCTTCCGTGTGCTGAACTCGCTCGATAATTCTTTTTACGGCTTGATGGAACTCTGACAAATCAACCTCGAAGTATGTGAGGATAAAGGTAACTGACGGCTACTCTAAGTTTAGACCCAAAGCAAATCAAGGTCGTATGCGATCTTTTGCAAAATCCTGTGATAGCAAGCGAGCAAAAGTTAGCCTGCAAACGGATAATTTACAGATTTATATTCTAATAAAAAACAAATTATTGTATTTTAATAAAGAAATTAACGAATTTTTAGGAATTATACAATGCAAAATATCGGGATGTCGTCAAAACTCGACAATGTCTGCTACGACATTAGGGGTCCTGTACTCAAACATGCTAAGCGCATGGAGGAAGAAGGGCATAAAATCCTAAAGTTGAACATTGGTAACCCTGCCCCATTTGGTTTTGACGCCCCTGATGAGATTCTTGTAGATGTAATTCGTAATCTACCGACCTCTCAAGGCTACTGTGATTCCAAAGGCATTTACTCTGCACGTAAAGCGGTGGTTCAACATTACCAACGCAAAGGCATTCGTTCTTTAGACGTAGAAGATGTGTACGTCGGTAATGGCGTGTCGGAGCTGATCGTGATGGCAATGCAAGCGCTGCTAAACAACGGCGATGAAATGCTCATCCCTGCGCCTGACTACCCATTGTGGACGGCATCAGTAGCGTTATCTGGTGGCAACCCCGTTCATTATTTGTGTGATGAACAATCGGATTGGTATCCAGACCTTGATGACATCAAAAAGAAAATCACGCCGAAGACCCGCGGTATTGTTCTGATCAACCCGAACAATCCAACAGGTGCTGTATATAGTCGTGACTTCTTGCTTGAAGTGATTGAGATTGCTCGCCAACACAAGCTGATCATTTTCGCTGACGAGATTTACGACAAAGTGCTTTACGATGGCGCAACACACACTTCTGTTGCGACGCTAACGGAAGACGTACTTGTGATGACCTTCAACGGGTTGTCGAAAGCTTACCGTGTATGTGGTTTCCGCGGTGGGTGGATGTTCTTAACTGGTCCAAAACACTTAGCACAAGGCTACGTTAACGGTCTAGAGTTGCTCTCCTCTATGCGTCTTTGTGCCAACGTGCCGATGCAACATGCGATTCAAACCGCGCTAGGTGGCTACCAAAGTATCAATGAGTTGATCTTACCTGGTGGCCGATTGCTAGAGCAGCGTAATCGCGCGTTCGAGCTGATCAACCAGATCCCAGGGGTATCTTGTGTGAAACCCAAAGGTGCCATGTACTTATTCCCTAAAATCGATACCAAGATGTACAACATCAAGAATGACCAGCAGATGGTGCTCGATTTCTTGAAACAGGAAAAAGTACTGCTAGTACAAGGCTCAGGCTTTAACTGGCCAAAACCAGACCATTTCCGCATTGTGACTTTGCCACACGTTGAAGATTTGGAAACCGCAATCGGACGCTTCGAGCGATTCCTATCAACCTACAGCCAGTAAAGAATCACTGGTAGTAATTAGTGTTGATCTCTCATATGCTTAGAGGAACTCCTAGTGAGTTCCTTTTTTATACCAGAAACGGAGAAAGCCATGAAAGAAAGCCATTTTTTCGCCCACTTGGCACGAATGAAGCTTATCCAACGCTGGCCTTTGATGCGCTCTGTATCACCAGAAAACGTTTCGGAACACAGCTTACAAGTCGCATTTGTCGCTCACGCACTCGCGTTGATAAAAAACAAAAAGTTCGGCGGCACGCTTAATCCTGAACGCATTGCTCTCCTCGCGATGTATCACGATTCAAGTGAAGTGCTCACTGGCGATTTGCCTACTCCCGTTAAGTACTACAATCCCGAAATCGCAAAAGAATATAAGAAGATAGAAGCCGCTGCTGAGCACAAATTACTTTCTATGTTGCCGGAAGAATTTCAGGAAGATTTTGCCCCATTTCTACTTTCTCATTCGTCTCACGAAGAAGACTCTCAGATAGTAAAACAGGCCGACTCCATCTGTGCGTACTTAAAATGTTTGGAAGAACTAAGCGCAGGTAACCATGAGTTTGCCTTAGCGAAAAAGCGCCTAGACGTCACTTTACAAGAACGTAAAACGCCAGAAATGGAATACTTCCTTAATACATTCGCCCCAAGCTTTGAGCTATCGCTGGATGAAATCAGTTAGCCAGTTTAGTTTATGGAGATAAACGTGTCGTTTGAATTACACTCTTTGTGGCAAGAGCGCCACGATGATGAGCATAAAATCCGCCGTGATGACCACCGCAGCCCCTATCAACGTGATAGAGCGAGAATCCTGCACTCTGCGGCATTTCGACGCCTGCAAGCGAAAACTCAAGTTCATGGCAACAGCTTGGAAGACTTTCATAGAAGTCGACTTACCCACTCGTTAGAAGCGGCCCAATTAGGCACGGGTATTGTCGCGCAACTCAAAAAGAAACAGTCTGAATTTAAAGAACTATTGCCCTCGGATAGTTTGATTGACTCTCTGTGTCTCGCGCACGATATCGGCCACCCACCATACGGACACGGTGGCGAAGTCGCATTGAACTATATGATGCGTGACCATGGTGGCTTTGAAGGCAATGCGCAGACTTTTCGCATTGTAACCAAATTGGAGCCATACACTGAGCACTTCGGGATGAATCTATCGCGCCGAACTTTGTTGGGTTTGATCAAATACCCAGCACTCATCAGTCAGACTCGTTCAGTCAAGCTGCCAAACCCAGCAGAACATCAACGCCGATTAAAAGCCAAAGAATGGAGCCCAGCGAAAGGCATCTACGATTGCGATAAAGATCTGTTTGATTGGGTTATCGCTCCACTCAGCGAGAATGACAAAAGCCTGTTGAGCCAAATGCGCTATCGACCAGACTCCGATTTAGAGCACAGCAAAACGCGCTTTAAATCCCTCGACTGCTCCATTATGGAGCTCGCCGATGATATTGCGTATGGCGTGCACGACTTAGAAGATGCCATTGTGCTGGGTATGGTCACACGTCAGCAATGGCAAGAAGGTGCAGCAAGTCAGTTAGCCGATTGCGGTGATCCTTGGTTTGAAGAACATATCGGCTCTATCGGGCAAATGCTGTTTAGCGGTAAACATCACCAACGCAAAGATGCGATTGGCGGTATGGTCAATGCCCTACTTACAAGCATCTCTATTAAAGTGGTTGATGAACCATTCCAAAACCCTTTACTGGCATGGAATGCTTGTTTAGAACCGCATATGGCGAAAGCGCTAGATGTGCTTAAACATTTCGTCAGTCAGTATGTCATTCAAGTGCCGCAGGTACAGATTGTCGAATACAAAGGGCAACAAATCATCATGGATATATTCGAAGCACTAAGTGCCGATCCTGAACGATTGTTGCCAATACACACAAAAGAGCTTTGGCAGAGTGCAACTAGCGATAGTGGCAAAATGCGAGTCATTGCCGATTACATATCCGCAATGACCGATGGTCATGCGCAAAAGCTACACCGCCAATTGTTCTCTTCTATTGTGTTGTAGAACGTTGGTCTACTTGTTCAAATAATTTTTTTCAAATACGCCCGGAGGCATCTGGGCGATTTGAAATTCAATCATCCTGTCAAAAGCATTAAGTAGCGGCGAGAAGTCGTTATCCGGCTCCAATAAACTCAACGCATAAAACCCTGCTTCCACTGTCGAAAGACTGTTGTCTGAAGGCGCTTTACGAATTGTATAGTGACCTTGTAAATCCTCGGGAAGCTTTACTGTGGTTAAAGTGTGCAAGTTGGTGGAAAGCTGCCACATTTTATAGGCTTTTTTCCACGTGCCATCGAGCAAAATCAAGCGTGTTTTTCTTGTGCGCTCGCTCTCGGTACACGCAATGTCTGAAAGGCACTGTGATTGCTCCGACGGATAAAGGATAAAATGCTGATACGCTTCATCGGTGAGTAACGCGTTTAACTGTGCGTTGTCAGAAAAATCCTCGCCAATCAAACAAGTACAGTTCTTTAAACTCAAATTGAGAATCCGTGCCGTACCAAGTGGACGATGCGCTTCACTCGTATGCTGAAGAATGATAAGTTCAACCCCGCTTGCTAGCGGTACGATCCATTGGCAAATACAGGCTTTGCGCGATTTTCCACACTGAGAACAATAACGAGACATAGAGTGAACCTTTATACATTGCTGACCATCATCAGCGTTATCTGCTTAGTACTACAATTCGAACCAATGGCGAGCCTCACCGAATGGCACGCTTACAACATACGTCATGGTGAATGGTGGCGAATCGTAACAGGAAATCTCACGCATACCAACTTTGCCCACCTTGGAATGAACTTGGCAGGATTATGGGTTATCGCGTTTATATTCCGTCCTAGTGCACGCAACTTCTCGATTGTTTTTCTTTTGCTTTGTGCCTTTGTCGGCGCAATGAACTTACTGACTAGCATGTCAGTCTATGTCGGCTTGTCTGGCGTCTTACACGGTTTGTTTGGTTTTTGGGCTCTCAGAGAAGTGTTTGAAAACAGAAGAAGTAGCCTACTCTTAGTCGCCGGACTTATTGCGAAAATTGCATGGGAGCAATTTTATGGCCCTTCAACCAGCACTGCTGCAATGATAGGCGCTCGTGTTGCTGTTGATGCACATCTGTTTGGTGCAATGGGAGGCTTAGGTATGGCATTAGTAGAGAAAGGATTCCATCGCCGTATATTTGGATAAAAAATCCCGAACCACGAAAGAGGGTTTGGTTCGGGAAAGCAGTAACCGGAAACGAAAACTCATTAAGAATACAGTGGTCGAAGCCCGCGTTTATAGAAGAATGCGGTCTTCGTTTTTCTTGATGGTTGCTTCACCAATTCCTTTTACATTGGTTAAATCAGCTGCTGTTTTAAATGGGCCGTGCTCGGTACGGTAGTCAACTATGCTTTGCGCTTTCTTTTCGCCAATACCTTTCAGCATCGTTGCTATCTCTTCTGCAGAAGCAGTATTGATATTGACCGTAATTTCAATTCCTTCATATTTATCAGCCTTGGTATCAGCGGCCAAACTGAGTGGTGCGAACACCACTAAACACAAGGTTAAAATCCATTTCATATTGAACATATACACTCCAAATTAACGCTCTGAAATAATCCGCCCTAATGTAGGCAAACACTCATCGTCATTGAAGTTTGTTTAAACAAAAATAAAACGGGCCGCTTACGCGACCCGTTTTAGTTAACATGCAAATTACATAATTAGTGCTTATTTGCTCACAACAAAGTACTCAATGTCTGTGTTAGCACGCAATACAGCGAGAACAGAAGATAGATCCTGCTGAGATGATGCACGTTGCATTTGCATCGCAACTTGATCTTCTAGCGAACTATCTAGTTCCGCTTTCACAGCATCCAGTTCAATCACTACGATGTTGCCTTCAAGGTCTTTCGACTGACCGTAGACAGGTTTGCCATCTACTGGCTTCGCCATTGCAAAGACGGTAGTTGCTAGTGGCGAACGACGGTCAACGGTCTCTTGCTCACCAAATGTTAGGTTGTTTTCCGCAAGAACAGCCGTATTGCCTTCATTCAGAGCAGCTACCACTTTTGTACCTAGCTCTAGGGCACCTTGCTCACCTTTAACGCGAGATAGTTCCGCCACAACTTGGTCTTTCACTTCAGCTAATGGAAGCACTGTTTCGTCACGAGAATCTTCAACACGAACAACAATAATGTGCTCAGGCGCAACTTCAATCGCTTCAGAGTTCAGACCGTCTTCTTTCACTTCTGGGCTCAGTAGTGCTTGCATAACGGCTTGGTTACGTAGAACCTCAGGTGCATCAACTTGAGAGATGAAGTCTGTTGTCTTCACTTCTTGGTTAATAGCTTTAGAAGCATCGTCTAGTGAATCAGGGTACTCAAAAGCAACACGCTCAAGCTCATTTTGTAACTCGTAGAATTGATCCACCGCTTTTTGGTCTACTAGCTCTTGCTTAATCTCCGCAGCCACTTCATCAAATGGTTTTGCAACGGCATCTTTCAGCTCTTCTAGCTTGATAATGTGGTAGCCAAAGTCAGATTTTACTAGACCAGACATGTCACCTGGGTTCTTAAGTGCAAACGCAGCTTCTTCAAACGCAGGATCCATAACATCACGTTCGATCCAACCTAAGTCACCGCCGTTTTCAGCACTACCGAAATCATCAGATTTCTCTTGCGCTACCGCAGCAAAATCTGCACCTGCGTTCAATTCATCTAAGATAGCTTGTGCTTTTGCTTCATCATCACCTTCAACAAGAATGTGCGCCACTCGGCGTTGCTCTTCTGAAGAGTATTTGTCTAGATGCTCGTCGTAGTATTTCTTAACGTCTTCATCTGTTACTTGAATCTGCTTCTTAAGTGCTTCAGCAGACAACTCAACGTAAGACACTTTCACTTGCTCTGGACGAGTGAAGTTATCTGGGTTTGCTTTGTAGTAAGCTTGAATTTCTTCGTCAGTTAACTCAACTTTCTTCGCAAACTCTGCCAAATCGATGGTTACAGTGCGGATGTCGCGTGTTTGGGTAAACAGTTTACCCTGAGATTGAACTTCACCTGGAAGAGTAAACTCACTGCTTTGAAGCGCTGTTAGAAGCTGCTCACGCACCAATTCACGACGCATGTACTCAGCAAAAGAATCAGGAGTGAAACCTGCACGACGTAGCGATGCTTGGTAAATTTCTTGATCAAACTGACCGTTAGATTGGAACTGAGGCATTTCAAGAATCATGCTACGAACTTGAGCATCGCTGATTCGTAAGCCAAGTGCTTCAGCTTGTTGGTCAAGCAATACGTCATTAATCATACGATCAAGCACTGATTTGCGGAAAGATTCAACGTATGCAGGGTCAGCCAACATTTGAGAGAAGTAGTCACCCAATTGAGCTTGCATGCGATTGCGCTCATTTTGGTAAGCCATCTCGAACTCACCACGAGGAATCTCGGTGTTACCCACTTTCGCTGCTGAATTGTTGCTGCCATTCACTAGGTAGCTACCTACACCGGCAAATACGAAAGACAGGATGATAAGTCCAAGGATAATTTTGACCGCGATGCTATTCACGCCTTCGCGTAGTCGATCCATCATAATTTAACTGCTCTCCACAATTGAAGCGTACGGCTTCTAATAGAAAATATAATGACGCGATAATATCAGAAAAAGAAATGCGCATCAGTATGATGCGCATAATTTAAAAAAGTTCGGCTCGAAGTTTGTAAATTTTTGTTCGAAACTTATTGTTTGAGCAAAAGTTATTCAAATGGCCGGCAACAGAATCACGCTTTAATTAGTTACAAGCGTCTTTCAGTGCTTTACCTGCTTTGAAAGCTGGTACTTTTGCTTCTGCGATTTGGATTTCTTCACCAGTTTTTGGGTTACGACCAGTACGTGCAGCACGAGTGCGAA
Organism: Vibrio sp. GLN_1; assembly: GCF_043106015.1. Taxonomy (NCBI): domain Bacteria; kingdom Pseudomonadati; phylum Pseudomonadota; class Gammaproteobacteria; order Vibrionales; family Vibrionaceae; genus Vibrio; species Vibrio sp. GLN_1. Next base: position 20,073 of record NZ_JBICMD010000004.1, read on the forward strand.
CACTGAATGTACCGAAGCCAACTAGAGCAACTTGATCACCAGACTGAAGTGTGCCACTTACTGCTTCGATGAATGCATCTAGAGCACGACCCGCTGACGCTTTAGAGATGTCTGCATTTTCTGCGATTTGTTCTACTAATTGAGTTTTATTCACTGTGATTTCCCCTTTGTGCCATCTGTGATTATTTTTGTGATGACTTTTCGTTCCATAGTTAAGAAAATATGCTCCAACCCTTATTTTTCAAGGGCTGGCAGCTATCGAAACTAACTTAGCGCCCAAAAAAAACGCTGACAAGCCTTTTTAGGCTTATCAGCGCAAACTTTTACTTATTTTTGCTGCACATCACTATTTTTTAGCTTCAAACTCAACGCCTGTCGGGTCTCGCTCTAGTGCAACTTTCAGTACTTCATCAATCCACCGAACAGGGATAACTTGCAGATCTGCGATAACATTCTCAGGAATCTCTTCCAGATCACGCTCGTTATCTTTCGGGATAAGCACTGTCTTTATGCCGCCACGATGTGCCGCAAGTAACTTCTCTTTTAAGCCACCGATTGGTAATACTTCACCACGTAGGGTGATCTCACCCGTCATCGCAACTTCAGCTTTTACCGGGTTACCAGTCAGAGCCGATACCAAAGCAGTGCACATTGCTGTACCCGCACTTGGGCCATCTTTCGGCGTCGCACCTTCAGGCACGTGAACGTGGATGTCTTTTTTCTCGTAGAAATCTGAGTTAATGCCCAGTTTATCTGCACGAGAGCGCACCACGGTCATTGCAGCTTGGATAGACTCTTGCATTACGTCGCCCAGTGAACCTGTTTGAGTAAGCTTGCCTTTACCTGGCATAGATTGAGTTTCAATCGTTAATAGATCGCCACCCACTTCAGTCCAAGCTAGACCAGTAACTTGACCAATTCGGTTGCTTTCATCAGCTTTCCCGTAATCGAAACGTTGAACACCCAAGTATTCTTTTAGGTTGTCCATCGTTACCGTCACTGATTTGATGTCTTTATCTAGCAGGATGTTCTTCACTGCTTTGCGGCAGATCTTAGAAATCTCACGCTCAAGACCACGCACACCCGCTTCACGAGTGTAGTAACGGATAATACCGATGATTGCTGAATCTTCGATGACTATCTCGTTTGGTTTCAAGCCATTACGTTGCACTTGTTTTTCAACAAGGTGACGCTTCGCAATGTTTAGTTTTTCATCTTCGGTGTAACCGGATAGACGAATCACTTCCATACGATCAAGTAACGGACCAGGAATATTCATCGAGTTAGACGTTGCAACAAACATCACATCAGACAAGTCGTAATCCACTTCTAGGTAGTGGTCGTTGAATGAGTTGTTTTGTTCAGGGTCTAATACTTCAAGCAACGCTGAAGCCGGGTCACCACGCATGTCTGAAGACATTTTGTCGATTTCATCCAGAAGGAAGAGAGGGTTTTTCACACCAACTTTCGACATTTTCTGAATCAGCTTACCTGGCAATGAACCAATGTAAGTACGACGGTGGCCTCGAATCTCCGCTTCATCACGCACGCCACCTAGGGCCATACGTACGTATTTACGTCCAGTAGCAGATGCAATTGAGCGGCCAAGCGATGTTTTACCCACGCCTGGAGGACCAACAAGACAAAGGATTGGACCTTTTAGCTTGTTAATGCGGTTTTGAACTGCCAAGTATTCCAGAATACGCTCTTTCACGCGCTCTAGACCATAATGGTCTTCGTTCAGAATCTCTTCCGCTTTCGCAAGATTTTTCTTCACTTTAGAACGCTTAGTCCAAGGTACACTTACCATCCAGTCGATGTAGCTACGAACCACGGTCGCTTCTGCGGACATTGGAGACATCATCTTAAGCTTTTGCAGCTCTTGCTCTGTCTTTTCACGTGCTTCTTGCGGCATTTTTGATTCGTCGATCTTCTTTTGCAGAGTCTCAAACTCATCAGGAGCGTCTTCCATCTCACCCAGCTCTTTCTGAATCGCTTTCATTTGCTCATTCAGATAGTACTCACGCTGAGACTTCTCCATTTGCTTTTTCACGCGACCACGAATGCGTTTCTCAACTTGTAGCAAATCGATCTCTGATTCCATCTGGCCCATTAGGAACTCTAGACGCTCAGTAACATCAATAATTTCAAGTACTTGTTGCTTGTCAATAAGTTTAAGAGGCATATGTGCCGCAATCGTATCAGCTAGGCGTGCCGCTTCATCGATACCATTCAGTGACGTTAGCACTTCTGGTGGAATCTTTTTGTTTAACTTAATGAAGCCTTCGAATTGGTTGATTGCGCTGCGAACAATCACTTCTTGCTCACGTTCATCCAATTCTGGTGTTACGATGAATTCCGCCTCAGCTAAGAAGAAATCACTTTCTTTGAAATGATTGATTTTTGCGCGCTGCTGACCTTCAACCAGTACTTTTACTGTGCCATCAGGGAGCTTTAGAAGTTGGAGAATGGTAGCTACCGTACCCACTTCGAATAGGTCATCAACCGTTGGTTCATCAGTGTCAGCTTGTTTTTGAGCCACAAGCAGAACTTGTTTGTTTGTTTCCATCGCCGTTTCTAGACAGCTAATCGATTTCTCACGACCAACAAACAATGGAATCACCATGTGCGGGTAGACCACTACGTCACGTAGAGGTAATACCGGGATCTCGATACGCTCGGAACGTTCCAAGTTCATATAATTCTCTCTTCCGCTTTCACGTTTAACGTATTACTTAAGGCAGTATATGGGGGCTAATTGTTTGGATTCAATAAGAGAAATAAAAAAAGGAGGTAATTACTTACCTCCTTTTTCATTCATGGCTGAATTTATTCTGCTCCAGCTGCCTGATTGTCGGCATTGCTGTAAATAAGCAGTGGTTCTGACTCACCATTGATGACGGATTCATCAATCACAACTTTACTTACATCTGTCGCAGATGGCAGTTCGTACATGGTTTCAAGCAGAACACTTTCCAGAATTGAACGCAAACCACGAGCACCTGTCTTACGTTCCATTGCTTTCTTCGCGATAGCACGAAGGGCATCTTCACGGAATTCAAGCTCTGCGTTTTCTAGCTCAAACAATGCTGCATACTGCTTGGTCAGTGCGTTTTTCGGTTCACATAGGATCTGAATCAACGCTTCTTCATCAAGCTCTGTCAGTGTTGTTGTCACAGGAAGACGACCAATGAATTCTGGAATCAAACCATACTTCACTAGATCTTCTGGCTCAACCTGAGTAAACAGTTCGCCGACGGTTTTGGTTTCGTTCTTCGAGCGCACTTCTGCACCAAAGCCGATACCAGTACCCGTAGCTACACGCTGTTCGATAACTTTATCTAAACCAGCAAATGCACCACCACAGATGAACAGGATCTTAGACGTGTCCACTTGTAGGAATTCTTGCTGTGGATGCTTACGACCACCTTGAGGTGGAACTGAAGCAACCGTACCTTCGATAAGTTTCAATAGCGCTTGCTGAACACCTTCACCAGATACGTCACGCGTAATTGATGGGTTTTCAGCTTTGCGAGAAATTTTGTCAATTTCGTCAATGTAAACAATGCCACGTTCAGCCTTCGCTACATCGTAATCACATTTTTGCAGAAGCTTTTGGATGATGTTTTCAACGTCTTCACCCACATAACCAGCTTCGGTTAGTGTGGTTGCGTCTGCCATTGTGAATGGCACATCCAAGAATCGAGCTAGCGTCTCAGCAAGCAGCGTTTTACCACTACCTGTAGGACCAATTAGAAGGATGTTACTTTTACCAAGCTCCACACCTTCGCTCGTTGTATCACCATTGCGTAAACGCTTGTAGTGGTTATATACCGCAACTGCGAGCACTTTTTTCGCGTAATCTTGTCCGATCACATAGTCGTCAAGGTGTTCACGGATCTGTTTTGGCGTTGGTAACGCTTCAGATTCTTTCTTAGGGAGAACATCCTTGATTTCTTCGCGAATAATATCGTTACATAGGTCGACACACTCGTCGCAAATGTAAACTGACGGACCTGCGATTAGCTTGCGAACTTCGTGCTGACTTTTGCCGCAGAAAGAACAGTACAGCAATTTACCGCTGCCACTTTCTTTGCTTTTATCTGTCATTCGCTAACCTCTTAGCCTTTACTCTTCATGAATGAGTGTATATCAATTTTTGCCAAAATGCGCTGGCTAAATTACGCGCCGCGATGGCTCAACACTGCATCCACGATACCGTATTCCACAGCCTGCTCTGCTGACATGAAGTTGTCACGATCGGTATCGCGTTCAATCACTTCAAGAGGCTGGCCAGTATGTTCTGCTAACAGGTTGTTTAGCTTCTGTTTAATGGTCAGGATTTCCTGAGCATGGATTTGGATATCAGAAGCTTGACCCTGGAAACCACCTAGTGGTTGGTGGATCATCACACGTGAGTTAGGAAGAACGTAACGTTTACCAGCAGCACCACCTGCAAGCAGGAATGCGCCCATAGAACAAGCTTGCCCCATACATACAGTGCTTACATTTGGTTTAATAAACTGCATTGTGTCGTAAATTGACATACCTGCAGTTACGCTGCCACCTGGAGAGTTGATGTATAGGAAAATGTCTTTATCTGGATTTTCAGATTCTAGGAAAAGTAGCTGAGCCACGACAAGGTTTGCCATGTGGTCTTCCACTTGACCAGTTAAAAAAATCACGCGCTCTTTAAGTAGACGTGAGTAGATGTCGTAAGAACGCTCGCCTCGGGAAGTTTGTTCAACCACCATTGGTACTAGTGCGTCCATAATTGGCGACATTGCATTTTTTTCTTGGTAGCTCATATTCTTATGTCCCTAAAATAAATGGCCCGGATGATGACTATCATACGGACCATTGTTAGCAGAATAGTTAACGTTAAGTCAACCTTCTACGCAAGATATTGCTTATTAAGCAGCAGGTTGTTGGTTAAGTAGCTCGTTGAAGCCTACTTCTTTCTCAGTAACCTGTGCTTTAGCGATGATCGCGTCGATTGCTTGCTCTTCTAGAGCTACGTTACGCATGTTGTTCATCATTTGCTCGTTTTGCTCGTAGTAAGCAATAACTTCTGATGGATCTTCGTATGCAGTAGCCATTTCTTCGATTAGAGCTTTAACTTTCTCGTCGTCCGCTTTTAGCTCTTCAGACTTGATTACTTCACCTAGTAGAAGACCAACAACTACGCGACGCTTAGCTTGTTCTTCGAACAGTTCACGTGGAAGCTGTGCAGCTGCTTCTGGGTTACCACCGAAGCGTTGTGCCGCTTGTTGACGTAGAACGTGGATTTCTTGCTCGATAAGTGCAGCAGGAACGTCGATTTCGTTTTCTTTAACTAGACCTTCGATTGCTTGCTCTTTGATGCGAGTCTTAACAGCTTGCTTAAGTTCGCGTTCCATGTTCTTACGCACTTCAGCTTTAAGTGCGTCTACACCGCCTTCAGCAACACCGAACTTAGCAACGAATTCGTCGTTTAGTTCTGGAAGTTCACGAGCTTCAACTTTGTTCACTTTGATTGCGAACTTAGCCGCTTTACCTTTTAGGTTTTCAGCGTGGTAATCTTCTGGGAAAGTTACGTCGATGTCGAATTCCATACCAGCAGTTTTACCTGCAATACCGTCTTCGAAACCAGGGATCATGCGACCAGCGCCCATTTCTAGTGGGAAGTTCTCAGCTTTACCGCCTTCAAACTCTTCGCCGTCGATAGAACCAACGAAATCGATGCTTACGCGTTTGCCAGCTTCTGCTGCTTCTTCAACTTCAACCCAAGTTGCTTGTTGCTTACGTAGAGTTTCGATCATCTCTTCTACGTCTGCTTCTTTAACTTCAGTTAGAGGCTTCTCAACAGTGATGTTTTCTAGGCCTTTTAGTTCAACTTCTGGGTAAACTTCAAAAGTTGCTGTGAAAACTAGGTCTGCACCTTCTTTGTTTTCTACAGGAGCGAAAGTTGGAGCGCCAGCTGGGTTGATTTTCTCTTTTACGATCGCTTCGATGAAGTGACGTTGCATAACTTCACCAAGAACGTCTTGACGTACTGCTTTGCCGTACATCTTAGCAACCATTTTTAGAGGCACTTTACCCTTACGGAAACCATCGAAACGACGGTTTTTAGCGATGTTGCGTAGTTCAGCTGTTACAGCATCTTCGATGTTTGCAGCTGGAACAGTAATGTTTAGACGGCGCTCTAGGCCCTCTAGCGTTTCAACAGTAACTTGCATTATTTATAAACCTCTAAAGTGGCTCGGTTATCCGAGCGTATGAGCGTAACTCTTTAAGTTAACGCTTCATCCTTGTGTAGTGTTCTGTCCGAACACCTAATTTAAAATCGAGTATTGATGCTGATTCTCAGCACCAGACTAATCAGTGATATCTTCGACAGAAATATCAAAGGTATCTCCTATTAGCCTCAGGACAGAATTTTTAGACGCGACATTCTAGCGATCTGTCGCAACCCTGTCGAGCCAATAGCCACTATGTGGACATTGTCTGCGCTAAATTCTCGAAAGCTGACTCATTTTTTTGCCAAAAATGGGATTAAAACACCCAATGAGCGCGTCAGCATATCTAGAATGGGGACAATAGCGACTTTTTCAAGAGAATCGACTGCTTTTTTTATTGAAAAGCGTAAAAAGAGATCTTGCTCTTGTTTTACTCCACAGAGTTGAAAACTAAATCCCCCATCATCCCTACAACCCATTAACATTTCTAAAGGCATAAAAAGGACGTGTAATAGGAATGCAAGGATGTCTCAACGAAATCGTATTTTACTGATTTTTTTCGCCTTATATTTCCTGTGCGCCATTGTGGGCGGGCGCTGGGTGTGGCAACACAGCTATCAATCTTTGCTAGATAAACACCAATCACAGCTCGAACAATTTTCTAGCCACATCAAAAATAAGCTCGATAAATACGCCCATATACCCAATCTTTTAGCCAAAGATGATCCTCTTTTTGAAGCTCTACTGAATCCTTCAAATAGCGCTCAACTCGAAATCACCAATCGCTATCTAGAATCGGTGAACAACGTTATTGAAGCGGCAGATACTTATTTGATTGATCAATGGGGCACGACCATTGCAGCAAGTAACTGGCGTAAAAAGCGCTCTTTTATTGGACGCAACTTTGCTTTTAGACCTTACTTTAAACAAGCCATCAGCGGTGAAAGCAGCCAATATTACGCTCTGGGCTCAACATCCGGCCAACGTGGCTATTACTACTCATATCCAATAATTTATGCTGGCGGCGTGTTGGGCATCGTGGTCGTAAAAATGGATTTGAGTAAAATTGAAGATAACTGGCAACAACCTGACAGCGTGTTCGTGGCCAGCGACCCTCACAATATTGTCTTTATGAGCAGCCGGCAGGATTGGCTATTCAAAAGCCTACAACCGTTAAGTGATGCAGATAAAAAGCAAGTTTGGACGAGTAGACAATATCTCGACACACCGATTCCGACATTGGGCTTTGTCGGCAACTTGAATGCACCAAATTCTGAACTGAAACAAGGCTACCCCTACAATAAAGGGACACTGGTTGTCTCTTCACTGCCTTTACCTGAGTTAAAGCTAACGATTCGTGTGCTTTCGCCAAAACAATCCATCGTTTGGGTTACGATGGGCTATATCGTTGTGCTTACGTTGGCCTTTACGGTTTTGTTCTTGATTGGCCAGTTGATTTATCACCGCCAACAACGTCATTTGCAGTTAGAACGAATCCAACAAGAAGCGAATCAGAAGTTAGAATTTCAAGTCATGGCGAGAACAGCAGAGTTACACGCTGAAATTGCGCAGCGAACCGAAACGGAGCAAACACTGCGTTTGACCCAAGATGAGTTAATTCAAGCGGCTAAGCTGGCAGTTCTCGGTCAAATGTCAGCGAGCATCAGCCATGAGCTGAATAATCCGTTGGCAGCCATTCGTAGCTTTGCTGAGAATGGAAAATTGTTCCTTCAGAAAGAAAAGTATGATCGAGTGGAAGATAATCTCACTCGCATTTCAGCCCTCACAGACAGAATGGCAAACATCAGCCAGCAATTGCGTTCGTTTGCCAAAAAGGCCAGCGGCAATGAGCTTACCCAAACACGCCTATTGCCCGTGATAGCCTCATCAAAAGAGCTCATGAAACCCGCTTTTAAATCTGCTCGTGTTCTACTTGCTACCGAACTTCCTACTGACGACATCGAGGTTCAAATCAATACCATTCAATTGGAGCAAGTTCTGGTTAACTTGCTGACAAACGCAATTGAAGCCGTAAAAGAACAACAAGATAAACAAGTGTGGTTGCTCGTTGAAACGGATACGGATGAAAACAAAGTGATGATTCATGTCGATGACAATGGCCCTGGGCTTGGTTCGCACACACTGTCCGAACTTTGCGAACCGTTTTTAACAACTAAAAAGAATGGATTGGGATTAGGACTTTCTATATCTCAGCAAATATTGGCTGGTATGAACGGCAGCTTGAGTGCTCACAACCGAGCCCAAGGTGGCGCTCGATTCTCATTGCGCTTACCAATATGCCAACGCACCGAACAATCAGAAGGATAAGATAATGTGTCAGGTGTTTTTTATTGATGATGAAGCCGACCTTCGATTAGCAATAGAACAAACGTTTGAGCTAGCCGATATCGAAGCGACTTTTTTTTCCGATGCGGAATCCGCCTTGTTAGCCATGAAACAAAGCGACGAAGCTGGTGTGATTGTGACCGACATCTGCTTACCCGGTATTTCAGGCATGGACTTGTTAACCACGTTAGTTCAACGCGACCCAAACCTGCCAGTCATCATGATTACAGGCCATGGTGACATCTCAATGGCCGTAAATGCGTTACACCAAGGGGCCTACGATTTTATAGAGAAACCTTTTGCGCCAGAACACTTGGTTGAAACCGTAAAACGCGCCATTGAAAGACGCCAACTGACGAACGAAAATGAGAAACTTCGTCAATCACTCAAAGCAAGCCAAACGCTTGGCCCCCGAATCATTGGTGAAACCACTAGCATCCAAACGCTACGAGAAACCATCACCCACATTGCTGATACTGATGCCGATATTCTGCTGTTTGGCGAAACAGGTACAGGTAAAGAGCTTATCGCCCGCTCACTGCACGAACAAAGTTCTCGTAGAAACAATAACTTTGTGGCGGTGAACTGTGGCGCGGTGCCAGAAAACTTAATTGAAAGCGAACTCTATGGCCACGAAAAAGGCGCATTTACTGGTGCAGACAGTCGGCGTATTGGTAAGTTTGAATTTGCGCAGGGCGGCACACTCTTCTTAGATGAAATCGAATCGATGCCAATTCAGGCACAAATTCGTTTGTTGCGCGTCCTGCAAGAGCGCGTGATTGAACGCGTTGGCTCAAACGAACTTTTACCTCTCGACATTCGCGTTGTCGCGGCAACGAAAGTGGATCTTAAACGTGCGGCGGAACAAGGTACATTTCGTCAAGACCTCTACTACCGCCTCAACGTGGTTACGCTAGATTTGCCTCCCTTACGTGAACGCAAGGAAGACATCCCTGCCCTTTTCCACCATTTTCTTTTAGTCGCGGCGTCGCGCTATGGTAAAAGTTCGCCAAGCCTTTCAGCACAAGATTTGGCTCAGCTAATGGCTCACGATTGGCCGGGAAATGTCCGAGAACTGCGCAATGCAGCAGAGCGTTTCGTTTTATTAGGTAAACTCATCCAATTAGGCGAACCGAGTTCCATCCCCGCCTCAACCAGTAGCCTTGCAGAGCAAGTGGCGGAGTTTGAAAAGGCAGCGATAGAAAATGCGCTACTAGAAAACAATGGCAGCATCAAACAAACGATGGAACAGTTGAATGTGCCTCGAAAAACGCTGTATGACAAAATGCAACGCTATCAGATAGATAAAGAGCTCTATAAATAAAACAGGTTCGCACGATTGGTATTATATCCAACTTGAATCATAATTTTGCTAAGGCAATTATTGGGCTCATATGGATATGAATGAAAAAGTGAGGATACCGATCATTACCGATACAGTGATGGTAGACGGCCAGTATCAAGAAGAAAGGCGCTCCGGTGAAGACCGACGTAAAAACAAAAAGAAGTGGCACGGCTATGAGCGCAGAGTCCATCCCGATCCGAGAAAACAAGATTTTAAATCCATAGACGAAGAGGTGTGATGGCTCACACCTCTTTTTGGTTGCGTGAATGTAATTCGGAAAATGTGTTATTTAGTGATTATTTCTGGCCCCATCAAGGTCGTAGGTAACCAAGTTGATACCCAAGGTACATAAGTCACAATTATCAAGAACAAGAACATGACGCCCACCCATGGCAATGCTGCTTTTACAACATTCATCATCGACATTCTTGCCACCCCAGCCGTTACAAACAGGTTCAACCCGACTGGTGGCGTTATCATGCCGATTTCCATGTTCACCACCATCATGATACCGAGGTGAATTGGGTCGATGCCCAGCGCAATGGCAATTGGGAACACCAAAGGAGCAACGATGATCAATAAGCCCGAAGGCTCCATAAACTGACCACCAATCAGGAGCAACAAGTTAACAACTATCAAGAACGTAATAGGTCCAAGACCCGCAGACAGCATCGATTCCGTGATCATCTGAGGGATACGTTCTTCAGTCAGTACGTGTTTTAAGATCAGTGCATTAGCAATGATAAACAGCAGCATGATGGTAAGCTTGCCCGCTTCATACAAGGTATGCTTAGTGTCTTCATGCACAAAGGTCTGAATCACTTTGACGATCGCTGGTTTGGTGTTTTGCTTATCAGCAAATGGTCCCATGTCTTTATATATAAAGTTCGCGATAAAGAATGAGTACACCGCCGCAACTGCCGCAGCCTCTGTTGGTGTGAAAATACCGCCATAGATACCGCCAAGGATGATCACCACCAGCAACAACCCCCAACTTGCATCTTTGGCGGCATCAAACGTTTCTTTCCATCCCACGAATGGTTGCTTAGGTAGATTCTTAATCCTCGCCGCAATGTAGATAGCGATCATCAACATCACGCCAGCCAGCAAACCCGGGATCACACCCCCAAGGAACATACGCCCTACTGACACATCGGTCGCAGCTGCATACACCACCATCACGATCGATGGCGGAATCAAGATCCCCAAAGTACCTGCGTTACAGATAACACCCGCAGCAAACTCTTTCGAGTAACCGTTTTTGATCATCCCCGCAATGACGATACTACCGATAGCGACCACGGTTGCTGGTGAAGAGCCAGACAGTGCTGCAAACATCATACATGCCACAACGGAAGCCATGGCGAGACCACCACGGAACCAACCAACAATGGCAATCGCAAATCGGATGATTCGCTTTGCAACGCCACCTGTCGACATAAAACTTGAGGCCAAAATGAAGAAAGGTATCGCCAACAATGTATAGTGACCAGCAAAGGCGTTAAACAGCGTTTGAGCAACTGACGCCAAAGAGGCATCGGAATGCAGCATTAAGAAAAGTACACTGGAAAGACCCAGAGAAATTGCGATTGGCACACCAATGAGCATGAAGCCAATCACCATTAAAAACAGTAGTAAAATATCCATGGCTTAGCGCTCCTTGTGCTCAGAATCGTTCGAGGAACGAGGAGTCATGGCATCGCCAGCTTCACTCATTTCTTCTTTTAAGGCTTCCAGTTCTTCCTCAGCTTCATGACCTGCAATCAAGCGATCCAGCTTGCCTGTAGCGATCTGCCAAGTGACCTGTAAAAAACGGAAAGTGAGCATCGCCATACCAAGCGGCAAAGCGAAATAAGGAATAAAGCGTGGCAGTTTTTCGTAGCGCTCGCCTTCATTAAGCCAATCCGCTAAGAACTGTAAAAATTCAGGCATTGGGATATCGTCGGTTTCATACCATGCGCGCTCTGTCGCAAAGGGATACCAATAATTCCAAGCACCAATCAAAAGCAGAATCGAAAAGGTTAGGCAGCAGGCCGCTGCGACTAGCGCAAGGAGTTTACGGCGCCCTTCAGGCACGATATTGATGATGACATCCACGCCAATGTGAAAGTGTTTTTTCACACCGTACGAAGCGCCAACTAAAACCATCCACGCGAACATGAATACGGTGAGCTCTAACGCCCAGAGAATATTATCGTTAAAGACATAGCGAAAAATGACATTAGCAAACGTCAGCAATGTCATCGCACCTAAGAAGAAAGCAATCAAGGTTTCTTCAATGGCATCGGTAATTCGTCCAGCCTTGGCAAAAAAAGTCGGTTCCATAATTACATCACGTCATCAGTAAAGGGAAAAAGCCCTCATCCTCAGCTCGGCTTAGAGAGAGTCCGAGGGCGAATGGATATCGTTTTTGTTATTGTTGGTTTGAAGCCAAAGCCGCTTCAATCAGGTCAGAACCAATGTCTTTCTCAAACTTTTTCCACACTGGTTGCAGAGCCGTCACCCACTCTTGACGCTGCTCTGGCGTTAGCGTACGAACCACACCACCCGCTTCGATGATGTTGTTTTTATTCGCCAAGTTCACTTTGGTCGATTCCGCGTTACGCTCAACAGTCACTTCTTGAATGATGGTATTGAGCTGTTCACGCTGATCTTCTGGTAGCTTCTGCCAAAAATCGTTCGACGTCACAACGAGGTAATCCAAAATACCGTGGTTGGTTTCCGTTATGCCATCTTGAACTTCGAAGAACTTCTTACCGTAGATGTTTGACCAAGTGTTCTCTTGACCATCGATAACCTTCGTTTGTAGACCGCCGTAAACTTCTTTGAAGGACATTTTTTGAGGGTTTGCGCCAAGTTGCTCGAACTGGGCAACAAGAACGTCAGAAGCTTGGACGCGGAACTTAAGTCCTTTCGCATCGCTTGGCACCATCAGAGGTTTATTGGCAGACATTTGCTTCATACCGTTGTGCCAGAACGCAATGCCTTGTAGACCACGACGTTTCATTGAGTTTTTCAGCTTCTCTCCCGCTTCAGAGTTTTGGAAGCGGTCAACCGCAGCGACATCATCAAACAAGAAAGGCAGATCGAAAAGGCGATACTTCTTGGTGAATTTCTCAAACTTAGAAAGAGAAGGAGCAGCGAGTTGAACATCACCATTTAGAAGAGCTTCCAACACTTTGTCATCATCGTAAAGCGTTGAGTTTGGAAACACCTGCATGCACACTTTGCCGTTCATTTCTTCGTTGACACGTTTTTCAAGCAACGAAGCAGCAATGCCTTTTGGGTGTTTGTCCGCATTAGTCACGTGGCTGAATTTGATGACCGTTTCACCTGGGTCACAATTCGCAGCGGCATTAAAACTGGTAACAGCAAGAGCAGAGACAGATAGTAGGGTTAGAGGCTTTAACATTATTATTCTCCTTGATAAATCACATCCCATCCCGTCCATGAAGTTAAGGTGATGGGTACGGATGTTCATCAAAGAGCAATTAATAGACCAACTATTTTTTTATTTAAAATCAATCCATTAAAATATTAAAGTTGACAAGCGAGAGCCAAAAGGAGGGAAATCCACCCACAAACCTAAAGGATATGGGTGGGAAATGACCCATTTATGAGGAGCAGCTGATCTCCATCTTTTTCCCCCACTCTGGCGGCAGTTTGGCATACGCTTCAAACTCTGGTTGCGAATCGTATGGATGGCGAAGTATCTCAGCAAGACGGTGAATTTCGCTGAAATCACCTTCCTCAGCTTTATCGATAGCCAATTGCGCAAGGTAGTTGCGAAGAATGTATTTCGGGTTGGCTTGGCGCATCTGTTCACAACGCTGCTCGGCTGAAATCGGCTCACCAATTTCATCTACCTCCAGCTCACATCGAGCCAAATACAAATCAAGCCAAGCTTGGGCGGCTTCCCGATCAATAAACAAATCGATGACCTCTTGCGCTGGCTGTTTATCGAGGTTGGACAACGCTCTAAAGAATCGCGTATAGTCGGTATGATTCTGATTAAGCAGTTCAAACATCGACTCAAACAAACGTCCGTCTTCTGCAATTTTTGTTTTCAAACCCAGCTTACTGCGCATCAAGCAGCTAAACTGCTGGCTTAAACGCCCTTCAAATTGGCTCAGTGCCTGTTCTAAATCTTCTCGCTCGACGAGCGGTGATAAGGCATGTGCCAAAGCAGAAAGATTCCACAGGGCAATTCGCGGTTGCTGCTCGAACGCATAACGCCCCTGATAATCAGAATGGTTACAAATGTACCCCGGTTCATAATCGTCGAGAAAACCAAATGGCCCGTAATCAAAGGTTTGCCCGAGAATTGACATGTTATCGGTGTTCATCACGCCATGAGCAAACCCATACGCTTGCCAGTAAGCAATCATGTCTGCTGTTTTCTGAACAATTTCACCAAACATTGCAGCGTATGGCTTCTCTGCCGACGCACAATCAGCAAAGTGCCACTCGATGACTTTGTCCGCCAGCAACTTTTGCTCTGCCAATTGATTGGTATAGAAAAGGTGCTCGAAATGGCCAAAACGCACGTGGGTCTCCGCCATACGAATCAACATTGCGCCGAATTCTGTTTTCTCGCGATAAACAGGCGTGTCACTGACCATCATGCCAAGAGCACGAGTCGTCGGGATCCCAAGCCCCGCCATGGCTTCGCTACATAGGTATTCACGAATGGTTGAGCGCAACACCGCCCTGCCGTCCCCCATTCGTGAGTAGGGTGTTAGCCCCGCGCCTTTAAGGTGAATATCAAACCAAGTGCCATCTTGATGCTCAATTTCCGCCAACAGCAATCCACGTCCATCGCCCAAGTCTGGGTTGTAGACGCCAAACTGATGCCCTGCGTATTTCATCGCCAGAGGACGAAACGGTTCGAATTCGCTTTGCCCAGAAAAAACCGCCAATAGCTCATCGTTTTGCGCTGCTGGTAAACCAAACTGCTGCGCAAACTCACCATTCCAAGCAACCCAGCGAGTATTATCCAAGGGTTGTGGCTCAACCAAAGTATAGAAAGCTGACGGTAGTTGACTAAAGCGATGGGTGAAACTGACCCGTTGCCAAATGGACATGTGGGGTTCCTTAATAAAAAGAAGTACTGTTGTCAGTATACGTGTGAACGTCACTGTCATTCAGCCATGAAATGGGCATGGGTATTTTGCGTGAATAACGCGAAGACGGCAGGAAAGGTATTCACCCGCTTCATACCACCTCACAAACGGAGGTGGTATGTAAAAAAGGTCAAATTGATTAAGCGGAAAATTCTTCACCCGTTTTTGGTGGCTCTGATGGCGTATCAAAACGAGCGCGTTCGATATCCACTACCGTTTTATAGCTCAACGATAATAATGCCAGCTGGTACGCGCCGAAAATGCCATAGGCCACACCAACAAAACCCAGCATGAAGAAATTCGTAAAGTGGCTAAAGATAAGCTGACTGAGCAATCCTGCACCTAATGGAATTAATCCCATCAAAATGAATACTTGCTTGTTGTATGGTCTGCTTTGGTTCCATGAACGACGCAAACTGCGCGGCTGATGATCCATTGCGGTCGCTGGCAGAACAAACGACCAACGCGCCATCACCCAATAGCCTGGAATGCTTGCAACTGTTGTGATAAACGCCATGGCGACAAAATCGGGTTCACCGCTTTCTGCAATGTAGATAAACGACAGCACAAAGATTGGGATACCAATGACGAGCATCATCATCAGTCCAAACAATATCCACCAGCCAATGAAACGGAATTCTCGGGCAGACAAACGAAACACATCCAACGCCGAGTGCATGTAATCGCCAACCAAATAAATCCGGTGCACACGCACAGCAGCCATCGCAGCAACAAGTGGGTATAAAACGATTGTGACGAAATAAAATCCCGCGATGTTTCCTTCTTGGGCGCTCGCTTGATCTTGCCCCGTCATTTCAGGATACATAAACACAAAAATTGAGTGCACGATGATCAATGGAATACAAGCAATGACAATTGCGAGTAGGTTCCTTCTGACCATCACTGCCGCTTCTCGGCATATTGCCGAAACAGAAAAGTCCTCGGTTGACATACAACATCCTTAATTTGTAAAAATCTGCCCCTAGGGTAACCGCAGAGTAGAAAAATCGCTTTAAAAATAATGAGAAACACATCTCATAAGATAATGAGAGCAAAGTCGAAATAAATCAGACACAAAAAATAAGCCACTCGATGCGAGTGGCTTATACCGTAAATTTAATACCGTTTTAGACGCGGCGTCGCCAGCCCAATACCGCGAGTAACATCAGAGCCCAATAAGAAACACTGCCGCCACCCTCCGAATTTTTGAACGTCGTTGTTTTCAAAGAAGCAACAACCGTCACGGTCACTTCACCCGTTGCAGTAGCACCTTTGCCATCCGAAACCGTGTATTGCAGCTTGATGCCGTCAGCCGGACTATCCGGTGCTTGAAAGCGGATTTTTCCGTTCTCTACACTCGCGATTCCTTCTCCCGTTAAGTTTTGTACACTTTGTACAACCAGTTTATCACCGTTCACGTCCGAATCATTGCCCACTGCATCAATCACAATGCTTTCACCGACGGCGACTGTCGCCGTATCCGCTAGCGTAATTGGAGCTGAGTTTTGCACGGTTAAATCGATGGTCGCACTGGAAGTTTCGTTACTTGGATCCGCAACCGTAAGGCGGAATGTCAGAACCTCACCCGCTTTTGCACCTTGAGGCACCGTAAAGCTTGCGCTAACACTGGTTGCATTGCCAAGAGAAACTGAAGTGCCAGCCAACTGCTCCCATCGATAACTCAACACATCACCATCAGCATCCGTACTATTTAATGCAGACAACGTGACTCGCTGCCCAACCGTCATGTCTTGATTATCAACATTAATCACGGCAACTGGCACTTCGTTGCTGCCAAGCACTTCCACCTGAACATTCACGATTGAAGATGAGTAGGCACCATCAATCGACAACAAACGATATTGAAAACGGTCCAAACCAACAAAATTCATTTCAGGTTGGTACTGATTACCCGAAATAGTGCCATGTTCTGGTTGTTGAACGATGTCCACATTGAACTGATAACCAACGGCCATAAAGTCATTGTCCATCAAGTTCAGTTCGATTGACTTGTTCTTATCGGTTTGCAATGAGTCTGCTTTTGCCTCAACGACATGACTCGCATCCACATTCAGCAGCGCGGCAAACGGCACGAAAGAGAAACCTGTCTGATTCAAACCAAATGTGTACATGTCGCTATTGCTGCCTGTCCACATCACAGGTAAAGAGGATTTTTCTGTTTTTAGAACACGACCGAAATCAAAGTTCGCTTCAAACTCACCGCCTTCCAATTCCACCACCAACAGATGCTGACCCGCACTTAGTTGGCTTGGCTGAGGGAATAAGATTCGTGATGATTTTTGGAAAGAACCTTGTTGTAGAAGTTCAGCGCTGTCTTGGTCTAACACCAACCGGTAACCCGCATTACCTGAGAATGGGAATCGCCATACTCGGTAAGTCATATCACTTTGAAGGCTGCTTCTTTGCGCATACAGCTGAATACCATCCAGTTCTGTAGCGTTATTTAAATCTAGTGAAACCGCCAGCGTATTTGTGCTACTAGCAAACACATAACCTTGATAGAGAGAGTTCAGCCAAGCCGATTTGTTTGGCTCGCTCGCTTGCTCAAGGGAGAAACTGCCGCCATTCGTACTGCTAGCAATGTTAGAAATACGAACACCAGTTTCAAACCCAGCAATTGCTTGAAGTCCTGGATTAGAAGTGTCGGAAATCTCAGTGCCACCGTTAGGGTACAAATCGCCGGAATCACTGCTTCCATCATTTTCTAACTCATTCAAACCATCAGCCTGCATGATTTGAACCTGCATCGCGCCAACATCGTTAAAGCGGTTCTGGACGTTCACAGACGTCGCCAATACCCCTTCTGCCGCCAATGCTCGGTCGTAACCGCTAAAGGTACGGTTTTCCAAATACACGCGTGGGCCAAACTCTTTTAAGTATGGGTCGAGATACACCAATTTGACGTCGTCGTTATTCACAGAAATAGGCGTCGGGCTTTCATGAGTGATCGTTGGTACAACGAAACCAGCCGCGTGTTTGCTCCATGCGCTCATGTTAACGGGCGTATCACCTGAGTACGAATCACCCGGTTTCTTCGCCCATGAACCAGCACCCATCACGCCCCAAGAACCGATCGAGGCATCACTGTTCCTTGCGTACAAGTCCGGCAAGCCAAGCATTAAGTGGCCAAGCTCATGTACGATCACACCCAACGTCGCTTGATGATCAACTTGGTAGTCAGCAAACACGCAGTAGTCAGTGATCTTTTTGCCATCTAGCGTGACATCATTGTGAGAGAATTTGTGTGGCCAGATAGCAGGACGGTCAAGGAATCCGGTTGAACGGTCGCCACCAGCAAAGATAAACATCACTGACAACTCTGAAGGTTCAACGGTTCCATCTTGGTTACTGTCGTAAGCAGAAAGATTGAAGTACGGATCCAGTTTTTGGTAGGCCTCTGTAAACACGGCGTTCAGCTTGGCCGTACATGTGGTATCGCTAGAACTAGAGTGACAATTTGGGTGGCTTTGTGCCACGGACACATTGATCACACCATCATTCGCGGTGCCGTAACTCTCGATAGCTGGGACGACTTTGAATTTACCTTGAGAGTTTTTATCAAAGTAATCCACAACGCTTTGGCCATTCGTGTCGAAAACACGTTGCTCGAAATTGTGCACCATCGCTTGATCGTTAAAAGAAACCTGCACAACCAACAAAGGCTGCTGTTTCACGCTCGAGCTGCTCATCGCCTGATAACCTTGTGCTGTGCGCAATAAGTTTTGGCGAGCCATAGGTTCAATCGCTTTTAACGAAGACAACTCCGGCTTAACTTGCACGTCAGGACGAAACTTCGCTGAATCAGGCGCATCACTGGATTGGGTTTTCTCAATACCAGTCGAGAGCAACTCAGGGGTGTCTGAATTACGCTGGATCTGGGCAAAAAACCAAACGCCATCTTCCTGAATCAAAGCATTGCCTTGTTTGTCTTCAAACCAATGGAAATCAGCAGTTCCGCGTAAAATCGCCTCGCTATTGCTTCCGTCACTCAGCGTGATCGGATGCCAAATTGGTGATGGTGGGGTCGTTGCCATACTGTTTCCGGCAACAAGTGCAGTCAGCATGGTCAAGGCAAGGGTGTGGAATTTCAAAGTACGGCTCCATCTTTTCAATTCACCATGCGTAAAACGAACTCAGATACCCATCAATTTAATGAGCGGTTACCTGATGGTTATTTACGCATTAGATATAAATTAAGTGAATGAATGGTACAGAAATGAAAGGATAAGGGAATGCTGACAAGGGGATCAAAAAGAAAATTTGAGCAGAAGACCACGTTATTTATAAATGTTTGAGCGCCGATGACCAATCGACGCTCAAAAAAATCAAAATATCACTTTAAATTCAAAGCGTTATTTTACGTTCATTTTGCTTATTACTGACAAATCAACCAGTAAGAACCGTGTCTTCTGGGTATTTAATCAAGGTTGGTTCTGGTCTCGCTAACATATATGCGAGCGTCAAAGGCCCAATACGGCCAATGATCATCACGACGATCATGATGTACTTACCTGGTTCCGAAAGCTCCGCCGTCAAACCTGCAGTAAGCCCAACCGTTGCAAAAGCAGAAATCGTTTCGAACATCACTTTGTCAAAAGAAGCTTTCTCCGTCAGCATCAACAAAAACATCGCGGTGGTGAGAATTGCTCCGCTCACCACAATGATTGCCAGTGACTTCGTTACCGTTGGCCAGTTTACCGTTCTCTTAAACATCACCACGTGTTTCTTTTGACGCAAGAACGTCCACGTCGCCATAAACGCGACAGCAAAAGTAGACACCTTGATACCGCCACCCGTAGAGGTCGAACCCGCACCAATCAACATCAAAACGATCATGATGAGTAATGCCGGTTGCGTGAACTGCGTTAAATCAACACTGTTAAAACCCGCTGTCCGCGCACTGGCTGATTGGAAGAAAGCGGCCAGCCATTGCCCGCCAGTAGTGAGCGAGCCCATGGTGTTGGGGTTGTGACGTTCCAAAAGCCAAAACAGCACCGTTCCCACCAACAGCAGTAACGGCGTGGCAATCAACATGATTTTGGTGTGAATATGTAAGAAGTGGAAACCTTTACGCCAATGTCGCCAAACATCACCAATCACGGTGAAACCCAAGCCGCCAAAGATAAACAGACCAGCTAAGGTGAAACTCACTAACGGATCGTTGACAAAACTCATCATGCTGTCAGAGAAGAGAGCGAAGCCAGCATTGTTGAAAGCCGAAATAGAATGAAACAGCGCATAGAACATGCCCGTCTGCCACCCCATTTCTGGCACCCAACGATACGAGAGGAAGACAAAACCAATCGCCTCTGCCACCAGCGCAAATGTGACGATCTTTTTCACCAAACGACGCAGGTTGACTTGCCTTTCTTGGCCAAGTGCTTCTTTGGCTAACGCTTGCTGACGTAGACTCAAGCGCACCCCAAACATATAGAGCAGCACCGCAGATAAGGTCATTTGCCCTAAGCCGCCGATCTGCATCAAACACATCAGAAGAATTTTACCCGCGAGCGTAAAATGTTGGCCTGTATCGACCACACCTAATCCAGTCACACTAATGGCTGAAGTCGCTGTAAACAACGCGTCAGTAATAGACAGACCAGAAACCGAAAAAACTGGTAGCGTAAGCAGAACAGCAGAAGGCAACAACACTCCGAGAAAGCTCAGCAATATAATGCGCGGTTCGCCACCTTTCGCTTTATCTCGTTTGCCGTCTGGGACGTAAAAAACGCCTCTCTGATGAAATTGCGTCATAATGATTTCAGCTTGTTTGCCAACTTGTCTTGCGGGCCAACCACAATAATGAGATCGCCGATTTCAAGCGTGGTACTCATATCAGGCGCTTTGATGATTTCAGGGCCACGTTTAAAGCCCAACACTTGCACGCCTTCGACCTTGCACAGCGCCAAATCGCTTAACGTTTTACCCATCAAACGCGAGCCAACAACAAACTCTGTCATCGCTAATCCGCTGCCCAATGGATGAAATTCGAGTACGCGTTTATCCAGCATTTTGCGCGCCACACGAATGCCCATATCGCGCTCTGGCATGATGATGTGGTCTGCGCCAATTTTTTGCAGAACGCGAGCTTGGAATCGGTCGTTAGCTTTTACCCATACCGATTTTACACCCGCCTCTTTTGCTATCAGAGTAGCAAGAATACTGGCATTCACGTCTGCACCAATGGCAATCATCACCATGTCGTAATCATCGAGCTTGAGCTCTGCGACCGTTTCTTCATGAGTACAATTTGCCACAATGGCCTGACTCACAAAACCTGCAGCTTCTTTCACTCGATCTTCATTGATGTCGACCGCTAAGACTTGTGACCCAGAATCTTGTAATTCTTTACATACCGCCAAACCAAATCGGCCAAGACCAATAACAGCGAATTGCTTATCACCTGTTTTCATTCGTGCCTCATTTATGCATTAATTAGCAAGCGCGAAAGTCTGCGCCTATTCCTGCCCTTCTGCAAATATGAGGACAGAAATTTGACAAAACATTTACGCAGTTATTTGCATTTTGAGTGTTAAGCGTATGACACGATTTAACTTTTTTCCTCATCACGATCGACAAACCAGACAAAATCCATCGTATTTTCGGCGGTTCTAAACGCAAAAAAGCCGCACGAATGCGGCTTTGCTTTCAATGTGTCAGCAGACTATTTTGCGTCACGCTGTTCAGAATGCTCACGACGCGGACGATTGTCTTGTGGTTTACGCTTATTCTTAGGTACGTAATTCAAAATCGAAATCGGCACTGGCTTTCTTGGAGCAAAACCTTCGATTTCAACACGCTCAAGCAAGTGGCCCAGACGGCTTTCAATCATGCACAGGTTTTTGAAATCATCCTTCGATACCAAAGAGATCGCTTCACCTTGCGCGCCAGCACGGCCAGTACGCCCGATGCGGTGTACGTACTCATCCGCAGGGAATGGTAAATCGTAGTTAATCACTACTGGTAAGTTGTCGATATCAATACCACGCGCGGCGACACCGGTTGCAACCAGATACTGAATTTCACCCGCTTTGAACTTCTCAATCAGTTCCTGACGAACACGCTGATTGCGACCACTGTGGAACGCTTCAGCCACAATGCCGCGCTTCTCAAGCTGGCTAACCAATTTGGCCGCGCCGTGTTTTGTTTCAATAAAGATCAGCACTTGCGACCAGTCGTTTTCATTCAGCATGTGGCTCAAAAGCGATGACTTCATGTCTTTATCGACGGTGGTGATCCACTGCTTGATGTTCGACTTAGATGCGCTGTATTTTGCAATCGTAATCTCTTCAGGATCAACAATCGCGTTTTTGGCCAAATCACGAACTGGGTTCGACAACGTAGCCGAGAACAGCAAGCTTTGAACATCTTCTGGCATGCAATCGATGATCTTATCGATCGAGTCGATAAAGCCCATATCAAGCATCTTATCGGCTTCGTCCAATACCAGCATTTCCACTTCATCAAAATGGATCGCACGCTGGCCGTATAAATCAATCAGACGTCCTGGTGTGCTCACCACAATATCTACGCCTTCAATCAGCGCTTGTTTCTGCGGCGCATATTCCACGCCACCAAACATCGGCATTGAGCGCAGTGGCAAGTTCTTCCCGTACGCTTCAATACTTTGATGCACTTGCAGAGCCAGTTCGCGCGTTGGCGTAAGAATGATGGCACGAGCGCGCTTTTTACGTTGCGTCTCACCTTGGCTGAGCTTTTCTAAGATTGGCAACACAAAGCTGGCGGTTTTACCCGTGCCTGTTTGCGCAGCCGCGATCAAGTTGCTGCCACGCAGCACAATTGGAATCGCTTTTTGTTGGATAGAAGTCGGTTTTTCGTAACCCAGCGCCGTTACGGCATCCGTAATTGGTGCGCTTAAACCAAGCTTAGAAAATGGCATAGAAACGTCTCTAAAGAGGAAATGGGCGCGTAGTTTATCAGAATCCCAGTCAAGTAACAGAATCATTCGTCTGGACGCGAAAACCACATTCAACAAATGAACTCTATCCTTTTAATAAGACATTCTGTTGGCATGACGCGTTGAATTATTCACAACCTCACGTTTCTCGCGTAAGAATCTCGTTATGCTGCTAACGTGTGCATTACTGGAAGGCTCCATGGACATTTTATTGCTTGTTGGATTGATCGCACTAAACGGCATTTTCGCTATGTCTGAGATTGCGTTAGTCGCGGCGAAAAGCGGCCGACTAAAAATGATGGCCGAAGACAACGCACCTGCTGCTCTCGCTTTAGAACTAAAAAACAACCCTACCCAGTTTCTTTCGACTATCCAAATCGGCATTACTGCCATCGGTCTACTCAGTGGCATTTTTGGTGAAGCGACGCTGTCCATTCCTTTTGAACACTGGCTCGTTGTCCAAGGGCTAGAGCGCGAAGTCGCCACCATTCTTGCGACCACCAGCGTTGTTATTTTGATCACTTACTTCGCGATCATCATCGGTGAACTCGTGCCAAAACGTTTTGCGCAAAACAACGCGGAAAGCATCGCAATTGTGGTCGCCTATCCGATTCATTGGTTAGCCAAACTTGCCAGACCTTTTGTGTTCTTACTTACTGTGTCGACAGACGCATTACTTAAACTTCTGCGCCAAAACGAAAACCAAGGCGAAATCGTCACAGAAGAAGACATCTTTGCCGTCGTCAATGAAGGTTCGGAATCAGGAGCCATCGAACCGCAAGAACAACTGATGATCCGCAAGCTACTGCACCTCAATGATCGTTTAGCCCTGTCTTTAATGACGCCGCGCTGCGACATCCATTTTTTGGACACCAACTTGCCGCTGGATGCGATTCTCAAACACCTACGTCAAACTCAACACTCAGTTTGGCCAGTGTGCAAAGGCGGTTTAGATAACATCATCGGTACCATCTCCTCAAAAGTATTGCTTGATGAGTACGACCACCTGTCTGTTTCGAGACTCGGTAAATTGCTCAAACATCCGCGCTTTGTACCGGAATCGATGAAAGGCTTGCCTCTGCTGAACTACATGCAGCAAACCAGCGCAGAGATGGTATTTATTGTTGATGAATATGGAGACGTGCAAGGCTTAGTCACCTTATACGATTTGCTCAAGTCCATCGCTGGCGAATTAGGAATGGCACCAGAACAAATCTGGGCGAAGCAGCAAAAAGACGGCAGTTGGCTGATGGATGCGCTGATTCCTCTCAACGAACTCAAATACAAACTGGGATTGACCACAATTGAAGGCGAAGATAGTGAAGGTTTTCAAACCCTCAATGGCTTTTTAACTTGGTGGTTAGGACGCCTTCCAAATGCCGGAGAGTTGGTCGACTATGAGGGCTGGCAGTTTGAGGTGTTAAACGTCAAACATCACCGGATTGTACAAGTTAAAGTGAGCCGAGAGACAGAGTCGGAAACAACCACCGACGCCAACGATGGCGACGCTAACCCATAAAGTTAGGCTGCAAACCTTTCGCCAGCTTCTGCCTAACTTTATAAGAAACATCACTCAACGTAATGTTACCTTTGCTGTGACGATCGATGCCTGCATTTTGTCGGTAAGCGATCGAACCTTGTTTGAACAGCACGTGTGAGGGTGACTTCCCGATTGCCGCGGGGTAGAGAATCGCCATGTAAACATCTTCCAACGAAGACATTCGGTGTCGATAAGGCCAAAAGTAAGCTTTCACATAATCGAGCTGTTCAACGGCGCTCATCATGGCGAGATGCTTAGTGCTCGTCCCCAAGTTTTTCGCGGTTGCGGGCATGAACTGAATCAGACCTGTCGCCCCACTCCCTGAGCCGTTTCTAATGCTAGGGCTGAACGTTTCAGCCGTCTCAAAGGCCATACAAGCCATTAGATGATTCGGGTTGATTTCTAGCTCAGAGCAAATTTCGACCACTTTGCTTTTGAATACAGGGCTAACTCGCTGTCCCCATGCCAAAACATGCTCAGAAGGCTCTTGAAATGGCTCGGGAGAAAAAATACATCGATGGGAACGTTGGGGATAAAAAGGAAACATTTTAATGAGGCGCTGTTGCCTGCCCTTCAACATGGAAGTAAAGGAAAACAATACAGCTTTGAGTGGCTGCCGTTTTTTAAACTTTACTAATTTATACAGTCGCTTAGATACCTTTTTCACGACATAACCAAGTTGAGGGAACACTCCCAAAATGTAATCCATTTCCTACAGGTTTTATAGAAATATCAGCTATAGCAAACATTTATGTGACCAAAGTCACCTTTAGAGCAATTTCAACGTTCAATAACCCACCAAAAAAATGAATAACCTTATTAAAATCAAGGCAATAAAAAGCCCCATCTATGAATCACAGATGGGGCTAATGAGATTTTTTTAATGGTTTTTTCTTAGTAATTAAAAACCTTCGCCACGTACTAACTCAGCCAGTGTCGACAAGCGTTGTTCACTTTGCTTGACGTATGGGTTCTCGGTATCCCACGCGTAACCAGCCAATATTGCACTGATCATCTGTTTAATGCGTGGATTTGGAGCTTGGTAGAAAATCACGTCTTGAAGCGTGCCGTTGTACCATCCTTCCACATAAGTGCGGAACGTGTTGACACCAACCATCAAGCGTTCTGAGTACTCTTCTTGCCAATCAACCACTTCGCCGTTCAATTGACGCACAACGCAATCAGCAGCAAATTGAGCCGACTTCATCGCGATAGTGACACCCGATGAGAATACCGGATCTAAAAATTCGCCCGCGTTACCAAGCAGCGCGTAGTGTTCTGTGGCTAAGCGTTTGACGTTCGCTGAATAGCCACCCAACTCTCCTGCAGGATTTGGGTACTTCGCGTTTCGCAATAAAGATGCCAAACCCGGCTCTTCATTAGCCAACTGCTGCAAAGCTGCAAGCTTATCTTCAGGGTATTGCTCGAAAAACTCAGGCTCACCCACCACACCAAACGAACACGTACCATTCGAGAATGGAATGAGCCAGTACCATACGTCGTGATTTTCAGGATGGACTGAAATCAGAATTTTGTTGCGATCGTACTCTGGTTCTTGTGGTGAAATATGATCTTCGATATGCGTAAAGATCGCTTTTCTTGGTGGAAGGCAAGAAGGTTCTTCCAGATCCAGCAAACGCGGCAGCACTCGGCCAAAACCACTCGCATCCAAAACAAAATCGGCTTCGATTTGATACGCCTGCTTATCAGGGCCAACCACTTCTAAGCGCGATTTTTTGCCTTCAAACGCCAAGCTAACCAGCTCATGTTGATAACGAATATCGACGCCCTGCTCTGCGGCGCTGTCAGCGAGCACTTTATCAAAACTGGCGCGTTGAACCTGAAATGTGGTGCCTGGTCCTGCGGTAAATTTGTCAGTGAAATCAAAGTTGGTGTAGACCCCATTACGACGGAACGCCGCACCATCTTTGAATTGGAAGCCATGCTGCTTCACCGCCTCTGTCATTCCGGCAAGTTCAACCACCTCCATACAAGCTGGAAGTAAGCTTTCGCCAATTGAGAAACGAGGGAACGTCGCTTTTTCGATCACGACAACATCAATACCACGGGATTTTAGCAACGCAGAAACGGTGGAACCCGAAGGACCTGCGCCAACGACGACAACTTGCTTGTGCTCTGTTTTCATTCTTTATACTAGCTTGCTTGGAGTTTTAATAAGGTATGTCCGAGGCCAATGTTGTCCGTTCTTTCCACAACAGAGAGACCTGCTGCTTCAACAATTTCTAGGAAATCATCACTACGGTAGAAACGGCTATTACCATTGGCTAGGCAGGTAAAGTAAAGCGAGGTGGCATTTAAGCTGTATGACGCACCCGCATATTTCTGCGCATCCCAAAACAGTTCGAGAACGTAAACGGTATCGCCCGCGCTCAACTGCGCCTTCACTTTCTTCAAAATATTTAAAATTTCAATTGGAGAGAAACAATCTAAGAACTGGCTCATCCACCAAATATCGGCATGATCAGGCAATGTTTGGGCTTTATCAAGCATATTGGCAGGATACGGATGCACGCGCTCGCTGAGCTGATTCTCTGCCACGTTAGACATCGCGACTTCCAATTGCTGCGGCAAATCAACAATGGTCACATGCACATCTTTATCGTAGTCGCAGCACTGCATTGCCCATTTACCCGTATTGCCACCGATATCGACGATGTGTTTTGGCTCATTGGCAAACACTTCTTTAAGCAACAATGGGAAAGAACGATCCGAATAGAAGTGATCAAACTTAAACCAGCTCTGCTTAGCTTGCTCAGGTAATGTCGACAACCCTTGATAGATGGTTTCCCAATCGCCCAGCTCTTTCAATCCAGCAGGTTTGCCGTCTTTGATTGCTTCAGTCAGGTGCATCATCGCGGCATAACAAACGTCGGCCGTGAAATCCATGTTTGCTTGGGTCATGCCATCGTACAACAAGTAGAACCCGAGGTTGGCCAGTGAGTAGTTAGGTTTTTCCCACAAAACAATGTGCGCACTTATCGCCATGTCTAGCAGCACTTTGACACCATATTCTGACACGCCTGTTTTTTCGGCGATATCAATGGCGCTCATGCCTTTTGAACCAGCGCTATCGAGCGCCGCTAATATACCCAAATCTCTGAGCGTTCTCGCGGTATGGAAAACGATAGGGGCAAAAGATAATTTTTGAGCTTCTGTTTTTGCTTCAAAAGCATTAAAAGGATCATTATTTTGATTTAACACGAAAAAACCTAACTGCATTTAATAATTTTTATTGCTGAGACTGAGTGCCCAACAACGCAAGTGCTCGCTGAATATCAACATTTAAATTGTTTACCCAACGATTGTAATTGCGGTGAATTTTGCCATCACTTGCTTTGAGATTTACTGAGTTGAGATAAATAATTGAATAATATTTGTTGTTGTATGGAATTTTTACTTCAGCAGAGTGTGTACGAACGTGAATTTTCGCAATTAATACACCCGGACTAACTTCTTCAATCGTCCAACCACGGTTAGTTGCGGATTGCACAATCGCCATTTTTACTTGTTTATTTTGAAGATCATACGCAACTGGAGTATCCTCCACACTCAATACAGGTTGTACACGTCCACAACCGACAAGAAGCAAAGTTAATAATAATGAGATGTACAGCTTAAAGCGCGACATAAGAATTTCCTTTTTATTATGAATTCGGGTGAAGCCCAAATTGTATCGAGCTGTAAAATAAACAATTTAACCAAATATGCCAAACTCGAAGATCAAAATTTCGTTCAATATTGATGCGTGGACAGCGAATTCACTGGGTTTATCTCAACCTGATGAATGGAAAGAATGGGCTGCAAGCGGAAATTGGCCACAAGATGGCAAAGTAAATGTGGCGGATATTCCTGCAATGATGCGCAGAAGAATGAGTCCATTAAGTAAACTTGCAGTGCAAACGGCCATCGAATTATTAAAGCAACATCAGGTCGATTATCTGGTGTTTTCTAGCCGTCATGGCGAACTGCATCGCAGTGTCGCGCTGGTTGCAGACATCATCAGTGGCGAAGAAGCCTCTCCAATGGCGTTCTCTCAATCAGTGCACAATACCGCGGCAGGTTTAGCGACCATCGCAACCAAGCAGCCAATCCCTCTCACTTCGATTGCGGCATCGGAAAATACATTCCAAAGCGCGATATTAGAAGCGTGGCTATTTTTAGCAGACAATCCAGATAAGAAAGTTCTGCTGGTCGACTTTGATGAGCCTTTACCTGAATCCTACTCCGAATTTGAACGGCAGCAATATCCGGGCTTTGGCTTAGGTTTGGTGCTATCAAGCGGCGATGATTTTACGTTACGCAGCAGCCACAGCGTAGAAACACAAGACCACCTTTTGCCACAAGGCTTAGCGTTTTTGCAGCACTACTTGTCAGACAAAACTCAGTGGACCATCCATGCCCCACTGCAATCTTGGGAATGGCGCAAACAATGAATCGCTTAAATCAGTATTGGCGCGTGCTCGCCACGGGTTTCTGTTTTTCGGTATTTGGTTTGGGTGGTTTAGCGCTGAGCTTTATCGTGATTCCAACTATTCGTATTTTTGTCTCTGACCAAACTGAACGTGAATATAAAGTTCAAGGCGCGATTCAATATTCTTTCAACACATTCTGTAAATTAATGAAGTTCAGCGGGGCGATTGATTATGAAATTATTGGCGCAGACCTTCTTCAACAAGATCGAAATTGTTTAATTGTTGCCAATCATCCGAGTTTAATTGATTACGTTTTAATCGCCTCACAATTAAATCGCTGTGATTGTTTAGTAAAGTCGGCAATTTGGTCGAATCCTTTTATGAAGCATATTGTAAAAGCGGCCGGCTATATTCCAAACGAAGCGCCAGATGATTTATTAGCACTTTGTGAAGAACGATTTAATAAAGGCAACGTGTTGCTTATATTTCCGGAAGGCACAAGAACAACACCAGGCATAAAACCTAAGTTGCAACGTGGCGCGGCGCAAATTGCAGTAAGAACAGAACGAGATTTAAGAGTCGTACATATTACGG
The DNA here is from genome assembly GCF_043106015.1 of Vibrio sp. GLN_1. NCBI lineage: Bacteria > Pseudomonadati > Pseudomonadota > Gammaproteobacteria > Vibrionales > Vibrionaceae > Vibrio > Vibrio sp. GLN_1. The sequence goes on from NZ_JBICMD010000004.1 coordinate 49,611, forward strand.
TGACACCGAGCTTTCTCACAAAAGAGAAAAAATGGTATCAGGTGCCAACAACAAAGCCCTTTTTCAAAATTGAAGTTAAGGATAAAGTTGAGATTGAGCCCTTTATAAAGCAAACTACGTCACCAACGATAGCGGCTCGACGCTTACAACAGCACTTAGCTGACAACATTTTTCCAGAAAACTTTTATTGATAAGCAGGTCCCAGTGGAACAGTTACACAACGATATTAAGCAACTTATTATTAATGCTTTGAACCTTGAAGATTTAACCGTAGACGACATTGAAACGGATGCGCCACTTTTTGGTGATGGACTTGGCTTAGACTCTATCGACGCACTTGAGCTTGGATTAGCAATTAAAAAGCAATACAACATCGTCATCGATGCTGACGACTCAAATACGCGCGAACACTTTGCTTCTGTAGCAAACCTAGCGAAATACGTTTCTTCTCAAACTAATGAATAAGTTGTAGGTATATTCATGACTGATGTAAATAAAGATCAAGTATTTGAACAAGTTAAAGATGCGCTTGTTGAGCTGTTCGAAATCGACGCAGACGACATCCAACCTGACGCGCACTTATATCAAGATCTCGATCTAGATAGCATTGACGCGGTTGATTTGGTCGTGCACCTACAGAATGTCACTGGTAAAAAAATCAAACCTGCTGAATTTAGTACAGTAAGAACCGTTGACGATGTCGTTAACGCAGTCACTGAGCTATTGAAGGAAAGTTAATGCGCCAATTGCTGACTGGTCTGTCTGCAATTGTACTGTTTGCCTACCCCTTCGCCGTTTACTTCGGTATAGATAAATTTGGCTTGAACTTAGTTGGGGGCTTGTTAATTGCTGCGTTGCTTTTGCGTTTATTCGTCGCAAATAAGACCCCACTTAAAGAGTTTAAATTCCTAGCGCTCACCACGGGCGCTGTCGGTATTCTTCTTGTTGCGCTTGGCATGGTGTTTAAACAACACGGGTGGCTTAAGTTTTACCCTGTGGTTGTGAACATATGCATGTTGTGCGTGTTCGCATTTAGTCTCAAACAGCCTCAATCGATCATTGAAAGGCTCGCGCGTTTACAAGAACCAGAACTACCGCCAAGCGGCGTTGCTTACACTCGCAAAGTGACGATGGTTTGGTGCGTTTTTTTTGTACTGAATGCCGCTTTTGCCCTCTATACCTGTTTCCTGCCAGTAAAAATATGGACGCTGTATAACGGTCTGATTAGCTACTTACTTACTGGTAGCTTGTTCGCCGGAGAGTGGATCGTGCGTCAATTTGTTCGAAAGGAACACTAATCGTATGAATACAACGTATTCGAGCTTTACCTCACTGGCGACATTGCTTAGCACAAAGAGGTATGAGCAATCCCCTGTCTCTTACGATCGCGACACAGTTATCACTTGGGGTGATTTCCAGAAGCACGTCGCAACGCTTGCTCAGCAGTTAGAAAGCCAGCCAACGCAAAACATTGCGTTGTGTTTTGGCAACAGCTACCTATTTGCCGTTGGCTTTTTTGCTTGTTGTCACGCAGGAAAATCCATTGTATTGCCTGGTAACTATCAACCAGAAGCACTCAAAGAACTCAGCGAGCACTACGATTTATTGTTGCATGATGCCGATGTCTCTGTTCCAGAACAGGTGAGTTCACTCCTAGTAAAAGCTCAATCATTGGTAGACATCACCTTGATTCACGAGCAACAGGTAGACCAACCTTTTGTTTGGCGCGAATTGAATCTGGCGGAAATACCGGTAACGCTATTCACTTCGGGTTCAAGCGGCACACCAAAAGCCATTGCAAAAACGCTGAAACAGCTCGATATCGAAGTTGCTATTCTAGATAACCTGTGGGGCGACACGGTTGCCAACACGCGTGTTGAAAGCACCGTCTCTCATCAACACATTTACGGCTTGCTGTTTCGCGTATTGTGGCCTTTGTGTTCTGCACGTCCATTTTCAGCGCACAACCTCGAATTCCCTGAGCAAATTGTCCATCACGCCGATGCTGACACCACGCTAGTAAGCAGCCCTGCGTTACTAAAACGACTCAGTGAAGAGCATAATCCGGTTGCGATTCGGTGCATATTTTCTTCTGGTGGCCCCCTGCCAAACCAAGCCGCGCAACACAGCCAGCTGTTGTTTGGGTCACTTCCTATTGAAGTTTTTGGCAGCACAGAAACCGGCGGCATCGCCTACCGTCAGCAACACGTAGCCAGCACTCCTTGGACGTTATTCCCTGGTGTTGAAGCCGAGCTTAACCATGAGAATTGTTTAAAGCTCCGCTCGCCACACATTGATGAAAACACTTGGTACCAAACTGCGGATGAATGCTATTTCCATGATAGTATTTCTTTTGAATTGCGTGGACGCACTGACCGAATCGTCAAAGTCGAAGAAAAGCGTATTTCTCTTGTCGAAGTGGAAAAACGTTTAGAGCAACTGCCGTGGGTTCAAGAAAGCGTGGTGATCCCAATGGAAGAATCTGGTCGCCTCACGTTAGTCTCGATCATCGTACTTAGCGATAAAGGCAGCGATGTGCTTGATGAACTTGGTAAAGGCAAATTTTGGCTTGAGCTTCGCAAGGCACTGCGCAATTGGCTAGAACCGATCGCTATCCCGAGAAAATTCCGAGTGGTCGACGAAATTCCATTGAACAGCCAAGGCAAACGCCAAGTTGCTGAAATTGAAAAACTATTCCAATAAAGCTAGTAACATGGATAAAAGAAAACCAACCATTCAGAATATTGAAGTGAGTGACCACACTGCGGAGCTGTCGCTGCGTGTGGATGCTGACATCTTAGATTTCCAAGGTCATTTCAGTCACTTTCCTCTTTTACCCGGCGTCACTCAAATTGACTGGGCGTTGTTCTACGCCGTTCAATATTTGAACACCCCCAAGGTATTTAAAGGAATGGAAGTCATCAAATTTCAAGAGCCGATTCTGCCAAACGCCGACGTTTGTCTCTCACTCTCTTGGGACAATGAGCGCGAGAAATTGACCTTTAAGTACACATCGAAAAACGGTGAAACCTTGGTGACTCACTCTTCAGGCAAAATGAAACTGGGTGAGTCACGTGAGTGATTACCGTCCCTGCTTTTTAATTCCTTGCTACAACCACGGCAGCACAATTGCAGACGTGGTTGCGTCGTTATCCTCTTTCGATTTGCCAGTGCTTGTCGTGGACGACGGCAGCAATGAAGACACCAAACAAGCACTTTCAGCGTTGAGTGAGCAAGGGCTGATAAAACTGATTAGTTTGAGTGAAAACCAAGGCAAAGGTGGCGCGGTGATGGCTGGCCTACATCAAGCTCACCAGCTTGGTTTTACGCACACCATTCAAATCGACGCAGACGGTCAACACGACCTAGAAGCACTACCAAAATTGCTCAGCGCCAGCGAAACAAAACCAGATAACCTGATTTCTGGCCAACCGATATACGACGAGAGCGTACCTAAAGCCCGTCTGTATGGTCGCTACGCTACGCACATTTGGGTGTGGATAGAAACCTTGTCACTGTCTATCAAAGACAGCATGTGCGGTTTCCGCGCCTACCCAGTGGCGAAAACGGTCGCCGTGTTGAACAAGTACAACATCGGCAAACGCATGGATTTTGATATCGAGATTCTGGTGCGAATGTACTGGGAAGGCGTCGATATTGATTTTGTTCCAACGCGCGTGATCTACCCTGAAGGTGGTATTTCCCACTTCGACGCATTGTGGGATAACGTCAAGATAAGCTGGATGCACACTCGCCTATTTTTTGGCATGTTGCCGCGTATACCCTCGCTACTCGCCAGAAAGCGCCGTCACACAGACGACAGCAATGCCCACTGGTCGAAACGAAAAGAACAAGGCACGATTTTAGGCATCAAAACCTTGCTCGCGGTTTACCGCTTGTTCGGCAGAAAAGCGTTCGACCTGATTTTAAAGCTAGTCATGCGCTACTACCACTTCACGGGTAAATCTGCCCGCGAAGCGTCTGAGATTTACCTGAACAACTTACAGCACTACGCAGCGCAGCAGAACATCGCACTGCCAAAACAGTTGGACAGCTATCATCATCTGCTTTCTTTTGGGCGAACCATGCTCGACAAACTGGCAGCATGGCAAGGTGACTTTAACGTCGACAACCTAACCATTCACGGCCAGCATCATTTCGAAGAGATGGCGCAGAAAAAACAAGGCGTGCTCATTTTAGGCTCGCACCTTGGCAATATCGAACTCTGCCGAGCGCTTGGTCGTCGACACTCTCATGTCAAAATCAATGCCTTGGTATTTACCCAACACGCTGAACAATTTAATGCGGTAATGAAGGCGGTAAACCCAAATTCGGAACTGAATCTGATTCAAGTCAGCTCAATGGGACCAGACACCGCGATTCTCCTTCAACAAAAAATCGAGCAAGGCGAATGGGTGGTGATCGTTGGCGATCGCACTTCTACCAGCAAAGAAAATCGTGTCGTTTGGGCAGATTTTCTTGGTAAACCCGCGCCATTCCCGCAAGGCCCATTCATGCTGGCCTCGGTATTAAAAGCGCCGGTTTATCTACTCTTCGGCCTACGCGACGATGAAGCAAACACTCCGCATTTTAATGTGTACTTTGAACACTTTAGTGACCAAATCACGCTACCGCGCAAGGAGCGTCAGCAGGCACTAGAACACGTTGTTCAACAGTACGCACACAGATTAGAACACCACACACTGCAAGCGCCGTTACAGTGGTACAACTTTTTTAACTTCTGGACTTTAAGTAATCAGCCACATGACAAACAACAATAATCACAACATCACTTTTGGTGCCCAATCTTTAACCATCGAAGATGTCGTTGCCATTGCTCAAGGTGCAAAGGCAAACATGAACACCTCGCCAGAATTTACCGCGAAAATTGATCGTGGCGTGGCGTTTCTGGAACGATTACTGAAAGAAGAAGGCGTTATTTACGGCGTGACTACGGGTTACGGAGATTCATGTACTGTGGCGATTCCACCCGCGCTTGTAGATGAACTTCCGTTGCACCTTACGCGCTTCCATGGCTGTGGCTTAGGTCAAATCCTTTCTCATGAGCAAGCTCGCGCGGTGTTGGCAACCCGTTTATGTTCATTGTCGCAAGGCGTATCTGGCGTGTCTCACGATCTGTTGAACCAAATCGTTACGCTTATCAACCACGACATTGCGCCGCGTATTCCACAAGAAGGCTCGGTGGGCGCAAGTGGCGATTTAACGCCTCTGTCTTACCTAGCGGCGACCTTAATTGGCGAGCGTGAAGTGCTTTACAAAGGCGATGTGCGACCAACACAAGAAGTGTTTGCAGAGCTGGACATTGAGCCAATTCGCCTAAAACCAAAAGAAGGTTTGGCGTTAATGAACGGTACATCCGTGATGACTGCCCTCGCCTGTCTTGCCTACAAACGCGCAGAATACCTAGCGCAGCTTTGCACCAAGATTACCGCGATGGTCTCTGTGGGTATGCAAGGTAATGACTTCCACTTTGATGAAGCGTTGTTTGCGGTAAAACCTCACCCTGGTCAACAGCAAGTTGCGGCTTGGCTGCGTGATGATCTCAATGCTGAACGTCCGCCCCGCAATAGCGACCGACTGCAAGATCGTTACTCACTGCGTTGTGCGCCACACGTGATTGGCATGGTGCAAGACTCCCTGCCTTGGCTACGTCAATTGATTGAGAATGAACTAAATAGTGCCAACGACAATCCAATTATCGATGGCGACAACGAGCGCGTTCTGCACGGCGGTCACTTCTACGGTGGTCATATCGCAATGGCGATGGATACGTTGAAAGTGAACATTGCCAACTTAGCTGATTTGCTGGACCGTCAGATGGCGCAACTGATGGATTACAAGTTCAATAACGGCCTGCCGTTTAACTTAACCGGTGCAGAAGGCGAGCGTAAACCGATCAACCACGGCTTTAAAGCGGTTCAGATTGGTATCTCAGCTTGGACGGCAGAAGCGTTGAAAAACACCATGCCAGCGAGCGTTTTTTCTCGCTCAACCGAATGTCACAACCAAGACAAAGTGAGCATGGGCACCATTGCGGCTCGTGATTGCCTACGCGTACTTGAGTTAACAGAGCAAGTTGCTGCGGCTTCTCTCCTAGCAAGCGTTCAAGCGGTTGAGATTCGTCGTCGTCATAACGAATTGGACGAACACCACATGAGTCAGAGTTTGCGAGTAATTCGTGACGCCGTACTGAGCGAGTTTAAGTTTGTGATTGAAGATCGCCCGTTAGAACAAGATTTGCGTCATTTCATTGAACGCATTCAGCAACGTCATTGGCCACTCTACGCGGAGGTATAATGCAAGAGCAGGTTCTCTACCCATTAGAAGCGGAGGTGACTATGGTCACCTCATTCCAAGATGCTGACCCGATGGGCGTGATTTATCACGGCAACTTCTTTCGATATTTTGAAGAAGCGCGTCGTGTGCTGATGGAGAAGATCCAATACAGCTATCGCGATATGCAAGACTCTGGGTACATGTGGCCGATCATCGACACGCGCGTTAAATACGTGAAGGCGATTCCGTTTAATCACACCATTCGTATTACCGCGCAACTCACGGAGTGGGAAAACCGCTTACGTGTGGATTACGTGATTTACGACGCCGAAACGAATCAACGTATGTGCAAAGCGCATACAACGCAAGTCGCCGTATCCATTGAAAAGCAAGAGATGTGCTTTGTTTCTCCAGCAGTCTTTTTAGATAAAGTAGAGCAATGGCACAACCATGGGAGCCTGAACTAATGCAAAAGTGGTTACTCTCTTTTTTGCTGATATTTTCTGTTCCAGCACTGGCCACACCGACAGCAAATGTAACGGATTTGGCATCGCTTCAACAGCAGTTGTCTCAGCATGAAATCGTACGCGGAGATTTTACGCAGCAGCGTCATCTGGAAATGTTTAGTCAACCTTTAACCTCTAAAGGTCAGTTCACACTGAGCAAAACACATGGCTTGTTGTGGCAACAAACTGAACCTTTCGCAGTCAATTTGGTATTGACGGAAAACAAACTTCGTCAGACTTTTGCCGACCAAGCTCCGAAAACGATCTCTGCAGAAGAAAACCCAATGGCGTTCTACTTTAGCCATGTGTTTTTATCCGTGTTCCACGGGGATACTTCTGCACTGCAAGAACAATTCACACTCGATTTTTCAGTTGAGAACAATCAATGGCAGCTCGTTTTAGTGCCCAAACAATCGCCATTAAATGCGGTGTTTAAAGCCATCACCCTTTCCGGTAAAACGCACATTGATCGCCTAACCCTACAAGAGCTGCGTGGCGATAAGACCGAAATCACGTTTACGAACCAGACCTCTCTACCTCAGGAACTCACGGATGCCGAAGACGCTCAATTCCGTTTCTAAACTCAGTCTCAGCACTCACACCTTTGCTCTGGTTTGGCTCAATCTCGTTGTTTTAGCGGGCGCGTTGCTACTCAAACAATGGGTTTGGAGTGCAGAATCTCCGATTGAGACCAACATTTTAAAACTGCTGCCGAAGAACCAACAAAACCCGGTGGCTGAGCAAGCCTTTGAGTCGGTCTCGGCAAGTATGAGCGACAAAGTCATTTTCGTGATCACAGCGCCGGACAATAATGCCCTTTTTGCAGCGGCCGCTGAATTTGATAAGGGGTTACGCCAAAGTAATCATTTTCGCGATGTGGTGGGAAAAATCTCACCTCAAGAGCAGCAAGCTTGGGCAAGTTACTACTTTAAGCACCGCTTCCAATTGCTGACACCTGAACAACGAGAGCGTTTAAGCCAAAATCCAGAACAGCAAGTGCAGCATGTGATTCAGTCTCTGTATAACCCGTTTTCTGGAGTGACCGGGCAAGAGTTACAAAATGACCCGTTCTTGCTATTTCGTGATTATTTAAGCCAAGTTACCCAGCAATCGTCCTCTTTCCGATTGGATAACGGCTATCTGTCCGTCGAAAAAGACGGTGCTCAATACTTGCTTATTACTGCCGAACTAAAAGACTCGCCTTATAGCCTAACTGGGCAGCTTGCCGTCCCTGATATTCAAGCGCTAGAACAAAGCGTCGCGCAGAAATATGGCACTGAAGTCTCACATACAGGCGTTCTATTTTACGCCGACTTTGGTACGCAAAGTGCCAAATCGGAGATCAGTACCATCGGTGTGTTCTCTCTGCTCGGTATCATTGCATTGTTCGTGTTGGTCTTTCGTAGTGTGATGCCACTGTCTCTGGCACTGCTTTCCATCACCATTGGTTTGCTCGTTGCGTTGTCCGTTACGACGTGGATTTTTGGAAAAGTCCATCTGTTCAGCTTAGTGTTTGGCGCAAGTTTAATCGGCGTGTCTATCGACTACGCATTCCACTACCTAACCGAACGCCTTGCGGCGGGAAATGAATGGGATAGCGAGCAAGGGTTAAAGCATATTTTCATAGCGATCACACTTGGCTTAATCACCAGTTTGATCGGCTATTTGGGCATGTTAGTGGCGCCGTTTCCTGGTTTGCAGCAGCTTGCGCTGTTTTCATCCATTGGTCTGATTGCCGCTTACATCACCGTGGTGGCTTGGTATCCGATACTGGCTCGTAACCCATCGCGCACCATTTCGACTTTACCGGGACAATCATTGTTGGCGAAATGGTTAACGCTTTGGAATCAACCTCGAATTAAAGTCGGATTACCGATGTTATGTGTGGTTGCGAGTGGCATTTTCTTGCTGCAATTGAACTACGATGACGACATTCGTCTGCTGCAAACGATGCCGAAAGATCTCAAGCAGCAAGAAACCTTGATTACGACGCTCAGTGGCATGCAATCTTCGCAGCAAATGTTGGTCGTTACCGCCGACGATGACGAAAACCTAATGAAAAAGCTGGAGTCTTTGACGCCAGCTTTAGAAGCGTGGAAAGCAGACAGCACCATCGAAAGCTACCAGAGTCTGAGCCGCTACTTGAGCTCAGTTGAACGTCAGCAACAAGACTATCAATTGATTCGCGATCTTTACGCGACACAATCCAGCCCACTTGCATCCGGACTGGGCTTAAATAAAAAGCCGAAAATGGACGCCGATTTTATCCCTGTCACGGTTGATCAGTACTTGCAAAACCCAGTATCAGCGCCTGTGCGTTTTCTCCATTTGGGTAAAATTAAAGGAAAATCGGCAACGGTAGTGGTGTTAAACCAATTGCAAGACTCCGCCGTTGTTAAGTCTTTTGCCAAATCGCAGCCTGACGTTGTCTACCTAAACAAAGCAGAAGAAATCTCCGCCCTATTTGGTGAATACCGAATCAAAATCATGGAGCTATTGGTAGCCGCCAGTGCTGTGATCTTTCTGGTGTTAATCAAGCGGTACGGTCTGCAACACAGTTGGCGAGTTTTACTGCCATCATTGATTGCTTGTGCGTGCGGTCTGGCAACTGCTGTCGCGATGGGAACAACATTAAACCTGTTCAACTTGCTTGGCTTGGTGCTCATTCTTGGTATCGGAATCGATTACACTCTGTTCTTTGCCGAGAAAGCCCGCAGCGTGAGCACACTATTGGCGATCACCCTTTCGGCAATCACCACTGTGCTGTCATTTGGGTTGCTGTCACTAAGCCAAACTCACGCGATTCACAGTTTCGGCATTACGGTGTTAAGTGGTATTTTTGTCGCTTGGCTGCTCTCTCCGATTGCGATTAAAACAGAGGAAACGACGTCATGATTTTTAACCATGCTTTTCGCTGCGCGACGTTAATCGCACTGAGTCTGTTTTTAAGTGCATGTAGCTTGGTACCTCACCAATCGACGCCTCAAGTCGATATTGCTGAGAACACCCAAGTTAACTTACCGACTCCAGCCAGCTTAGGTTACCAGCTGGCTGCCAGCCAATTGATTACGGCCTCTTGGGTAATTGATGGCAAACCCACATCTGAGCAACTTCCGGTGCAACTGCAAGTGACTAGCAACGAAGTGGTACTGGCAGGCTTCTCATCTTGGGGGACGCGAGTGCTCTCGTTGTCTTACGATGGAGAACAAATCCAAACCGAAGTACTCAACGGTTTGCAAGGTACGCTACCGCAGCCAGAACAGGTATTATTTAACCTGATGATCACGCTCTGGCCGAGTTCCGCTTGGGAAGGATCGTTAAATGAGGTAAGGTGGCAAATGATTGATAAAAATAATTCTCGCGCCATCTTTGATAGCGACGGTGAAAAGATCATTGAGATTCAATACAGTTCTTCTAACAAATTAGAGGGTAAGATTGATTTTCACCACCTCAAGCATCAGTTTTCAATTTCTATTCAGACACTGCAACATCAGATTAATTAAGAACAATTTAGAACAACAATATGCCTAATCGCTCTCCTCAACCTTTGTATATTCAGGCCTGTGGTTTCCACTCCGCAATGGGACAAGATGACGCCATCATCCACCAGTGTTTATCGGGAGCGAAACCATCCAACATGGTGGTTGACCAAGACATTTTGAATTCAGGCCGACAAACAGTAATCGGTCGAATTGCACAGCCGTTACCGCAATTACCACCAGCTTTCAGCCGGTTTGATACAAGAAACAACCGCCTCGCACTTTCGGCTTTGCAGCAAATCGAAAGCGACGTGCATAACGCCATTGCTGAATATGGTCGTGACCGTATCGCAGTCGTGATCGGCACCAGCACATCTGGCATTTCAGATGGCGAAATCGCGTTTGGAGAGAAGCTGGCAAACGGCGAGTTTCCTGCCGACTACCATTACACCAAACAAGAGCTTGGCAACTGCAGCGATTTTATTGCCGCCTACTTTGATTTGAGCGGCCCACATTACTCAGTTTCAACCGCCTGTTCTTCTAGTGGTCGTGTCTTTTTAACCGCGCAACGCCTGATTCGCTCGGGCATTGTTGATGCCGTCATTGTGGGTGGCGTGGATACCATTTGTCGCCTAACGCTAAACGGTTTTAACGGTTTAGAAGCCCTATCCGATACTCTTTGCAAACCATTTGACCAACATCGCAACGGCATCAATATCGGCGAAGCCGCAGCATTAATGTTGCTAAGCAAAACACCCGCGCCTGTTGCCCTTCTCGGAGTTGGCGATAGCTCAGACGCACACCACATTTCCGCACCACACCCAGAAGGGTTAGGCGCAGAGGAAGCGATGAAAAAAGCATTGACCAATGCAGGACTAACAGCACAAGACATTGGTTACATCAACGCGCATGGCACAGCAACGCCGTTAAACGATGCGATGGAAAGCAAAGCCGTTCACCGCTGCTTTGGTGACTCCGTTCCCGTAAGCTCTACAAAGCCACTTACCGGACACACATTAGGTGCAGCAAGTGCAACGGAAGCCGCTATCGCTTGGCATATTCTCAAGTACAACCTTGACTTGCCAATGCAACACTGCGAAACCAAGGCAGACGATATCCATATATCGTTAGTTGAGACGCCAACCAAACTTGGCAACAAAGCGATTCTCAGTAACTCTTTTGCTTTTGGTGGCAACAATATTAGTCTTATTTTTGGTTACGCTCATGACTAAACTTCCCCCCATCGAACAACTTTTGCCACACGACAAACCAATGATCTTGGTTGATCGTGCTTTGGATGTTCAACAAGATACGATTCACTGTCAGGTTGATATCGCAGAACACAATCCGTTCTTCGACTCGGCCTCTCAAACTGTGCCAGCTTACGTTGGCATTGAGTTTATGGCGCAATCTGTCGCGGCGTGGTCTGGTTACCACGCATTAATGAAAGAACAAGCGCCACCAATTGGCTTTTTGCTTGGTAGCCGTCGATACACGTCTGAATGCGATGCGTTTTCTCGCGGACAAGTGCTCGATGTGTATGCCGAAAAAGTCATGGAAGATAACGGTATGGCGGTATTTTCTGCCCGTATTGAGCTACAAGGAACTGTTGTAGCGACTTGCCAATTGAACGTTTACGTTCCATCAGAAGAAAAATTACAAGAAATGAAAATCAGGAGTCAACAATGACCCGACAAGTCCTCGTTACAGGTGCCAGCAAAGGCATCGGTAAAGCCATTGCCGTTCAATTAGCCAAAGATGGTTTCCAAATCATCGTCCATTACATGGGCGATCAACAAGGCGCACAAAATACCCTAGACACCATCGAACAACATGGTGGTAGCGGTCGTCTTATCCAATTCGACATCAGTGACCGTGCAGATTGTCGTGAGAAGCTAGAAGCCGATATCGCCGAACACGGCGCTTACTATGGCGTCGTGAACAACGCTGGCATCACAAAAGATACCGCTTTCCCTGCGATGACCGAAGAAGAATGGGATGGCGTGATTCATACCAACCTAGATAGCTTCTACAACGTTCTTCACCCTTGTGTTATGCCAATGGTGCAAAAGCGCAAAGGCGGCCGAATTGTTACCCTTGCATCAGTCTCTGGCCTGATGGGTAACCGTGGTCAAACCAACTACAGCGCAGCAAAAGCGGGCGTAATTGGTGCTACAAAATCACTCGCACTTGAACTGGCAAAACGCAAAATCACCGTTAACTGCGTTGCACCGGGACTTATCGACACAGGCATGGTAGACGAACACGTAAAAGAACACGCGATGCCGCAAATTCCTTTACGCCGCATGGGAGAACCAGAAGAAGTCGCTGGTTTAGTCAGTTACCTTATGTCCGACATCGCAGGCTATGTAACTCGCCAAGTCATTTCGGTAAACGGAGGCCTAGTATGAACCGTCGAGTCGTTGTAACCGGAATGTCGGGCGTGACTGCGTTTGGTAACGATTGGCAATCTGTCGAGCCAAAACTGCGTGACTGCCAGAACGCGACGCAATACATGCCTTCTTACGAACAGTATGATGGTTTGAACACCAAGCTCGCGGCACCAATTTTAGATTTTGAACTGCCAAAGCACTACAAGCGCAAGCAAGTACGCGGCATGGGGCGTGTTTCTAAATTGGCGACCGTCGCAACAGAAAACGCACTGAGCCAAGCAGGTTTGATTGGTAACGACGTACTCACCAACGGTCAAACGGGTATCGCATACGGCTCATCAACAGGCAGTACTGACGCAATCGGCGCATTTGGTGTCATGCTGAATGAGAAAACCACGAAAGCGATCACCGCAACGACTTACGTGCAGATGATGCCGCATACCACAGCAGTGAACGTTGGTCTATTTTTCGGTTTGAAAGGCCGAGTGATCCCAACCAGCAGTGCATGTACCTCGGGCAGTCAAGCAATCGGCTACGCCTACGAAGCAATCAAACATGGCTACCAAACGGTCATGGTTGCTGGTGGCGCTGAAGAACTGTGCCCAACGGAATCCGCTGTCTTCGATACCCTTTTTGCCACCAGTCTGAAGAATGAAGACCCGAAAAGCACACCAAGACCTTATGACTCCGATCGCGATGGTTTGGTGATTGGTGAAGGTGCGGGAACGCTGGTTCTGGAAGAGTACGAACACGCCGTCGCTCGTGGCGCGAAAATCTATGCAGAAATCATCGGTTTTGCCAGCAACTGTGATGCCGCACACGTCACTCAACCACAGATGGAAACCATGCAGATCTGTATGGAAATGGCTTTGCAAAACGCGGGGATTACTGCTGAGAAGATCGATTATGTATCTGCTCACGGCACTGCCACCGACCGCGGTGATATTGCAGAAAGCAACGCAACAGCGAATGCTCTAGGCAAAGTGCCAATCAGTTCACTCAAGAGCTACTTTGGCCACACACTAGGCGCCTGTGGCGCAATTGAAGCGTGGCTAGGTTTAGAAATGATGCACACGGGTTGGTTCAACCCAACGCTCAACCTAGAAAACCTCGATGAGCAATGTGGCGATTTAGACTACATCGCTGGACAAGGCCGAGAGCTGGACGTGAAATATTTGATGAGTAACAACTTCGCCTTTGGCGGCATCAACACCTCCATCATCTTTAAAAAGATGTAATGCCCTTAGTAAATGCAAAAGCGCTGGTTAACCAGCGCCTTTTTTGTTAGTTACCAATCAAACTTCATTTATCACGAGGTAATAGCAAACGAGATATTACCATTCCGCGATACACAGGCGACTTTTAACACCACGAATTTGTAATCCCATCGCTTCAAAGACATGCTCAAAATTTTGGCAAGATGCTGGCACATTAGGTAGCGACAATGAAGCCTCGGTAAAAAATGTCCGACTCAAACTATCCGTCTCTCCCCAAGCTAGCTGCCACCAATCCAAAATTCGCGGCTTAGATGCGTTTAATCGATAGCTAGCAGGAATACGATCACGTTTGTTCAGGTTTTCAGCCTTAGAAGTTGGTAGCAAGTTCCACTTATCATTGTTAGGCCAATAAGCAAAAGGCAAACAGTGATCAACGTGATACTCATTTCGTAATTTGCTTCCACTCCATACACTGACAATGTCGTAATGGCTGAGCTTCAACTGTTCAATTCTCTTTCGCACCACTCGCGTATCATGGTCTTTATCAATCCAGACCAAACAATCGTGATACGTTTGCAGTGGAATACCCCGCTCTTGATTAGACCGAAATCGTTGCATTTCCATAATCCACTGGTTGACCACCAGCGGCTCAATCCAAGAGTTATACAATCGAAAACAATCCCAAAGGCTTTCATCCAACACAAACAGCCCATAACTTTTGAGGAACTCGCTATCCACAACAATTGAACTTTTTGGCTTCTTAGCTGAACGAATCATTTCAAAGTAAGGGTTTGATTTATCACCTTGATAGGTAAAGGTGACGGGGCCATCTTTTATGGTTTTTAAGCTGTCTTTTATTGCTTTATCCAGCGCCACTGCATCTTCACCAAAAAATGTCGCGCCTATAGCAAGATCATCAGGACTTAAATGGGAAAGTCTGCCCCAACCATCGGGCTTTATAAAACCTAGTCCTTTAGACGAGTTCGAGTTCTGCTGGATGTTCTCTTTATCGAGTAAACGCTTAAATTGACGAATCCAATATAAGCCGACTAATCCTAATGGGATGGCAACTTTACCGTCACTACGATCAACCACTGCACCAGAATGAGCATCTGCAATTCGTAGTAAAGTACGCAGTAGTGCGAGCTTATAGGTAGCCGATTTGAAATCATTCACGATAATGTGACGAACCTTATTCAGATCACCAGAACCATCATCAGGCAAAGACATAACTACAGTTTGCCAAGATACACCTGTTCGCTGTAACTGGTCATCATCGAGAGATACGTTTCTCACCATTAACGCGCTATTCTTTGCAAACTTTTCAAGCTCTTCAACCGATACCGGATAAGCTTTACGGCCGTCAGAAAAGTCACCGTGACGAAGGCTAATCACCAATCGACCATTGGGCGCTAGCAAATTCGCAAGTTTGCGAAATGCGCGTTCACGGTGCGTAGGTGCAAGATGCATCCATACCGCACTGACAAGAATTAAATCGAAGCGAAAGCCAAGATTAATGACTTTTTCAAGCTTAGGTAACCCATCTTCAAGCCAAGTAACTGAATCACCACAGTAAGACTTACCAAATCTCAGAAGCGCTTGAGCAGGCTCAATCGCAATAACTTCACATCCATGTTCAGCCATCCATTTAGCGTCTCGACCAGAGCCAGCCCCAACATCTAAGACGCGATCTCTGGCTTGAGGCCAGAAAGCTCTCCAGCTCGCGTGGACATCCTCAAACTTGAGCGAAGTGTATTGCTCCGCTAAACAATCTGCGTGTTGTTCATAAAATCTAGACGTGGAAGGCATAAAGATAAACAGGAAAGCAACTAATATGAGCTCATGTTAATTGCTAGAGATTGAATTAGCTATAATCTCAGTCAAAAGGTGTAGGTGACGTAGCGATTAATATCGAATGTTCTAAAACGCAAAAGCCCCGACAACTCAAAGAGTTATCGGGGCTTTTTAGAATAAATGGCACGCCCTATTGGATTCGAACCAATGACCACATCCTTAGAAGTGATGTAGTCACTGGATTACACACAATTACCTAAAGTTACATTGCCATTTAAAATCAACGATTTAATGACAATCAATAAGATAACAGTATCACTTATAGTTACATTTGGCTACACTAGACTAAACAGTAACCCGACTACATAGCCGACTACGAAGTTTAGCTAATAGCAGTTCATTCAAGGTAACTAATATGTTAACTGTAAAAGAGATAGAAGCATTTCCTGCAAAAAAAACTGCTTACTATAAACCAGATAGTACAGGCGAAAGAGGAACTGGGCGCTTAACTGTTCAAGTAACTCCCGCAGGTTCTAAGATCTTCAAGTTCAAATACCATAAAGAGAAGAAAGAAGTTTTCATCGCTTTGGGTAAGTTCCCTGCTCTAACTTTATCTAAAGCACGTGATCTAGCTAACGAGTACAGTGAAATGCTCTCTAAAGGATTAGATCCAAAAAATGAGCTAGAAAGGCAGTCTGAAGAGAAGAAAACAGCAGAACGTGAAAAAGATCAATTAGGCACCTTTGAGCAACTTATTGAGTTCCATAAGCAGAACAAACAAGATAATGGAAATCGTAGTCACGAAGACGAATATCAGCTCATAGTGAAAAATGTGTTCCCTCATCTCGACATACATCGAAAAGCGAAAGATTTTGAAACTGAAGATTTTTTGGACATATTAGCAATCCCAATTGAAGAAGGATTTGTGGACAAGAGTAATAAAATTCGCTCCATTCTGCATGCGGCATTCAACTTCGCTTTAGGGTACGAAAATAACCCTAAATTCAGAAAAAGAGAAACCAAATTCGCTCTTGACCACAATCCGATATCGAAAATACCAAAACAACCTGAAAAAATTGGTTCACACTTCCTATCTTGGAATGAAGTAACCCAATTACTTTATGACATGGAACATAGATTTGATGATTTAAACCTTGCATACCAAACCAGACAAGTGCTAAGGCTTTGTTTTTACTTGGGAGGGCAACGACCTCACGAAGTGGTAACGATCAAATGGTCGCACATAAATTTTGATCAAAAAACTGTTCTTGTCAGCGAAGCTTTCCAAAAAACAAAGAAAAATCACATGCTTCCTCTGACTAACTCTGCAATCCAAATACTAGAAGAAATCAGAGAACAAACGGCTACTATTGGTAGCCCATTTGTTTTCTTTAAGAAAACAAATTCAAATGAACATATGCCTACCAACACTATTGCTCAAGCACTGCTAACTTACAAAAAAGTTACAAAAATTAGGCCTTTTGTCGCTAGGGACTTTCGGAGAACAGTAAAAACATTGGGAGGGGAAATCAAGATTCCCAAAGAGTACCGTGATCGTATACAGGGGCATGCTATCAATGATGTATCTGGTAGGCACTATGATATGTATGAGTACATTGATGAAAAACGATTGGGACTTGAACTATGGGAAAAGGCGCTCAATTCACGCCTTGAAGATTATAAGCTAGTATTTTTTGAGAGAGAGCTTCCTTGGAAGAAAAAGAGCCTTACCTCCTAATACAACTAATTTTATCTACGATAAGTGCCAAGAAAGACTCGATAGCTCAATCACAACCAAGCCATTGCCCTTTCGAGTTACAGGCGTGGCTGACAACTAACAAAGCGAGCGGTAGCTGACCATCCCCAAAAATATCAAAACAGTCGTGCAATAACTTGCACGACTGTGAGGCTTTTCTTTAAATACTGATTTATTTTTTTGTCAATTGAATCTTCTTAACTGTCTTTAAGACACCGTTAAATATCTTATCTCTTACGCTTTCATTGATATCAGGTGGTAGCGAGTTTCCGACAGAATCAATCACCGCCCTTGCCGTCGATTCAAACTCATCAAGCAATAAGCGAACCTTTTCTCGCCTTATGTTCGGGACGTTCATAGTGTGAAAGGTATCTTCGAAATGGCGCGGTTGAAGTTGGTGCCACTTCCATTTTCGCCCACTAGTGCCACGTAAGCTCATTGCCATCTTGATCTTACGCTCACTCAAACCACGCCCACCTGTCAGTGGATGTGCCGAGATAATGTCATACAGTGGTGCAAGCTGATATCGACCAGATGCGGCTATACTTACAGAGAAATTCTTTCCATGCCCGTCAATGGCAGCTAGTAGCCAAAACAATATCTGAGAACGTGCAAAAGTAACGGTATCGTTGATTTCGTATGAGTATCGCAAAATATCAATAGATTCTTCTATGCCGATACCACCGTCAATTTCATATTTTCTAGCTGAGGGAATCCCTTTTGCCTGGCAAAAATCCTCATGGGGCAAGCGCAAGTAATAGCTGTTATCAGAAGATAATTTTCGGTCAAATCGCTCAACAGACAAGGCACGAACATCACCAGCACGAATAATGTCACAGTTTGCCGTTTGAATGCCGAACGCCTTTGCTAGCCTCATACAAATCAACTCATTATCTACACTAGCAGACAAATCAATAACATTGTTCTGAGAAACAATTTCACCTATTGGCAGCTTGATAATATGCGTAGTTGGAGTCATTCCCTGTGGTAGCATCCATCTTCCATCGTGAAACAGTAAGGCTGTCTTTTCCTGCGCTCCCGCTATCGAGATCCTAAAATCATCTTCCTCTTTCAGCATCCCCAAAGGAGCGCCCTCCATATATCCCTTTAGGATTCTAACCAATTCCTTTTCGGATAACGCCTTTGCGGTTATGGTTCGATGATCATCTACATCAAAGCCCTCTGGAACTAGCGTGATAGCACCTACAGCATCTCGACCAACCTTAGCTAATAGGTCGAATGGCTGTTTAGTATCTGCTTTATAGCGAGCAGCTATTCTATCTCGTATCTGTTGATTATCTGGCAGTAAGTTATCAAAGAAGTTAATAACCTCACTGCCAGTATACGCATCCTTCCTGAGAGGCATAGAAAGCGAGATAGGACGACCATTTGGTGCTAAAACCCAACCCGAATCGTAAGTGAAAACATGTGCGCCGTTTGTGCGCTTTTCAAGTACCCCAACCTTTACACCATTCATGTAAGCATGAAGTCGATTCACCATTCGTCAACAGCCCCTTTAGTTTCAATAATGTGCTTGCCTTTCGGCACAATATGCATTTCTAGTCCATTGATAGACAGGAGCTTGAACAATGTTTCTATCGTGGATTTTTCAGGGTTGCTTTCAAAATTAGATACTGTTGCTTGTCGCAGACCAAGATCTGTTTGCTTTAGGCCGCTTTCCTTTCGGGCTTCGCGTAACGCATTGCCGAGAGCTGTCGGTGTGTTGACTAGCATTATGATACCCTTAGTTAGATATGAAGATAGTATGCATCATATACCCCATAAAGTATATGGCGCAAATATACTTTATGGGGTATATTAAAACAATATACTTCACAGAGTATATTTGATTTTTATACTCCAAACAGTATATGAGCAGAAGTTAGTCAGAAATCTTTCCAAAGCACATATCCTCCAAGAGTTTCAAGTAAAATGACTTAGTGAAATAGACCTGTCGTAAAAAGGTCAACTAAATTGTTTGCGATATCTGGTGTAATGCTAAAGCTCAAGAGCGCACTATGGTTCGCAACTCGGAAGAAATCCTTCTCGGTTGCCTAAATCACCTTTGCCCCAAAGCTTCTTAGCCTAAGACTCTAGGCACTGTTTTCCTGCTTCGCATTGACCTACATTTGCTAATGTTAGATTATGCACTTAGATCGATATACTTTATTATCAAAACGTTGATAGAAATTGAATAATTAAAATATGATGAGAAATGGATTTTTTGAAGGGGACTATTAATGGTTGAAACAAATAAATTAAAAATAAGCCATGTGCAACACTTTTCAACAAGAATCCCATGGAAAGACAATGATTATACTGGTCGGATAGATGATAACCCTCGGTATAATGTTGCTGCTCAAGTAATTCCAAATATTGCAACATCACGTGACTTGGATTTTGAGCAAAAAAATAATGGAGAACGTTACGAGCAAGTAGGGTCAGTAAAAATGCAAAGCTGGATCACCGAAAATGCAGCATTTATGAGTGATACCAAACTTTATCTTAAAATGAATCATCCATATAAAAGTGGAAATGATAAGTTCAAGCACTTTGAAGAAACAACTTTTGAGGTCGAGCCTTATTCATTCTTATTACGTCCTTTTTCATGGACTTTAAAAGACAATGCAAATCAAAAACAAAAGTATCACAACTTTTATTTTGACTTAGAAAAAACAGAAAGAATGTTAAACTGGTCAAGTTCATGGGTATCACATGGCAAATCACAAAAAGGTATTTTCGAATATTTTTTCTCAGGAGTTAGCCCTAATAATTCATTGATTTTTCCATATTACAAACAAGTTCCATTTATCGATGATAATAGACGTGTAATAGCTGGAATAGGAAATATAATAGCGAATGTTGAAATTCATGAGTATGCGTCTGATGAGAGTAGTAGTGAAAAAAATTATATTTGGGAAAATAATACTCCTCATTCAATAAGAGTTAATGGCAAAGATGGTTTTTTAATGCCATATCATGAAATTTCTGATTATGTTAAAGAACACCCTGACTTTGATGTGTCAACAGTCACACTGTTTGAAGCGGCGGGTTTTAGATCTGAATTTTCTTATGCAGCTGAATGGGTTAGTTACGATGCAGCTATTGATGTGCTAAATCAAGCGAAAACTGCATTAAATAATATAGCTAAAATCAAGCTAAAAAAAGCCAATCATGAATGGGCTAATGTTCAACTTGAATATATTGACAATCAATTACAAAGTGTTTGGAATCAACGTGGTATATTCCCAGGGTTAGGTTCCATTTTATCAGCTTTCGGTGTTAGATATGGTTTTGATGTTGCTAAATTTATTGACACTTCTGAAAATGATTTGATTTCTGAATTGAATTTATACTTTTCAGGTGAGAAAGAAACTGGAAACGAACAATTGGATAACAGCTTGGCTGATAAAGAGGATGAGTTCCATGGTTTACTAATGGATGAAAACAAAACTCAATTCTTTGAGCTTTTATCCCGATTGAACCTTTCTATTGAACAAGCGATTTTTGTTTGGACTAATCTGAAGAGCTGTGCGGAAGAAATTGTTGGAAACCCATATCTTTTATTCGAACTTACGCGAAAAGAGAAAGACATTCATCAAATTACAATTTCTCAAATCGACAATGCAATGTTTGTTAATTCTTTGGTGAATAATAAGTATCCACTCAATAAACCAACAAAAATGAGAACTAATAGTGATAAACGCCGATTTAGAGCTATGGTGATATTTGTTTTAGTCCAAGCTGCAAATCAAGGGCATACTTTACTTAGTTATGATCAACTTGTCGAAAAAATAAATAATTTGCCATTAGATAATAAAACAGATTTTCAAACAGAAAAGATTGAAGGTGTTCTAAGGTTCTTGCAGGAAGGTGAGTTGTACATTGATGTAGAAAACGAATACATAAAACTAAAAGAATATCAAGATTATAAACAAGTGGTAGTCGATATAGTGAGTAGCCGTTTAGGTACTAGCTTACCAACTAATCAAAACTGGAAAGAAGTCATTGATGGATTATTTGGACAACTCGAAGAAAATAATAAAGAAAAAGATGAACAGGCTCGTAATGAAAAGGCGACAGCGTTAAGGACTCTCGAATCATCTAAGGTATCTGTCTTATTGGGAAGAGCAGGAACGGGTAAAACGTCAGCATTGGGAATTTTTGCTTCCTCTAAAGAAGTTAATGCAGGTGGAGTATTAGCATTGACTCCTACTGGGAAAGCAAGAGTTCAACTCGAGAATTCGTTTAAGAAGAATAATGTTATAGCTGAGTTTATGACAGTGGCACAGTTTTTAATTCGTTCAAATGGTTTCAGCTGGAACACAATGGCTTATGAAATGCCGAGCCGACCTAGTTCGAGTGTTGCCAAAACAGTAATTATCGATGAAAGTTCAATGCTTACTGAAGATATGTTTGCTGGCATATTAAAGCTTGTTGATCCTCATGCTCAAAGAATTATTTTTATAGGAGATCCAAGTCAATTACCTCCAATAGGAGCAGGACGTCCATTTGTTGATTTTATTAATTATTTAGATACTTCATATCCCGAAAATGTTGCAACATTGAAAACAGAGATGAGGCAAGGCTCAGGTGGCGATGATTTATCATTTGCTCAAATATTCTCTAGTTCGGACTCAGTGGATAAAGATGTAATTTACCGTATTCAAAACAAAGAAACAGATAGTCGCCTTAAATATATTCAATATTACAATTTAGATGAGTTGGATAAATTGTTATTAAAAGAGTTAGTTGAAATTGCAGACATGACAGATGAATGTGATATTGATGGATTTAACAAAAGCTTGGGAGCTACTGTAGATAAGTATACAAATTATCCAACCAGTAAATGTATAGAAAACTGGCAAATTTTATCTCCAACAAAATTCATTGGTACGGGAAGCTATTATTTAAACAATCAAATTCATCAGAAATATCGTCAAGATATTGTTGATAAATGGAATTCATACGCTTGGTCAAAAAACAACCCTCAATCCGTTCAAAATATCGTTTATGGAGATAAAGTTATATCTAATGTAAATGGTGAGGTAGATTTTTGGGATGGATCATCGGGAAAAGAATATATTGCAAATGGTGAAATTGGTATTATGGCAAGTTACCCAAGTCACTATGGCAAAACAGATAGAAATACTAAATGGTATAAGTTCCGTTTTGGTTCATTTGAGGGGAAATTGTTTTCTTATACAAAAAGTGATTTTGGTGGTGATAATAACGACTCTAAGTTAGAACTTGCTTATGCTCTTACTGTTCACAAATCTCAAGGTTCTAGTTTTGGCAAAACTATGGTAGTCGTTAATGGTAAAAGTTCATTTGTTACAAAGGAACTTTTGTATACTGCGTTGTCTCGGCAAAGAGAAAAATTGACTGTATTAAGTGATTTGTCAATCCAGGAATTAGTCCAGTATACAAATGATTGGTATTCGGATACCAAACAACGATATACAGACTTATTTGAAACTCCAAATATTATTGAGATAGAGTTTAATAAGCAAAAACGATACTTTGAAGAAAAATTGATCCATAAGACGATTCGTGGTGAGATGGTTAGATCAAAGTCTGAAGTAATCGTGGCTAATATTCTTGCTATGATGAATATAGAGTATTTTTATGAAAAGCCATTAAATGTTCGTGGAAAAACCTATATTCCTGACTTTACTCTTCGACACCAAGGAAGAATCGCTTATTTAGAGCACCTTGGAATGCTAAACGATAAAGCATATGAATATAATTGGAGTAAGAAAAAAGAGAATTATGAAAGTGCAGGAATATCAGAGGTTCTTGGGAATCTTATAATTACTGAGGATGGACTAAATGGAAGTTTGGATGCAAAGTCAATAGAGAGTAAAATCCATGCATGGATGAATAATGGCTAATATATAGTTATTCCACTTACGGAGATGTTTTATTTTGGTATAGAAATATTGCTCATGGAGTAAGGGTTTTTCCATATCTACTGTATTTTGCTACATTAATTAAAAATTCTAAGATGGCTCTGCCCAAAAGCTTCCATCTCAGGTACTGCGAACAGCGGCTTTGTTGCGTAATTCGATGGAACTAAATCAAGAAACTACGATCTGAGCGGCTACGCCCATCAATCGTCGTAGCCTCATGCCTAAACCTCGTTACAAAACAACTAACTGGAAGCAGTACAATAAATCCTTAATCAACCGTGGTTCTCTGACCTTTTGGATTGATGAGGAAGCGATAGCTGAGTGGAAGCAAAACAAACAAGGCAAGCGTGGTAGACCTCGCCGATTCAGCGACTTAGCCATTACTACCGCACTGATGGTGAAACGCGTTTTCTCTATGCCCTTGAGAGCGCTGCAAGGTTTTCTAGACTCCGTATTTAAGCTGGCTAACATCCCGCTTGTTTGCCCGCACTACACCTGTATAAGCCGCCGAGCTAAGGAAGTTGAAGTTTCATTTAAAACCAAAACCAGAGGAGCAATACAACATCTGGCCATTGATGCCACTGGCCTCAAGGTTTATGGCGAAGGTGAATGGAAGGTCAAGAAGCATGGAACTGATGGGAAGCGAAGAGTCTGGCGTAAGCTGCATATCGCGGTAGATACAAGCACCCACGAAATAGTCGCAGCAGAGCTGAGCTTATCTAACGTAACTGATGCCGAAGTGCTCCCCAACTTACTCAAGCAAACACGTCGTAAAATCATTGAGATATCAGGCGATGGCGCTTATGACACAAGGAATTGCCATGATGCCATACGGATCAAGCGAGCTGTTCCGCTCATCCCGCCAAGAGAAGGAGCAGCCTTCTGGGAACAAGGGCATCCTCGTAACTTAGCGGTAGATTGCCAGAAGCTCTACGGCTCCAACAAGAAGTGGAAAAAGCGGTATGGCTATCATAAGCGCTCTCTGTCAGAGACCGCAATGTACCGAGTAAAACAGTTGCTAGGTGGGAAATTAAGTCTAAGAAATTACAACGCTCAGGTTGGCGAGACTTACGCCATGATCAAAGCACTGAACAAACTTACAGGGCTTGGTATGCCTGAAACTCAGTATATTGTATAAAAGTCGCTCAACTTTAGGAGGTTTGGTTTCTCGTCTGAATTACGCAACAAAGCCGCGAACAGCGGTGCCTGATTGCGTTTTGGGATACGAAAAGTTATTCATGGGTAGCTAAATTAGAAGAATCACTGACACATTTCTGTCCAAAAAAGAGTTTGAATCTAGGCTAGGATTAACTGACTAACGAAGTAGAGCAATGTTCACTCTTAATAGAAAAGCTACAGAGCTAAGCTCTGTAGCCTAGCTAACTCTGCGCCAATAGATAGGTAACTCTGAACAGGTGGGGAAATAGGCACTACAGTGCTTCTAGTGAGATCAATACAAAATTAAATCGTTATCGGTATTATCAAGAACACTGTTCTCGTAAATTTATAACTACATTAACTTTTTTGTTTTTTGTTTTTTGTTTTTTAATATGAAAAAACAAGTTATGTTTGAACACTGTTCTGAACATTTTCAGTCCTGAACTTACCTATTTACATCCCTAAAGTAATACTAGTCACCCTTATGGATAAAGGCTTTCTGGAAAAAATAAACTACTTTAGTTATCCCTAAAAATCCGATGAAGAGCAAAGCGGATTTTTTCGATGCACGAAAATTACATTGCAGACGAAGCAGACAAACGTCTCTGCACGAAAGCTTGCGCTACGTGCGAACAAATAAAAAAGTGTCACACGAAGCACTAAAACTGTCTTTTGCGACACAGCAATTGCGCTCTGCGACAACAAAAAAAAATCAACAAGAGTAAACTTTGCTCATTTATTTTTAATTTTTCGGTCTTGCTCCTTATATTAAAGCTATAACCGTTATAATAGTTATAACAGTCATAATAGTTATAACATATTTTTTGAGGGAATGTAGCCTTATTTAGGTCCAAGGATTAATAACCAATGAATAAAAGCGACAATATAAAAACAATTATTATTCAAACAAGAAAACTCAAGGCATTTAATAGAGACACTATTCCACGAAAAATCATGCTGCTCGCCAGCATGAATACATTTAGTTATTTACCTATTTGACAATCAAATTATTATAGTTGACCTTCTAGTGCTAAATAATTTTATTCTTCAATTTGTATACAGCAGTTCGTGACACACCTAATATTCTCGCAATCTCATTCATCGTAAGAGATGGGTCATCATCTCTTTCTTTTAATAGCTGTTTCAACTGTTCACGCTTCGCTATGTTAGGATTGGTGCCTTGTTTCGCTCCGCTTAAAACGGGGAAATTATTAACTATCATAAACGCTTCATATCTGCGTATACAGTTTAGGAGTGTCAACGATTTTTGAATGTTATTCGCACTCTTTAACCAGATCAGAGCATCCTTAATTTTCCACAAGTTTGCCTCAACGTCCCCTCCTAGCACCCTTGCAACGTTTACAATCCAATCGTCGTAGCAAGAAGTAATGTTGTCGATATCATTAATTTTCTCGTAAGCATGTGGGTAATGCTCCCGTGCAAATGCCAGTATAGCTTTCGCATAGCTTTGCCAGCCTGCGTTGTCTCGATCCAGTTTGAGTAGCTCAGACATCACCAATCGCGGCTCTACTGAGAATAAGTTAAGCCAAGAATAAAGAGTTCTTGCATCCAAGCGTTCTTTACCTTGTTTATAGTCTTCTAGCTTACTTTGCGCATCTTCATCATCACTATGGCGATAGACGGCAGAAATCAATCTTCTTGTGGCTTTCTTATATGCTAAAGCACTCCTAGAAGAGTGATGATCTCGACAATAGTATGGAGACTGATTCACTCGTTTGTAGCAAAGCGCACAGAAAGGTAAAGCCAAAGTAGTGTGTTTTGTTTGAGTATTGTCAGATGATGGCCTTTGAGGTGTCAATCCCTTCGCTTTAACGAGCATTTGCTCAATCACATCAATGTATTCGATAACTTCATCGTTTTGATCTTGAAGTAATCCTTTTGGTGAGAGATTCGATGTTGGGGTTCTGAAGCTAATAAGCTTATCAATTGATGCAGACAACCCTCCTGCAAAACGAACGAACTCCTTAATGGTATTCGGCTTTCGATCCGCAAAAGTCTTAAGAAAACGAAGATTTAACATTAACACTTCAGACACTTCTAACTCTAAATCAACATCAAATGCTTCAATAACAGATATACCATTTGGACTCTTCTTTTGAGTTAGCTTTTTGTTTTCACTTCTAGATCGTGCTTCAAGTTTCTTAAGGTTGTCCTCCAGTTTCTTTTCAAGTACTACCGCAGCTACCTTATCCATCAGTGTAAACCCCATTATGTCTTTTCTTTAATCTACAACACTTGCGTTTGTTTTCATACGATTACATCAAACAGAAACATAAAAACAAAAATGAGAAGAATAAAAATGATAGATAGTAATTTTATAAGAGTTAGTGAGTTGGCTACGTACTTGAGCATAAGCAAAGTAACAGTCTGGCGTTGGAGAAAAGAAGGTCGTCTCCCTGCGGCTTGTGCAATCAGTCCAAGAGTTGTCGGATGGAAGCGTGAAACTATTGAGTCATGGCTCGATGAACAAGCAAATAACCAATCGTACTAGGGGTATGTAAGTAAATGAATATTGATACTAACTTACAAACTAACGCAACTGACTTACTTCCAAAAGCAAAGCTAAAGTTCGAGCATGATCTAATTAACATCGGGCAAAACCCTGAAAAAGGGAAACCTTTTGAACTGTTCTATGAAAAATACAGTCAAGCAATAGCGGAAGGAAAGCCCTTCCAGAACCCCGCACAATTGCAAACGGCCGTCGGCGGTAGATACTTAAAAGCACAGATCGCTTTTAATGTGTTGGAGTCTCAACAATCTAACCTCGATCATAAATTGCGAGAAGTTCCTGAATGGTTTACTGCGCCCCTTGAAGCGGCTCTAAAGCTTGACATTACTGCTCTATGGCAATCAGTCGAACAAGACATTGCGACTGTAGTCGAAAACCGAGTGAAGATAGCAGAACACCTTTCTGAGCAAAGGAAACAACAAGCAATCCAATCAGGTGAGCTAGTAGAAGAACTACAAGACAAGCTAGCAGAGCTACAAGAACTTCCGCGACAATTAACTGATCTCACAAGTGATAATGATCGCTTAACTGTCGAAGTAAAAAAGTTGAAAAACAAAGTCTCTGAGTTACAGGATAGTGCCGATGCATCTTTCAGTTACCAGCGCGACAATGCTGTATTGGAAGACAACAATGCGAAGCTTAAATCTGAAAATCAGAATATGAGAAAAGAACTTGAGAAAACTGCTGCCCTTCTACAAGAAACGCTTATCAAGAAAGCCCATTTGGAAGGTCGATTAGAAGAACGCGGCGAGTTTTCTAACACTACCAGCGAAAACGCGCCCTCAAGCTAATTCTGAATCACGATGAGCCATTCCCAATCGTGGGAATGGCTATACAATATTACCTAAAATCGAAATTTAATGCACAGAATGCTGTTCAGTGCGATCGCAAAGGTCAATTTTATGTGGACATTGTAATGAACAATGTTCGCGCTATCATTAACAGCGAGAAGACTCATATCTGGTTTATCTGTCGCTATTCCCACTACATCGACATCTTAGACTCAATTATCGAAGAGTTTGCAGTCGAACAAAGCTTAGCTATTGAAATTTGGGGAAATCACCCTAAAAACTAAAGTAAGATCCCGTAGTATCTCACAAATCGCTGTCGAACCGCTGGCTCATTCCCACGCATGGGAATGACTACAAAGAGAGTCCAACTCCGAACTGGTTCCTAAAGTGCGGACCGCGAGTCAAGAACCACCCTTTTATAAGCTTAGCGCTTATCTTGACTAATAATCTTTCCCAAAATTTCTTTTTTATATTCAGTAAGTAATGCTTCAATCTCTAGCTTTTCTATTTCGTTGTTCAAATGTTCACCATGAACTGGAAACAGATCCAACAGTTCTTTATGTGCGACTATTTGAACATTAATTTCAACGATTTTGGTGTTTAACTGATCTTGGTATTGTCGCTCTTCGCTAACAGGCTCTGGCTCTAAATACCCTTGGCCGACTCTATGCTTTTCTTGTGTGACTTTTTTGCCCCCGACGGCAACAAATTGAGCGTTATTTATTCGAGGGGGACTTAATCGCACAACCTTCCCTTCCTGTTCTAGTATTTTCAAAATTCGATAAGACTGATTATTAAAACGCTCAATATGTTCATCAATGCAGTAATGCGTCTCGAGAAAAGGCCTCAATAGCTTTCGGTAACTAAACAAGCTGAAGTACTCTTCTTGCTCATAATGCTGAAGAGTTTCCAAACCGATTTTGTACAACTCTTTAGTACCTACTCTCATATACTTCCTTATCAAATGAATAATATATTATCCAACATATAATGGGTAATATATTACCCAGTCGTATTTAAGTCAAGTGATTATCATGGAGTCAATTCAATCACTGATGTAAACTGAAAAGAAACTTCGTCATGTAACGATATGAATAATTTAGCAAAAGAAATAGCTCAAAATATCATTGATAAACGAACAAAAATCGGACTATCAAGCTCCGATGCGAGTATCAAGGCGGGCTTTAGTCGTGGTTACTTAGGTAAGGTAGAAAGAGATGGCGTTCGAATCACAGTTGAAAAGCTTTATCAGCTAGCTCGAGTTCTCGATTGTGAGGTGGCTGATCTTTTACCCAAAGATCGACCTGACTTACTGGATTAGGAGAAGCTTAAGCCCTTAAGCTTTTTCACGAACAACTACACTGCTCTCGCAGTGTAGATTTCTACCTGTGTAGTTCCTTTGCCTATTTTAGAAAAACACCATCCACTTCACTGATAAGTCAGTATCTTTTCTGCTTTTATGCATCCTTTGGTATAGTCATGAAATGCATTTGTACTGGGCTGGCTAATCGCATGGAATCGACAATAAATAAATCAAAGCTATCTGAAACCGACATCATCACGAAATTCATTCTTCCCGCTATCAAAGATGCAGGATGGGATGATATGTCTCAAATCCGTCAAGAGGTAAAACTACGTGACGGTAAAGTCATTGTTCGTGGTCAGGCAGCAGCGAGGAAAAAGGTTAAGTCTGCGGACATCGTCCTTTACCATAAACCGAGCATGCCTCTAGCAGTTGTCGAAGCAAAAGCGAATAAGCATGAAGTCGGCAAAGGTATGCAACAAGGACTAGACTACGCCAACTTACTTGAAGTCCCTTTTGTCTTTGCCTCAAATGGCGACGGTTTTATCTTCCACGACAAAACCAACCCAGCTCAACTCGAAACTGAAATTCGACTTGAAGACTTCCCAACACCTCAGCAACTATGGGACAAATACTGCGTTTGGAAAGGCTACAAAACCGAGCACCTTCCAGTCATTACTCAAGATTACCATGATGATGGTAGCGGTAAGTCTCCGCGCTACTATCAGCTACAGGCGATAAACAAAACCGTCGAAGCGGTAGCAGCAGGACAAAACCGTGTACTCTTGGTTATGGCAACGGGTACGGGCAAAACTTACACTGCATTCCAGATTATTTGGCGACTATGGAAGTCCCGAGCCAAAAAACGCATCCTATTTCTAGCAGACAGAAACGTTCTGGTCGATCAAACTAAGAGGAACGATTTCCAGCCGTTTGGCCCCGCTATGACTAAAGTCACTGGTCGAACAGTCGATCCCGCTTACGAAATCCACCTAGCTCTGTATCAAGCTCTGACTGGCCCAGAAGAGCACCAAAAAGCATACAAACAGGTCGATCCTGATTTCTTTGATCTTATTGTCGTTGACGAGTGCCATCGTGGCAGTGCCGCTGAGGACAGCGCATGGCGCGAGATTCTTGAGTATTTCGGTTCAGCGACTCAAATAGGGCTAACCGCGACACCGAAAGAAACCGATATCGTGTCTAACACCGAGTACTTTGGCGATGCCATTTATACCTACTCTCTAAAGCAAGGTATTGAAGACGGTTTCTTAGCCCCTTACAAAGTTGTGCGTGTAGATATCGATGTAGATTTACAAGGTTGGCGACCAACCAAAGGACAAGTCGATAAACATGGTGAAGTCATCGAAGACAGGATCTATAACCAGAAAGACTTCGACAGAACTATGGTCATTGATGAGCGAACAGAACTGGTTGCACAGACCATCACCAGCTACCTCAAGCGCACCGACCCGATGGCGAAGACCATTGTTTTCTGCAATGACATTGACCATGCAGAACGTATGCGACGAGCGCTGATCAACTGCAACCCTGAGCAAGTTGCTAAAAATGAAAAATACGTAATGAAAATCACTGGTGATGATGAAATCGGCAAAGCTCAGCTTGATAACTTCATCAGCCCCAAAAAGGCTTACCCTGTTATCGCAACCACCTCAGAACTGATGACAACAGGTGTCGATGCAAAAACTTGCAAACTGGTTGTTCTTGACCAGGGCATTCAGTCGATGACCAAGTTTAAGCAGATTATCGGTCGCGGTACTCGTATCGATGATCGTTACGGAAAGCTATGGTTTACCATTCTCGACTTCAAAAAGGCGACTGAACTGTTCGCTGATGAGCGCTTTGATGGTGTCCCTGAGCGAGTTAAAGAGACAAAACCAGAAGACTTCGATACCGATGATGGACTCGATGAGATCATCGATGGTGAGGATGAATTTGAACAAGATGATCCATTTGAAGGGGAAGATATCGACCCTGAAAGCATCCATGAACCAGAGGCTTCATACGACTCAGGTTCATCTCCTTCCGACGGTAGCAATTCCGATGATGATGGGCAGGATGAGAACCGAGTTAGAAAGTTCCATGTCAACGGTGTAACGGTGAAAGCCATTGCCGAACGTGTTCAATACTACGATTCCGACGGTAAACTCGTAACCGAGTCGTTCAAAGACTATACCCGCAAGACGATGGCAAAACAGTTCACCTCAATGGATGACTTTGTTAAGCGCTGGCAAGATGCCGATAAAAAGCAAGCAATCATTGATGAACTGGCAGAGGAAGGCATCATCTGGGAAGCATTAGAGCTGGAAGTCGGCAAAGATCTCGACCCATTCGACATGATTTGTCATGTCGTGTATGACCAACCTGCACTCACCAGAAAAGAACGTGCTGAGAATGTCAAAAAGCGCAACTACTTCACTAAGTATGGTGAAACGGCTCAGCAGGTGTTGAGCAACCTACTAGACAAGTACGCAGACGAAGGCGTTCAAGAGATTGAGAATATTCATGTACTCAAAGTTAAGCCTTTTGACGAGATGGGACGCCCTGCTGAAATCGTCAAAAAGTGCTTTGGTGGTAAAGAGCAGTACTTAGAAGCTATCAGTGAACTAGAGTCGGAAATCTATCAATCGGCATAGCTCGTGAACCACAGCTAAATACAAAAATACACAAGAGATGTTTTAGATGTTACCTGGTTCCATATGGTTAGAGTTGTCTGTCTTCAACATACTACTGTAGAGAGCTACACAATATGTTTAAAGACGTGATTCCTATAGTTTACAAGCCTCCTAACACCTCTACATTGGACTGGATAGATCAACGTTCCCGCCACAATAAGACCACCAGTCCTAACGACTTTACAGACAATGCAGTGATATTGGTATCCCAACTTTTGGGGTTAGTCAGTTAGCCTATCAATACCAGATAACATTTCCGTGGCATAAACCATAATATTAACAGGCGATTGTTATAGAGCAGCAATTTATAATCAGTGCAAATTTTAAAGCTTATCTACACCTTGCAAGTTACGTCAATTCCATTAAATTACAGCACATTAGACAAAAAGCGTGCATGTGAAGAAAAAATCTCCAAGACCCGAGATGAGATACAGTTTGAGGCATTTTGCTATATCCAGTGTTTATCCAATCAAAGACGAAATACTTGTGCAACTATCGGTCTGATCCAAATGAGTACGAAAGGCCATTTTGATAACGTTGATGGAGTATCGACATGCTGTACGCACACTAACTACATTGCTTGGCGAAAAGTGCCTGGAAGGAACAACATCTATGATAAACATATCTGACAGCATACAATTTGGTTTTGATGTTGCAACTAGTATAACAATCATCGCTACTGCCCTAACTTGGGTTTACGCAAAGCGGCAGGAAGATAAAGATAATATAAAGCGCGATGTTGATGAGAAAGTACGCTCTAGCGCATTGATGACTATTAATGAAAGTATAAAGGAGTTGGAGCCATTTTAT
Source organism: Vibrio sp. GLN_1 (assembly GCF_043106015.1). NCBI lineage: Bacteria > Pseudomonadati > Pseudomonadota > Gammaproteobacteria > Vibrionales > Vibrionaceae > Vibrio > Vibrio sp. GLN_1. Next base: position 82,250 of record NZ_JBICMD010000004.1, read on the forward strand.
GTAGATTGCGCAACAGCAAGCACTTCTCTAAGAAAAAGTGTCGATAACATCATTGACAAGCCTATCTTCGAAATGAACTCAATTGAAATAGAATTGTTAATTAACACATTGAGTGAAATGGTAGATAAAGAGCAAAAATTACAATCTGCATACCAAGAGTTTCGAAAGAAAATGATATATCGATTGTACTTTATTCGGCCTGTTTTACTTTCAATGAGTGATTCACGTGAGATACTGATTTCCCTTGAGCAATCAGTAGACTCAAAAAACCTTGATGACTACACTAGCTGCATCCAGCCTCTAATTAAAATTGCAGAAATCGTAAAAGCTCACATCGATGAGAGCAAACATGTAAAGTTTGATACGAATAACGACATCAAGCTTAATGCCAAGCTAAGTTTTATGTTATCTGACGAGCAGAAGAGAATAGCATCAACTCAATACAAACATGATTTAGTTGAACACTTAAATGTTCTTTTTAATTACTGTAAAGAATCACTTTTATGTTTAAGCGCTGTTAGCGGGAAAATGTTAAGCAAAGACAGCCGAAATCTTGGTGAATGGAAGCAGCAAATTGATAGTCCTGATGGAGGACAATGGGCTGTTGAAGACTTTTCTGAGATGTTCCATAGTTTTTGGCAGACAAGTGAGAACTTACGACTTAACACTGTCCTCAAGACTTTCGCTTCAATGTTAACTTTGCGAAACGTCACACTAGTGTCTGTACCTGTAATTACTTACACATTATACGCCAGAGCTACTAAACAAAATGTGACCATTGAAGAGTATATAAGTGGTCTAAGCCCCTCAAATTTTACAAACCCTAGCGATTTATTCATCCACATAATTTTCCTACCTTTGCTGTATGCGATCATTTCTTTACTCCTCGTACGCACACTTGTATTACGCCGTAAAAAATTGAAAATTATAAAATGGTTATCTAAAAGAAGTGACTCTGAAGTTATAGCTATCAATAAGAGTTTCAGTAGTAGCCATCTGTGCAATCAGCCTTCTTTCAAAAAAATATACAAAGATATATTCAAGAAGATTGGTAAAAGAAACTTTTATGACACTTATTAACACAGATAGAGCACACCAAAATACAACCTTTCAATGGCTTAGCTTAGCGATCTCTTATGAAACTTCATACGCTGACGAATATGTTCATGGGCAGACGAGGAAATATCGTTTCCTTTGCACTGACGATTCAAGTTCTTAGCTGCAACCAAGGTCGAGCCAGAGCCAAAAAACGGATCAACAACTAGCTCGCCTTCTCTGCTACTTTGAGCGACCAGAACTTCCAAGAGACTTACTGGCTTTTCAGTTGGATACCCTCTATAGACCCGTTTATGAGTCAGTATGTCAGGTATGCTCAAATCATTAAGCTTTCTCTTGCCCTTTTCAAAAAACAGTATGTATTCGTGTCGAGCACGGTAATGGTAACCCATACCAATACTAACCTTATCCCAAATAATTGGTTTCCAGAATCTAAAACCGACTTTTTCCGCAATCGGTTTAATGACGAACATCGTTTCTTGATCGCAGAAAAGATAGAAATGCGCATTCTTCTTGAGCACACGATAAACTTCGCGCAGTAGCTCTTCAAATCTTGCATTTGGGAATATCTCAAACCATTGATTGCTTGAGGACTTACTGACTTTAAGTCTTGTTGTCGTACCGATCTTTCGGTGTTTCTCTAGAGATTCATAAGGAGGATCTGTTATTAGCAAATCAACGCTCGCAGAATCGAGCATTGATAGCCAGTTTACTGCATCATCTTGGGATAAATTCATTCGATTCCTAAACAAGACTACTGCACGTTTTTCCATTCATATATGTATGAGATAGCTCACCTTTATTTAGGCGGCGACAATCGATACAGTAGCTCTGGTAGCCTTCGGGGTTCCTAGCCGTCACTCTAGCAGGAGTTTTGCCAAAGGACGATGGATAGGGATGAAAAACATGCTCTCCTCCATTTGCATCAGAACAATGGGGGCAGGACTTAAATTTTTGGCCCGTGTGGGGATCTCTCTTGTGTATCATTCCTACGTTCAAACGTTTGTTACAACAACTGCAAGTCATGCAAAGCACCTCTTTAAGTATCATAGACGCTTTATGATACGGGATGCTTATAAATCAAACAGTGAGGAAAGCAACAAAGTTCGTTTTAGCTGCATAGCAAGGTAACTTTCTAGTCCTTACAAATTAGCATCCGCTTGGTTTCCTCGATAGAGATAAGACCCCAGCCTAAATTCTCATTAATTACGATCAATTTTGTATCAGGCAAAACGCTCATTGCTTCATCTATAGCCAACTTTAATGAGTCGAAATCAAGGCTCATAGCTCTAAGATCCGTTCTCTCTTTTCCCACAACATCGTACCAATGCCCCTTGTACACAGCGTCTCCCTAATATTCCCCACCTAAAACAATTTCATAACTTGAACATTATTTAACATATTAAACATCTATGCATTCATTTTCATTATCTAGTGTGTTGGAGATCTCGGAAAGCCCATCTATAAGGCATTGATTTAAACATGTGTGTCCTACGTATTTAGGCACAACAACTCCCAATCCCAAAGCAATAAACTCTGGGTGTTCTGATACGATTTTTACGTACTGTTGTAGCCTATCTTCTGGTGTAGAAGGACGTTGAAGTTGCTTTTTTAACGTCTGTTGAAATTTGCTCACAGCCTCGGGATCTACATCATGAAGCTCCTCATAATCAGAGCAATAAAGCTCTTCATATAATACATCGGCCAGTTGCTTATGGCTCCAGCCTAACGCATCCAACATAGTTCGAATTTGCTTTTGTTTTTGGGTTGTCCCCATTTGTCCCTACCCTACTAGTTACTATGCAATGGTCTCAGCGGAGACAATCATTCATAAACGAAAAGGAAAATATTATGTCTAAAAACAAAGCACCAATGACCCCTGAAGCCGCTGCTCGTATTCAAGCGAATCAAGCAAAACAAAATGGCGGACAAGTCTCTAAAGATTCATTCGCGGCTCGCGCTCAACGCGCTGCTGCCAACAACCAAAAACAAGGTAAATAGGAGTAACCATCATGGCAAAACCAAGTTCTGCACCAAAAACTGCGCCGAAAGGTAATCCAAACTACCCAAGCACAACTGGCAAGCCTTCAGGCAAAGGTCGTGGCAACACACCTAAACGCTAAGCACATTAGATATAAATGAGGCAGTCTAGCTGCCTCATTTTTCTATTATGAACAACTTCTAGCATTCAGCTTGAAGTTACTCAAAAACAAGTTTTGATCAGATTTGTAATCGGAATACGGCACAGACTTTTCCGTTTGTGAAAGAGCGCATAAACACGTTTCTCGCTTACTCTCATACCAACTCACCGACACCATATTTTTTGACGAGTTTATGCAGGTATCAACGATGGCATACTCTACTTCTAATGGGTAACGCTCTTCATCAAAAGCACCATTCACCTTATAACCACCAACCACGCCCACGACCAATGCCGTACTGGCAGACACCAGTTTCCGTTTACTAAATTTAAAGCCTTTGAAGCTTTTTTCGCACTTCTCACACGAGATATGCTCTGCATATTCAATAACATTGTCAGTGTGACAATGGGGACACTCAACCTTCATTTTCTAGACAACCTGGTTATATTTTTTATTGTTTCATTTATATCACTGATTCATTATTAAACCACAATCACAAACATAGTTTCATAGCGATAAGTTCATTTTCTTCGATCCAATTCTGCTATAATCCACCCCAATATTTTCAGTCAGTTAGTAGTAGAACTCCATGTCAATCAGTTCAGTTATCAAGTCTATTCAAGACATCATGCGTAAAGATGCGGGTGTTGATGGTGACGCGCAGCGTCTAGGCCAAATGTCGTGGCTTTTATTCCTTAAAGTGTTTGATGCTCAAGAGGAAGAGCTAGAGTTCGAGTTAGATGATTACCGCGAACCCATCCCAGCGAAATACCTATGGCGTAACTGGGCGGCAGATAACCAAGGCATTACGGGTGATGAGCTGCTGGAATTCATCAATGATGACCTATTCCCTACGCTAAAAAACCTAACCGCACCGAAAGACACAAACCCACGCGGTTTCGTGGTGAAAGAAGCCTTTAGTGATGCTTTCAACTACATGAAAAATGGCACACTACTGCGCCAGGTGATTAACAAGCTCAACGAAATCGACTTTACTGACTCTAAAGAACGTCACCTGTTTGGTGATATCTATGAACAAATCCTACGCGACCTACAAAGCGCAGGTAATGCAGGTGAGTTCTATACCCCTCGTGCAGTGACTCGTTTTATCGTCAACAGACTGGATCCAAAGCTAGGTGAACAAATTATGGATCCCGCTTGCGGCACGGGCGGTTTCTTGGCTTGCTCATTCGATCACGTCAAAGAGAACTACGTGACCAGCGCAGCCGACCACCAAACACTGCAAAAGCAAATCCATGGTGTAGAGAAGAAACAACTGCCACATTTGCTGTGTATCACCAATATGATGCTCCACGGCATCGAAGTCCCTGTGCAGATTAAGCATGGAAACACGCTTAACAAACCGCTTTCAAGTTGGGATAGCAATATCAATGTGATTGCGACTAACCCACCGTTTGGTGGCACAGAAGAAGACGGGATTGAAAAGAACTTCCCTGCCGAAATGCAAACCCGCGAAACCGCCGATTTGTTCTTACAGCTTATTGTCGAAGTATTGGATAAAGATGGTCGCGCTGGTGTGGTATTGCCTGATGGCACCTTGTTCGGTGAAGGCGTAAAAACCAAAATCAAAAAGATGCTGACGGAAGAGTGTAACCTGCACACGATTGTTCGCTTACCTAATGGCGTGTTCAACCCATACACAGGTATTAAGACCAACATTCTGTTCTTTACCAAAGGCCAACCGACCAAAGAAGTGTGGTTCTATGAGCACCCTTACCCAGAAGGCGTGAAGAACTACAGCAAAACCAAACCAATGAAGTTTGAAGAGTTCCAGCAGGAGATCGATTGGTGGGGTAACGAGGCCGATGGATTCGCTAGCCGTATCGAGACCAAGCAAGCTTGGAAAGAATCGATTGAAGATATTATCGAGCGCAACTTTAACCTTGATATTAAAAACCCGTATCAGGACGAAGTCGTCAGCCATGATCCTGAAGAGTTACTGGCGAACTATCAGCAGCAACAACAAGACATTAAAGCACTGCGTGACCAACTGAAAGGCATTCTCGGTGATGCGCTTAGCTCTACCATTCAAGGTAAAAAGCAAGGTGGAGAGCAATAATGGCAGTCGAAAACCTAATCACCGAGCATATTGATATTTGGACTTCGGCAGTAAAGACCAAATCGACCTCTGGTCGAGGTAGCAGCAAAAAGCTAGAACTTTATGGTGTTAAAAAGCTGCGTGAGCTAATTCTGGAGTTGGCTGTTCGAGGCAAGCTTGTGCCTCAAGATCCTAATGATGAGCCTGCTACAGTGTTGCTTGAGCGTATTGCGCAAGAAAAGGCTCAATTGATAAAAGACAAGAAGATCAAAAAAACAAAGCCTCTATCAAGCGTTAAAGAGCAGGAAAAGACATTTGATATACCAAGAGGTTGGTCGTGGACTCGAATCGGCTTAATAACAACATTTGTTAATGGCTTTGCTTTCAAGAGTTCGAGCTTCCAAGACTCTGGAGTAGGTATAGTAAAAATTGGTGATATTTCATTTGCTGGTGAGCTTACACCCAACACAATGTCTCGAGTTGATACTAGTGTAATCAAGGATCTTGACCCATCACTTCGAGTTAATCGAGGCGACATGGTTATTGCAATGTCAGGGGCAACTACTGGTAAAGTAGGTTTCAACACAACAAATGAAGTATTCTACTTAAATCAGAGGGTTGGAAAGTTCATCCCGCATCAAATTGATTTGGATTATCTGTTTTTTCCATTAACTACAAAAATTGCAGAAAATCTAGAAAAATCACTGGGTAGTGCAATTCCAAATTTAAGTACAGGACAGATCAATGACATCGTAATTGCTCTGCCTCCACTTCAAGAGCAACACCGCATCGTTGCCAAAGTCGATGAGCTAATGACACTCTGCGACCAGCTTGAGCAACAAACCGAAGCCAGTATCGAAGCGCATCAAGTGCTGGTAACGACTCTGTTGAACACACTCACCAACTCCGCCGATGCTGACGAGTTAATGCAAAACTGGGCGCGAATCAGTGAGCATTTCGATACCTTATTCACCACCGAAGAGAGTATCGACCAGCTCAAGCAGGCTATCCTACAACTGGCGGTGATGGGTAAACTCGTATCCTTTGGCAACTCTCGAAAGACAATGCTTAAGGAGCTTCTTAGTTTTGGGCCAAGAAATGGTTTATCTCCAAAAGAAGCACCAAGTAGGACTGAACTCAAGGTTCTTAAACTTGGTGCGACATCGTATGGTTCTCTCGATCTAGAACAATCTAAGTATATTGATGTCGATATTAAGGACAAGCCTTACCTATGCCTCACTCGTGGAGATATACTAATTCAACGAGGAAACTCTGCGAACTTTGTAGGCTCTAATGTCTTAATACAAGAAGACTATCATAACTATATTTATCCCGATCTAATGATGAAGCTACGCGTTAATCAGCTAATTTCCCCAGAATTTCTTTCTCTAGTTCTATCAGCTAATGCATCCAGAGAGCACATGTGGAAACAAATGACGGGGACTTCTGGAACCATGCCTAAAATAAGCAAGAAGGTTGTAGAGGGTTTACCTGTTACCTTTCCAACAAACAAAAACATTCAAGTTGAGGTCGTCAGTCAAACGAATAAGCTTATTGCACTCTGTGATAAGCTGAGAACTCGTTTGACTGGCTGCTCCGAAACCAAGGCAACTCTATGTGACGTCATGACACAACAGGCTTACTAACGATGCGTTTAAAATCTATTTTTATCAGTGAATATAAAAACATTAAGAACCTAAACTTGGACTTTGAAAATCCTAGTTTTCTGGAATTATTTGTGGGGAAAAATGGCTCTGGAAAATCTAACTTTTTCGAAGCATTACTTGAGATATTTAGGCATGTTTATGAAAGTAAGATTAAGAACTCACGTGAACCATTTGCTCCAGGTTTTTCGTATCAGATCACATACTCTATTAACTCAGCAGAGGTAGTTTGGAGCTACGATGGCGCTGTCCTTTCCAGCAACTTAGATGAGGTGAATAGTACTTTCTTTCCAGACAATGTCCTCATCTATTACTCTGGTCAAAATTTCAACATCTCTGCTTTGTTAGACAAATATGAAAAGAATCATCGTAGAAACATTGATCAAGCAGAAATAGATGACAGCCGCGTTTTCATTGGTATGGGCTCGGAGTACAAACAACTGTTACTTTCTATCATCACCTTCCTACCCGAAGATAACCAAGCAAGGCAGCTTGTTTACGAAAAACTTGGTTTAAAAAACGAACAAGCATCTATCAAAATAAAATTAAAAAGGCCAAGAAAGACATATGCAAGAGACGTCTCAATTGAAGAGTTTGATCAACGAACGCATTTTTGGGGCCTTAAAGCACTACCAAGAGAGTTTGTTGATCGCCTCTTGAATTGCATTCGCGGTGAGTTTCAGCACAGAGACATCTACAATAATGCAGAGCAATGCTATGAACTTAACATTGATATCGAATTGTTTAGACAAGAATTCAAAGAATTAGATCCTGCAAGTTTGTTTGGCCTCTTTGACAATCTTAAAACCTTAGAAATGCTTTATGATATTCATGCGGAGTTAACACTTTTGGATTCAACTAAGGTAGGGCTGGACTTCTTCAGTGATGGACAATTTCAATCAGTATACATTTACTCTCTAACCGAACTCTTCAAATCAAGAAACTGTTTAACACTTCTAGATGAGCCAGATTCTTTTTTACATCCAGATTGGCAATTTAACTTTCTTACACAAATAGACAGTATTTCCAATTCAGCAGAAGCTACCAATCAAGTACTAATGGCTACCCATAGTGCTGCGACTTTGATGACCACAGCTACGCAAACTCTTAACAGCATCCAACGCTCTGAAAATGGAGACTCTCAGATTGTCAGTATACATAAGAGTGACGCCATCAAGTCTCTATCAGGCAATAAAATAACCCTTGCCGAAAATGAGACAGTAATGAGCATTTCTACTTATCTAAGAAACTCTGATCAACCCGTGCTCTTTACTGAAGGTATCTCTGACGAATACATATTGGATATAGCATGGAAAAAGCTATTTAATGAAGAGCCTCGCCCATTCTGTATCCACAACGCATTTGACCGTAATTTCCTAAGAAACTTAATGTCTAGAGATGAACTAAGACAAAATCATCCTGAACGTAAGTTTTTTGCCTTATTCGACTTTGATGAGGCATTCGATGATTGGAATGGTCTATCAAGCAGGAATAAGGGACTAGACATCGAAACAAACGCCTTCAAAGGTTTAGCTAGGCAGCTAAAAAGAAGCAACTCACCTGTTAACCAATATGTGATGCTCTTACCCGTTCCCGACATTGCTGCTATCAAGAAACAGGCTTTAAAAGCTGACAATACTCCATGGGGAAGAGGGTCAGATTCACATATAGCCATAGAGATCTTGTTCTATAAAGAAGAACTGTTGGGGACTTACTTTCAAAAAGAACCTACCTCTTGTGGGGGAGAACGAATCGTGTTCTCTGGTGACAAAGTTCATTTTGCTAAAGACTATGTGCCATCATTATCCCAAGAGGAGTTCGAAATATTCAGACCAATGTTTAATTTGGTTTCTCGCTTGATCAATGACGAAGAGGCTTCTACGAATGCAGCATAGAGAGTGGATAAGGGATTCTTTTGAGTTTATATAACATCGCTGATAAAAACCTCACTGCACTGACACCGACCACCTTTGCAGCCGAAGGGCTGCAAGAGCGGCACGATTTACAAGAAGCGCTGAAAGGCTGTATTGATGCCATCGCACCAGATTGTCTGGTGATATCAGAAGAGTTTTCAGACTGGGAAGACAGCCGTCGCCGTATCGACCTGTTAGCCATCGACAAGAATGCCAACTTAGTCGTTATCGAGCTTAAACGTGATGAAGTCGGTGCGCATATGGAGCTGCAAGCGCTACGCTATGCCGCAATGATCTCTACCATGACGTTCGACAAAGCGTGTGACTACTATGCCCAATACTTGAAGAAAGAAGGTCAAGAAATTGATGCCCGCGAAGCCATTCTAGAGTTTGTCGATCTTGATGAAAACAGCTTAGATGACTTTGGTAACGATGTTCGAATCGTTTTAGCCTCAGCAGACTTCGGTAAAGAACTCACAACTTCTGTCTTATGGCTGCGTGATAAAGGCATCGATATCAGTTGTGTGCGCCTCACGCCCTATCGCTACAAAGAAGATGTACTGATCAATGCCGAACAGATCATCCCTGTACCCGAGGTAGAAGAGTACCAGGTGAAGTTCCGCGAGAAGCGTGCTGAACAGCGCACAAGCGTTCAAAAAGGCGAAAAAGATTACTCGGAGTACCGCTATAACGGTCATACCTATAAAAAGCGTCACCTCGCACTAGCGTTAGTCACGGACTGGATCGAGAAGCATCAGCCACAAAGTTTAAATGAGGTACTCAACGCATTTAACGAGCCAGTAAGACGACGTATAGCCATCCTAGCGGATGATATCCCTCAAGGTAGAATTCGCCGCTTCCACAGCGATGAAGACATGTTGATTACGTTACCTAACGATGAAGTGATAGCCATCACCAACCAGTGGAGCCTAAGCAATATCACTCGATTGATTCACTTTGCAGAGCAAAGTGGCATGGTTATAGAAAAAGTTAGTAATATCTGATGGAGAGACCAATGGGCTTTACCAGACTCAAGGAAATCATTAGCAAAAACAAAATAGTAATCTCTATCGCTGCGCTATTAACTGCCACCTCTTATGTTTATGAAGCAAAAGATACGGGGATGCGGTTTGTGCAAGATATAAAACAGATTATTGGGTATGAGCAGCCGACCCTCGTAACGGTACAAGGTGACGGTGCTGTGGAAAAGCGCTTAAAATTAGCCAAGTTGGAAGCATCTAACTACAGTATTCCAAGTAGTTCCGCCGCTGTGATTAAGTTTCTTTCATTGCCATGGCTGAACAGTCCCCAGTCGCACATTGCTAAAACTGAGCACGACTATACATTTGCGATCGTGACAACCGTTTCTCCAATATCTTCGACATCAAGTGAACACGTTTTTGATGGGGGAGATTGCCGCCTAGGTGTCAGAGCATCGAATATCGAGAAAGATAAAATGATAGCCACTTTTGATATAGTAAGCCTATCTTGCACTGATAACGCTGGGTATGCTTATAGTATTGAGCCAGACTACCCTATAGGCTATATATCAGCTCTAAGTACCCCAGGTATCAACAAAGTTAAAATCGTGGACAATGATAGTTATTTAACAATAGATCCTGAGAAAAACTATTATGCGCAACTTTATCACCCTCTAGAAAAAATTGATAAACTGGGAGTTTCTTTCGTCGGCAGATTTTAAACTTCCACTAGTAGTGTCCGCGTCGATGTAAAAATATCCCACCTGATGCAAACTATCCGTTCATTACATGAAGGAAACAGACGGTAAGTAATTGGCTTTATAGCAGGCCACTCAATCTTCCTTTGACCTGAATAGCTCATACTGGTCTAAGTTGTGAATGTGTGCATGTACTATTTCGCGGTACGGTAGCGAGACCAAGTATGGGACAAATTCATCCAAGTCATCTACTTCTGATGAATCTAAGCTGAGGCTTGGATATTGTTGAAAGAGTTCGTCTATCTCAGCTTCAGTATACTTCCCCTCGTGAAGAAGCATATTTTTAAATTCAATGTTCTCCTTTACTCTTAACTCTTGTACAACATCTATGTATCGAGTCACTACTTCAAGTTTATTTTTATCTTTGCTCCTATAGCCGCTTACTAAAGGAATGACCAATAAATCGTTAATTGTTGCTCCTCCCGTTATCTCATACGGATAGCCGATGTAAACTTTACTATCGGACATGGTAAAAAGTATAGGAAGTGATAATTCACTAGCTTTATCTATTAGCCTTGAAAACTCTGGGCTTTCTACATCGGACAGGAACTCTTTTCTCAGCTCATCATCTTTTTGAATCTTAATTTTGCTCTTGAGTTCTGATAAGCGGTGATTTAATGAACTTGCCCACTTGAAAGCGATTAGTTTATTTTTAAAACTATTGTAACATCCGAAACTTGCGAGGAGGATATGTACCTTCGGTAAAGAGAAACCAAGGATTAAGGTGATCAAACTAATATTGAACAGCGCTACGTCTGCACTCTTAGGGGTAATAAGCAAAGCCTTTGATAAGGCCCAATAGCCTAAATCATGCTCAACTCCCATAATACGACCGCAATACTGGATGATAATATGGATAACAGAAGCGAATACAAATAAGAGCAAACCAAAGGCTGTTGACTCGAAAAAAGTATGATAACCAATAGTTCGTTTTAATTTGAAATGGTACTTAGATAGGCCATTAAGAAAGAAATATCCTGATATTCCGAGTATCAATAAAAACAATACAGTTGGCTTAATCATCCCTACTCTCTAATTAGAAATGCCACACCTAATGGTATGGCATTTAACTCAAGCCTCTAAAGGTACATTTTTGGATGCAGCGATCTGTGCCTTAACAACTTGATTGCGCTTGACAGAAGCTGTATCTAGACGAAGAACATCACCATCAACCAGCTCATACTTAATACCTTTAGTTGTCCTTTTACGCGCTTGAAACTCTTCATAACGTTCTTTAAGAACATCTTGTTTAGTCTTGGCCATAATTTCTCCAGTGCATCAAAATCAAAAGGCTAGCATGATACAAGTAAGTTAATAATTGTACATTTATCCGACAATGTCGACATTTTCTTGCAAACAGTGTTTCTCATTGTGTCAATGTGTCAATTCGAGACATTGCTTCTTCAGTAGTAACCAGATCGAGGGAACCCAAGACTCTATACCCAAACACAAGTCCTATTAGGCTTCTTTATGAAGTGTATGTTTGAAAAGGGGCTGATTTGCATGTTGAGTTTCAAATACCTAGCAGCGAGAAGCAAGCGAACTTATGCATTTATTACAGATGATTACATTAAGCTACAAGCTTAACCGACTACTTAGCCGACTATAAACGCCCAAAACGACAAAGGCCTGACAACTTAATAAGCTGTCAGGCCTTATAGAATATGGCACGCCCTATTGGATTCGAACCAATGACCACATCCTTAGAAGGGACGTGCTCTATCCAGCTGAGCTAAGGGCGCGCTACAGGGACAGGATTATACGAGTTCAAACGGGTAAATCAACGGGTTTTCATAACATTCTGATCTGAATGCCTAAAAAAAGTCCATTAAAACGCTTAATGTTCAAAAACACCACAAGGCAAACGTTTGCGTATGGATGTTAATTAGAATTTCTGCGACAATGCGCCGCAGATAATTTGCCTTCTTAATTTATAAGGAAAGTCATGACTGCTCAAAATATAGACGGAACTCTCATTTCCCAAACTGTTCGATCTGAAGTTGCAGCACGTGTTAAAGCTCGCGTCGCAGCAGGTTTACGCGCTCCTGGCCTAGCAGTTGTTCTGGTTGGTGAAGACCCAGCATCTCAAGTTTACGTGGGCAGCAAACGCCGCGCATGTGAAGAAGTTGGCTTTGTATCCAAGTCGTTTGACCTTCCGGCTTCAACATCTGAAGAGGAGCTGCTTGCTCTTATCGATGAGTTGAACAACGACAACGAAATTGACGGCATTTTAGTTCAGTTACCACTTCCTGCTGGTATTGATACCACACACGTTCTAGAGCGTATTCATCCAGAAAAAGACGTTGATGGTTTCCACCCTTACAACGTTGGTCGTCTTGCGCAGCGTATTCCTAAGCTTCGTTCTTGTACGCCTAAAGGCATCATTACCCTACTCGACCGTTACAACATCGAGCTTCGTGGTAAACATGCGGTTGTGGTTGGCGCATCAAACATTGTTGGTCGTCCAATGACGCTTGAGCTGCTGCTTGCTGGTTGTACAACAACGACATGCCACCGTTTTACCAAAGATCTAGAAAGACACGTACGTCAAGCTGACGTTGTTGTGGTCGCGGTAGGTAAGCCAAACTTCATCCCTGGCGAGTGGATTAAGAAAGGCGCAGTGGTTGTCGATGTAGGCATTAACCGTCTTGATTCAGGCAAGCTAGTGGGCGATGTGGAATACGACAAAGCACGCGAAAGCGCGAGCTTCATTACTCCGGTTCCTGGTGGTGTTGGCCCAATGACCGTAGCAAGCTTGATTGAGAACACGATGTTGGCTTGCGAGCAGTTCCATACTGAACAATAACATCAATCTTGAGATACGAAAAAGGCTCCGCAAGGAGCCTTTTGCTAATTTTAGATATCTATTTCAATTACAGACTTAAAATCACACCCGCAATAGAAGCACTCATCAAGTTCGCCATAACGCCGGCAATAATCGCGCGGAAACCATGCTTAGAAACAAATGCACGCTTCTCTGGAACCAAAGAACCCAATCCGCCGATCAGCATTGCCATACTAGAGATGTTTGCAAAACCACACAGTGCGAAAGTCACAATAGCTTGAGAATGAGCACTTAGCTGAGATTTCACTTCTGCTAGTTGGATGAAAGCAACAAACTCGTTCACCACAATCTTGTTACCAATAAGCGAGCCCGCCGTAGTCGCCTCTTCCCATGGCACACCTAACAACCATGCGACAGGTGCAAATACGTAGCCTAAGATAAGCTCAAAGCTTAGTGGCGTACCAATAAGGTCTCCAACCCAACCTAGCATCCCGTTCAACAACGCGATTACGCTGATGAACGCTAACAACGTACCACCTACAGACACAGCGATACGAACACCCGCCATTGCGCCATCGGCTAACGCTTCAACCACGTTAGTTGCGCGTGGAATTTCCACTTGACTAATGTCGATATCTGGTGCTTTGTTCACATCTTCTGGCATGAGAATTTTTGCCATCAACAAGCCTGCGGGCGCAGACATAAAGGCAGCAGCGATAAGGTAGTTAAGATCAACACCCAACGAGGCATAACCTACCAACGTACCACCAGCTACTGATGCCAAACCACCTGTCATTACCGCAAAGAACTGCGAATCAGTCATGTGCTTTAGGTAGGGTTTCACCATAAGTGGCGCTTCGATAGTGCCGACAAAAATGTTCGCCGTTGCAGACAAAGACTCAGCACGACCAATGCCAAGAAGCTTTTGAATACCACCACCAATGAAGTTGATAACTTTTGGCATCACACCAATGTGATAAAGACCGGAGATAAGAGAGGAGAAGAAAACGATGATACCCAGTACATTGATCGCAAAGGTGAAGCCCCCTGTCGCCAAATTACCGAATAAAAACGCGATGCCTTCTTGACCGTAGTTGATCAAATTCGACACGACGCTGCTTACTGAATTCAGCGCATCTCGTCCTGCTGGTACATATAAAACCAACAATGCAAACAGCACCTGTAAAGCAAACGCAAACGCCACTGTTCTCAGCTTTATATTTTTTCTATTTGTAGAAAGTAGCCATGCTACGAATAGTATGGCTACGATACCAATAATTGAGTTCATAAAATGAATCCGACAGAAGGGGGATATGGAAGGCACCGGATTGTATAGCGGACTCAAAATGGCGCAAGTTGAGGATGTTAACAGTGTGAAAAGTTCAAGCGAACAATAATTGACCACACAAATAACTAATTGAATTTATTATAGATAAACGTTTGCTTGTTTTTATTATTTCCATATGGAAAAGATGTTTCTAGGTTTGGAAAAATTTTGTGAGACAAATCACCTTATACATCCACTAAATAGTCGAAAAATGTTTTGCTTAGAAAAAATCGACCAGAAACACCTCTTGAACGTTATTAACGAATCTACTTGGGAATAGAGATGTAAGGTGCGAGGCGCTGATCCCAGTGACACGGGGTGCCAATTTTCTGTTTAATAAAGTTGATAACGGCTGATATTTTTTTCGGCATGTGCTGACGACTCGGGTACACCGCATAAAATGGCATCGACTGGCTCGCTTTCCAGTCTGGCAATAGTTGAATCAACTTACCCGTTCTGAACTCATCGCCAAGCAAGTACGTTGCGAGATACGCAATCCCCCATCCAGCAATCGCGGCGTCGCGGACAGCTTCTGCTAAATCGACAGAGTAGTTTCCGGAGACTTTTACGTTGAGCTCTTGTTGTCCCTTGGTAAATGCCCATCCTGTGTAATCACGCTCCCAACTGCGATAGATCAAGCAGTTGTGCAAAGACAAGTCGTTCGGCTCAGTCGGAGTATCATACTTAAGCAAATAATCCGGCGATGCTGCCACCACAAACTGGCAGTCCGTCAAACGCTGCGCAATGTAGCCCTCTGGTAGGTGCTCATTGTTTGTTACCCACAGATCGAGCCCTTCCGCCAGCATATCGACCTTGTAGTCAAACAAATGCACTTCCACTTGAAGCTGTGGATACAACTCACGCAGCTCTTGAATCGCAGGAATGATGTGCAGCGTTCCAAATGATTGAGATAACCCGAGGCGAACCAACCCAGCCACTTCATCCCTTTGGCTTTCCATTTCTAACGTCGCACTACTCACCGCCTGCACCACTTGTTCACAATGATGATAAAACGTTTTTCCCGCTTCGGTAGGCGTAAAACTACGCGTGGTGCGTTGAACAAGCTTGATGCCAAGAGATTCCTCTAACTGACTAAGCTGTTTGCTGACGTGAGATACTGACACTCCAAGGCTTTTCGCCGCCGCAGTAAAGTTTTTATGTTTGATCAATGCAGAAAAGATCACCATTTGCGCAGCACGTTCAGATAACACGAGTACCTCGATAAGAATGTGGGAAAAACAAAGGGCTCCGAAGAGCCCTTATAAAACAGTATTTACTAACGAACTAGAATGAAATGCGATCAGCAAGATGGCTGACGGCAAGCGCGAAGTAGTAAGAGCGGTTCCACTTCATCAGTACGTTATAGTTATTGTAAACCAGATAAGTACGACCATTTTCATCGTCAGGCATGATAAGCCATGCTTGGATATCTTCATTCAGTTTAGGTAACGGACTGCCATCGTACTTCGTGATGCCAAGTTTACTCCACTCCTGAAGATATTTGCCTTTTTCTGCCCCGCGTCCTTCTAGGCTACGATCAATCCCTTTCGGCACCTTCACTTGGCGTCCCCAAGTAAACTTATCGTCCCAGCCAGACTCACTCAAGTAGTTAGCGGTAGACGCAAACACATCCGCTTCTGATTGCCAGATGTCTTTTTTTCCGTCTCCGTTACCATCGGCGGCAAAACGTAGGAAAGAGCTTGGCATAAATTGACACTGTCCCATCGCACCAGCCCAAGAACCTTTAAAATTATCTAGCTCGATATGGCCTTGATCAAGGATTTGCAGCGCCGCCATGGTCTCTTTGCGGAAAAATTCTTCACGACGACCTTCAAATGCCATCGTCGACAACGCATCAATTACGCGGAAGTTACCCGTAAACTTGCCAAAGTTACTTTCTACACCCCAGAGCGCAACAATAAAGCGAGGTTGCACGCCGTATTGATCACCTATGCGCTTAAGCTCCGCATAGTGCTCTTTGTATAGTGCTTTGGCTTGCTTTACTTTCCACTCAGGGACTGCACGAGGAATGTATTCATCTAACGTCAGTTTTTTCTCTGGTTGGTTGCGGTCTGCTGTTACTGCTCTCGGTTTGTATTCAACATTTGCGAAAGCGGCACTGATTACCTGCTCTGAGATACCTTGGTTACGCGCTTCTGCACGCAATTTATCTAAGTATTCTTCAAAACCCTCGCTACTTGCAAAGGCTGAGGTACATACGCCAACGCTAAGCATTGTAGCCAGTATTTTTTTCATATTGCCCTCCTTGAGCAAGGCAGAAGTCTCAGAAAGAAACCGAGTTACTGTTCGTTCTTTTGCTGAGCTTTTTGTTCTTTGTACTTTTCTAATAGGTTTTCCGGCGGTGGAGGAACCTGCAGAAAGAAGCCATCATTTTGTAATGAAGCCTTCACTTTTTCGATATCTACTTGTGCCAATTTACGACCATCAAGTTTAATCGTCATGACAGGAATAGGCTTACCGAACATCTGCATTAAGGTGTCAGGAACCTGTGAAAAATCATCCTTTTTCGGGATATAGAGATAAGTACCTTCTTTTTTCGAGCTTTTATAAATAGAACAAAGCATGACACGCCTTTTATGCTGATTTACCCGCTTTGAATGCGGATTGAGTTGAAAACGTAAAATTCTCGCAAACTTAATTGCAAATTTGAGATTAATTCGCCTATTTGCCTGCTAGAGAACTTGCTGCGTCAAAGGATGAAATATAACATGACAGGCCTAGTTTAAGGCAACGCTCTTTCAACAGAGGCAAGAAGTCCACGATGACCCATTCACCAGACCTTAAAGGTAGCAGTTTTACTTTGTCAGTTTTACACCTTTCTGACAATGAGATCGCAAATACTGTCGAATTTTTGCAAGAAAAAGTTTCTCAAGCACCTTCTTTCTTCGCATCCGCGCCTTTGGTAATCAATATAGCAAAAGTACAAGGCGACATTGATTTCCCTGCGCTTAAACAAGGCATCGCAGATGCTGGGTTTATTCCAGTCGGTATAACGGGCAGTAAAGACAAACGTGCACAAAACCTTGCCTCAGAAGCTGGCTTCGCCATCATGTCTGCAAGTAAATCACCTAGCCAAGCTCCAGCGAAAATGGCGCCGACTAAAGTTGTGCGTACGCCAGTTCGTTCTGGTCAGCAAATTTACGCAAAAGACGGTGATTTAGTCGTACTGGCGCACGTAAGCGCTGGCGCAGAAGTGATTGCTGATGGCTCTATTCATATTCATGGCACCTTGCGCGGCCGTGCTATTGCAGGCGCAAGTGGTCAGCAGGAAGCGCGTATTATTTGCCACGATTTACAAGCTGAACTGGTCTCCATTGCGGGCGATTACTGGTTAAGCGATCAAATTGAGAGTGAGTACTGGCAAAAGAAAGTGATGATCAGTAAAGCCGAAGAATCATTACATTTAGAAGTACTCGCGATTTAGTCTAAAAAGGAAAAAAAATGGCACGCATTATTGTAGTAACGTCTGGTAAAGGTGGCGTTGGTAAAACCACTTCAAGCGCAGCCATCGCCTCTGGTCTTGCTCTGAAAGGGAATAAGACCGCGGTGATCGATTTCGATATCGGCTTGCGTAACCTCGACCTAATCATGGGTTGTGAGCGCCGTGTAGTTTATGACTTTGTGAATGTCATTAACGGCGAAGCGACATTAAACCAAGCGCTAATCAAAGATAAGCGCACAGACAATCTTTTCATTCTTCCAGCATCCCAAACTCGTGACAAAGATGCGCTAACGAAAGACGGCGTGCAACGAGTTTTCACTGAGCTAGATGAAATGGGCTTTGATTTCATCATCTGTGACTCACCAGCAGGTATCGAGCAAGGCGCGCTCATGGCGTTGTACTACGCAGATGAAGCGATTGTAACGACTAACCCTGAAGTATCTTCAGTACGCGATTCAGACCGCATTCTAGGCATCCTAGATTCTAAGTCTCTACGCGCTGAACAAGGGCTAGAGCCAGTGAAGCAACACCTTCTACTTACACGTTACAACCCTACGCGTGTAAACCAAGGTGAAATGTTGAGTGTGGAAGACGTAGAAGAAATCCTACACATCCCACTATTGGGCGTGATTCCTGAAAGCCAAGCGGTACTTAACGCATCAAACAAAGGTGTGCCGGTCACATTCGACGAAAACACCGATGCGGGCATGGCGTACTCTGACACTGTTGATCGCTTACTAGGCAATCAAGTTGAATTTCGTTTCCTTACTGAGGAGAAGAAAGGACTCTTTAAACGACTGTTCGGAGGCTAGACATGTCATTATTAGAATTTTTCCGCCCGCAGAAAAAAACGTCTGCAAGTCTGGCGAAAGAGCGCTTACAAATCATCGTGGCTGAACGCCGCAGCCAAAATGACCCTGCGCCTTCGTACTTACCTCAGCTTAAAGAAGACATTCTGAAGGTGATCAGTAAATACGTAGACATTGACCCGAACATGGTTGATTTAACCTTTGAGCACAAGGATGACGACATTTCTGTACTTGAGCTCAACGTGAAACTGCCTGACGACGAAAAGTAAGGCTTTATTCTCAACGCAATATGCAGCGCACAACAATGTACGTGTCAAAAAAAGGTTGACCATTTGGTCAACCTTTTTAGTTTGCGCTTATTTCAACGCCTTATTCATTTTTTCGCCCAATAACTCTAGACGCCAACCTTGCATAACATCAGGCAAGCGCGCAGGGTCACGATCCTTCTTCCACACCCAACTGATGAGCTGGTTAATCTGCTTTTTCGATGCTAAAAACTCGGTCGCTAACCCTGATTTTTGCGCAGCACTTTTCACGACATCTTTCATGTTTTTGAAAACCTGCTTATAGCCAGGGTAATCCATCAGGCGATCAATTTTAGCTGGGTATTCTTCTGGTGGCGTTTGCTTAGCCTTTTTCACGATGGCCGCAATTTTAGTACCGTGACGATTGACCGCGCGGCTATCCATCCCTTCCGCTTCCATCTTTTTAAAGCTTGTTAAACCTAAACGAGCAACCGTTAGCAAATCACCCTCTTTGAAGATGAAGTTTAGTGCTAAGTCGCGCTTGATTGCTTCACGATAACGCCAAGTCGCTAGCGGCTTTAACACAGCTAACTCTGACGGTTTAAGTTGCCACGCTCCTTTAATATCAAGGTACGCATTTTCTTCGTTGGTTTCGCGAATACGTTTGGAAACCAACAAGTCGCTCTCTTGCTGCACCGCTTCCCACCAACCAGCTTCAGTGACTTTATCGAGCAATTTTTCGTAAAGTGGCAACAAGTAGTGAACGTCTGCCGCTGCATAATCAAGTTGCTTTTGCGTGAGAGGACGAGCCATCCAGTCGGTGCGAGATTCACTCTTGTCCAACGCAACACCTAAGTATTCTTCCACCAGCGTTGCGAAACCTGTTGACAGCCCGTGGCCAAGAAACGCCGCCATTAACTGTGTATCGACCATTGGAAATGGCGTACAACCAAATGCATTTTGGAATACTTCTAAATCTTCGCCACAGGCGTGAAGCACTTTAAGTACCGATGCATCTTTCAATAGTTCGATGAAAGATGTCATGTCCGTTAATTCTGTCGGATCGATAAGGGACAAGTGCTTGCCGTCGAAAAGCTGAATCAAACCTAGTTGCGGATAAAAAGTCCTGATACGTACGAACTCGGTATCCAGCATTACGACATCTGCGTCTCTTGCTTGAGTACAAACTTGTTCTAGGTCTTTGTTTTTAGTAATAATCTGATAATTCACATGCTTCTCGCTATAAAAAATGCCAGCAAAACGCTGGCATTCTATCATTTTTTAATTCTGGCGACTCAACGAAATCGGCTTACGCGCTTTTCTTTGCCAGTTCTGCGTCGTTCTCTTCACGAAGTACACGACGTAAGATCTTACCTACGTTGGTCTTCGGTAAGTCTTCACGGAACTCAACCAGTTTTGGAACCTTGTAGCCCGTTAGATGCTGACGACAGTGTGCAATCACTTCTTCTTTGGTTAAGCTCGGGTCACGTTTTACAACGTAGATCTTCACCAACTCACCAGACACTTCATGCGGTTGACCAATAGCAGCCACTTCAAGAACTTTGCCGTGCAGAGCGACAACGTCTTCGATTTCATTCGGGTAAACGTTGAAGCCTGATACTAAGATCATGTCTTTCTTACGGTCAACAATGTGCAGGAAGCCTTCGTCATCAAACTTAACGATGTCACCCGTTGATAGCCAACCGTCTTCGTTAATGGTGTCTTTAGTTGCTTCCGGACGTTGCCAGTAACCTTGCATTACTTGAGGGCCGCGAACTTGTAGCTCACCTGTACCAGTATTTGGCAGTACATTGCCTTCTTCATCAACCATACGAACTTCTGTCGAAGGAACTGGCAGACCGATAGAACCGTTGTACTCAACCAGGTCATGCGGGTAAGCCGCAACTAACGGTGAACACTCAGTAAGTCCATAGCCTTCAAGCAGGTAGCAGCCTGTGGTCTTCAGCCATTTCTCAGCAACAGCACGTTGAACTGCCATACCACCACCAACAGCCAAGCGAAGATTACTGAAGTCCAACTCATGGAAATCTTCATTGTTCACTAGCGCATTGAATAAGGTATTCACACCTGTGATCGCTGTGAATTGGTACTTTTGCAGCTCTTTTACAAAGCCAGGAATATCACGCGGGTTGGTAATCAGTAAGTTACGACCACCCATTTCGATAAACAGCAAACAGTTCACTGTCAGTGCAAACACGTGGTAAAGCGGCAATGCGGTTACCACTAATTCACGACCTGGAGAAAGTACAGGACCGTAAGCCCCTTTCGCCTGAAGCACGTTCGCAATCATGTTGCGATGCGTTAGGATTGCACCTTTTGCGACACCCGTAGTACCACCAGTGTATTGCAGAAATGCAATATCATCACCAGACATAAACGGCTTCACGTATTGCAGACGACGACCTTTGCGCAGCGCTTTACGCATTGAAATTGCGCCCGGTAGATCGTACTTAGGAACCATACCTTTTACGTATTTCACCACGAAATCGACAATAGTACCTTTCGCACGTGGCAGCATTTGGCCAAGGCTAGTTAGCACCACGTGTTTCACAGGTGTGTTATCTACGATTTGCTCTAGTGTATTGGCAAAGTTAGACACAATCACAATCGTCGTGGCACCAGAGTCGTTCAATTGGTGTTCAAGTTCACGAGGAGTGTAGAGAGGGTTTACGTTTACAGCGATACAACCTGCACGCAAAATACCAAACAACGCTACTGGGTATTGCAGTAGGTTTGGCATCATCAGAGCAACACGGTCACCCTTTTGCAATTTCAGTTCGTTTTGCAGGTAAGCGGCAAATGCGCGGCTACGCTCTTCCAACTTGCGGAAGGTCATTACCGAGCCCATGTTCATGAATGCTGGCTGGTCTGCATACTTTTGTACAGACTGTTCGAACATTTCTACCAAAGACTCATATTGCTCTGGATTGATGGTTTCAGGTACGTCACTTGGATAACGTGAAAGCCATGGTTTATCCACGATGTTACTCCTCGTTTATAACTGGCTAAAAAATAGCGTCCTTTTTATTTTGAGGGCTATTACAGCACAGCGAACGTGCTTGAGCACGCAACTCTCAAACACTTGTTTAAATTTTGTTAACTACACCAAGAATTCGCTTTGCGACTTCGAGTATTTGCTCTAAATGGCAGTGATGACCACCTGCGACAGAAACCACTTGCGGTGGATTCTCTCCCCAATCAACTTGGTTAGATGGTAAATGCTGAAATCCTTGATCGCCTAATACGATCAGATGAGGACAACGTATTTGACTGGTGATCGAATTCGCATGCTCGCGAGCCATGCGGTAAAGTGAATCACACTTTAACTTGGCATCATGTCGCCAGTACCATTTGTTGTCGCGATACTCAGTCCCTCGCTCCACAATGGGCAAAAGCTGATCAGCACTCAATTGGTTGGCTTGCATGCGCAATTTTAACGCCAGATCGAAAGATGCCAACGCACGTTCTGGTTTGTTTTGCTGTCGGATTCGACTTAACACACCATTGCGAAGACGCTGTAAACTATTTGAAGGAGATTCCGTTAAAGGGCCCGTACCTTCAATCTGCACTAATGCTTCGACCTGTTCAGGAAACGCTGCACTATAGCAACTTGCGATTAAAGCACCAAGAGAATGCCCCACTAACATGAGTCTGTTTGGCGATAATTCGTCCAATAACTGATACATATCGGCAATGTAATCATGAAAAGGGTAATAATTGTCGCGGGATTTGTGACTGGATAAGCCGTGGCCAAAATGGTCGACAGCTAACAAATGCAGCTTCGGGTTCAATTGATGAATTTGCTCCATCAACGCTTTGAAGCTTCCGGCATTATCTAGCCACCCATGAAGAAAAACGACTGACAAGTCAGCCGTTTTTTCATTACCTATTTCAAGGGCAGCCATTTCTCCCGTTGGGAGAGTAAATCGGCGCTCATGCATCTGGTTTATTTCACCTGTTTGATTACTTTACCATCTTGTGGAAAATCATTACGCAGCATGCGGCAGTTGATGGAATAACATGGATAGAAATACGTAGGAGAGTCATACATTCTCACTCGTTCTTCAATCTTCCACAGGCGATACCCCTGCCCTTTTACTAATGGGAACACGTACTCATGCTCTCCGATTTTGCCTTTTTCTTCACCAGCCCCTTTGCCCACGATGGTCACCAAACGACCTTGGCTAAATGCAACGGGTTCTAAGTAGCCATCAAAATACACGGCGAAACGACCCGTAGGCTCTTGGTCAATATCAGGTTTGCCCGATTTATTGATAGGTAGATTGACGATCTCTAGGCGTGTTTTGTCTTTGAAGTTGTCCACTTTCGCAATGATACCGCCAAGGCGAACATCATTCGTGACCTCTCCTCGAGACTCAGCAAAGGCCTTATAGTCGGTAACGACTTGCTCTGTACTAGCGTTCAACTCTTCAGGAAGAGAGCTGCATGCAGACAAGCCAAAAGCGGCAACCAAAACCAAAAACAACCGTCCAAAAACCTTCATAAACCACCATTTAATCTATTAATACCAATTCGAGGAAATTCATACATAGATATCGACACCCAGTAGCTGAGCCAGTTCCTCTTTTTTTGCTCGATTCATGACGTCCATGTACTGCTCCATGGCTTTGCGAGCATTACCTTCCGGCAAATCATATTGTACTTGAGCACGATGAATTTGGGACTCATCAACTTGTTTTATGGAATGCGCGACTGCGTTTGCCACCTTTGAAGGTTGACCAACGGACTGCTTATTTTGAGCTTTCTTTACCTGCCCTTTTTTACCCACTTTATTGGTACGGTTGGTACCGGGTATCAGTGAAGGAGGTAAACCATTAATCGACGCCATAACGCTCCATAAAAAGACAGGGCTACCGCCCCGTCTTTATTTTTTTCCTAATTATTCGCGGCCTGGAAGCTTCTTCCAAGTCACGTTATCACGCAGGTAAACTGGGCTAGATTCTTCAACAGGAACCGTATTGCCTTTTTCTAGTTCTTGCTTAGCTAAAATCACAATGTCTTGTGAGTCAGGGTACAATACCTCACTGTCTGCAGTGTTAAACGGCAGGCCTGTCAGTTCTTCCTGATACGCAGACCAACCTGTACCAGCTGTTGTCCACGTTTTAGAGTCAACTTGTGCTTCTTCCGCCAAACGAGCTGGTGGAATCACACATTCTTCATCAACACCCATCCATTCGCCGTTTTCTTGGCGAGAATAACGTGCCCAGTAAACTTCGCTCATGCGCGCATCAATCGCTACAGCGACATCAGTTGCACCATGCAGGCGGTAGCTTGCTTGTGCCATCGCAGCCAATGTTGAAACACCAATCATCGGCAGTTCTGCACCAAATGCTAGGCCTTGAGCGATGCCAATGCCGATACGAACACCAGTAAAGCTACCAGGGCCACGGCCAAACGCTAGTGCATCCAAGTCTTGTAGAGTTAGACCCGCTTCTTTCAGCACTTCGTCAACCATTGGCAGCACTTTTTTCGTGTGGTCACGAGGTGCCACTTCGCTGCGTGAAATCACTTGGTCATTAACCAGTAGTGCAACTGAACAGTTTTCAGTTGCGGTATCGATAGCAAGAATTTTTGCGCTCATTTAACTCTCTAAAACTCTATTTTATTTGGTTACATCACAGCACAGGCTGCGATTAATTATTCTGCTTTAAGAAACGCTTTGATACGTTCTAAATCTCGTGTTCTTGGGATCGGTGGCAAGCTTCCAAGGAACGTGCCGCCATAGTCACGTGTGACAAGGCGATTGTCACAAATGATCAATGCACCATGATCTTTCTGATCTCGAATCAAACGCCCTACGCCCTGCTTCAAAGTGATCACCGCATCGGGGATTTGCACTTCAGCAAACGGCTCACCACCACGCAATCGACAATCTTCAATTCGGGCTTTTAGCAGCGGATCATCCGGGGCAGTAAACGGCAATTTGTCGATGATAACACAGCTCAGTGCGTCACCTCTAACATCGATCCCTTCCCAAAACGCCCCCGTCGCCACAAGCAAAGCGTTACCCAGTTCCATAAACTCTGCAAGAGTCTTTTGCTTGCTCATTTCACCTTGCATAAGAACCGGAAGATCCAACACCTCACGGAACTTCTCTCCCAACTCACGCATCATGCTGTGAGAAGTACATAAGAAGAAACAACGACCGTCATTTTCTTCAATGACTGGCGCTAACATTCTCACCAATTTGTCCGCTAAACCTGGGCTGTTTGGCTCAGGAAGATAACGAGGCACACAAAGGCGAGCCTGCTTTTCATAATCAAATGGCGATGGCAGCGAAAACTGTTGTTTAGGTTTTAAGCCAAGACGATCAGTAAAGTGCTTAAAGTCACCAGAAACAGCAAGCGTTGCCGAGGTGAAGATCCACGCACCTTGCTTTATTTCAATTTGTTCATGGAACTTATCTGCCACCGATAACGGAGTAATATGCAGAGTAAAATGACGCGGTGACGTATCGTACCAGTAAGAGTAGCCGGTGATGTCAACATCACACACACGCTCGATTCGACCTTTGATCAAGTTCGCACGCTCAAAAGCCGTATCCAACAATTGGCTGCGACCAAGTGCCAATTTGAGCACATCAATCGCCAGATCTAGGCTGTCAGTTAAACGAACCAATTCGCGCTTAATGGATTCAGACTGCATCGCTTCTCGCCAGTTGCCACGAAAACCCGGCTCACCCAGAACGATGCGCATATCCATCGCACTTTGAAGTAGTTTATCCCCAACTTTTTGCAGCTGACGCATGTCCTTTGCTTCGGTGCGATACGCGATTTCAATGTCTTTGGCGAGGTCATGAATTTGGCGACTCGATACCGATTGTCCGAAATATTCACTGGCAATGTCTGGTAGCTGATGAGCTTCGTCGAAAATAAAGACATCGGCTTCTGGGATCAACTCACCAAAACCTGTCTCTTTGATGGCTAAATCCGCGAGAAACAAGTGATGGTTCACCACGACGATGTCAGAATCCATTGCACGTTTACGAGCTTTCAAGACAAAACAATCGGTATAACTGGGACACTCTTTCCCCAAACAGTTATCGTTTGTCGAGGTAATCGTTGGGATGATCATGCTGTCTTCAGGCAAATCTTCACAATCACCTAAGTCACCGGTTTTTGTCTCTGAGGACCAAGACCTCACCTTCACCAATTGAGTCAACAATGTTGGGTCGGATTCGTTGGTGTGGCTTTCTACCATCTGGCGACTTAAGCGATCCAAACATAAATAGTTGGAACGCCCTTTCAATAACGCCACTTGACCATAAAAACCGAGCGCATTGACCATCAGCGGTAGGTCACGATGGTACAACTGCTCTTGCAAGTTTTTCGAGCCAGTACTGATGATGACTTTCTTGCCACTCAACAGCGCTGGAACAAGATAGGCAAATGTTTTACCGGTACCAGTTCCTGCCTCTACCACCAACTGACTTTGTTCTTTGATCGCACTACTGACGGCTTCAGCCATGTCTATTTGTGGCTGACGAGCCTGAAAACCCGGAATCGCTTTACCTAAAGCGCCATCAGAGGAAAATGTTTTTGCGATCATGCCTGACATCTGGTTAGAAAAATTGTCGTGAGTATATCAGACGTTTGGGAGAGACATCAGCATGTAAGATGGTCAGCTTACGGCCCAACACAGAGAATTTGTTGAAACCATGGCAAGAATAGATTATTTATGAAGTCAGATTGCAGTACGGTTGACCCTTTTGGGGAAAACACATATTTCGTACGCTAGAAAAATAATGCATGGAAGTATCTGATTTATGGAAAAGAAAACACTGTTGACCCATTGTTCTGACGCACCGGGTTTGATCTCTAAAATTACTAATATCTGTTACAAACATCAGCTAAACATCGTTCATAATAACGAATTTGTTGATAACACCAGTGGGCACTTTTTCATGCGAACGGAGTTGGAGGGGTACTTCAACGACCAAACGTTTCTTGCCGATTTAGACCAAGCTCTACCGCAAGGTGCAAAACGCACTCTCATTGGCTCTCGCCGTAAACGCATCGTGATTCTCGTAACGAAAGAAGCACACTGTTTAGGTGATATTCTGATGAAAAATTACGATGGCAGTTTAGATGTAGAAATCGCCGCCGTGGTGGGTAACTACGATAAGTTGCAAGGCCTCACTGAACGTTTTGATATCCCTTACCACTATGTGACGCACGAAGATCTAAGCCGTGAAGAACACGAGCAAAAGATGTTAGAGGTGATCGATCAATACGATGCAGATTACTTGGTGCTAGCGAAATACATGCGCGTTCTCACGCCAACGTTTGTTGAAAAATACCGCCATAAGATCATCAACATTCACCACAGTTTCTTGCCTGCTTTCATCGGTGCTAAGCCTTATCAGCAAGCTTACGACCGTGGCGTAAAAATTATTGGCGCAACAGCCCACTTCGTGACAAACGACCTAGATGAAGGCCCGATCATCAAGCAGGATGTTATTCCAGTCGATCACACATTCAGCGCACAAGATATGGCTCAAGCAGGCCGCGATGTCGAGAAGAATGTTTTGAGTAAAGCTCTGAATAAGGTAATTAACGACCACGTTTTTGTTTATGGGAATAAGACGGTGATTCTTTAAGTTCATCGCATTTGAATGAAAGAAAGGGTTCCTCATTTGCAACCCTTTCTTCTTTCTAGTCGTTCAAAACTTGCTTATTCAGCCTGCTCAGACTCCACTATACGCTTGAGCGAATGCGGATGCAGCTTGATACAAATGCCTTGGTACTTAAACGCCACGGTTGGGTTGTTCAAGCGTTCACCTTCCCCTTTCGGGCTCGATAGTTTGATCTTCACACCCAATTCTTCTAACTCATCAAAACGCGCGCCAAACGCTGGGTAAGTGTGTTTCAAGTCCGCCAAAAACTCGTCTGCGGTTTCCGCATGAGATGGGATCACAAACTCCACGTGCTCCCAACTTTCGGTTGGATAGGTTTTCCCTTCGGCTGGGTATGGCAATTCCAGACACTCAATCTTCCAACCGCGGCTTTCGAGTGCTGTGTCGAATTCGATGACGATAATTGGACGACCGTTGATTTTCGCTTGTGAAATCACCTTGCCGTATTGATTCCATGCCTCATGCGCAGCTTTTGCCGTTTCAGGGTCATTAATACGCAATGCAATATGGTCAGCTTGAGCAAAGCTCAGATCCAGTTTTAACAGGGTTGCAAGCTCTTCAATCTTGCCCATGAAGACATCTAAGTCTTGGAGCATTAGTTCAGGCGTAAGGCGTTTTTCAACAAGTTGAATAGTCATTGTAGCTCTCTTTTGGGGCGATTTATCTCTTTACTCTGAGCGCAATAGTAAACGCAAACAAAGTGACATTTCCATTCAATCGAAAAAGTAAAAATTTCCCCAAATCCTCTCTGTATGAAAAGCAATAAAGTTGTTATCATTAGCCCCATTTTTGTGAACTCCAACAGAACTCGGCGCCTATTTTGCCGAGTTCTTCGTCCTTGAATTGAAGGAAACGCGTGTGAATATCCAAGCACTTATTAATGACAAAGTATCTCAGGCTCTAGAAGCCGCTGGCGCACCTGCAGGAAGCCCTGCTGCTGTTCGTCAATCAGCAAAGCCACAATTTGGTGACTACCAAGCAAACGGCGTAATGGGCGTTGCTAAAAAACTGGGTACTAACCCTCGAGAATTTGCACAGAAAGTACTGGATGTTCTAGACCTAGATGGTATTGCGAGCAAAACAGAAATCGCTGGCCCTGGTTTCATCAACATTTTCCTAAGCGAAGAGTTCCTAGCGAAACAAGCTGACGCAGCACTGGCTGACTCACGCCTTGGCGTTGCGGCTGAAGAAGCTCAAACTATCGTCGCTGACTACTCAGCACCAAACGTTGCAAAAGAAATGCACGTTGGTCACCTACGTTCAACCATCATCGGTGATGCGGTAGTACGTACGCTTGAGTTTCTAGGTCACAAAGTGATCCGCGCGAACCACATCGGCGACTGGGGTACTCAGTTCGGTATGCTTATCGCAAACCTTGAGCGTGTACAACAAGAGTCTGGCGAAGTTTCTATGGAACTGGCGGACCTTGAAGGCTTCTACCGTGAATCTAAAAAGCTGTACGACGAAGATGAAGAATTCGCGGTGAAAGCACGTAACTACGTAGTGAAACTGCAAAGCGGTGATGAATTCTGCGCAGAAATGTGGAAGAAACTGGTTGACGTAACCATGATCCAAAACCAACGCAACTACGATCGTCTAAACGTATCTCTAACTCGTGATGACGTAATGGGCGAAAGCATGTACAACGACATGCTACCTAAGATCGTAGCAGACCTAAAAGCACAAGGTCTTGCGGTTGAAGATGACGGCGCGCAAGTTGTGTTCCTTGAAGAATTCAAGAACAAAGACGGCGAAGCGATGGGCGTTATCGTTCAGAAACGCGACGGTGGCTTCCTATACACCACAACGGATATAGCATGTGCGAAATACCGTTACGAAGAACTAGGCGCAGACCGCGTACTTTACTTCATTGACTCTCGCCAGCACCAGCACCTAATGCAAGCTTGGACTATCGTTCGTAAAGCAGGCTACGTACCTGAGTCTGTATCTCTTGAACACCACGCTTTCGGCATGATGCTTGGTAAAGACGGTAAACCATTCAAGACTCGTGCGGGCGGTACAGTTCGTTTGGCGGACCTTCTTGATGAAGCCGAAGTTCGTGCTGCACAGTTGATTGAATCTAAGAACCCAGAGCTAGATGCTGAAGAGAAAGAGAAGATCTCTAAAACAGTTGCGATGGCAGCGGTTAAATATTCTGACCTATCTAAACACCGCACTACTGACTACGTATTCGATTGGGACAATATGCTAGCGTTTGAAGGTAACACAGCGCCGTACATGCAATACGCATACACTCGCGTTGCCTCTATCTTTGCTAAAGCTGGTGTAGCGATGGATGAACTTCAAGGTGATATCCAAATCACTGACGAAAAAGAAAAAGCGCTTATCGCTAAACTTCTACAATTTGAAGAAGCCGTTCAATCTGTTGCTCGTGAAGGCCAACCGCACATCATGTGTAGCTACCTATTTGAACTAGCGGGTCAATTCTCAAGCTTCTACGAAGCATGCCCAATTCTAGTAGCAGAAGATGAAGCCGTTAAGCAAAGCCGTCTAAAACTGGCAGCCCTAACAGCGAAAACCATCAAGCAAGGTTTATCGCTACTAGGTATCGAAACGCTAGAACGCATGTAAGCCGCTTTTAAGTTGATAACTTAAGTAGCACAAGCTGAATGATTGCAAAGGTTGACGTGAAAGCGTCAACCTTTTGTTTTATCTGACGTATACTAATTCAAATTGAAATGAATCGGATATCCACAATGAGTTTTGAACTGCACCCTCAATTGGCAAAAGACACCACAGTAATCGGCCACTTCCCTCTTTGCGTTGCACTTCTACATAAAGATAATGCAGTGCCGTGGGTCATCTTAGTTCCTAAACGTGCCAACTTAAAAGAATTGCACCACTTACCGATGAAAGAGCAGCAACAGTTTTTACTTGAATCACAAGCGGTAAGCCAAGCGCTCGAAGCGACTTTCCGTCCTGACAAGTTGAATCTTGGCGCACTCGGTAACATGGTGCCGCAGCTACACATTCATCATATCGCACGCTTTAAGGACGACGTTGCATGGCCAGGGCCGATTTGGGGAAACACAAGCGGCGAGTTTCGTAGCGAAGAAGAACAAGATGAGATTCTCAAACGTATTGGAAATGTATTGTCGCTAAGCTCGATCTTCCATAAAGCTTAATTAATATTCAGCCGCTATGAGATTTGCTTGCCAGCGACAAGGCTATTGATTAGAAAAGAAAAAGCCGCATCAGAAATGACGCGGCTTTATTATTTGTAAGCTTTGGTTGATAAACCACTACATAGTAACAGTGAGTGACAACTCGTCTTGTTTTGTCACGGCATAACGCACACGCATCACATCTCGAGCTTTATTGGTATCAACCAAGCGGCTAATTTTACCCTTCTTGATCCACACGCTTAACATTGCATCCGCACCATCTTCACTCATTCCAAACTGCTTGGCCAGCTCAGACTGTGAGACCGTCCCTTTGTCTGCGATATATTGATAAAGCTCATTTAAAATCATGCGACTTGCGCCTCTAACGCACCATGTTGTTTTTTACCAATACGTTTGAATACGTGATAAGTTCCGATGAAGATTGCAACAATAATTGCCATCCAGACACCGCTGGTAATTGGGCTTTCAGAGAAATGCGTCAACTGATTGTAGAACGTTGCACATAGGTAAGCTAAACCCATCGTCCATACCGCAATAAAACGTGCGAAGTTATGGCCAAATTCACGTACGTACGCCCCCATCGCAGCAACACATGGTGTGTACAACAAGATGAAGATCAAGTAAGCAAACGCGGCATGACCAGAAACAAATTGAGACTTAATGTTGCCGAAGATAGACGCATCCACTTCTTGTTCTTCTGCGACCGCATTTGAATCTGTTAGGTCACCCACTTCAATGCCTAATGGATCAGAGTAACTCAAGCCTGCAAGGTTCTCAGGAATACTCATTACCGCATCTTTTAGGCTCCCCATCAGATCGAACTCTGCTTCTTCACCATCACTTGGCGACGTGTACAAACTGTTTAGCGTACCAACGACCGCCTCTTTGGCGAAAATACCGGTAATAATACCAACTGTTGCTGGCCAGTTATCTTGTTGAATACCAATTGGCGCAAACACTGGCGTTACCACTTGTGCCGCTTTAGAAAGTACAGAATTTTCACTGTCTTCATTACCAAAACTGCCATCTGTACCCAACGAGTTTAGGAAACTTAGGATAGCAACAACCACAACGATGGTTTTACCTGCACCCAGCACAAAGCGCTTAAGCTTTTGCCAAGTTTTGATCACGACGTTTTGCAATGTTGGCAATTCGTAGTCGGGCATTTCCATAACTAAGCTATCGCTGCTGCCAGGGTAAAGAGTGTGCTTTAAGAAAAGACCGGTGAAGATCGCAGCCACAATACCTAATAGATAAAGTGCAAAGACAATGTTTTGACCAGAACCAGGAAAGAACGCCGCCGCAAACAGTGCATATACAGGTAAACGAGCACCACATGACATAAATGGCGCCATCGATGCCGCTAACTTACGCTCACGTTCTTGGTCTAGAGTGCGTGTTGCCATGATTGACGGCACGTTACAACCAAAACCAAGAACCAACGGCACAAACGCTTTACCCGGCAAGCCGATTTTCTGCATCACTTTATCGAGTACAAACGCAGCGCGAGCCATATAACCCGAACTCTCAAGCACAGCGAGGAAC
Source organism: Vibrio sp. GLN_1 (assembly GCF_043106015.1). NCBI lineage: Bacteria > Pseudomonadati > Pseudomonadota > Gammaproteobacteria > Vibrionales > Vibrionaceae > Vibrio > Vibrio sp. GLN_1. Next base: position 114,818 of record NZ_JBICMD010000004.1, read on the forward strand.
AAATACAAACACGCAATGACAGGAATAAAGGTCGCTACCGTTTGGATACCGCCACCAATACCATCGGCAATAACCGTCACAAGCCAAACTGGCAAATGACCATCCAATAGGTGATGACCGCCATCAACCAAAAGTGCGCCAACGCCGATATCAAAGAAATCGATAAATGCACTACCAATGTTAATCGAGAACATAAACATTAGGTACATCACAACAAAGAAGAATGGAATCCCCACCCACTTGTTCAAAATAAACTGATCAAGTTTTTCGGTAACACTGCGGCTGAGTTTGCCTTCACTGCGGCGAACTTTTTTGCATTGTTCGTGCAGATGAGTGTATTTGGTATCCGCAACGTGTAAATCAATATCCAAATCTAAAGTCGCAATCGCTTCCAGTACTTTGCTTCTATCAAGATCGGAAAGGCTATTGAGAACCATCGTGTCTTTTTCTAGAGCACGGATCGCTAATGCACGATGAGAAACGGTTTGATCGTTAAATAGAGAAGAAATATGCTCGATCGCTGCTTCCATCTTATCGCCGTAATTCAAAGAGCGGTCTTTTAGCGCAACACCCTGAACTATGGCTTTGTGGAGCTTTTCTTTAAACTCAGCAACTTGTGCTTTATTAGTGGCAGACAAACTGATCACTGGGCAACCTAGCGTCTTTTCTAACTCAGCAATGTTGATCATCTGACGTTCACGCTTTAACGCATCCATTTTGTTGAGAACAACAACCATCGGACGACCAAGCTCACGAAGTTGCAGCGTCATATATAGACTGCGCTCTAAGCTGGTGGCATCAATCACGTTGATGATCAAATCAGCTGGGTGCGTCAACACCGCACGAGAAGCGATGGATTCATCGATACTGTTACTATCGTTACCGCTATCCAGAGAGTAAATGCCCGGCAAGTCCGTCAGTAAAAACTCATCACCCGCGTGCTTAAATTGACCCGTTTTTTTCTCAACAGTCACGCCAGCCCAGTTACCGACTTGCTGTTTGGCACCAGTCAAACCATTAAAAAGAGTAGTTTTACCGCTGTTTGGGTTACCTACAGTAAGAACTTGATACTGCATTACACTCGCTCCACTTCAATTTTTTGAGCAATGGTTTCTCTTAATGCAACAGATACACCGCGTACCTCAACTTGTAGCGGGTCTCCCATCGGCGCGCGTCTGATCACCTTAACTTCTGTGTTCGGAAGTAGCCCCATTACCATAAGCTTTTTTCTAATATCTGATGAAAGACCATCTAACAAACGAATTGTCACCGTATCGCCAGGTTTAATTTCTGATAATTTCATAGTGGCCCTTAAGAGTATTGCTAATGATAAATATTATTATTTAAGAGTATTTAGGCTGCGATAATACTCCTCTATACCCTTCCATTCATTGTGTGAAATCAAAGATTCCATAATTGCCTTTCATATTTTGAACGTTAACTCCGTTAAGTTTCACCTCGTCATTTTCGTCAAAATCGACATTTTGAAAACCATAAAAAAGAAACAAAAACTTAACACCGTCTAAGCAGAATAAATATTTCAATTTAAAATCAATGACTTAAAATAAAAAATCAACATTGTCGCTTTTCTCATATCAACCTGTCGTTATTTTTATAAGAAAAATAAGTAAGGTCTCGTATAGTTATTCCATCGAGAGGGCAACCTCTTAAAAGAATTCCAGAGGTGGCATGGCAACATGTCACTCCGGCAGCAAGCGAAGGTGTCATTGACACCCGTGGTATAGTCCCCCCGGCTATACCACGATATTTTTTTTCACTTCTTTTCTACTCCCGATTTAAACCTTTAACAACCAACCTCCTGTAACTAGAAGCACTTTAGTTAAGCTTTCTATATCCTATTTATATGTGCTGTTTGGCGAAAATAAACTGCTACAACGCTGTGCATTGATGTTTCACTTACCTATCACAACGCCTAAATTAGGCAAAAAAACTCTAGCCTAACAACACAAAGGCATTGCAGCTCTTTGGTGCTGCGAACTACATAAGAAAGTACAGATGCTTTACTTACTCAGAACAACTCAAAAAACAGAACGCTGCGTAACCCGAGGCGACTAGAATGGTTTAGTTGCGGTATCAGAACGAATCACGCCGCTAAACGTGAGGAGGTGATTTAGATAACATCCATGCTGTAACTATTAACGATGTTCGAAAGATTGGAGGCTAATTTGCGTGACTGTCTTGTTCCATCGCGAACTTTGATGGAGGTAGACCAAAGTGCAACTTGAACTTCTGGCTGAAGTAAGAGGGATCATTGAAACCGCAATTGAAAGCCACTTCACTGATTTTTTCACCTGCGAGTAACTGTTCGCAAGCAGTTTCTAACCGTACCTCCGTTAAATAATCTTTTAACGTTCTTGACGAGGCCGACTTAAAGCGGCGTTGTAAACTACGTTCAGACATAAATAACATCTTAGCCGCTGTCGCAGTACCAAAATCAGGGTCATGGTAATGCTCAGCAACTAACTGATAAACCTTTTGTAGCCACTCATTCTCTGGACTGGCTTTTTCTTCGACGATGTTTTCTGGCACAAATTCTGGTAAAACTTCCTCGACATGGCTCAACTCTTTTGCCAACGGCCAAGTAATCTCAATTTTATTCTGCGCATCAGAAGTGAACACCGCTAAGTGCCCTCCACTCACCGTAACCAACTGCGAAAGATTGTCGATACTCAAGTCCACATTGTTATTCGCAGGACGACTTAGAGAAAGTTTATTTGGCAATTGCGTTCCGTAATCCAAAAAGCTGAGTGAGACAATGTCCCGTCCCTCTTCTAGCATCACTTTAACGGCTTGACCTCGGAAAGAGCGCTTGATGATGTTGGCAAAGATACTGTTGAAGATAACATCCAGATTAAAACTCTCTAGAGCAATACGGCTAGACTTGTTCTCATCCTCTAACTCCACAGAGATCCCCGCTTTGGCGAAATCGTCTCGCCACACATCCACCACAGATTGAGTAATTTGGCTTAGGTTGTAGTTTTGACTGCCGCTACTCGCATCACCAGGAGCACTTTTAAGCTCATTCAGCTGCCAGTAAGTTTTTGATACGTGATCCTCTGTGATGGAATCTCTCTCCACTGGCAATTTTGACGAGATATAATCGACGCTGGTTTTTATAGACTGAGCAACATGGTCAACTAATAGATTTCTAACCTGAATTTGCTTTCTTAACTGTTGGTTACTCGTCAATAATACGCGGCTTTGATGCCTTAACTGGTTGGTCTTTAGAGTGACCTGAGCAGCAAGCTCTCGGTTTGCTTGCATAACATATCGTGAACGCCAGTACATGATAAGGCCGATAAGCGTAGAAATTGAGACGAAAAAGCCTAATATCGCAAGCTGGGATAGATACCATGGTTTGAGCACTTCAAAACGAGACTCTAAGCCAACAACGCCCGCCGTTACCTGTGACTCGTTACTCACTTGAAGGTGGTATTCCCCAGAGTTGAGGTGCTCTAAGGTTAACTGACCCCCTTCTAAGGTCTGCCATCGGTCGTCTTCGTTTAAGCGGTAGTACAGGTTCTGGCTATCCGGTTTAGGCATGATGCCAAAGAGAAAACTCAGCGAAGAACCATAAGGCAGCTTAACCCCATCAAGGTCGGAACTCCCCACTTGGATTACATCATTTTCAAGCATCACTTGGCTAACAATAAAGCGGGATTCTGGCGGGTTTGACACCAATAGTTTTGAAGCCTCCGCTTTAACTAATCCATATTTTGAGCCTAAAACAAGCTCACGTTCACCATCTTCTGTGCGTTTCACTACGCTACATATCCCAGGAATAAACTCATTATTAATCAAGCCCGATGCAGATGAATAATGTTTAACTAACTCACCGGACAATCGGTAGTAACTCAACCCAACAGAAGATGCAAGCCACACACCTTTCGCATCACTGATCAAACACGCCGGACGAGCATTCGCAACACTCATCTCCAAGACTTGCTTGGCTTCTCCACCAGCCACTGTTTTAAACAACCCATAGGAAGAGGCAAACCACTGCGAGCCATCCGCCGCTGTCACTATATCTAGCGACTCGCCATATTTTTCCGAGAAACGATTGAAACGAATACGTTCATCATCGTATTCATAAATGCCGTGATCCGTACCAATAAAAAGTTTATCTTCGGTATCATATAAGCGCGTCACTTTAGCTGGTAAGTACTGACCCACGATCCATTCGCTACCAAAGTTTCTGACGGATTGCTTGTCGATATCAACGTTGTAAAGTTGGTAACCGCTGGATACCCACAAACGGTTTGCGTCGTCTAGAGCAATATGCTCAACAGCATGCCCAGCCATCACTTGTAAATAAGGGAAGCTAACCTTTTTCAGCCCCTCCAATTGGAATATCTCCAAGCCTTTTGAAGTGGCAAGCCATAACATGCCTCGTTGGAACGCAAATTCGTTAATCTGAGAATCTAATTCTAAGACTTTTACAATCCCTTCCGCGCCAGAACGATACAGCTTGCGGTCATCGGCAAACCAAAGCACACCATCTGGCCCTGTTACCGTTTGTCTGATACGACCAGATAAGGTTTGCGAGTCATAACTACTAAAGGTGACTCGCTCAAATTTTTTGCTGAACAAAGAGTAATAACGAATGCCTTGGTTGGTCGCTATCCACATTCCGCCCATGTTGTCGCTAAGTAAGGAATAAATTTTAGTGCTATCGAGTTCTAACTCTAAGAAGCTCGCAGGCTCAACTTCAGTAACTTCACCTGTTAAAAACGAGTAGAGATACAAACCGTGCTCAGTACCAACCCAATACTCTTGATTGGTCTCTGAAAACGTCAGTACGTGGGAGCCGCCAATTTTGACGATCTCTTTGTTCGGCTCGTAAATATTGAAGATCAACGCTCCTTTTAAGGTGCCGACCAATATCTCGCGTCTCGTATGCGAGTAGTACACTTTTTCAATGTAGTTTTGACCGGATGAAATCACGTGATCAAATTTATTACCTTCAGAAAGATAGACACCAGATGTTGTAGCCAACGCCCATTTGGTTTCGACCAGAATCGCATCATTGATGTACACATAACTATTATTGCTATGTTGATACAGTTGAAGCAGTGAAAATGAATCAAGTTCATTGGTTTTGATGTTGTAGGTATAAAAATGTGCGCCATCACTGACCCAAATATAATCACCTGATGAACCTATTTTTCTAATTTGCGCCCCGGGGTTAAGGCTAAAGACCAACTGCCTTTCTTTGTTTGGGTAGGTCTGATAAACCTCATTTTCGACAAAGGTCCAGAATGACCCTTGATGATACGCAAGCTGCTTTGCGGTCGTTTGCAAAAAACTGCCTGATTTTGGCAGAACATTCTGGCCGTCATAAAAAAGAACGCGGCCATGTACATCATGAATCCATAGCCCACCTTGCTCGCCCAAGAACAATTTTTTCGCAGCAATAAAAGTGCCCTTAACCTGAGTAGGCAAAGGGTAAAAGATGGCGTTTGCGTTGTTCAACGCAAACGCTTGAGATGATATGAAGAGTCCCCAGAAAATCAGGACAAGTTGGCGAAGCAAGACGAAAACCTTATATATCAATTTATATCAACTCAACTCCCTATAGGCCTTCCGTAGCTCTTGTGAGTAGGGTTATTTTGAGCCGCTAATTATTGATAATGATATCTCAATTCCTTTTATAGAAAAGGTTCGTCTTGCCAAAGGTTGTAATTCTTACTGCTAGATCACGTAAAAGAGACATTTCATCCGCAAAACTACAACTAATTACCCTTATTTAGCCAAACATTGCGCAAAACTTTCAGCCATGTTGCCTAACAAGTTAAAGTAACTGCCTGGCTCCACTTTGATCGTGCTGCCTAATGGGTCAAGCTCGCCTTTGGCCACATTGCTGCCACGCATCACACTCTCGACAACGGCTGGTGTAAATTGAGGCTCAGAAAACACACAAGCCACGTTACCTGCTCCCAATGTTTTTCTGATCTGAATCAGCGTCTTGGCACCCGGCTTTCGGTCGGGAGTCACCGTAAAGTGTCCTAGATTATTTAACTGGTAACGCTCTTCAAAATAACCGTACGCATCATGGAAAACGAAGTATCCTTGGTTCTTCACTGGTGCTAACTGCTGCTCTATTTCCTTATCTTTAGCCGCAAGCTGTTCTTCAAATTTAACAAGATTGTTGCTGTACGTTTTCGCATTAGCTGGATCGATTTCCACCAATTTGTTCACAACAGCTTGGGCGACCTGTTTAACCGGTTTAATACCCAACCAAAAGTGCGGGTCGTGGCTACCGTGGTCATGACCGTCGTGATCATGCGAATGCGCACTATCAAACTCACGAAGCGCTAGATTTGGTATTTCGCTTAGCGTCAGTGTACTAGATCTATTTGATACGACTTTTTCAAGAAATGGTTCCAAATCATGACCATACCAAATCACCAAATCCGCAGACGCGACTTTTTTTACATCAGAAGGTCGCAGCGAATAATCGTGTGGTGATGCGTTTGACTGAACTAGCACTTCAGGAGTAGTGACGCCTTCCGTCAGTTCAGTCACCATCAGTTGGATCGGTTTAATGCTTGTAAGTACTGTTATCGCCTGCGCTGGCAAGGTTAACATTGCTGAAGCAGCAAGAATTAAAGCTCTTTTCATAGTTTTACTTGGGATATGGCGTAGAAAGTGCGATAATGTTACATTATAACATTATAGTTTTGCAAATGAGTTTCATTCATGTCTTCATTAGTCAGTCTTGAACAATTGTGCGTCGAGTTCGATGATCGCAGAGTTCTTGATAACATCAGCATGGAATTAGAAAAGGGCAAAATCACAACCCTAATCGGTCCCAACGGAGCGGGAAAATCCACGTTAGTTAAAGTCATTTTAGGGCTTCAAAAGCCGACTAGCGGAAAATTGGTTAAAGCGAAAAAGCTAAAAATTGGTTATGTGCCTCAGAAACTGAAACTCAACGACTCTTTGCCGCTAAACGTTATCCGTTTCTTAAATTTAGCAGGAAAGTACAGCAAACAAGAATGCCTTGATGCATTAAGACTAGTTGGTGCAGAGCACTTAATTAAGAGCAACATGCACCGCCTTTCCGGTGGTGAAAACCAACGCGTCCTACTCGCCCGCGCGCTGCTACAACGCCCTGACTTGTTGGTTCTTGATGAACCAGCTCAAGGTGTTGATGTTCAGGGACAAATCGATCTATACGATTTGATTGAAAGCATCCGTCACCGCTTCGATTGCGCTGTGTTTATGGTATCTCATGATTTGCATTTGGTCATGGCAAAAACAGACGATGTGATTTGTTTGCACCACCACGTTTGTTGCTCGGGATCACCAGCAACAATCACTCAGCATCCTTCTTACATAGCATTGTTTGGTAACGCAGCGAGAGAATCACTCGCGTTTTATCATCACGACCACGAGCATCACCATCACGATTTGTCTGGCTCTCCAGTATCGGGCGACGCTACCTCGTGCTCTAACCATAGCCACGGACATCATCACCATGATTGAGTTTCTTCTACCTTCTATTCTCGCTGGTATTGGTATTGCAATCATCGCAGGTCCACTTGGGTCTTTTGTTGTATGGCGAAAAATGGCCTACTTCGGTGACACTCTTGCCCATGCATCGTTAATGGGGCTCGCTCTCGGGTTCTTACTGAACGTTAACCTCTATCTTGCGCTGCTAGTCTGCTGTTTAGCATTAGCGGTACTCCTTGTAACACTGCAAAGGCAGCGACTGGTGGCCACAGATACCCTACTCGGAATTCTAGCTCACAGCTCTTTGTCTATCGGTTTGGTGTCAGTAAGCTTTTTGGACAATGTTCGTGTCGATCTAATGAGTTACCTATTTGGTGATTTATTAGCTGTATCACCAGAAGATTTGATGTTTATTTATGCCGGCGTAATTGCCGTTAGTGCATGTTTGTACATATTCTGGCGACCGTTATTATCAAGTACCGTCAGCGAAGAGCTAGCCGCTGTAGAAGGTGTGAACACAGACTTAATCCGTCTGGTCTTGATGCTGATGGTGGGTGTAGTGATTGCGGTAGGTATGAAGTTTGTCGGTGCCCTTATCATGACTTCACTACTGATCATCCCAGCAGCAACAGCGCGCAAGTTGTCTTCTACACCAGAACAAATGGCATTCTTCGCATCCATCATAGGTGCGATTTCAGTTCTAATGGGACTGAGTCTGTCTTGGCACTTCGACACACCAGCAGGCCCATCAGTGGTGATCAGTGCGACTTCTTTGTTTATGCTGAGCCAACTGATTCAGCGGAAAGCTTAGTTATAAGCACAAGTTAAGCAAACGGATCTGATGATTAAGAATTCTCAGTGCTATTGCTGGCTTACATACAAAATCAATACAAAATCGCATCAAAAAAGGCAGTCGAGTGACTGCCTTTTTTGTTATTTGGAAAACTTGATGTCTAGAAACGTCGTTATTCCAACGGTTCGGTCGGAGCTTGATTACCCGGTTTGGGCGCTGAAAATGGCACATCTTTCAAATCAGATGCATTGTTTTGGATCAGTTCACCAAGGTGAAACAAACCATATTCACCGGGCTTCATTCGATGCCAAGTCTCATTGCCGGTTAAAGGCTGAGTTGCAATGACAGAAACAACATCGTTTGGTGTTGTTTCTTCTTGGAAGTTGATCTCCACATCTTCATCTAGTAAAGCGGCCTTGCCAAACGGTGCGCGACGCGTAATCCAATACAAGTGATTAGTACAATACGTCATGACAAACTCGCCGTCGCTGAGCAACATATTGAACACGCCTTTTTCTTTGAGCTGATCACAACACTTAGCGATGTAGAGAAAAACAGATTCCATGTCCTGAGGAGGCTCTGGATATCGATCTTCCATCTGCTTTAGCAGCCAACAAAACGCGAGCTCACTATCTGTTTGACCAACAGGACGATGACGCCCAGTGTACAGGTCTTGGTAATCAGACAGCTGACCATTGTGAGCAAAGGTCCAATACTTGCCCCACAACTCACGTGTGAATGGGTGCGTATTTTCTAAATTCACTCCGCCACGGTTTGCTTGGCGAATATGACTCACAACCGCACGACTTTTGATCGGATAGTTTTGCACCAATTCAGCAATTTGGGACTCACAGCTTGGTTTTGGATCTTTAAAGGTTCGAAAACCTTTACCTTCATAAAAAGTAATTCCCCAACCATCACGGTGCGGGCCAGTACGACCTCCACGCTGCATCAGCCCTGTAAAGCTGAAACAGATATCCGTTGGAACATTGGCGCTCATGCCGAGCAATTCACACATCGTTTAACGAACTCCTTACCTAAACCACAGCCGAAAAAGTGGCTGCAGAAAATTATTCCATCTCTTTTTCAATCAACTGAATGATGATGTGAATAATCTTAATATGTACTTCTTGAATACGGTCTGCATAACCAAAGTGTGGTACACGAATTTCAACATCAGCAAGACCAGCCATTTTACCGCCATCTTTACCCGTCAGTGCGATGGTCTTCATGCCTTTCGCTTTCGCAGCTTCAATCGCTTTAAGAATATTGCCTGAGTTGCCAGATGTCGACAAACCAAACAGAACATCACCTTTGCGGCCTACCGCTTCAACGTAACGAGAAAAGACAAAGTCGTAACCAAAATCGTTACTGACACAAGAAAGGTGGCTTGGATCTGAAATCGCAATACCAGCGTATCCTGGGCGATTATCACGGTAACGCCCCGTTAGCTCTTCTGCGAAGTGCATTGCATCACAGTGCGAACCACCGTTACCGCACGACAGCACCTTACCATCTTGCTTAAAAGAATCGGCAATCATCTTCGCTGCCGCTTCGATTTGAGCAATGTTATGGTCATCGCTTAAAAATTTGTTGAGCACTTCAGCAGCTTCGTTCAATTCACTTCTAATCAGATCTTGGTACATAAGACGTTCTCTTTATTATTTCGGGCGTAAATGCGCATTCGCTTCGCCTTAGTAAATGGTTCTGATGCCATTTTAGCACCGGACATTTCATAACACTGAGTTTACCCACAAACGAGAATTAGTGTCGATAGTGAACCTCCAGATTTGGATTGGTGACAGTAATAAACTTGTCAACTTGCTTACGAAACCATCACTCAATTCGCAACTTTAGAATTTTAACTCTACTTAGATCACTTTTTACTCAATCTTGTGTTTTACATTTCTTTAATATTTTGATTACACTTATACCAACTGGTTAGACCTCTTACCAAAATACAGACGTACAACATTTATAAAGTCTGAAAAGGAAAAATTATATGGACATCTTGCTCTCTATCGTTGCGATGGCTGTTGTGTTAGGCATTACGCTTTACCACAGAATGTCACTCGTTAAATCCGTCAGCCTACTAACTGCTGCCATGCTAGTGCTGACTATCACAGGCTCAGTTGGCGTTATTGGCTGGACACTGTATGTGCTTGCAATCGCGGTCTTTGCCGTGTCTGGTATCCGCCAATCGCTTATTAGCCGTAAGGCACTGGCGTTGTTTAAGACTGTGCTACCTGCGATGTCTCAAACTGAAAAAGAAGCTCTCGATGCTGGTACAGTATGGTGGGAAGCTGAGCTATTCAAAGGTAAACCTGAATGGGAAAAATTACACGCAATTCAAGCGCCAAAACTTAGCGCTGAAGAGCAAGCGTTCTTAGACGGCCCAGTAAACGAAGTGTGTGCTATGGTCAGCGACTTCCAAGTAACGCATGAACTCGCGGATTTACCACCTGAAGTTTGGCAGTATCTGAAAGACAACAAATTCTTCGCCATGATCATCAAGAAAAAGTACGGTGGTCTAGAGTTCTCTGCATACGCTCAATCTTTGGTACTGCAAAAGCTGACGGGTGTTTCTGGCGTACTTTCTTCTACCGTTGGTGTGCCTAACTCATTAGGCCCAGGCGAACTCTTGCAACACTACGGTACAGAAGATCAGAAAAACTATTACTTACCTCGCCTAGCTGAAGGTAAAGAAATCCCATGTTTCGCACTAACTAGCCCAGAAGCGGGCTCAGACGCAGGCTCAATCCCAGATTACGGCGTCGTTTGTAAAGGAGAATGGGAAGGCAAAGAAGTGTTGGGTATGCGTCTAACGTGGAACAAACGCTACATCACGCTTGCGCCTGTTGCGACGGTACTTGGCCTTGCATTCAAACTGCGTGACCCAGAAGGCCTGCTTGGTGAGAAAGAAGATCTTGGTATCACATGTGCGCTGATCCCAACGGATGTGAAAGGTGTAGAAATCGGTAACCGTCACTTCCCACTGAACGTACCATTCCAGAACGGTCCAACCCGTGGTAAAGACATTTTCGTTCCTATCGATTTCATCATCGGTGGTGAGAAAATGGCAGGGCAAGGCTGGCGCATGCTGGTGGAATGTCTGTCGGTCGGCCGTGGCATCACGCTACCTTCTAACTCGACGGGTGGTATCAAATCGGCTGCGATGGCAACGGGTGCATACTCTCGCATTCGTCGTCAGTTCAAACAACCAATCGGTCACATGGAAGGCGTTGAAGAGCCATTGGCGCGTCTTGGCGGTAATGCATACGTCATGGATGCGGCCAGCAACCTAACTGTTGCAGGTATCGACCTAGGTGAAAAGCCATCAGTTATTTCTGCAATCGTGAAGTACCACTGTACCCACCGCGGTCAACAAAGCATCATCGACGCGATGGACATTGTCGGCGGTAAAGGCATTTGTTTAGGCCCTTCGAACTTCCTCGCTCGTGGCTACCAAGGCTCTCCAATCGCCGTAACGGTAGAAGGTGCAAACATTCTGACTCGTTCGATGATCATCTTCGGTCAAGGTGCGATTCGTTGTCACCCATATGTACTTGAAGAAATGAACGCCGCTTACTCAGAAGCGAGCGACGCGGTTGAGAAATTCGACAAAGCGCTAGCTGGCCACGTGAGCTTTACCATGAGTAACCTCGTTCGCAGTATTTGGTTTGGTTTGAGCGATGGTCTCGGTTCATCGGCACCGACTAAAGATGCAACGAAACGCTACTACCAACAGCTAAACCGTTACAGTGCCAACCTAGCGCTTCTGTCTGATATCTCAATGGCGGTGCTTGGTGGTTCGTTGAAACGTAAAGAGCGTTTATCTGCGCGTTTAGGTGACATTCTCAGTCAGCTATACCTAAGCTCCGCGACGCTAAAACGTTTTGAACAAGATGGTCGTCCAGCTGAAGATTTGGCTTTGGTTCACTGGGGTCTACAAGATAGCTTAAAACAAGCAGAAATCGCCGTTGATGAGTTCCTAGCAAACTTCCCGAACAAAGTCATTGGCCGCACACTTCGCGTTCTGATTATGCCATTCGGTCGTGTACGCAAAGCACCAAGTGACAAGCTAGACAGCAAAGTGGCACGTATTCTACAAACCCCAAGTGCAACACGCTCGCGCATTGGCCGTGGCCAGTACCTAGAGCCAACAGAGCACAACCCAGCAGGTAAGATTGAGCTGGCACTGTCTGTGATTCTTCAAGCTGAGCCTGTGTTCGACAAAGTTTGTAAAGCGCAAGGTAAACGTCGTCCATTCCTCCGCTTGGATATGATTGCTCAAGAAGGTCTAGAGCAAGGCGTGATCACTCAAGAAGAAGCAGAACTGCTGAGAGAAGCCGAGCAACATCGTCTCGATACCATTAACGTTGACGATTTTGAACCGGAACTATTGGCAGCAAAGCCACTTTACCCTCAAATGGATAGCGTTGCTTAAAAACCAATAAGAAAGACAAAAACGGGAGCTTTGGCTCCCGTTTTCTTGTGCTCTGACTCCAAATAACGCCCCTCCCTTTCGACGCATCCGATGCTCACTCTCAGACAACCGTTGTAACCACAGCCAAACCAATTGATCGCGATATGAGTTATAAATAGCTCACAGACCTTACTCATTAACGGTGTATACTTTACCGTATCTCAACTACATATATGGAAAATCTGTTGGCTAGACTCTTATTCGCTCAGTGGTTCCCAGGACTCATTCAACTTAAAAACTATCAAAAAGAATGGCTCGTGAACGACTTTAGAGCAGCATTTTCTGTTGTTGCTGTTGCACTACCTGTTGCTATTGCTTATGCACAGCTAACTGGCGTTTCTGCTATCGTCGGCCTCTACTCATGCGTGCTGCCGATGCTGGTTTACGCTTTAATGGGCACTTCCCGACAACTCATTGTTGGCCCGGACGCCGCAACCTGTGCCGTCATTGCCGCCGTCGTTACCCCAATTGCCGCTGGCGACCCAACCAAACACTGGCAGCTCGTCATGACCATGACAGCCATGACAGGTATTTGGTGTGTACTGGCCAGCCGTTTCAAACTGGGAATTTTTGCTGACTTCCTTTCCCGCCCAATCCTCTTAGGGCTACTCAACGGCGTGGCGTTGACCATCATTGTCGGTCAGTTTGCGAAAGTCGTGGGTTTGAAATACGAACAACGCTATCTACTTGAACGATTATGGGAAGCTCCACAACGCTTGGCAGAACTTCATTGGCCAACAGTTGCGTTAAGTGTAGCGACTGTGGTGGTCTATTTGGTAACCAAACGCTACCGTCCTACTTGGCCTGCAGCAATGCTTGCCATACTGGTTACTACAGCATCGGTTTGGCTACTGCACTTACAAGAAATGGACGTGGCCGTAGTCGGCCTAACTCAAGGTGGTTTCCCTCAATTTCAAGCCCCACAATTTGAGCTTGGCGAAGTGCGTGAGCTCGTCGTGCCAGCGTTAAACTTAGCGATCGTTAGCTTTGTCAGCATGATGCTGACCGCGCGCAGCTTCGCAGCAAAGAACGGCTACGACATTGACGCCAATAAAGAATTTCAGGCATTGGGGTTCGCCAATATTGCTTCTGCCTTCTCGCAAGGCTTTGCCATCAGCGGCGCAGATTCTCGTACCGCCGTTAACGACGCCAATGGGGGAAAATCACAATTGGTATCGATTGTGGCTGCCATCACCATTGCTATTATCGCGGTCTTTATTTACGAACCGTTACAGTTCATCCCTATTGCGTCACTCGGCGTGGTACTCATCATCGCGTCACTGTCACTGCTTGACCTCAAAGCCATATGGATACTGAAAACACGTGACAAAGATGCCTTTTACCTTGCCATCATTACCTTTATTTCCGTGTTAGTAATTGGGGTTATTCCAGGTATCACACTGGCAGTTCTATTAGGCCTATTTCAGTTTTTACGCATCGTCATGCGACCAAGTGACCAACTACTGGGTCTGGATGAAAAAGGCACCATTCGCACCATTGATGAAACCGGAAAAGCGTCTCCAATTCCGGGCATGGTGATTTATCGCTTCAACTCACCGTTAACCTACTTTAATGCACCATACTTTAAGCGTCGTTTGCTAGAGCATGCAGAGCAAAACAAAGATGTCAGCTGTGTCGTAGTCGATGCCGTATCGAGCTTTACTCACCTAGATTTGAGTGTCATGGCGACATTGGCCGACATTCACGAAGTGCTCAAAAAAAGAGGAATACGATTAGTCCTCGCAGGAAGAAAACGCCGCTTGCGTCAATGGTGTGAGTTAACGGGAATAAGCACCAGCGAAGGCGGGATTTTGCTGCGTGCCGATATGTACCTTGCGATCAAACTCAGTGGTAGCTACCTCAGTGCAGTCGGTGAAGGGATTGTTCCTACCGTGCAAAAAGAACCCGATTTGGAACAACCACCAAAGCCAATTCCAGAAGTGGCTTAAGCGATAATCTAAAATAAAAACAGGAGTATCTTCTCCTGTTTTTTATTGTTCATTTTATCTGTTTAATCGGCTCGGCTTTATGCTTGCGGTTTAAATTTTTTCGTCATTCCTTGGCTTTTGGGAGCCACTAGCTTGTAACCAAGATTTTCATAAAAGAATGGCTCGTCAGCAATCATAGAAACGTAAGAGCCTTCAAGTGCAACAGAAGAAAGATAATCGTCGATGTATTCCATGACTTTTCTACCTAACCCGTTACCTTGATAATCAGGGTCAACGGCAACGTCGACAATTTCGAAGTTACACGCCCCGTCACCAACAACCCGGCCCATTGCAATAAGAGCACCCTCATCTCGGATGGACACTCCGTAAAGAGAGTTGGGTAAGCCAATTTCCGCCGCTTGCAGAGACTTTGGAGACAAACCTGCTTTGACACGCATCTCACAGTATTCTTCTGGGCTTGGAACGAACTCTTCGTATTTTATCGTCATTGCGTACGACTCCTTTAATTACCAACGAAGCATACATAACAATACTGTGTAAATAAACATACACAAAAATAAAAAGGAATCCTCTCAGGCAGATAAAACATCCGGCTTTGAGAAGCCTCCACAAAAATTTTGGCTCCGTAATAGATGTAATTCGCGCGCAAGGAGAACTGCATTCTTCAAGACAGAGCGTCCGCAATAGCCCATCCGCTTATGCTCGGTTACTTTGAGGCGGCAATTCTTCTCTCATAAGTTGATAAAGTTCGTCATGCACTAAAGACGCCAGAATGAGATTTCTGGTATCAGTTGCAGGACCACTTACACCATCCCACGAATAACCTTTCTTAATCGTCAATAAACCTTGTTCACTTAAGCTAAGATAGGGACTTTCAAAAGGCACACCAAGATAAATACCGCTTTCAACCTGCTCTTCTGAATGAAGATGACACTTGTACTTCCGACGTTTTTTGTACGTCATAGAAGCCTCTTAAGCACCTCGCTTCTTTTGATTTGAAATACCGAGTCTATAGTTTGTCTGCGAGTTTCTTTAAATAGCTTTTGGCTAATTCATTATTATCGCGGCTAAGCCATTTTATGCAGTCAAACAATTCCCAAATCAGACCTTGGTCGCCAATAGTATAAACAGGAAAATCTTCATGCTTGGGTGCCGGTTCGTTGGTAACCAGTTCATTAATAAATTCATCTTTATCGAATAGGATTATGAAGGGCTTAGAAAGCTTAAAAGGTTCGCTCAAATCTAAGCAATGAATCTCAGCACTAGTTAGATCGTTGAAGATATATTTTTTGAAGTGTGCCATCTCATTATGATCACCTTCTAAGCGATAGAAGATCTCTCTGTCAGCTTCAAACTGAGCAAAACAAGGCTCAGCATTTTTATGGAAATTGTTTTTGGTGAAAACAACAACATCCGCATCCGATACTCGGTCTCCCTTTCCTGAAGACAATGAACCTAGCAATACTGCGGCAATAACATTCTCTTCATTGACAAAGGCGTTATATACCGACTCCACCAATACCTTCTGTAAAGGCAAATGATCTAGATTTAACATTTCCATTTTCAAAGCTCTCTCCTTATAGCTTGTACGAACAGACTAATACTAAGAGTCTATAATGCGAGCTTTATCGGCATGCTTCAATTAAAAATCAAATAGTTAGTTCTCACATTTACTTATTTGGACAGACAGAAGATCCCTAGCATTCATGGCAAAAAACCTAGAAAAAAAACGGAGCCGATGGGCTCCGTTCTTTCTCTAACTCTTCTGCCTTATTTCTTTGGCACTTCCAATTGCATTTCAGGCATGGCTTGTCGTTTCGCTTTTAACTTGCGCCACACAATCCAAGCCACGATAGCAATCAAAAGCATCACTACGTTGCCGACCGCAATGATGATCATGCTGCGTTTACGCTCAGCTTCGCGCTCTGCAATGATGCGTTTTTCCATCTCAATACGGCGTTGCTCGGCCAGCTCTGCTTCTTTGGCGATGCGGGCAGCTTCTAAATCTACTTCATCAACGACACTGAAGGTTTGTTCTTGAATAGGAAACACCAGTGCACGCTGGGTTGCGAAATCCGTTGCAAAGATTTCTCCGCGCCATGAGTACTTGCCCAGTTCAGGATCATTATCCAAGTTCAAGGTGGTTTTCATACCATCCTGTGACACTTGCCCTTGGCTGTAGGTAATGAAGCCATCAGGTGCATTTTGCTCGACGTTTACCGCGATAGAGCCGGGAGCAATCATACCTTGCTCACCACTAACCACCAGCTGATGTGGTTTCTCTGGGCTACGAGATTGAATAAACGTACGTGAGACTGGGTTTGGGTACACCAAAATCACCTGTTCTTGCGCACGCAAAAATACGCCGTTTCCAGAGGTGATTCGTGCGCGGTACTTGCCCGGTTCCACTTCGATAGGTAATTGAACGGTGAAGACGCCATCGCCCGCTTGTTCATCCAGACCGCGACCATCATCAGAAAATTCGCCAATGATCATCGGCACTGGGCGTGCTTCTTTTATCAGTTCGTCTTCATTTTCGACAAACTTAGTAAAGGTGACTCGCAAGTTGACGCGGTCGAGAAAGTCTCGCAGGACAAGCGGCTTATCGTCTGAAGTTAAACGCGCAGTGAACTTGAGCGCTTCTCCGTTATAGAGACGGTTAGGGAATACGTCGGTGCTGAGCTTGAGATGTGAAATTAAGCGGATGTTGTTTTTTGGGGTTACTTTCCCCACAGCTTGCCAAGGACCGGGCATTGGGTTGTCGACTGAAATGATGTCGAGTGATGGTTCTTGATACCAACGAACGTTGTCGTAAGAGCCCCACGCGTAATATTTTTTACCATCTGGACGAACTAACACAACAGGTTGAGAACTTTGTTCACGATAAACCAGAAAAGTAATCTGTTCGATGGTCGGGTCGACACGAAAACGGTTATCCAACAAAGACATGGCGGACTCGCTCGCGGCAAATGCGAAACAACTCCAGATCGCTAAAATAGCGACCGACAAAGCCCTCAACATAGCTTCTCCTATTGGTGCCAAATACAGTCGTTTACCAGTTCTAATCTTTTCTGGTGCGCTTCTAATTCATCGGCAGTTGCACGCAAAACCTTTAGTGCTTTTCTTCCTTCAATACGGCGAATAGTTTCAACCCCGCCTTCTTGTTTGTTGGCGTTAAATTCTAGACTCGTTTGCCCACCAGTCATCAGTAGGTAAACGTCGGCTAGAATCTCCGCATCGAGCAATGCCCCGTGGAGTGTACGGTGCGAGTTATCAATGCCGTAACGTTCACATAATACGTCGAGGTTGTTGCGCTTGCCCGGGAAGATTTTCTTCGCCATGGCAAGCGTATCCGTCACCTTGCAGTAATCGTCGGTTTTACCAATTGTTGGATCGAGTTTTTCAAACTCATAATCCATGAAACCAGTATCGAAGGGCGCGTTATGCGCAACCAGTTCTGCGCCTTTGATAAAATCAAGAAACTCTTGGTGGATACTCGCGTATTCCGGTTTATCTACCAAGAATTCATCGGTAATACCGTGTACTTGTATCGCCTCAGGTTGAATTTCACGATCGGGCTTAATGTACACATGGAAATGACGACCAGTCAGCTTACGGTTGATGATCTCCACGGCACCGATTTCGATGATGCGGTGCCCTAAGTAGTGCGGACCACCTTCTTGGTTCATACCTGTGGTTTCGGTATCGAGAACGACAATGCGATTATGTTCAGAATTGCTGCTGGTATTCATAAGGTTATGTATGTCAGACTATGCTTTATTAAATGTTTCGGCTAATAGTACCAAAAATATGACCAAACACGTTGAGATTTTCACAGACGGATCTTGTTTAGGAAATCCAGGCCCTGGTGGCTACGGCATCGTCTTACGCTACAAAGACGTAGAAAAGACGCTCTCCAAAGGCTACACCCTCACCACCAACAATCGCATGGAAATGTTAGCCGCAGTTGTCGCCCTGCAAACACTGAAAGAACCGTGCCGTGTCACGCTGACGACCGATAGTCAGTACGTGCGCCAAGGGATCACGCAGTGGATTCACAACTGGAAAAAACGCGGCTGGAAAACCGCAGATAAAAAGCCCGTGAAGAACGCCGATTTATGGCAAGCACTGGATAAAGAAACGGCACGCCACCAAGTGGATTGGCATTGGGTTAAAGGCCATGCTGGACACAGAGAAAACGAAATCTGTGATGAACTCGCCCGCACAGCAGCAGAAAACCCAACAGAAGAAGATACAGGCTACCAGCCATCTTAATACGCTAGTAGCGCTGGCTCGACACTCTCTTCACACCAAATCCCTCTCGGTTCATCACGCCAAGCGGCGTCAGTTTTTTCTTTAGACGCCAATGTGGTTTGATTGGCTTGAGAGGGTACGTTCGTTTACGAGCGACGATATAGTACAAGCTCCCCGCCGGAGAAGCCCAACCCCCCAAGCTGTTTTCTAACCAAGTCCACATGGTGCGATAACGTGTCATAGGAAACAGCGCATAACGATCACAATGAATTACTTGGTAATTGAGTAACCCTAACCAGTCATTGATTCGGCTCGAAGTAAACATTCGTCCACTCCACGGCAAGTTATTTTTACGCCATGGGAACAAACTCGCTAAACCAGTAAAGCTAATTGGGTTAAAACCCGTAATGATCAAGCAGCCATCATCCATCATCACTCTGTCTACTTCTCGCAGCAGACGATGTGGATCACTTGCATAATCAAGCTGATGGGCAAGTATCACGACATCAAAGCTTTTTTCCAAAAAGGGCAATTCGTAACCATCTGCGATAACATTGTGCAACGGGTTCTGGATATCTACGTTGACTTGGTGTTGAATGTTACAATTACAGCTGGTTAGCTCACAGCTCAACCCGCCCAGTTTGAGCATATGGTAGCCGAACAGTTTCGGACACCATTCATCAAGTCGGGTCTGGATTGACTCAAGCACCCAAGGCCCATTGTTCATCGCTGACCAAGTCGATGGGTGCGGTAAAGTTTTGTTGCTGAGTGCTGGTTTCATTAACCACCTGACTTAAAAAGGGTGACGGAGAACGAATCGTGTTAGAGATCAAAAGCATACCCGCATTTAATGATAATTACATCTGGCTGATACAAAATAGCGACAAGCGTTGCGCCGTGGTCGATCCAGGCGATGCACAGCCAGTATTAGATTATTTGCAGGCTAACGAATTAACTTTAGAAGCGATCTTAGTTACACACCACCACAACGATCACATTGGCGGTGTTCCAGATTTAGTTCGTGCATTTCCTCACGTCACCGTTGTCGGCCCGAAAGCGGAGCCAATTCCGACCTTAACAACTCCTATGGAAGAAGGCGATAAGCTTGAGCTGTTCGGCGAAATCTTCTTGGTGCTCGGTTTGCCGGGGCACACGCTCGGTCATATAGGGTATGTGGGCGATAGCAAGCTATTTTGTGGTGACGTGCTATTTTCTGCTGGTTGCGGTCGTATTTTCGAAGGCACACCAGAGCAGATGTTTGAGTCTCTGAGCAAAATTGCAGCGCTTCCAGAAGAAACACAAGTGTTCTGCGCGCATGAATATACAGCGAGTAACGTTGCCTTTGCGCTGGCTGTGGAACCTGATAACGAGCAACTACGTCAATACCGAGACGATGTGAACCGCCTTCGTGCACTAAATATTCCTACCCTTCCTACAACGCTGCGAAAAGAAAAGTGGATTAATCCATTCTTGCGTACCACCAATCCAGACGTTGTTAAGTCTGTCGCGAACCGCATTAAAAATAGCGATCCATGCTCGGTTTTTACTGCTTTGCGTGAGTGGAAGAACGAATTTTAACCATTTTCTGCTTGTAAGTTTGCAAGACCCCAGTATTATCAGGGGCTGATTTTTTGGGAAGCGCCACTGGCGCTTCTCTTACGTTTGGGGTCGATATAAACCAACTTGAATGTCGCTCCCATGCATAATTTTAGAAGCTCTCCGCCTCTATTGAATATTAGTTAGTGTTAAAAGATGTCTATTATCTCACGACTGCCACGCAACTTAGGCTGCGCGACAGGCAGGAGAAGATAAAAAGGCCCTAAATAGGCTGAACCCATGCGTTTGAAGTATAGCTGGGCGTTGGTGTTGTTATTATCTGGCTGTCAATTGACTCAGCCAAATTCGTCCACCACTCCAACTCCAGAAACCAACAAGTCAGAGCAAACTGCTAAGCAGAATGCCACTAAGACTAAATCTAAAAACAAACAATCTTTGGCGAAAGATTCTGCCAAGGATACGCCAAAAGTTCTCTCCCCTCAGGAACAAGAAGATGTGTGGCAACGTATTGCTATGCAGCTTGAAATGGACATCCCAAACAACAAGAAAGTGGATTATTACCGTACGTGGTATTTGAAACACCCAAACCACCTGTACACGGTATCTAAACGTGCAGCGCCATTTCTTTACATGATCACGCAACGTATCGAAGAACGAGGGTTGCCAATGGAGCTTGCTCTTCTACCGGTTGTGGAAAGCTCATTTGACGCTTTCGCCTACTCGCACGGTAGCGCAGCAGGTTTGTGGCAGTTTGTGCCAGGCACCGGGAAAATGATGGGGCTTGAACAAAACTACTGGTATGACGGGCGTCGCGATGTCGCTGCCTCTACCGATGCTGCATTGGATTATCTTGTTCAATTAAATGAACGTTTTGACGGAAACTGGGAACACGCAATCGCAGCCTACAATAGTGGCGGCGGTCGTGTATCTAGCGCTATCCGTAAGAACAAAAAATTGGGTAAACCTGTCGACTTTTTCTCTTTAGATCTGCCAAAAGAGACCAGTAGCTACGTGCCAAAACTTCTCGCTCTTGCGGACGTGGTGGCAAACCAAGAAAAGTACGGTATCGACATTCCATCTATCCCAAACAAACCAGTGCTGACGTTAGTCGATCCGAAAGAACAACTGGATCTCGCTATCGCTGCTGATTACGCGGGCATCGGGGTAAAAGAGCTGCAAAGCTACAACCCTGCCTACAACCAATGGTCCACCGCACCAGAAGGTCCTCATCAGCTTCTTATTCCTGTGGAGAAGAAGGATGCGTTCTTAACTCAAGTTGAGAGCAATCGCGGTAAAGGCATGAAAGTCGCGCGTTACAAAGTCAAATCTGGCGACTCGTTGAGTATGTTGGCGAAGAAATACGGTACGACCTCAAAAGTGATTCGTCGTGCTAACGGCCTGTCGAACAACAACATTCGCATTGGTCAGTACTTACTTATTCCGACGTCAACCAAAGACGATTCAAAGTACGCACTTACAGCGCAAAACCGTTTGAACAAAACGCAATCGCAAGCTCGTGGCCAGCTGAAACTGTCACACGTTGTGCAATCGGGTGAAAGTTTGTGGTCTATCGCTCGTGACAACAAGGTTTCACACAAATCGCTAGCAAAATGGAACGGCATGGGACCAAAAGATACCCTGCGCGTCGGTCAAAAGCTGGTGATTTGGAAAAAATCAGACCAAGGCGCCGTGATTCGTACCGTGTTCTACAACGTTCGCTCTGGCGACACCATCAGTGGCATCGCAAGCAAATTCAAGGTGAAGAGCAACGACATCGTAAAATGGAACTCACTGCATAAGCAGAAGTACCTAAAACCGGGTCAAAAACTTAAGCTGTACGTAGATGTAACTAAGGTAAGTGTATGAACCCGTCAAGTAACCCACTCGTAATGTTGTTGGACATATTCCGTTCTCCAACCTCTTGTTTTCTTGCGCTTTATCAGCGTGGTGGTTGGGGATGGCAACCTTTCATCTTTTTGATGCTAAGCCCATTCCTATTTTGGGGCGCGTACTTTTCGAACGTTGATTTTACGTGGTTAAGTGACCAACTCACTGTACAGTTCCAACAAATCGACCCACAGCAGATTGAGCTATTGGAACCAAACACGTTGATGGCAAGTGCGATCATTAATGACGTGTTCAATCGCTTTGCGACGCTTTTGTTGCTTGCGTTTTGGTTCTTCCTTGCGACTAAAGCAAGTAAACAACAATACGGTTACTGGAAATGGTTTGCGGCATCGTGCGCCATTTTGTTTCCAGCGGTATTGGGCGACATTGCAAGCTACGCAAGCTTACTATTGAAACATGGTCAGGTAATGACCTATGCGGCGGATCTCAACAGTCTCAATGGCTTACTGAAGTTGCCACTCACCAACGAATGGTCTCATTTTGCTAGCTCACTGCCACTTCTGTTGCCTTGGTACATTGTTCTAGGTTACGGCGTGGTATTAACGTGGACTGAATTTGAACGCGGACAGGCTCTGGTGATTTCGAGCCTGCCTTGGATTGCGTTTTACGTAATTTGGGCGTTGTACATCGTTATCGCTTAAGCTGACTAACGCTAATCGTTAAGCGTAAACGACACCAGTAATGGATTATGATCGGAAGCGTCGCTCTGCGGTGCTTTCGCATTTTTGAGCGTTAGTCCGCGGTAGAACACATGGTCTAGCGGCAAGCCCGTAATAAACTGCGTACGATGATCTGGCGAGAATTGTACTTCTCTCAAATTTGCTTCCCTCAGGGCCTGCTTCATGGCCGTAATCCGATATTCGCTCCAACTATTAAAATCACCAGCAAATACGATTGGCCCGCTGTGTTGTTTAAGTAGCGTCTCAAGCGCAGAAAGTTGCGAAGTATATTCTTCCGTTCCAACGGTAAAGTTGATCGCATGCACATTGATAACGGCCAAGCTCTCACCATTACTTAAACGATACTGGCTGTACAACGCCGATTTTGGCAAACGCAACCACGGTTCTTTTGACGTGTACGCGCATGCTTTAACTGGCTGCTTTTGAGCAATACTAATCACGCCAGCTCCGCTGCCTAACGCTTTAAATGCGCTGACTTGGTTGCTGACCCAGCTGCCATCTACCAACCATTGTTTAAAACTGTCTGTCATGCTAGCTTCTTGCAGCAATAACAATTGCTTATCTGCCGAGAACAACTCCAACTCAGATTGCCAGTTAGCGCGATTTTGCTTGTAGATGTTCCAAACTAAAAGGTTGAGTTCACCGTTATCGTCCAGAGCTTTTGCTCCGCTAAACTCTATACATCGAATGTCTTCGGTAATTTCAGAACCAGTTTGTGTGATGATCTGTGGGTGTTCTGGCACGGTAAAGATGACTTGAAAACTCACTACCGCAGCCATGATTAGAAAGGCTAAAGAGAGAACAAAACGCTTAAACATGAGAGCGTACCTGAATGCATGAAATAAAAAAGGAGCCTTATTGGGCTCCCTTTTAGCTTAATCAAAAATGCAATTGTAGTGAAATCTTA
Organism: Vibrio sp. GLN_1; assembly: GCF_043106015.1. Lineage (NCBI taxonomy): Bacteria > Pseudomonadati > Pseudomonadota > Gammaproteobacteria > Vibrionales > Vibrionaceae > Vibrio > Vibrio sp. GLN_1. The sequence continues at coordinate 138,828 of NZ_JBICMD010000004.1, forward strand.
AATCGCGTCTTCGTCTTCTTCACCAGTACGGATACGAACCACACGCTCAACATCCGTTACGAAAATTTTACCATCGCCAATCTTACCTGTTTGCGCGGTTTCGATGATGGTTTCTACGCATTTGTCTGCTACATCTTCAGTAACAACAATTTCCAGTTTCACTTTCGGTAGGAAGTCCACCATGTATTCCGCACCGCGGTATAGCTCAGTGTGGCCTTTCTGACGACCAAAACCTTTCACTTCAGAAACGGTCATCCCTGTGATGCCTACTTCAGCAAGTGCTTCTCGAACATCATCCAATTTAAATGGCTTGATAATCGCTTCAATCTTTTTCATGTTCATCCCTTAAGCTTCAATCGTTTGCGCATATTATCGTTTAGCGTCTCATAACATTCAACGTTTGTCTCTGGTTCATCAGCTAAAATCCTGAGCTCAATAAGGTTTATTAAGTCGAGATAAAACAAAACCAGAGCAATGCTCTGGTTTTGTAGAAATAAGATAACGACGTGTTAATGCGCTTTTTACTTACTTCAAACTTGAGTAGTAAGCGGCAAGGTTTGCAATATCGTCATCAGAAAGCAGCGACGCCTGAGCCTGCATTACTGCAGCAAGACCACCGCTACGTTCTTTGTTTTTGTAAGCTTTGATTGAGCTCACGATGTACTGCTCGTTTTGCCCTTTCAAATTTGGGTAGCCTGGAATCGTCGCGTTACCGTCTGCGCCATGACATGCCGCACATACTGCAGCTTTAGCTTGTCCCGCAGCGGCATCACCCGCCAGAGCTTGGCCACTCAACATGGTTAGTGCAGCCACTGCACCGATCATTACTCTCTTCATTGCTTCACCTAATCGTTTTTTATTTGAGATAGTTATGGTCGATATTGTGACATGAATTACAAAGGCTTGCGCCAAATGAGTTCACAGTCTTGGCCACTAAATGTTTGATCCACAAACAAGTCTGCGACTGCAACAACTTGGTCTTTGTACATCAAAATCGGGATCTGACGACGTAACCAGCTTGGCACATTGTATTCTTGGAATAACTTTTTCAGTTTACGACTACGACTACGTGTTGTGGGGTGTGCCGACAAACCTTCGGGATTGAAAGTAACCCTCAATAACTCGGGGTGCGATGGCAGCGAAATATTTGGCTGATGAGAACCCGTACTAAGCGTTAACGTCCCCAAACTCTCAGGTAAAACCAGTGGCTCATCGATTTGGATATGGCCTTGCCAACTCGTCACATCGGCATGGGGCGTAACCCAGTACAATTTGTTTTGGAAGCGTCGGATCTCTCCTTGTTTGAGTTTAAGCTTTGGATTGGCATCTTGTTGTGCCAATGCCACTTCTTGCCAAATCAAGCGCAATTGAGTTTGACTCGGCATATTGGCATTCCATTTACTCAACCACATACGAATCAAACGCGCTTGAGCTAATTCACTATGGATAGCTAACTCATCAATACTTAAGCTCAAATCCGCCTGTAGAGCACGCGCAAACACCGAACCTAGGAGCTCATCCAATAACGCTTCTTGCTGAGCACATAAGCTTGCGCTTCGTTGCACCGCTTGATGAATACTCGGCCAACGCTCAGACAACTCAGGGACGATACGATGACGTAAAAAATTTCGATCGTAGCGCGTGTCTTGGTTACTTTCGTCTTCTACCCATTCCAAACCAATGTTCTTCGCCGTCGCTTCTATCTGCTCGCGCTTGATGTTAAGTAGCGGACGAACTAATGTGCCACCAGCAAACGGCATACTTTCTGCCATCGAAGATAAACCCTTAGGCCCACTTCCACGTTTCAGCGCGAGTAAAAATGTTTCGACTTGGTCGTCGGCATGCTGACCTGTTAGCAATAAGTCGCCACGATTGATATGACGAGCCAAAGCTTCATAGCGCGCTTCACGTGCCAGCAATTCAATGCTCTCACCACTATTGGTATCTAGATTCACACGCTCTACCGAGCACGAAATACCTGCTTGTTTCGCCCATACTTGACACTTATCAGCCCAAATGTCCGCATTTTCACTCAAACCATGATGAACATAAACCGCGTGGCAAGAGAGGGAGTTTTCTTCTCGATAACGGCGAAGCAACTCAAGTAACAAGCGTGAGTCCACACCACCACTAAACGCGACAACGACCTTCGTTTGAGGTTGATAATAGGTGTTCAATACATGAGAAAACTGCTGGTAAAGCGATTCCATAAGCGATCCGATAGGTACAAAAAAAGGGTTAGACATATGTCCAACCCTTTCCATTTTATCCGTTATCTCGCGAGATATCAGCAGTAACCGTAGTTCATTAGACGTTGGTAACGGCGTTCACGTAGCGATTCTTCATCTAGCTGCTCAAGATCTTCTAGCTGACGAAGTAGCGTCGCTTTCATGTTTTCAGCCATTTTAACGTGATCGCGGTGCGCGCCACCTAGTGGCTCTTCGATGATCTCATCAATTAGCTCAAGTTCTTTAAGGCGAGGAGCAGTTAGACCCATTGCTTCTGCTGCTTGAGGCGCTTTGTCAGAATCACGCCATAGGATTGAAGCACAACCTTCTGGAGAAATTACTGAGTACGTAGAGTACTGAAGCATGTTCACGTAGTCGCCTACACCAATAGCTAGTGCACCGCCTGAACCACCTTCACCTACAACGTTACAGATTACTGGAACTTTAAGACCAGACATCACTTTTAGGTTTTTCGCGATAGCTTCAGATTGACCACGCTCTTCTGCACCAACACCTGGATATGCGCCAGCTGTGTCGATGAATGTGATGATTGGCATGTTGAAACGCTCGGCCATTTCCATCAAACGTAGTGCTTTGCGGTAACCTTCTGGCTTTGGCATGCCAAAGTTACGTCGTACTTTTTCTTTTGTCTCACGGCCTTTTTGGTGACCGATAATCATCACAGGACGACCTTCAAGACGTGCAATACCACCAACAATCGCTTTGTCGTCTGCGAATGCGCGGTCACCCGCGAGTTCGTCAAACTCTTCAAATACGTGTTGAACGTAATCAAGCGTGTACGGACGTAGTGGGTGACGAGCCAGTTGAGCTGTTTCCCATGCACCTAGGTCGCTGAAGATCTTCTTCTTAAGTTCTAGGCTCTTCTTCTCAAGCTGTTCGATTTCTTTATCCAGGTCAATTGCAGAATCACCACCATGACGTGATACGTCACGTAGTGCTTCGATTTTCGCTTCTAGTTCTGCAATTGGCTTTTCAAATTCAAGAAAGTTTAGGCTCATCTATGAATCCTTGTTGACTCAGCGTCTGACATATTGCGCTGAATTTTTTAGTTAAATTCGAGTTCTACCTGGCTTTTGCCAAGCAACTGTTTTAAATCGTCTATTAATGTATCACTTGGCGTTACTCGCCATTCGGTGCCCAATGTTAACCGCGCTCTGGCGTCGGCACGCTGGTAGTATACATTGACGGGTACGGTTCCGGCTTTGTGCGGTTCTAAAATACGACTAAACTGCTCAAAGAATTGATCATTGATCTGGTTAGCATCAATTGATACCGACAGACCACGTGCGTATTTTTCGCGCGCGCTGCCGAGATCCATAACTTCACGCGCCGACATTTTAAGGCCACCGTTGAAGTCATCAAAGCTGACCTGTCCCGAAACCACCAAAATTCTGTCTTTTTCGAGAAGTTCAGCATACCGATCAAGTGCATCGGAGAACAGCATTACTTCCATTCGACCACTTCGGTCGTCCAACGTCATGATACCAATGCGAGTACCTCGCTTGGTTGTCATCACTCGCGCAGCAATCACTAAACCTGCTACCGTTACCGATTGATCGCGACGTGTTGGGGTCGCGTCCTTTAGTCGACAACTGGTGTATTTGTTTAGTTCCTTTAAATACGCGTTAATGGGGTGCCCGGTCAAATATAAACCGAGAGTTTCGCGCTCCCCTTCTAGCCAAACCTTTTCTGGCCATGGTGGCACTTGCGTGTATTTATTCTCAACTTCTTCTGGTGCATCGGTCAACACACCAAACATATCGCCTTGGCCAAAGGCCTCTGCTTGGTGATGTTGGCTGGCCGCTTTAACGGCATCGTTCAGTGACGCCATCATCGCCGCTCGATGAGGGCCAAGTCGGTCAAGTGCACCTGCATAAATCAGCTTTTCGATGACGCGTTTGTTAACACGTTTGAGATCGATACGAGCACAGAAATCAAATAGGTCTTTAAAGTGACCACCTTTGTTTCGCGCTTCTAGTATCGCATCGATAGGGCCTTCACCCACACCTTTGATTGCGCCGATACCGTAAACAATCGCACCGTTTTCATCAACGTTGAAACGGTATAAACCGGAGTTGATGTCTGGCGGCAACACGGTGAGTTTCATGCGGAAGCATTCGTCCACCAGACCAACTACTTTTTCGGTGTTATCCATATCGGCAGTCATTACCGCCGCCATGAATTCAGCTGGATAGTGCGTTTTAAGCCACAACGTTTGGTAAGACACCAGTGCGTAAGCCGCTGAGTGCGATTTGTTAAAACCGTAACCTGCGAACTTTTCTACCAAGTCGAAGATTTTCATCGCCAACTCGCCATCAACACCGTTCTTCACTGCCCCTTCTTCGAAGGTTGCACGCTGCTTGGCCATTTCTTCCGGCTTTTTCTTACCCATCGCACGACGCAGCATGTCCGCACCACCAAGGGTGTAGCCAGACAAAACCTGCGCAATCTGCATTACCTGTTCTTGATACAGAATGATTCCGTACGTCGGATCGAGGATTTCTTTTAGTGACTCGTGTTGCCACTTTTCATCGGGGTAAGAGATCGCTTCTCGGCCATGTTTACGGTCGATAAAGTTATCTACCATGCCCGATTGCAACGGACCCGGACGGAACAAGGCCACCAATGCGATGATGTCTTCAAAACAGTCAGGCTGAAGTCGTTTGATCAGCTCTTTCATACCACGCGATTCAAGCTGGAATACCGCAGTGGTCTCTGAGTTTTGGAGTAAGCGAAACGAAGCCGGATCTTCCAAAGGTATCGACTCGATACGAACAGGAGGTTTACCTTCCTTCTCCAAGCGCGGGTTAATCAACCCTAATGCCCAGTCGATAATGGTTAGAGTACGTAGGCCCAAGAAGTCAAACTTAACCAGACCAGCAGTTTCTACGTCGTTCTTATCAAACTGAGTTACGGGGAAATGCCCTTCCGCATCCGCATAAATTGGCGCAAAGTCTGTAATCGTGGTTGGTGAAATTACAACACCACCCGCGTGCTTACCGGCGTTACGTGTACAACCTTCTAATAGGCGACACATATCGATGAGTTCTTTAACTTCCTCATCGGCCTCATAAAGCTCAGGCAGAGCAGGCTCGGCTTTAAACGCTTTTTCTAGCGTCATACCCGGATCTGGCGGAACCAGTTTCGAAATACGGTCAACGAAACCAAATGGGTGACCAAGAACACGACCAACGTCACGGATTACCGCTTTCGCCGCCATCGTACCGAATGTGATGATCTGAGATACGGCATCGCGACCGTACATTTCGGCAACGTGATCAATTACTTGGTCACGCTTATCCATACAAAAGTCGACGTCGAAATCGGGCATGGATACACGTTCTGGGTTCAAGAAACGTTCGAAGAGCAAGTCATATTCAAGCGGATCAAGATCGGTGATTTTCAGCGCGTAGGCCACCAAAGAACCGGCACCCGAACCACGACCAGGACCGACTGGAATCGCGTTGTCTTTCGACCACTGGATGAACTCCATTACGATCAAGAAGTAGCCAGGGAACCCCATTTGGTTGATTACGTCGAGTTCGATTTGTAAACGCTCGTCGTATTCTGGACGGCGCTTTTTGCGCTCTTCTTCATCAGGGAATAGGAACTCTAGACGCTCTTCCAAACCTTCTCGTGACTTCATAACCAAGAATTCAGTTTCTTCCATCCCCTCTGTTGGGAAGGCTGGCAAGAAGTATTCACCCAAACGAACGGTCACGTTACAACGCTTGGCAATCTCGACACTGTTTTCTAGCGCTTCTGGAATATCAGCAAACAGCTCACACATTTCCTCTTCAGTGCGAAGGTACTGCTGCGGGCTGTAATTTTTTGGTCGGCGTGGATCTTCTAGTGTGTAACCATCATGAATCGCAACACGAATCTCATGCGCATCGAAAAGGTCTGCACTTAGGAAAACCACTTCGTTTGTCGCGACCACGGGCAAGTCATGTTGCTCAGCGAGATCGATGGCAAAGTGCAAGTACGTCTCTTCATCCGGACGGCCTGTACGAATCAATTCTAGATAGAAACGGTCCGGGAAATGCTGTTTGTAAAACTCTACACAGCTTTCAACCAGTTTACGGTTACCTTTAAGCAGCGCTTTGCCGATATCGCCATTTTTAGCACCAGATAGAACGATTAAGCCTTCTGACATCTCGGCCAGCCACGCCCTATCAATCACAGGTTGGTGCTGAACGTGGCCACGTAAGTACGCTTTGGAAATCAGTAACGTGAGGTTCTTGTAACCTGCATTGTCGGCAGCAAGTACTGTCAGCTGGGTCAGTTCTTCACCAAATTCATCAGATTGCATTTTGAAATCTGCACCGATGATCGGTTTAACGCCGGAGCCATGCGCTGTGCCATAAAACTTCACCAAACCACATAAGTTGGTGAAGTCAGTCAAAGCCATGGCAGGCATACCAAGCTCGGCGACTTTCTTGACTATCGGTGGAACTTTATTGATACCATCCACCATCGAGAAATCACTGTGAATACGAAGGTGGACGAACTTGGGATCTGACATTAACAGGTACCGTGTAACTCTATTTTGTTTGGGATTCTAACCTAAAGGGCTGGGTTTATAACACCAATCCGCCCAATTTATTAATCTAAGCCTAAAGCTTTCTTTACTGGTTTGAAGCTCTTACGGTGCTCGCTTATCACACCATGTTGCTCAATTGCTTCAAAGTGCGCTTTGGTTGGATAACCTTTGTGCTTCGCAAAGCCGAATTGCGGATATTGTTTATCCAGCTCTTCCATCTCTTGGTCGCGCACAACTTTGGCAATGATGGAAGCGGCACTGATTTCAGCCACTCGTAAATCGCCTTTCACCACAGCGTGAGAATCCACCGGTAGCTCAGGGCAACGATTACCATCGATCAGCACTAAATCTGGCTGTACCTTCAATCCTGCAATCGCACGTTGCATGGCAACCATGGTAGCTTGCAGAATATTCAGTTCATCAATCTCTTCGGGAGAGCAACGGCCTACCGCCCACGCTAGCGCTTTTTCTTTGATTTCAGGAAGCAGTGCCAGACGCTTTTTCTCGCTCAGCTTCTTAGAGTCATTCAAGCCTTCGATTGGGTTATTGGGATCGAGGATAACTGCAGCGGTGACGACATCTCCAACCAAAGGGCCGCGTCCAACTTCATCGACTCCGGCGATCAATTGGTAACCTTGAGGGTATTCAAACGGAGGGAGCTCTACTTTTGCTTTTGTCGTTTTTGCTTTCGCGACCATGGTACTTCTCTATTTTTCAATCAATTTCATTACTGCATTCGCAGCTTGTTGATCCGCGTCTTTACGAATCCAATGATGCATTTCGGTGAACTTATCAAGCATTGGCTTATTGTCACTCTCTAGCAAACGAGAAACTTCATTGAACAAGTTGTCTGGTGTGCAATCGTCTTGAAGATACTCTTTAACCAGTTCGTCATCTGCGAGAATATTGGGTAATGACACGTACTTAGTTTTCAATAGGCGCTTGGCCAGAAAGGCGGTAAAGGTATTGACGCGATAGCCAACAACCATAGGACGCTTAAGCAACATGCACTCTAACGCTACCGTTCCAGATGCTAGCATTACCGCATCAGAGGCTGTAATAACATTGCGAGCCGTATCATCCACCAATTTGAAATCAAGCTCGGGCGCATGCTCTTTCCACGCTTGCTCAAATTGCTCTCGACGTTTTTGATTAACTAGCGCCACTACAAAGCCCAAACCGGGGTATTTTTGGTGCAGAAGCTTGCACGTCTCAATGAATGGCTGAGAGAGCATCTTGAGCTCACTACCACGGCTACCCGGTAAAACTGCTAACCATTTTTTGTCTTGTTCAAGTCCTAGCAGATCTCGCGCAGGCGCTTGCTCAGATTGCAAAGGAATAGCATCCGCTAAGGTGTGGCCGATAAACTCACAAGGCACGTTAAATTTATCGTAAAACGCCTTTTCAAACGGTAGAAAAGCCAGTACGAGGTTGGTCGCAGCCTCGATTTTGAAGATACGCTTTTGACGCCACGCCCATACTGAAGGGCTCACGTAGTGCACGGTTTTAATGCCTGCTTGCTTTAAATCTAACTCTAGACGCAAGTTAAAATCTGGCGCATCAATACCGACAAAAACATCTGGCGGGTTCTGAGTGAAGTACTTAACAAGCTCAGCTTTTACTTTTAACAAACGAGGTAATCGTCCAAGCACTTCAACTAAGCCCATTACAGCTAACTCTTCCATATCAAAAAGAGATTCACAGCCTTGCGCGATCATTTTTGGCCCACCGATGCCAACGAACTCTGCATTCGGGTATCGCTCTTTCACTGCCTTGATAAAGCCTTCCCCTAGCGTGTCACCAGATAACTCGCCAGCAATGATGCCAATACGTAATGGTTTTTCCATATCGATTTCGCCCTATGTACTATGGATAAGGGATTCCTTATCCATAAAACACAAAAAGACCGCAGCCCTAATTGGGCGCGATCTTTTCCACTTATTGATTCATTCGTGAATTAACGAATGATACCACGTTCCGTTGTTTCTAGAATGTCACAGAAACGCTTCACTGCAGGCCATTCTTGTGCCATTTCTGCAAGAATCGGTTTCACTTCTTCTAGCGTTTTACCAGAGCGGTAAATTTCTTTGTACGCTTTTTGTAGTGCTCGAATTTCTGGTTTCTCAAAACCATTGCGCTTCAAGCCAACTAAGTTCAAACCAAATGGCGTAGCATGGTTACCTTGAGCAAGTACGTAAGCAGGTACGTCCTGAACAACCGCAGAACAACCACCAACGTATGCATAAGCGCCTACCGTACAGAATGGGTGAATGGCAGAAAGTGCCATTACACCAGCGTGATCTTCTACTGTTACATGGCCACCCAGGATCGCATTGTTACCAATGTGAGTATGGTTGCCTACTACGACGTCATGCGCGATGTGCGCATTCACGCACAGTAGGTTGTCGTCGCCAATCACTGTTGTCGCTTTGTCTTGCACAGTACCACGATGAACCTGAACCGCTTCGCGAATCACATTACGGTCACCAATAACCACGGTTGTATCTTCGCCACCATACTTCTTGTCCTGGTTTTCTTCACCAATCACTGCATGCGGGAAAATGCGGTTATCTTTACCAATTTTGGTATGGCCTTTGATTACTACGTGAGACATGACTTCAGTACCTTCACCAATCTCCACCGTTGAGGTGATGTAGGTAAAAGGACCAACCGTCACGTTAGCGCCAATTTTTGCGCCTTCTTCTACCACCGCTGCCGGGTGGATTTTAGCGGTTTCATGAATCATATTAAAACTCTCGACGAGCACACTTCAGCTCTGCTGAACACACTACTTCGCCGTCTACTTTTGCTACACCGCTAAATGCAGCAATGCCACGACGCTCTTTTAGAAATTCAACTTCAATAACCATTTGGTCACCAGGAACCACAGGTTTACGGAATTTCGCGCCGTCTACACTCGCAAAGTAGTACAACTCGTTTTCTGTCGGTGCACCAAATGATTTAAATGCTAGTAGGCCAGTAGCCTGAGCCATAGCTTCCAGAATCAACACACCTGGGAATACTGGTAGTTGAGGAAAGTGACCTGTGAACTGAGGTTCGTTAACCGACACATTTTTAATTGCGTGAAGGTACTTCGCTTCTTGGAAGTCAATCACTCGGTCGATCAATAAGAATGGGTAGCGATGAGGTAGTAGCTCTTGAATTTCAGAGATGTTCATCGTTTTCTTTTCAGTAGTCAAAGTCGTCTTCCTATATCAATTCTCTTAACCAAGATGGCAGGGCAGCGGCAAAGGCCGCAAACTGGGAAATGCCTGCAAAGTGTATACCAGCTTGATAATAAATCTACTAATAGCGCGTCATTATAGAAGAAAAAGACCCGCGTTTCGCGAGTCTTTGTTCAGAATATGGAACTAAGATTCTTCTTTCTGCTCCAGCTGTTTTTCAACAGCTTTCAAGCGTTTGTTCATCTCGTCAATACGGTGAACACGAGTTGCCGTCTTGCGCCATTCTCGGTTCGTCTGTAATGGGATACCTGATGAATAAAGACCCTTTTCTTCGATACTGCGCATTACCATGCCCATACCGGTGATGGCAACACCATCTGCGATAGTGATGTGGCCATTTAGAACCGACGCGCCGCCGATCTGACAGTACTTACCAATTTTAGTACTGCCGGCGACAATAGTACCACCTGGCATCACGGTACCATATCCGATCTGCACGTTATGTGCGATTTGAAGTTGGTTATCAAGAATTACATTGTCTTCAATAATGGTGTCTTCAAGTGCGCCACGGTCAATCGTAGTACATGCACCAATCTCGACGCGGTTACCAATGCGCACAGAACCAAGCTGAGGGATTTTAACCCACTCGCCTTTATCGTTCGCATAACCAAAACCGTCAGAGCCAATGACTGTGCCAGATTGAACCAGACAGTCATCGCCCAATGATACTTCATGATAAATTGTCACATTAGCCCAAAGCTTGGTGTTGTTCCCCAGCTTCGCGTTTTTACCGATAAAGCAACCTGCGCCGATAACAACGTTATCACCCAGTTCAACTCCCGTTTCAATAACCGCGTTTGCGCCAATTGCAACGTTTTCACCCATCTTCACATCGGATGCAATCACTGCACTCGGTGCAATGTCTTCAGCAGGTTTTGGTGTGGTATCCATAGCCTGAACAACACGAGCGAATGCAACATAAGGGTCAGCAACGACAAGTGCATTACCAGCACACTGGTCCTTATGCTCTGCCTTCACCATCACCACTGTTGCTTTACATTCAGATAGATGCTTTGCGTATTTTGGGTTAGACAAGAAAGTCACGTCACCTTCTTGCGCTTTATCCATTGGAGCTACACGGCCAACGACGAGTGACTCGTCACCAAATAGCTCACCCCCGGTAATTGTCGCCAACTCGGCTAATGTCAATTTTTTCATAACTTCTTATTTTAGAGCTTTAATTACATCTTCTGAGATATTGTATTCTGGTTTGCCGTATTGCAGTGCAGAAATATCAATAACTAGGTCGTAACCTTTTTTGTCTGCTACTTTCTTCACAGCATCTTGGATTGTTTTGAATAGCTTCGCTTTCTCTTCTGCTTCACGACGAGCGCTTGCTTTCTCTAGAGCTTGAGCTTTTACTTTGTATTCGCTGTCTAGCTTCGCGATGTCGATACGCAATTTCTCAATTTCTTCCTGACCTAGAAGCTCACCATCACGTTGTAGTTTTTCAATCTTGGTTTTAGCTTGCGCTTGAATTGATTTCAGCTCATCAGCTTTGCTCTTAAAGTCTTTCTGCATTTTTTGTAGAACGACTTCACGTTGAGGAAGAGCTTGGAAAACTTGAGCAGTGTTTACGTAAGCGATTTTCTGTGCAGCTTCGGCTGCGTTTGCAAACATTGAAGAGCTCAGTACAAGAAGGCCAATCCCAGCCGCTTTGATCATTTTATTCAAAATATTTTCCTCTTTAGAAAGTTCTACCGATAGTGAATGTGAAGAACTCTTCATCATCGCCATCAAATTTCTTAATTGGTTTCGCTAGTGAGAAGACTAGAGGCCCCATTGGAGACATCCACTGCAACGCCGCACCATAAGATGAACGGTAGTTGGTTGGATCTGAGTAATCGTAGTAGTAACGGTCACCATATTCTGCACCAGAGTCGCGATAGTCAAACTCGGTATCCCAAATACTTGCCATATCGAAGAAAATACTGGTTCGAATTTGGTTGCGAACTTCGTCCGACGCAAATGGTGTAGGAACAATCAGCTCGATACTTGCTAGCGCTACTGCGTTACCACCAACAGAATCGTCTGTAGCAGTATCAGCACCATTGTTCGAGCCAGAGTAATCACGATAAACCGCTTTCGGACCTACGCTGTTAGAGCCGAAACCACGTAGTGTCGTAAAGCCACCTGCGTAATAGTTTTCGTAGAATGGGAACAAGTTATCGTTGCCATCCGTCTGACCGTAACCGTTACCATAACCTAAGCGACCACGGAACAAGAGCGTGAACTCATGCTTCTTAGTCAAAGGCACGTACTGACGCACATCGTACTGCATTTTGAAGTATTGAACGTCAGAGCCAGGTACGGTCATCTTGTAGAATGCACGTTGGTGGTTACCCGCTGTCGGGAAATAACCGCGGTTCAGGTTGTTACGAGTCCAAGAGATGTTGAAATCAAAGTCGTTGGTGTTTAACGCACCGCTTGAGTCGATATTGTCTGCTTGAGCTTGCAAGAATTGCTCTACCTGCAAGTAAGGTGACAAGTTACCGATCTTGTTGTGGGTATAACCAACGCCGAATTCAAAACGGTTCAGTTCATCAAATGGGAAACCCCATGTCAAACTTGCACCATAACTTTGGTTGGTATAGTCAACGATACCCGCTTCCGATGCTTCAAATTCATCGTAGAAAATCTTACCGCCCAAGCTGACACCATCAAGGTTCCAGTATGGGTCGCGGTAGTCTAAGCTCACGTTCTTTTGATAGTCGTTCATCATCGCGTTAATACCAACGCGGTTACCGCTACCTAAGAAGTTGTCTTGTTGCAGACCAACTTGGAAGCTGACGCCCGATTCGGTACCGTAGCCAACACCAAAGTTTACGCTACCTGAGTTCGCTTCTTTAACCGAGTAAACCAGATCAACTTGATCATCACTACCTGGTACACGAACCGTTTGTACTTCTACGTTTTCAAAATAGCCAAGACGGTTAAGTCGTGTCTTACCAGTTTCAATCGACTTGGAGTTTAGCCAGCTACCTTCCATTTGGCGCATTTCACGACGCAACACTTCATCTTTCGTTGAGTTATTACCAGTAAAACGAATGTCGCGAACGTAAATTCGATTACCTGGATCAACATTCACAACCAAGGAGACTTGTTTGTTTTCATCGTCAAATTCAGGGATGGTGTTTACTTGAGGGTAAGCGTAGCCAGATTCACCAAGCACACGCTTGATGCCTTCTTCCATTGAAGTCACAAGAGAACCGTTGTACGTTTCATTGTCTTCGAATGGAACGAGTCGTTCGAAGGTCGCTTCTTCACCAATCAGGTCACCGCGGAATTTTACATCTTTAACGGTGTACACTTCGCCCTCTTCCAAGCCAAGAGTAATGTATACCCCTTTCTTGTCAGGAGAGATCGCAACTTGTGTAGAATCAACGTTAAATTTCAGGTAGCCGCGGTCAAGATAGAATGACTTCAGCGCTTCGATATCACCAGCAAGCACTTGCTTTTGGTATTTTTCGTCCGCGAGGAAATTCCACCATGGCACATCAACGTTCAAGTTGAAACGAGAAAGAAGTTCTTCATCCGAAAAGACTTCATTACCGATAAAGTTGATTTGCTGAATTTTTGCCGACACGCCTTCCGTGAAGACAAATTTCAAGTCAGAACGGTTACGTGGCAATGGAGTCACAACCGCTTTCACTGTTGCGTTGTACTTACCAACACTGTAGTAAAAATCTTCCAAGCCTTTTTCGATGTTACTTAGCGTAGTACGGTCAAGCGCTTCACCTTCACGAACGCCAGATGCATTCAGGTTTTCTTGTAGCTGCTCGTCCTTGATCGCTTTGTTGCCTGAGAATGAGATGCTTGCGATAGTTGGACGCTCTTTCACTTGAACCATCAACACACCACCATCACGCAATACTTTTACATCTTCGAAGTTACCAGATGCGTACAGTGCGCGGATAATCTCTGCAACATCGCCTTGGTCAATGGTATCACCGACACGTACAGGCATTTTTAGCAACGCCGCACCAAGTGCTACACGCTGCAATCCATCGATTTCAATATCTTGAACTACGAAGTTCTCTGCTCCGTTTGCAGATACACTGGTCGCCAGTAAACTTGCAAACAGAATTCGCTTAATCGCCATACTTGTTCTAATTATTCCTTGCTACTGCTTTTGTCTCTGAACTATCACAGACGAGTAAAATCATTAAATAGCGCTAACGCCATGAGCGAGAAGATGATTGCACCACCAATTCTAAAGCCCATTTCCTGTACTTTTTCTGGGACTGGGCGTCGGATAACGGCTTCAATTGCGAAGAACAATAAATGACCACCATCCAACATAGGTAACGGAACGAGGTTAATAATACCTAGGTTAACACTAATTAGAGCGAGAAAACCTAAAAAGTAAACTAGACCGTAGTCCGCCGTTGCACCCGCACCTTTTGCAATCGAAATTGGGCCGCTCAGATTGTTAAGACCGACATCACCAACAATCAGTTTTTTCAACATGCTGACGGTCAAACCAATCACTTGGCCTGTCTTATCAACCGCTTTACCAATTGATTCGAATACACCAAACTGCAGCTCGAAGCGATAACTTTCTGGCCATTCTGCGACTTCAGGTGCGATACCTGCAAAGCCAACCACTTGTTTGTTAGCCAGCTCACGACTGTCTGGTGTTAATGTTAGTGATTGCTCAATGCCTCGGCGTAATACCGTCAACTCGATTGGAGTATTTGGATTTGAGCGTACAGCATCTACGACTTGTTTCCAGTCATTGATAGGCTCACCACCAATCGCGATGATTTCATCTTCTGGAAGCACACCTGCTTTCGCGGCTGCACCGTCTTCAGAAACTTGCTTAATAACGCGATAGATTTCTGGTGTATATGGAGCAAAACCAAGTGAATGCATCGCAGATTCGGTTTCTGGATCAAATTTCCAGTCACGAAGGTCCAGCGTTTTCGTCACTTCAGCGCCAACTTCTGAGTCTGACGTCAGTGTTAGCGTCATAGCGTCATCACCAATATGAGAAATTAATCCCATATTAACTGATTCCCAATCCGGAGTTTTGATGCCTGATACTGCTTTTAGTTCCATTCCAGATTCAATTCCTGCCTCAGCAACAATCGAATTGGGCGTAACTTCACCAATTACGGGTTTTACCGCTGGTACACCAATCAGGAAAACCAACCAATAAGCAAAAATAGCAAATAAGAAATTAAAGATAGGGCCAGCTGCAACAATAGACGTTCGTTTCCAAAGCGGCTTTTGATCAAAGGCTAAATGTTTTTCACTTTCTGGCACATCGTCAACACGGCTATCTACCATTTTGACGTATCCACCAAGAGGAATCATTGAGATAGTGTATTCGGTTCCGTCTTGACCAACTTTTCGCCAAATAGACTTACCAAAACCGATGGAAAATCTTTCAACCTTCACGCCACAACGACGAGCAACCCAAAAGTGCCCAAACTCGTGCACGGCAACAAGAATGCCCAGTGCAACGATAAAAGAAACAAGATTCCACAAAATACCAGTCATTAGCTACGCTCGCGTATAATTTCTAGGGCGATAGTTCGAGACATTCTATCTAGCTCTAGCAAGCTTTCCAAGCTATTCGCATTCTCAGGTTTGCAGCTTGCGGTGATTTTATGCAAAACCAATTCATTGATGCGAGCTATGTCTGTAAAACCAAGGCGATTATTTAGAAACGCATCAACAGCAACTTCATTGGCTGCATTTAGAGCAGTAGTCGCATGTTGCCCTTCGTAACACGCGTCAATCGCAAGCTTCAAACAAGGATAACGAGCAAAGTCTGGTTGCAAGAATGTCAATTCACCTACTTGAGTAAAGTCTAGCGGTTTTACACCGGCATCAACACGAGAAGGATAAGACATTGTCAGCGCAATTGGTGTTGCCATATCTGGCTCTCCCATTTGCGCCAGTACCGAACCATCACGATACTGAACCATTGAATGGATCACGGATTGCGGGTGAATAATCACTTTTAACTGGTCACGAGCCGCATTGAATAGCCATTTTGCTTCAATGTACTCAAGACCTTTATTCATCATAGTCGCAGAATCGACCGAAATCTTTGGCCCCATAGACCAGTTAGGGTGCGCGATTGCCTGTGCTGGCGTTACGCTGTCGAGATCGGCAATGTCAGCGTAACGGAATGGACCGCCAGATCCGGTTAACAGAATACTAGAAATGCCATGCTCATCTAAGTTACAGCGGCCAAGATTGGTTTGAACTTGCTGTGGTAGGCACTGGAAAATAGCATTATGTTCACTGTCTACTGGCAGCAACTCTGCCCCGTATTGTTCAACGGCATCAATAAACAACTGCCCAGACATGACAAGCGCTTCTTTATTCGCCAGCAATACGCGCTTGCCCGCTTTAACGGCCGCCATGGTTGGCAACAAACCCGCTGCACCAACAATGGCTGCCATTACGCTATCTACTTCTTCTAATGAAGCCACATGACAAAGTGCATCAACACCACCTAACACTTCTGTATTTGGTGAAATGGTGTGGATTTCTGATTGCAGAGCAACAGCCGCAGCCTTATCCGCCATTACCGCGAATTTAGGCTGCCATTGGCGACAAAGTGCCACCATCTTTTCAACGTTAGTGCCAGCCGCTAGTGCGACCACAGAAAACAGCTCTGGGTTTTGTTCAACCACTTTTAAGGTGCTTGCACCTATTGAGCCTGTTGCACCAAGAATCGTTAACTTTTGCATGATGTAAGACCGTTAGAAAAATTCAGGAGCGATGAAGCCGCTCCCGATAAATTAGAATACGTAGTATAGAAGAGCAAAGACTGGAAATGCAGCAGTCAGGCTATCGATGCGATCTAATACGCCACCGTGGCCTGGAATGATGTTACTGCTGTCTTTGATGCCAGAAACACGCTTAAACATGCTTTCGACTAAATCACCTAATACAGAAATCACGACAGTGATCAACGTAATGATGATCATATGAATTGGGCTCGTGAACTGGATATTGAACCAATCGGCAAACAACCAGCCAACAATCAGTGCCGCGATGATACCGCCAATAAGACCTTCAATCGTTTTGTTTGGGCTAACATGTGGTGCCATCTTGCGCTTGCCTAAACTTTTACCAGCGAAGTAAGCACCGCTGTCTGCAGCCCATACCAAGAAGCAAACGTACATTACGAGCTTTGCACCGTGGTATGGATCTACCGAAATGTCTGAGGCTCTTAGAATGATTACACTCCAAAGAAAAGGGAGTAATGTCAGAAAACCAAAAACATGTCGTAAAACAAGGTTGCCTTGCCAAGATTTTGTGGTTTTCGGGTAAGTAATTGCCATCAAGCTCGCAATAATCCACCACACAAAACCAAGCCCTAACACAACATAATGAGGTGTACTTAAATGGTTTAAGCTATGTGCGTCAGGTGAGATAAAGAGAAAACTAAGTCCGGTAACAACGGCTGCCGGAATCAGTGCAGCAATGCGAGAATTGCTTTCTGTAAATTGTGTCCACTCCCAAAAACCTAACAGTGTTATCGCCGTCAACGCGATAATAAAGCCCATTAGGGGTAACTTAAAAATACCTAAAATAACCAGGGGAGCTAAAATTAGTGCTGTTATTATTCTCTGTTTCAAACTAATTAGTCCTTATTGAGCCGTCATCAATGCCTTTACTTGTTCACCAGTACAGCCAAAACGACGCTCACGGTTAATAAACCACGTCACAGCTTCAACTAAGCTGTCTTCGTCAAACTCTGGCCAAAACTCTGGCGTAAAGTACATTTCAGCATAAGCCATTTGCCACAGCATGAAGTTGCTGATGCGGCATTCGCCACTAGTACGGATCAAAAGATCCACCTCTGGTAGGTCTGCCATGGTCAAATGCTCAGTGATTAACTGCTCATTAATATCCTCTACACGAATTTCACCGTTACGAGCTTTAAGCGCTAGTGCTTTAGCCGCTTCTGTGATGTCCCATTTACCACCATAATTGGCCGCAATGTTAATCACCATACCAGTGTTGCTTGCCGTTAGATTTTCCGCTTCTACAATTTTCTTTTGTAGGCGCTCACTAAAGCGGCTTGTGTCACCAATAACACGTAACTGTAAGTTGTTTTTATGTAGCTTTTTTACTTCACTAGACAGGACTGTGATGAACAGTTCCATCAAAAGACCAACTTCTTCCTCCGGACGACGCCAGTTTTCACTACTAAAAGCAAATAATGTCATCGCTTTAATGCCAAGTTTGGAAGCCGCAGCAACGGTCTTACGAACGGCATTAACGCCTTTTTTATGGCCAAATACGCGAGGTTTTCCTTTGGACTTAGCCCAGCGACCATTACCGTCCATGATGATGGCAATATGCTTAGGGAGGGAGTCAGAGAAGGCTTGAGAATTTTGCATAGGGAGTTAATTGAGTTCCATCAGTTGGATAGATTAACACAAAAAAACGCTGCACTGTGAGCACAGCGTTTTCCAACAGTGATGTAGGTGGGAGTATTAAACTTCCATCAACTCTTTTTCTTTTGCAGCAAGAACTTCGTCGATCTTCTTAACTGCTACGTCAGTCAGCTTTTGGATCTCTTCTTGTGCTTTACGATCTTCGTCTTCAGAGATTTCTTTATCTTTTAGAAGCGCTTTTAGATCGTTGTTTGCGTCACGACGGATGTTACGTACTGCAACACGACCACCTTCAGCTTCACCACGAACGATCTTAACTAGGTCTTTACGACGCTCTTCTGTTAGCGGTGGAAGTGGAACGCGAATGATAGTACCAGCAGACATTGGGTTTAGACCAAGGTCAGACATCATGATCGCTTTTTCAACTTTTTGAGTTAGTTCTTTGTCGAAAACTGTGATTGCTAGTGTACGTGCGTCTTCAGCTACAACGTTCGCTACTTGGTTAAGAGGAGTAGCAGCACCGTAGTACTCAACAGAGATACCAGATAGTAGGCTTGGGTGTGCACGACCAGTACGAACTTTAGAAAGGTTGTTCTTTAGCGCTTCAACGCTTTTGTCCATGCGCTCTTGCGCGTCTTTTTTGATTTCGTTAATCACGGTTTCACCTTAAAAATGTCATCTTTCCTGAAGAAAGCTTAAAAGGGTTGAGCAAAGCGAAACGCCATCCAACGTTGTTTGGATGGCGTATTAGAATTATGCGTCAGAGTTGATCAGCGTGCCTTCTGCTTCGCCCATCACCACGCGACGTAGTGCGCCTGGCTTGTTCATGTTAAATACGCGGATAGGCATTTTGTGGTCACGAGCAAGTGTGAACGCAGCCAAATCCATTACTTTAAGCTCTTTATCCAGAACTTCTGCGTAAGATAGCTTATCATACAGCTCTGCGTCTGGGTTTGCTACTGGGTCAGCAGTAAATACGCCATCAACTTTCGTTGCTTTTAGAACTACGTCAGCTTCGATTTCGATACCACGTAGACACGCAGCAGAGTCTGTTGTGAAGAATGGGTTACCAGTACCTGCTGAGAAGATTACAACGCGGCCTTGACGAAGTTCGCGAATTGCATCAGCCCAATTGTAGTCGTCACATACGCCTTTAAGAGGAATTGCAGACATTACGCGCGCGTTTACGTATGCACGGTGAAGAGCGTCACGCATCGCAAGGCCGTTCATTACTGTAGCAAGCATACCCATGTGGTCACCCACTACACGGTTCATACCAGCTTCTGCAAGACCAGCGCCACGGAACAGGTTACCGCCACCGATAACTACACCAACCTGAACACCCAGTTCAACCAGTTCTTTAACTTCTTGTGCCATACGATCAAGGATCGCAGGATCAATACCAAAACCGTCTTCACCTTGAAGAGCTTCACCACTCAGTTTTAATAGAATACGTTGATACGCTGGTTTAGGGTTCGTAGTCATGGAGTTTACCTTCCAAAGAGAGTTGTTGATTAACAGTCATGAATAATCACAAGCTTGCTTATGGTTATTCATCACGGCTAATCGTCTACTGCTCATAAAAAGACCGCAGCCAAGGCCACGGTCTAATCTTTGCACAAGTCTCTAAGGATTAACCTTTTTGAGCTAGTGCTACTTCTTCAGCGAAGCTTAGGCCTTCTGCTTTCTCGATACCTTCACCAACTTCTAGGCGAACGAATGTAGAAACTGAAGCACCTTTTTCTTTCAGCATTTCACCTACAGTTTTCTTAGGTTCCATGATGAATGCTTGACCAGTTAGAGAGATTTCGCCTGTGAATTTCTTCATGCGGCCAACAACCATCTTCTCAGCGATCTCAGCAGGCTTGCCTTCGTTCATAGCGATTTCAACTTGAACTTCTTTCTCTTTAGCAACTACGTCAGCTGGTACGTCTTCTGGGTTTACGTACTCTGGCTTAGAAGCAGCAACGTGCATTGCTACGTGCTTAAGAGTTTCAGCGTCGCCTTCACCAGCAACAACTACACCGATTTTCTCACCGTGACGGTAAGAAGCGATTGCAGTACCTTCAACGTATTGTACGCGACGGATGTTGATGTTTTCGCCGATTTTAGCAACTAGAGCAACGCGAGCTTCTTCGAATTGCGCTTGTAGCTCTTCAACTGTAGCTTTTGAAGCTAGCGCTGCAGCTGCAACTTCTTGTGCAAACGCAGTGAAGTTACCGTCTTTAGCAACGAAGTCAGTTTGGCAGTTAACTTCAAGAAGAACAGCTGAACCGTTTTCTTCTTTGATGATGATCGCACCTTCAGCTGCAACGTTACCAGCTTTCTTAGCTGCTTTCGCTGCGCCAGATTTACGCATGTTTTCAATTGCTAGTTCGATGTCAGCGTTTGCTTCTACAAGCGCTTTCTTACATTCCATCATGCCAGCGCCAGTGCGCTCGCGAAGTTCTTTAACTAGAGCAGCAGTTACAGTTGCCATTCTCTATTCCTCGTTTGATTCGAAATAAGGTAAAAAACAGGGGCCTACATTGTCGGCCCCCGATGCTAACTATAACTCAGTCTATGCTACAACAAGGTTTCACATAAACTAAGTGTGACACAGAGCCGCTATTATTCAGCTTCTACGAAGCCGTCTTTTTCAGCAACTACTGCAACGTCTTTGTTGCGACCTTCAGTTACTGCAGATGCAGCAGCGTTTAGGTATAGTTGAACTGCGCGGATCGCGTCGTCGTTACCTGGGATGATGTAGTCAACGCCGTCTGGGTTAGAGTTAGTATCTACCACAGCGTATACTGGAATACCTAGGTTGTTAGCTTCTTTGATTGCAATGTGTTCGTGATCAGCGTCGATTACGAATAGAGCGTCTGGTAGGCCGCCCATGTCTTTGATACCACCAAGAGATTTCTCTAGCTTCTCCATTTCACGAGTGCGCATTAGAGCTTCTTTCTTAGTTAGTTTGTCGAAAGTACCGTCTTGAGATTGAATCTCAAGTTCTTTTAGACGCTTGATTGACTGACGAACAGTTTTGTAGTTCGTTAGCATACCGCCCAACCAACGGTTGTTCACGTAGAACTGGTTGCTAGCGATTGCAGCTTCTTTAACAGCTTCAGATGCAGCGCGCTTAGTACCTACGAATAGAACTTTACCTTTTTTCTCGCCAACTTTAGCTAGTTCAGCTAGAGCTTCGTTGAACATTGGTACAGTTTTTTCTAGGTTGATGATGTGAACGCGGTTACGAGCACCAAAGATGAATGGCTTCATTTTTGGGTTCCAGTAACGAGTTTGGTGACCGAAGTGAACACCAGCTTTCAGCATATCGCGCATTGATACAGTTGCCATTTTAAAATCCTCTATGGGGTTAGGCCTCCACATCCCCCATAATTCCGACCAAGCTTCTGCTCAGCACCCCGGAACATGTGACGGAATGTGTGTGATTTAAAGATAAAAAGGTTAATCGGATGAAGCTTGCTTCGCCGCTTAGCTTTTGCAGAGCGAAGAGAACAGTCCTCTATTCCGGCGCGCTTTATATCATATTTTAGCTCAAGATGGCTAGTAAAAATTGTTTCTTATACTTGTCACATTAGCAGGAATGCTACCCTACTCTCGGCCAGATTCTATTACTACACTTCAAGTAAGAATGACTCATATTCTTAACTGGCTTGGGTTAACCGCCAGATGTCTGATAGAATGCGGCCATTCGCACGTTTACGTGCTTACGAATAAGTAGAGAAAGCCAATGTCAATCAAGATTAAAACTGCTGAAGAAATCGAACGCATGCGCATTGCGGGCAAGCTGGCCGCAGAAATTCTAGAAATGATCGAACCACATATTCAGGTGGGAGTTACGACAGACGAACTGAACAAAATCTGTCATGAATACGCTCTAGAAAAAGGCGCATACTCTGCACCGCTTGATTACCATGGTTTCCCTAAGTCGATTTGTACGTCTATCAACCATATTGTTTGTCACGGTATTCCTGCTGAAAAAGACGAGATTGGTAGCAACGGCCAAATGAAGCCAGCGGTACTAAAAGATGGCGACATTCTTAACGTTGATATCACTGTGATCATCCCGAACGATGAGAATGCAGATCTAAGCGTACGCCCTCAAGGCTACCACGGTGACACATCTAAAATGTTCCTAGTCGGTGATGTTTCACCAGCAAACAAACGTCTATGCATGGTTGCTCAAGAAGCTCTTTATGTCGGTATGCGTACCGTTAAACCTGGTTCAACTGTTGGTGATATCGGTACAGCTATCGAGAAATACATCAAAGAAAACAATAAGAACAACCCTCGCAATAAGTTCTCTATTGTTAAAGACTTCTGTGGTCACGGTATCGGTGATGAGTTCCACGAAGAACCACAAGTGGTTCACTACAAGAACAAAGACCGCCGCGTACTTAAAGAAGGCATGTGTTTCACTATTGAACCAATGATCAACGCAGGTAAGTTCGGTTGTACTGTTGACGCACAAGACGACTGGACTGTATACACAGGTGACGGCAAAAACTCAGCGCAATGGGAACACACTATCGTGGTAACCAAAGATGGTTGTGAAGTATTAACGCTCCGCAGCGATGATACGATTCCTCGCCTAATGAAAAATGCGTAACCAAGAATGACTTCAATATCCCCGCTCATGCGGGGATATTTTTTATCTCCGCGAGATTTGTTAAATTAGAAAGGTTTGTAGATCTTTACTTTTAGCTTGCACGGATAGCAAATATGCCACTTCAATCCCCTCTTACGTTTTCCGACGAACAAATCAATATCGGCGAACTAAAACAAGAGTTAGAAAAATTCAGCTCAACCCAAAAACAAGAGTTTCTTAACCATCACCCTGTGACCAGCTTAGTATTGGCTCGCGCAGAGTACATGGACTTGTTGCTGACGCGTTTATGGCAATACTTCGGTTTTAATGACATTTGCAACATCTCATTAGTGGCCGTGGGCGGATATGGTCGCGGTGAACTGCATCCGTTGTCCGACATAGACATTCTCGTTCTTTCTAACAACAAACTGCCAACTGCGTTAGAAGCGAAAATCAGCGAATTTATTACCTTACTATGGGACTTAAAACTGGAAGTTGGCCATGCGGTTCGCACTGTCAATGAATGTGCACAAATCGGTCGTGACGATCTAACGGTTGCCACTAACCTACAAGAAGCACGTCTGCTTTGTGGCAGCGAAGACACATTCCAAGCTTTAAAAAAAGTCGTGCTATCCGACTCTTTCTGGCCGAGCGAAACCTTCTACCGCGCAAAAATCCAAGAACAACGCGAACGTCATGCTCGCTACCACGATACGACCTATAACCTAGAGCCCGATATCAAATCGACCCCAGGAGGTCTTCGCGATATTCACACTTTGAGCTGGGTAGCGCGTCGTCACTTTGGCGCCACATCTCTGCTAGAGATGAGCCGTTACGGCTTTCTTACCGATGCGGAGTATCGCGAACTGGTGGAGTGTCAGGACTTCTTGTGGCGTGTCCGCTTTGCGCTGCACATTGAACTTCGCCGATACGACAACCGTTTGACCTTCGCACATCAAGCACAAGTGGCCGAAAACCTCGGTTATGTTGGTGAAGGCAATCGCGGCGTCGAGATGATGATGAAAGAGTTTTATCGCACACTTCGTCGCGTCGCAGAATTAAACAAAATGCTGCTCAAACTGTTTGATCAAGCCATCATCAATGGTGGTGCAACTGAAAACGCAGAAATTTTGGATGCAGATTTTCAACGTCGTGGGTCGTTAATTGAAGCCAGAAAACCTGCGCTATTCCAAGCCAGACCTGAAACTATTCTTGATATGTTTTTGCATATCGCAAACGACTCAACCATTGAAGGAGTAAGCCCTCCAACCCTGCGACAACTGCGTACTGCACGTCGCCGCTTAAACAAGTTTTTACACACGATTCCAGCGGCTCGTGAAAAATTCTTAGCGTTATGTCGACACCCAAATGCACTTCATAAAGCATTCAGTTTGATGCACAGACTTGGGGTAATGGCCGCATATTTACCGCAATGGAGCCAGATTGTTGGTCAGATGCAGTTCGACCTGTTCCACGCCTACACGGTTGACGAGCACAGCATTCGCCTACTCAAACACATCAATACCTTTAACAATCCAGACAACCATGCGAAGCATCCGATTTGTTGCGACATATACCCGCGCATGCAAAAGAAAGAACTGCTGATCATTGCAGCAATCTTCCATGATATTGGTAAAGGTCGCGGTGGTGATCACTCAGTGATTGGTGAAGGTGAAGCGTACGATTTCTGTATTGAACACGGGCTGTCGAAGCCAGAAGCTAAGTTAGTGGGCTGGCTGGTGAGGCATCACCTTCTCATGTCAGTCACCGCACAACGACGCGATATTTACGATCCTGACGTCATTACAGAGTTTGCGAAACAAGTTCGTGACGAAGAATCTCTTGAGTATTTAGTGTGTCTCACGGTTGCGGATATTTGCGCAACCAATCCAGAGTTGTGGAATGCTTGGAAACGCACGCTGCTTGCCGAGCTCTTCTACTCAACGCAACGCGCACTGCGTCGCGGATTAGAAAATCCGGTTGATGTGCGTGAGCGTATTCGCCATAACCAACAGATGGCTTCCGCATTGCTGCGCAAAGAAGGGTTTTCTGCGCGCCAAATCGAAGTGTTGTGGCAACGATTCAAAGCCGACTATTTCTTGCGCCATACTCACACTCAAATCGCTTGGCATTGTGCGCATTTGCTGCGTATGGATGATCCAAACAAGCCGCTGGTACTTATCAGCAAAAAGGCTACGCGCGGTGGAACAGAAGTGTTCGTTTACACCAAAGATCAACCAGCGTTGTTTGCTACCGTGGTGGCGGAGCTCGACCGTCGTAACTTTAACGTTCATGACGCCCAAATCATGACCAGCAAAGACGGCCACGTGATTGATACCTTCATGGTGCTCGATCAACATGGAGAAGCCATTGACGAATCTCGACATGCTGCCGTGATTAAACACCTCACTCACGTACTGGAAGCGGGTCGTCCGACGAAGATTAAAACGCGCCGCACCCCAAATAAACTTCAACACTTCAATGTGAAAACCAAAGTCGATTTCTTACCAACAAAAGGGAAGAAACACACCTTGATGGAGTTTGTAGCACTCGATACTCCGGGACTACTAGCCAAAGTCGGACGTACTTTTGCCGATTTGAATATCAACCTCCACGGCGCAAAGATCACGACCATCGGCGAACGAGCAGAGGACTTATTTATTCTCACTAGCGAAGCTGGCGGTAGACTCAGCGAAGAACAGCAAAATGAATTGAGAGACAAACTGATCGAGAAGTTATCTGACGCCGTCACTGCCTAATTCGAAACTGCCAAAACATCCGGTTCAGAGTGAGGGCGATCTTGTCCACAAGTTGAGCAATTTGGCTAAATATCAGCTATCTAGCTCATACATAGGCTGCTACAGTTATATCAATATCAATTAGATGTAACAGAGGTAGCCTATGTATCCCCACCTCACTGGTTTGGGTATTCATGATCCCAAGCAGATTGAACGTTATTCCCTACGTCAAGAAGCACATAAAGACGTGCTCAAAATCTACTTCCATAAGCAAAAAGGCGAGTTCTTTGCCAAAAGCGTCAAATTCAAATACCCACGCCAAGTAAAAAATGTCTTAGTTGATAGCGGTAGTCATAAATACAAGGAAGTAACGGAAATCAACCGTAACCTTACTTTGGTTATCGACGAACTCAACAAGATCACAAAACCAGCGAAAGTGTCTGAACTGGATGTAAAACAAAAGATTCTTTCTGATCTTCGCCATTTAGAAAAAGTCGTTTCTAGCAAGATCGCCGAGATCGAAGCGGATCTAGAAAAACTCAAATAGCCTTTAAGAATCGGTAAACAACAAAAAGGGTTGGTAAACATGCCAACCCTTTTCTATTTCTCTTCGCTAGAGCACAGCCTCTTTACTTAACGAGCTCTTCGTCCCACTCAAATCGAGTAAACAATTGCTGCCACGTATCGTCGATACTCGCTTTCATCACCAGCTCTTCATTTGTAAACGGATGCACAAAACGCAGCTCCGAAGCATGTAACAGCAAGCGGTGTGAATCAAATTCGTTACGGAACAATTTGTTGTGTTTACCATCACCGTGCGATGTGTCCCCCACAATTGGGTGACGTAGGTGGGCCATGTGACGACGCAATTGGTGCTTGCGACCAGTCTTGGGCTTCATTTCCATCAAACAGTAGCGCGTTGTTGGGAACTTGCCCGTCGAATAAGGCACTTCCACTTTCGCCAGTGGTTTGTAAGCGGTTACGGCCTCTTGAGCTTCTTTTTCTTGTGAGGCGAACTTATCTGCAATTTTGTCTAATTCGACTTTTAACGCGTAATCTAAAACGCCCTCTTCCTCAATCCAACCACGGACAATCGCGTGATAGGTCTTCTCCATTTTGTGCTCAGCAAACATAGGCATCACTTGAGAAGCCACTTCACTGGAGAGCGCAAACACCAAAACGCCAGAAGTCGGACGATCCAAGCGATGCAACGGAAAGACATGCTGACCAATTTGGTCTCGCAGAGTCTGCATGACAAACTGAGTTTCGTGTTTATCTAGCCAACTGCGATGAACCAACATGCCGGCGGGCTTGTTCACCGCAACAAAATACTCATCTTGATAAACAATCTCCAACTCTACTGGAGCCACGGTTTGTGATGTTTCTTGTTCTGACATTGAAGTTACTTACATAGTTCGTCGATAGTTCGAATCGTGTTCAAAAGCTCTGCGTACTGCGGCTCCTGCTTCCACGCTTCTGCAAAATAAGGTTCAATAGAGAAACCTCTTGGCAAAGGTTGGCTACTTTCTACTAAAGCGTGCATTCGAGCAATAAAAATCCACTGCAACCATTCATGTGGATCAAGCGTATCTATCGCGAAAGGCTCCACACTTTGCAACGCTTCTGGCGACGGCATGGTTTGTTGCCATAGCTCGTGCTTTTGAAGTTGTGTTTCAAGTTGGTACAGTAATTCCACCAGTTTTGTGCTTGTAGTCATTAACTTTTACATCTCGAACCTTGAATTAGCCGAGAATGATACCATTTCTTGTCAAAAGAACGTTAGGACGTCGTATTTAATGGAAAACATTCAAACCCTCACCCAGTTACTGAAAAACAGTCATTGTGAATATCAAATCTTCGACCTTGGTCGACGCATCAAAACGATCGATTCACAATTGTTCGCCGATGTTGAAAAAGGTCAGTGCCCTTACCCATACCCAATGCAGCGTAAAGCACATTTAGCGATTGCTTATTGGAATGAACAAAAACAACCTTGGATTTGGTTTTTAAAGTTTGAACTGGATGAGCGCGGCTTACTCAAGCAATCTGATATTGGCAACTTCATTAAATACGTAGTTGAAGCCATGGGCACTCGTCTAAGCGAAGAGATGTCTGAAGAGCAACAACAAAAACTCTCCAATAATCCATACACGTTCAAACCTTCTGAAGACAAAATGGCGGTATTCCACAGCCAAGTTCGTGCAAATTTGGATCTACCCACCAGCCAATATTACGAACATACACAGCACTACTTCACAGGCGGTCTAGGCTGGGAAAACTGGCAAACGGTTGGCCTGCAAGGAATCACCGATATCGCCGCACGCCTTGGTAAAGAGCAAAATGCGGTCACTCTGCGTAAAGCTCTCAATCATTTACCTAACGAGCCTCTATACGCACTGCTTGGTGCTCTTGAGCATGTCGACTTACAAGAACGACTAGCGCAGCGTATCGCAGAAAAAGCGCAGCAAGAGATTCACAGCACAGAACCAGATTTGTTCTTGCTATCGGCATTAACTCGCGCGTTAGCAGGCGCTCCAACTGAAGTCTCTTTACCAGTACTAGAAGCGATTTTGCAAAGCCCTCGTTTAAGTCACCAAGAAGTACTGATCGGTATTGCGGGACGAGCATGGCATCTTCTTTCTGATGCAAAAATCGCTGAACAATTTTTGCTGCGACTCGCACAAACAGGCAATCAAACCCTGTTCAATCAATTATTTGCCGATTTAGTTATGCTGCCAGAGCTAAGAATGGTATTGCTACCTTTGCTGCACTCTAGCCCATCGGAAGAGCTAGCCACTGCACTCATCAAATTGCAGCAAGCCACAAAGGGATAAGAAAGGATTAAGGATGATAGGAGATCTACTGGCAATACTTGGACTGTGCTTTTTCTGTTTTCTATTTTGGCAACAACGACGTCAATCTGAGTTAGCCAAAGTTGCCATCTCACGAAAATGCGAGCAATTGGATCTTCAGCTCGTTAGCATCGCTTTTGGAGCACACAAACTGAAAACGCCAGACGGAGTCTGGCGTTGGCATACAGTGTATCAATTTGAATTTTCATCTCTTGGCGATGACTGCTATCAAGGCCAATTGACTATGGTTGGATTCAGGCCGCAGAGCTTTCACCTACCGCCACATCGCTTGTAAATTCCATTTCAAAGTAAGGGCCGAATAAGTCCTTACTTTCTCTTGTTTTAACAAATCCCAGTTTTTCCAATACCGCCATTGATGCTTGGTGATTGCTGTTTACATTCGCTTTCACCTTATGTAGTTCCAATTCGCGGCACGCTTTAGGGAAAAACGCTTTTAGCGCTTCTGTCGCTAACCCTTTACCCCAATACGCCTTATCAAAAATAAAACCTAATTCGGGTTCGGAATCGAGATGGGAAATGAATACATGCCCCATATAGTCACGGCTCGTACTCTCAAGTACCGCCATACTATAAATATTTTCGTCATCCAGTATTTTCTCAAACAACTGTTTGGCAGACGCTACTGTATGAGGACCATTCATTTCGGCACGGTTTTTCGCGCAGCAATTAAGCATAACGAATTCTAGTTGCAACGACTCATTGTAGGGTAGAAGAAGCATTCTTCTGGTTACTATGGCCACATCTGTTCCTTGATTACAGCAAACTTAATTAATCCGCATATCACAAGCTAAGCGAAGCTGAGCCTGCCAAGTGACTGCGGGAGATAACGCCTTGTAGAGAAGCCGAAAGTTAAACCAACTGATTGGAAAGGATATTGATCTGGATTGTTTTTTATTAAGTGTTATTAGGATTTTATAAATTTTGTGACATTGACGGTTTTACCATCGAAAATAAGAAAGACCCCGACACGAATGTATCGGGGTCATGGTCTTACTCGCAGCAGTCCGGCTACTAAATAGTGCTCCATGCATCATCCATAATAGTGGCTGATTCCGTCATCTCAGTCCTTACGTCGCCGTCCTAGCGGTGTCCTTATCATCCTGATAGCTAACATTCCCCGTTAGCGCACATCACTTGTTCCTTGAGCGGTGTCCCTTGCATCTACCTGATGCTGTCCATAACCTCAATCCTATGAGGGGTCCATTGTCTATCCTTAGTCATCAACATCCTATTGATGATTGTTTCCTTACAATGTCCTGCGCTCCATGCTTGATCAATCATCCTGATTAACCAAATCGTCTTCCTGACGATAACCAAATCCTTGGTGCTTTCCTGTTCCGTGTCTGCTTCCTGCTGACAAGGTTAAATTTACGCTTTTCCTTAGTTTTCACAATCTACCCTAAAACAATTTTTTTTATTCGCAACGGTTAATAACATGTTAAATCATTATTTATCAAAACCTTACACTGGAACTTTTCTGTAAAACTGATGACGAAATCGTTTTCTCTTACACGCTATGTAAGAGATCTCTCACAACCCACTACCGAAATTGCTATTCGCTAAATCCCACCTCTCAAAGTATGATGACAACTATATCGTTATTAAGGATTGAAAATGTTAACTCAAGACGTCACGAAAGAGCTGGAAGCTGTGATGGAGCAGCTGCAACGAGAAGGGAAAGAGCCAACGGTTGCACTAGTGAAAGCACGTATGAAGACACCAGTCCCAATGCCTGCACTCATTACTGTTATCAAAAGCTGGAAGAGCGCGAATCACGTCCCAAAAGTAGAAGTCACTGCGCCACTATCGAAAGAAGAAGATCGCCTGACGGCACTTGAAAAAACAGTCGTTAAATTAACCGCTCGTATTGAAGAGCTAGAAGCAAAACTGGGTGAGAAATAAGAATGAAGTTATGGGTAGATGCAGACGCTTGTCCTAAAGTGATCCGTGAGACCATCGTGCGTGCCGCAGAACGAACCGGCGTAGAGTGTACCTTTGTCGCCAATCACGTTGTACCAGTGCCAAAAAGAGCCAACATTCACTCACTTCAAGTCCCTGCAGGTTTTGATATTGCTGACAACGAAATTGTTCGTCGTGTAGAGCCAAATGATTTGGTCATCACATCCGATATCCCACTTGCCGATGAAGTCATCACTAAAGGCGCTCTAGCGTTGAGCTCTCGTGGTGAGCTTTACACCAAAGACACCATCAAAGCGCGTCTTAATATTCGTGACTTTATGGAAACCATGCGCTCAAGCGGTATTCAAACTGGCGGGCCTGCGGCACTTTCGCAAACCGAACGCCGAGAGTTTGCAAACCATCTGGATAGAATCCTCGCGAAGCGATAAAGGGCTTTCATTCAAACATTGAAATGATCCATCTCTGAAATAAGACTCAACAGAGTTCGTACTTCAAACATGCAAAAAAGCCTGCGAATATCGCAGGCTTTTTTTGGAGCTGTGTGAGGTGCCCTAAGTATTACGGTGTGTAATACGTTGCAGCGCCCGGGCCGACTGGTAGACCAAATACGAATACCCATAGGTAGAACAGCAGGCTCCAACCTACGATAAAGCAGATTGAGTAAGGCAGCATGGTCGCGATCAGCGTACCGATACCTAGATTCTTCATGTAGCGAGTCGCTACCGCCAAAATCAAACCAAAGTAGCTCATCATCGGTGTGATGATGTTCGTGGTTGAATCACCGATACGGTAAGCCGCTTGAATGGTTTCTGGAGCATAACCCACTAGCATTAGCATTGGCACGAAGATAGGAGCTGTCACGGCCCACTGCGCCGATGCAGAACCGATCATCAGGTTAATGAAGCCACACATCAGAATGAATGCGAAGAACAACATAGGGCCAGTCAGACCGATACTTTGCAGGAAGTCAGCACCTGCAACGGCAAATACTTGGCCAAAGTTCGTCCACTTAAAGAAAGCAACAAACTGCGCAGCGAAGAACACCAACACGATGTACATGCCCATCGAAGACATTGATTTAGACATCGCATCGATAACATCACGGTCGGTTTTCATCGTGCCAACGACTTTACCGTATACAAAGCCAGGGATAGCAAAAAATACGAAGATGAAAGCGACGATACTTTTCAGGAATGGGGATCCTGCAACAGTGCCAGCGTCTGAACGTAGAATGCCGTCTTCTGGAACAATCGTCCAAGCCAACAAAGCAGACACAACCAACACAGCAAGACCAGCAACTTTCAGACCTTTCTTCTCAAGGTCAGTTAGGTTGCCCATTTTGTCGTTAGACAAATCTTCAGCCGCTTCTTCTTCGTTGTACTTGCCAAGTTTCGGCTCAACGATTTTCTCTGTAACGAATGCACCCATACCCGCGATGAAGAACGTCGACACAAACATGAAGTACCAGTTTACTTCTGGTCCAACAGTGTAAGTCGGGTCAATCATTTGAGCTGCTGTCTCAGTAATACCTGAAAGCAGTGGGTCAACCGTACCAATTAGAAGGTTTGCCGAGTAACCGCCCGATACACCAGCAAATGCTGCCGCAAGACCAGCAAGAGGATGACGACCAAGGGAATGGAAAAGCATTGCAGCAAGTGGGATAAGAACCACGTAGCCAAGCTCAGAAGCGGTATTTGAAATGATACCAGCAAAAACAACCGTAACCGTCACCATACGTTGTGACGCGCCCATTACTAGGCCACGCATTGCTGCTGAAAGTAGGCCCGAGTATTCCGCAATTGCAACACCAAGCATCGCAACCAATACCGTGCCTAACGGTGCGAAACCAACAAAGTTTTTCACTAGATTGGTAACAATAAGCTCTAGGCCGTCAGCGTTAAGTAAGCTGACCACTTGAATCATGCCGTCTGCAGCACGACCTTTTGCTCCCTCAGGACGAGGATCGACAACCGATACTTCGAAGTAACCAGCTATACCCGACATCACCAAAATGGCTAAACAGAAAATGGCAAATAGTGTGATCGGGTGGGGCAACAGGTTCCCCAAATATTCGACAGTATCCAAAAAGCGCGTAAACAACGGCTTCTTAGGTGAGTTTTGTTTAATTGAAGCAGATGAACTCATCTGTTCCCTCCTTGTTTTTATTCCTGTGCAATTGTGAAAAAAATGTCACAAAGCGAGCGAAGGGTACTTGAGTAAAGAGTCAATTAAAAGCCAAAAACGTTACAAATTGTAAATCAATTGCAAATTTATAACCAGTTATTTGCATAAATGTAGATATTTCATCCATATAAAACAAATTAACCAACATTATAAATTAAACAAAGATATAACCATTAGATATGCAGGAATGCCTAATCCCTATATAAAGTCGAATGCAAAGATAGTGTGTGGTGTAAGCTCAAAGAGCCGAGCAGTCTGGCAAACGTACAATTTTGACTTGAATAACGATGAAGTCGTGCCAGTAAAAACCATGCCAAGCACGAGCGAATAAACGTTGGCACTTGGCGAGTATTAGGTGGGCGTGTAGATTCATAGCTGCTAAGGCAATCATCCGTTGTCATGGACGAAAATACCTTCAATTTCGCTACACACTCCTTTGTTGTTCGTTTCTACTGTTATTTTTGTACAGCTTTGAACCTCGGATTTGTCTTACAAATAACGTACAAGCGCCCTCTTCTTTTCACTATCTGACAGTCAGGATGACGGCTCTTCGCGCTTTTAAGTGATTTCACAACTTTCATGACTTATTCCTTCTCACTAGTAAATTGACCAAAACGACGGTTGAAGTTAGCAATACGCCCTTCCGCTTGAACCACTCGTTGCTTGCCTGTGTAAAACGGATGAGAAGACGACGACACATCCAATGTGAAGTACGGGTATGTTTTTCCGTCTTTCCACTCAATGGTGCGATCGGTTTTCAATGTTGAGCCGACAACAAAGTATTCATCCACACTTGTGTCATGAAACACCACTGGACGATAGTCAGGATGGATTCCTGGTTTCATTTCAATTTCCTTCAAATTAAATTGTTATGTTATAACATTTTAATTAATAATCATTCCCAATAAGAAATGCAAGAGAAATTTGTGATACTTTTTCACTTAAATGAATCTTGAAGAAATTTGCTATGTATTCGATTGAGCCGATTGGCATCATTGAAACCCCTTACAAAGAGAAGTTTGCCGTCCCTCGCCAACCGCGCCTAGTTCCAGCAGCTAAAGCGCGAGTAAAACTGTTAGGCGAGGCAAATAGCCCAGAAGCGGTGCGCGGGTTAGAACAGTTCTCTCACGTCTGGTTATTGTTTCTGTTTGACCAAAATTTGGAGGCAGGATGGAAACCAACCGTACGGCCTCCTCGTTTGGGTGGAAATGAGCGTATTGGCGTGTTTGCTTCGCGCTCTACCTTTCGACCAAATGGCATTGGAATGTCGGCAGTCGAAGTGAAAGGCATCACGAAGAAAGGTGATCAAATATATATTGATCTTGGCAGTGTTGATTTGGTCGATGGCACACCGATTGTCGACATCAAACCTTATATTCCTTACTCAGATGCCATTCCTGAAGCGATTGGCGGCTACGCTGGTGAAGAGCCTGAAAAATCGAACGTCACCTTTTCGTCTCAAGCATTGGCGATGCTAGCAAAGCGATCCGATACTCAATATGTACAATCGGTGATCGAACAAGTTCTGGCGCAGGATCCACGTCCTGCATACAAGAAGAACAAACCGGATACCAAGGAATATGCGGTAAATTTGTTCGATCTGAACGTTAAGTTCAGCGTGAATAGCAACTTAATAACAGTTACGGCGATTGAAAGCTTTTGACAAAGCCAATTGGCTGATATTATAGACGGCTAACAATTTTCCCTTCTTGGGACCTTCATACTCCTGTCCATTCTGGCTTGAGTAACTAACTTTAATAAACGGATAAATTTAATGCGTACCAGTAATTATCTTCTTTCTACTCTGAAGGAGACTCCAAACGACGCAGAAGTAGTGAGCCACCAGCTCATGCTACGTGCAGGTATGATCCGTAAGCTGGCTTCAGGTCTTTACACCTGGCTGCCTACTGGTCTACGTGTGCTGCGTAAAGTCGAAAACATCGTTCGTCAAGAAATCGACAATGCAGGTGCAGTCGAAACTTTGATGCCCGTTGTTCAGCCGTTTGAACTATGGGAAGAGACAGGCCGCAGCGAGAAGATGGGTCCTGAGCTACTTCGCTTTACTGACCGTCATGTTCGTCCGTTTGTACTTAGCCCAACAGCTGAAGAAGTGATCACTAGCCTTGTGCGTAATGAAGTGAGCTCTTACAAACAGCTTCCGCTAAACCTGTACCAAATCCAAACTAAATTCCGTGACGAACGTCGTCCACGTTTCGGCGTAATGCGTGCTCGCGAATTCTGCATGATGGATGCATACAGCTTCGACATCGACAAAGCAGGTCTAGAGAAATCTTACCAAGCAATGCACGATGCTTACTGTAAAGCATTTGACCGTATGGGTCTTGAGTACCGTCCAGTACTTGCGGACTCAGGCGCTATCGGTGGTAGCGGCTCTCAAGAGTTCCACGTACTTGCAGACAGCGGCGAAGACCTAATTGCATTCTCTACTGAGTCTGATTACGCAGCGAACATCGAAAAAGCAGAAGCGTTAGCGCCTGCGGTAGAACGCGCAGAACCAACTCAAGAAATGACACTAGTTGATACTCCAAACGCGAAAACAATCGCAGAGTTGGTTGAGCAACACGGTCTACCTATCGAGAAAACCGTTAAAACGCTATTTGTTAAGGCGTCTGACGAAATCGATGCACCAATCATTGCGTTGATCGTTCGTGGTGACCACGAGCTAAACGAAGTGAAAGCAGAAAACCTACCTCAAGTGGCTTCTCCACTAGAGATGGCATCAGAAGAAGAAATTCGTGAACTGATCGGTGCTGGCCCTGGTTCTCTTGGCCCTGTAGGCCTTGAACTGCCATTCATCGTTGACCGCAGCGTAGCAGTCATGAGCGACTTTGGCGCTGGCGCAAACATCGACGGTAAACACTACTTCGGTATTAACTGGGGTCGTGACGTTGAACTGGGTCAAGTAGAAGATCTGCGTAACGTAGTGGAAGGCGATCCAAGCCCATGTGGTAAAGGTACGCTAATGCTGAAACGTGGTATCGAAGTTGGTCATATCTTCCAACTTGGTAACGTTTACTCAGAAGCAATGAACTGTAGCGTTCTTGGCCCTGACGGTAAAAACGTAATCCTAGAGATGGGTTGTTACGGCATCGGTGTATCGCGTGTTGTTGCTTCTGCGATTGAACAGAACCACGACAAATACGGCATCATTTGGCCAGACGCAATTGCACCTTTCCAAGTAGCAATCGTGCCAATGAACATGCACAAATCTGAGCGCGTAAAAGAAGCAGCAGAGAAGCTATACGCGGAACTAACTGCTATGGGAATCGAAGTTCTATTTGATGACCGTAAAGAACGCCCAGGTGTAATGTTCTCTGACATCGAGTTGATCGGTATCCCTCACACTATCGTGATTGGCGATCGCAGCATGGATGAAGGTAACTTCGAATACAAAAACCGTCGTACTGGCGAGAAAACTCCAGTAGCGATGGCGGATATTGTTGAGCACGTTAAATCTCAACTTAAATAAACGCCTAAAAGGTTTCGATTAAATAAAAGGGTTGGCTTCGGTCAACCCTTTTCTATTGTCCTCAGAAATGACACTGACCCTAATTTCTTTACTATTCATTTCGTTAATCTTTGGTTCAGCTTGTTGTTTGTACACTGATCTCAACATTTACAGGAGGTCAGTCATGGATTTAAAAAGTCTTCTAAACCAAGCGCTCAACTCTGATTTACTCAAACAAGGTGCTGGCGCCCTGGGTAAGCAAACTCAAAACATCAAATCATCATCCAGCTCTAGCCAGTTCAAAACTCTCGGCGCAGGAGCCATCGGTGGTGGATTGATTGGCATGCTTATGGGCTCAAAGAAAAGCAAAAAGATGGCGAAGAAAATGGGTTCTGGCGCGCTTAAAGTCGGTGGAGCGGCAGCACTCGGTGCACTTGCCTACAAAGTGTATAACGATTGGCAAGCTAAGCAGAGTGATCAAGGCGTCCATGACCCCTTCGATCCACAAGATAGCAAACACAGCGTATTAATTTTAAAAGCCATGATTGGTGCAGCCAAAGCCGATGGTCATGTCGATGATGTGGAAATGGCCCGAATTGAACAAGCCCTTACAGAAATGGGGGCAGATGAACACGTTCGTCAGTTGGTTCAGCAAGAGTTGCATAAGCCACTTGATCCAGTAGAAATCGCAAGCCAAGCGTCGACACCACAGCAAGCTTCTGAGATCTATTTAGCGTCACTCATTGTTGCCGATGAACAAAACTTCATGGAAAAAGCTTACTTACAAGAGCTGGCTAAGCAGCTTCAGCTTTCTCCGGAAGTGACGTATCAATTAGAATCGCAGATGCAGTGATTAAAGCTTGTCCAAGATGCACCTCAACTTGAGCCAAAACAACTCTCAGCTTTGAGTTTCAAATCCGCTATGTGTATATTGAGATAAGTTATCATTTAGTGGAAAGAAAACATGCAAGTATACGGCTGTTGTGAATTAGTTCGTGAGCTTTATGCTCAAATTGGTAGCGGCGATCAAGCCTACATCCCTCAAGCAATTTCTTGTGCAGTGAAAGCGCTAAACGATGTTGCGGCGGATGAATCTTTGCCAAAAGAAGTACGTGAGAAAGCGGCGTTTGCGGCTGCAAACCTACTGATTTCAGATTTTGAGGACAAGTAATGAACTTAGCGAACTTTGAATCGATGGACCCAGTCATGCTGATGAGTATCGTCAACATGAAGCTACGTGACGACTTCGGCGGTGATCTGGATAAGCTGGTTGCTTTTTTTGATATAAACCGCGCGGCACTTGAAGCAAAATTGGCTACGGCAGGGTTTGATTTCTTACCCGAAGCAGGTCAGTTCCGTTAATCACGACGGCAACCCCAACGACAATAATGAAAAGGGCTTGATGAATACATCAAGCCCTTTTCGTTTAAGCTGTATCTTTGCTTGTTAACCGAATGATGCCCAGATCACCGTCGCAACTAATACAGGGCACACAAACTTCACATACGCAGGCCACAATTTACCAAACCAGCCTTGTGTGAATTCAGGACAGCCCTGCTCAAGCTCTTTAATTTTAGAGTTACGATTCCATACCCAACCACCAAACAAGCAGAACAGTAGTGCCGCCGTTGGCTGTAAATACTGAGTTGCAACCGTCGCAACCATGCCAAACAACGCGCCAAAGTTGTACACAATCACTACGCTGAACAGAGCAATAAGACCACCTAGCACCCAGCTAGTCGCACTGCGCTTAGTATTGAAACGTTCACTCACTAACGCCACAGGACACTCTAACATTGAGATGGAAGACGTCAGCGCCGCAATCGTCAGCAATAAGAAAAACACGATTGAGAACAGTTGGCCAAGTAAACCTAAGCTATCAAACATCAGTGGCAATACGGTAAATACCAAGGTGTCTGAGCTCAATAGAGAACCGTCTTCAGCGTAGATTTGGACACCTTTTTGCATCGCAACAAACATCGCTGGCATCACCACTAGCCCTGCAATAAAGGCAACAGCCGTATCGACCAAGGTCACATTCATTGCCATCTTGGGAAGGTTCTCTTTCTTGCTCAAGTAAGAGCCGTAGATCAGCATTGAACAACCACCAATCGTCAGTGAGAAGAAGCCCTGCCCCATTGCAGCAAGAATTAGTTTACGGTCCCATACTTTCTCGAAATCAGGCACCAAGTAATGCTTCAGACCTTCCATCGCGCCGTTTTGCGTCATGATGTAAACAAACAGCAAACCGAATAACACGAACAACGCAGGCATTAGACGTGTTGACCATTTCTCAATGCCTTGTTTAACGCCACCTTGCACGATCAAAATGGTAAGTACATAAAATGTAATCGTACCGAACAAGTTGCGCTCTACACTAAAACCTTTTAACCATTGAGTCGCCGCTTCCATTCCCATGATGTCGGTAACCGCACCTAGCAAAAAGCAGATCAACCAACCGCCAACAATGGAATAAAACGCTAAGACTGCACTTGGTACACTCAAACCAATCCAGCCCACAATACCGCCAAGCTTTTTGCCAGTCGGGTGGTTGGTTAATGCACGCATGCTGTCTACTGGGTTGGCTTGACCATGACGACCAATCGCCATTTCAACCACCAGCATAGGAAAAGCAACGATCAGAATCATCACTAAGTAAACCAGCAAGAAGGCTCCACCACCATTACTTGCTGCTTGTGTTGGGAAGCCCCAAATATTACCCAGACCAACCGCAGCGCCGGCGGCTGCTAAGATGAATCCGAGACGAGAGCCAAAATGCTCGCGAGGCTGAGAAGAAGTTTGTTGTGTCATACCACTCACACAAAATATCAATGAACTAGCTAACTAGTACACTATAGCAATATTAACTAATCAACAAGAGCAAGCAGGTCAAATACTCGACAAACGATGCAAATGGCAGGCATTCAGTTTGTAAATTTTTACATACATCTCATATTCATCATGCCGTTATCAAACCGTTATTTGCTATCAAATCGACTGTATCACCACGCAAAAACCACTGATTCATTCATCGTGAAGTGAGCCGAAAAATAATGAGCTCGACTGTAAGAGGCGAATAGTTCCTCGTGATGTTGTGTCGAAAAGCAGAATATTGTTCTTCGCTTTTTCCCCCTTATGTCTATTTATCAGCTAGTTATTACTCTGTTCTCATTTATATCCATGACTCAAGGAGAGGAAAATGAAGGTCACTCTACTTCACGGAGCGGTGGTAGCTGCACTCAGTGTTAGCTATCAAGCTCAAGCCTACAACTGTCAAAGCCTGCCTGATTGGGATAGCACTGCGATCTACACCTCAGGCACTCAAGTGAAAACTCAAGGTGCCGCCTATGAGGCCGCTTATTGGACACAAGGTAACGACCCCGTCACCAACTCAGGTTCATGGGAAGCGTGGAAGGCATTAGGTCAATGCGATGGCGGAAACAGTAATCTGTCACCAACGGTGTCCTTCTCTTCTCCAACGAACAACGCGCACATTCCTGAAGGCAGCGCCATTACTCTGTTAGCCAATGCGTCCGACGAGGACGGACAGGTCACACAAGTGGAGTTTTTAGCGGGTGACCAAACCGTTGCTATCGTCACCCAAGCGCCATTTGAGGCATCTTGGACTGCGGCCCAAGGCGTTTCTCAACTCACCGCGATTGCGACAGACAATGAAGGCGCAGTAACCTCCACAACGGTTGCTATCGTCGTTCAGCCTCAAGTAGAGCTGCCACCACCTAGCATTACTCTCACTAGTCCAACAGGTACGGAAACACTGAGTGTGGGGGATAACCTAACCGTCACTGCTCAAGCTGATGACTTTGATGGCGTAGTTACTCAAGTTGAGTTCTTCGTTAACAACCAATCTGTCGCCATTGATACCAGTGCACCTTACGAATACCAATGGACAGCGAGTGTTGGCACGCACTCATTTAAAGCTCAAGCGACAGATGACTCTAATCTCTCTACCATGAGTCAAGAAGTGGCGCTGGTCGTCGCGAATTCAGAAACAGGCAATGGTGGGTGTGCTGATGCTCTACCTTACGTTGCTGGCACACGTTATGAAGTAGGTGCTCTGGTATCTAACCTTAACCAAAAATATCGTTGTGACGTTGCGGGTTGGTGTTCGTCCGATGCAACATGGGCCTACGAGCCAGGTGAAGGCCTGTACTGGAAAGACGCTTGGACTGGCCTAGGAGCGTGCTCAACACCACCTCAAGTTACCATTACCGCCCCAACTGATGGGCAAGTCGTGCTCGCAGGCAGCAACAACGAAATCACAGCCAACGCAAGCGACTCAGATGGCACGGTTACGCAAGTGGAGTTTTTCGCGAATAACGATCGCTTAGGTGTCGTTACTCAAGCGCCATATTCCGTAACTTGGAACGCCACACTTATTGGCGCTAACCAGCTTAAAGCCGTTGCAACCGATAACGACAACAATACGTCAGAATCTGTTGTGAACGTAAATGTCAGTGATAAAGATTTAGTCATTTCTCTTACTTCGC
The DNA here is from genome assembly GCF_043106015.1 of Vibrio sp. GLN_1. NCBI lineage: Bacteria > Pseudomonadati > Pseudomonadota > Gammaproteobacteria > Vibrionales > Vibrionaceae > Vibrio > Vibrio sp. GLN_1. The sequence goes on from NZ_JBICMD010000004.1 coordinate 179,520, forward strand.
CTAGCGCAGGTCAAACGGTTGGCTTAGGCAAAAATCTCGCATTAAGCGCCGATGCAACGTCTTTAACTTCAGGCATTAAGCAAGTTGACTTTATGGTCAACGGCGCCGTTGTCGCCACAGATACGACTGCACCTTACTCTGCGAACTGGACACCAGCCGCAATCGGACAGTTTACTGTAAGCGCTCAAGCCGTCGATCTTGCTGGAAGCACCGCATTATCTGACGCAGCAGCGGTGACAGTTGTAGAGCAGACAGAAAAACGTCATAAACTGATTGGTTACTGGCACAACTTCGTGAACGGTGCGGGTTGCCCAATCAGACTGGCAGACATGGCTGATGCTTGGGATGTGATTGATATTGCCTTTGCTGAAAACGACCGAAACAGCGATGGCACAGTGCACTTCAACCTGTATTCTGGCGATATTTACAGTGATTGTCCTGCACTCGACCCAACGCAATTCAAACAAGATATGGCAGCATTGCAGGCGAAAGGTAAGAAGTTCGTTCTATCTCTTGGAGGTGCTGAAGGCACTATCACTCTAAACACTGACCAAGACGAATCGAACTTTGTTTCTAGCCTAACTGGCCTTATCGCTGAATGGGGCTTTGATGGTCTCGATGTGGATTTAGAGAGTGGATCTAACCTAGTACACGGTTCACAAATTCAAGCTCGTCTTGGTCGTGCTTTGCTGCAAATTGAGCAAAACATGGGTGGCGATATGTACCTAACCATGGCTCCTGAACACCCTTATGTTCAAGGCGGTTACGTCGCTTACAGCGGAATTTGGGGAGCGTACATTCCCGTGATCAACGATACTCGCAGCACGCTCGACTTGCTTCATGTTCAGCTATACAACAACGGCGGTCTACCAAACCCGTACCTACCAGGTTCTGCACCAGAAGGCTCTGTTGATATGATGGTAGCTCAATCTAAGATGCTCATCGAAGGTTTTGAACTAGCCGACGGCACTCAGTTTGCGCCATTGCGTGATGATCAAGTCGCGATCGGTTTACCTTCAGGCCCAAGCTCGGCAAACTCAGGTCAGGCTCCGACACAAAATATTCTTAGTGCGCTAGACTGTTTAACAAAAGGCACATCCTGTGGCACCGTTAAACCAGCGTTCAACTACCCGAATTATGCTGGCGTAATGACGTGGTCTATCAACTGGGATCAGCATGATGGCTTTAACTTCTCAAAACCTGTTGGTGATAAGTTAACTCAGATGAACGCGCAATAAGCGCCTTTAAGCCGGTTAGGTGCGTTTGGTCAAACCCTCGCAACTCGACCCAAAGATGGAACCACTAAAACGAAAAGAGAGCACCAAACGGCGCTCTCTTGCTTTGTATTTTTAGATGTTGTTTCTACGCGAAGCGATTCATCAAATGGTAAAGACTCGATAGTCTTTCAACTCAGGAATTTTCTTCAACAAATCGTCTTCTTGCCCTGCCATATTGTCCAGAGATTCACATAAGTCTTCCGCTTGTTGCTCCACCTCTTTCGAATGTTCAGCCAAACGCTGCTCAACTTTCGCACTTAATTCTGCCATGCTTTCAGAGAGTGCTGTCAGGTTTAAACCACCCTCTTCTTTCATTTTTTTCGATAAAGCATCGAACGCGCTAGCCAGAAACTCTTTATTAAAAATCTCCTGCGCTTTTTCAAAATCTTTCGTCCAGCCCTGCGTCATCGATTCAAAGCTATCTGCAGGCAAAATAAAATCACCATCTTTGTAATAACGAGATTGCACATCAGCAAAGAAGTCTTTAACTGCAACTTTTACGTTATCAAACGCGCCCGGCGCATCCAAACTCGCTGCCACATCATCAATGATGTCATTGGCGAGTTCCAAGCCATCACTCGCTAGCTGCTTAGCTTGAGGGATATAGGCATTCATTTTTTCGCGATATGCTTCAATCGCGGCTTTCTGCTCCGCATCGAGTTCAATCAACTCACCTTTGATGAACAAGTTGTTGTCTTCGTCCACGACGGCTTTATCACCAGAAGTCTGGCGAATTTCCAAACTCTGTCCATCCATACGAACTTCATTATGGATGTCCACACGACATTGCGCTGCATAGCCTGTTGCACTAACCATCAGCAATGAAAGTGTAAAAAGTTTCTTCATGTCATTCTCTTATCTTCAAAATAACTTCTCTTAAACATAACACTCAGTTATACATTTGATGTCAGAACACCGTCACGACTTCGTAACAAGTTGTTTTATCGCCAATTTTCATCTCAAACTCTTCGCCTTCCTCTTTGCCAAGTAACGCTCGTCCCAATGGTGATTTCGCTGTTAAGACAAAGACTTCCTGATCTTGCCAAGCCACCGTTAGTCCACCAGAGCACGGACCGATGAAAAAGCGTTTTTCGATATTGTTCTCATCGACGAGAACCACATACGCGCCTACACCTATTGGCGCATCCGTAAAGTCGCGAATAACCATTGAGCGATACTGACGCAATTCGTCCTCACTCTCTTGTACTCGCATTGCTTGGCCGTGAGCAAGATAGGAAGCCTCTAATGCAAGCGTGTCGTACTTATGCTCGGGCACTGTTTCTTCGTCCGTTGCGGCATCGATGGCTCTTTGGGTGGAAGCGTGTGCAATTCGAAGTTTTTCTTCCAATTGATAAATGATGATTTGGATTAACTCAGCTTTGTTCATACTTTTTGAAGGCGCGCTCAGTAGGCAGGATATGTTAATGTACCCTAGTCTATCACCGAAGAAAGGTTTCCCTAACATGCAAAGTACCCAGTTACTACAAACGCTTCAATCCGTGTTTGGTTTTGACTCATTACGCCAAGGCCAACAACCAGTTATTGAATCGGTCATGAATGGTTACTCTGCAGCAGCAATATTTCCAACGGGCTCGGGCAAATCTCTTTGTTATCAACTCCCCGCCACCATGCTGCCAAACCTCACTTTAGTGATCTCGCCATTACTGGCACTAATGAAAGATCAGCTGAGCTTTTTGCAAAGCAAAGGGATCGCCGCCGCTTCTATCGATAGCAGCCAAAGCAGAGAAGAAGCGCAATGCGTAATGGTTGGAGTCAAAAACGGTGAAATCAAAATTTTGATGATTTCTGTCGAACGCCTCAAAAACGAGCGCTTTCGCGAGTTCATTCGTCAAGTGCCAATCTCTTTGATGGTAGTCGATGAAGCGCACTGTATCTCTGAGTGGGGACATAACTTCCGTCCGGATTACCTCAAGTTGCCGCAATATCAGCGAGAACTGAATATTCCCCAAACCTTGTTGCTGACCGCCACAGCAACACCTGCCGTTATTGAGGACATGAAAAATAAATTCGATATTGCGAGTGACCACATTACTGTAACTGGCTTTTACCGTTCGAACCTCGATATTTCAGTCATCCCTTGCGGAGAGTCCGAAAAGCAAACGCAACTCAAGACGATTGTCGCCGCAGCCCCTAAACTGCCAACCATCGTTTACGTAACGCAACAGCAAACTGCAGAGCAAGTGGCTAAATCATTGATCCACATTGGCGTTAACGTTCATGCGTATCACGCGGGAATGAAAAGTGAAGTTCGTGAGCAAATACAACAGCAATTTATGGCGGGCCAAATTGACTGCATTGTGGCCACGATTGCCTTTGGGATGGGTGTCGACAAATCCGATATTCGCCGAGTAATTCACTTTGATCTACCTAAATCCATTGAAAACTATGCACAAGAAATAGGTCGAGCAGGACGCGACGGACAACGCTCTGAATGCATTCTGCTTGGCAATACTTCTGGGCTAACTGTATTAGAAAACTTTGTGTTTGGCGACACGCCTGAGCACTCTTCGATTAGTTATGTATTGGGTCAAATAAAAGAGCACCAACCTCAGTGGGAAGTCGTGCCACTACGTTTGTCTCGCGAGAGCAATATCCGCCAGTTACCACTCAAGACACTGTTGGTGTATTTAGAGCTTGCGAAAGTGATCGAAGCTAAGTTTAGCTACTTTGCCGAATATCGATTCAAATTCCTACAAGATCAGCAATTCATCGTTAACCAATTCCAAGGAGAACGACGCGAGTTTGTAGAAGCCATTTTCACTTGTTCGACCAAAGCGAAAGTATGGTGCCAAGTCGATCTCGATGCTCTTTGGATGCATTATCACTCGGAACGTAGCCGCGTTGTCGCTGCTCTGGATTACTTTCATCAGAATGGTTGGGTTGAACTGGAAAGCAAGCAGCTAACCGATGTGTATTCCGTCTTGCCCGAAACACAGAATATCGAAGACATCACGCAGCATCTGTACGAGCTATTCCAGTCTAAAGAGCGCAAAGACATCGACCGAATTCACGCCATGTTGGGGTTATTCCAATCGTCAGATTGTTTAAGTCATCAATTAGCCAGTTACTTTGCCGACCACAATGCCCCTGCTCACTGCGGTCATTGTTCTGTGTGTCGAGGACAGAGAGCAGTGTTCCCACCTCGGATTTACGATCAACCTGAACCAGCAGTCGCCTCCGCTTGGATTGCAGAGTTTGTCCAACTTTCCCCTTCTGCAATCAGTAACGAAGCCATCGCCCGATTCTTATGTGGCATCAGCACGCCGTTGATCAGCCAACTTAAAGCCTCAAAGCTATCTGGGTATGGTGCATTGGCTAATGTGTCCTTCGAACAGGTACTACAATTAGTTGAAAGTGTGCGGGAATAGATTAAAAGAAGCTGAGTTGGCGAGCTTGCTCTTCTGGCTTGAGCATAACGCTCAAGCCTAAGAGGCGAATTTCACGACCATTTTGACGCTTTAGAATGTCTTTTAGCAACAACTTAAAGTCCTCAAGTTCTAACTGAGGATGAATGTGTTCAATGGTAGTGAGCTGGAAGTCCGCGAACTTTACCTTAATGCCTTGCTTAATGATCGATTTATCTGGACTGGCACGCTCCAGTCGCTTTTCCAGTTCAGGATATAGTTTCTCTTCGATCACTTGCCAGCACTCATCATAAGTAGAGATGTTTTGGCTAAACGTTCGCTCAACACCAACCGACTTTCTCTCACGCTCGACTACAACTTCTCGATCATCGATACCGTGACTGCGTTTCCACAATGATGCGCCTTGGCGACCGAATTGGCGTAACAGTTCTCGATAGTCGCTATTTTTAATGTCTTCACACAGATAAAAGCCCGCTTGATGTAACTTTTCTAGACTGACCTTACCAACTCCAGGGATTTTTTCTAGTGGTAGCTTATCGACCACTTCTTGAACTTTCTCAGGAGGAATAACAAACTGTCCATTGGGTTTATTCATATCCGAAGCAACTTTAGCGAGAAACTTAATCGGCGCGATTCCAGCTGATGCCGTCAGGCCCAACTCGTTTCGAATATCATTACGGATAGACTCCGCAATCAGGGTTGCTGAGCCCCTGCACGCTGTCGCATCGGTAACATCTAGGTAGGCCTCATCAAGAGAAAGAGGTTCAATTAAGGAAGTATAACGTTCGAAGATAGCTCGAATTTGCAGTGAGACTTGTTTGTAGACATGCATTCGACCGGGAACAACGAGCAAATGCGGGCAAAGCTGCAACGCACGAGCGGTAGGCATGGCACTACGTACGCCAAACTTGCGTGCTTCGTAGTTACACGTGCTAATGACGCCGCGCTGTTTTTCATGCCCGCCAACCGCAAGCGCTATATCTCGATAATTTGGGTTATCTCGCATCTCGACGGCAGCATAAAAACAATCCATATCGACATGAATAATCTTTCTGATTCGCTCTGACATACCCGACAAAATACTGGTTAAAAATACAGTATAATTCAATTAACGAAGCAAGAAAATGAAAGATTAAAACCACCGCTCAAAGAACATATTGCCAAGTTTCTAAAGGGTTGAATTATCTTTTTTTATCGCGGTTCAATCACGCAACATTACATCGAGCTGATCCACAAGCTCAGCCCAATCAGCATCTTCTTCAATAGCTTGTTTTAAAAATGCGGCCTGAGAATGTGTCCAGAAACTCGCTTCGTGTAAAGGTGCTGATTCACGTTTATGTCGATGCGTATTGACGAAATCTTTAATTTCTTTGGAAGAGCTCCCTAACCCGAGCTGATTGAAAAGATCAGCCATGCCATGTTGATGTAATTCCATTGTGTCCTCCGACTCGAATGAACCTTTATTTGAGTATATACCTCACCCAATTATGCGCCCGTGAAAGTACTAATATTTCACTCTCTATGTAGAAAGCACGGCGCTTTGATACACGCAAAAAATAACCCAGCCGAAGCTGGGTTATAGAAAAATGATAAGCACTCTATGCTTGCGCGTTTACGCGATACGGTCTTTTTCCCACGCAGCTAGCTTTTCAGCACGAGCAGCTTCGCGAGCTTCACGCTTCTTGCGCGCGTCACATGGCTCTGGGCAGTTACATACTTTCTCTATGCCGACTGCGCCAAGGCCACCACAGCTGCCTTTCACTACTTTCTTCTGGAAGATGTAGCCAACGGCCATCGCTGCGATCACCGCAACAAACACTGCAAATGTAATTAGAAATGTACTCATAAGAACATGCTCACTTCTGATGTTATTTGTTCATGAATGGCTTGTATGCTTCCGAAGCCAGCTCTTTAAAACCATCTTCCGTTTTCACAATCATGAAAACAGGAATGTTATTTTCGTTCGCGATTTCCATGCCTTTTTCTTCGCCTAGCACCATAAGACCCGTTGCTAGACCGTCAGCAGTCATCGACGATTTATCCAATACTGTCACAGACACAACTTTATGATGGATTGGTTTGCCTGTTTGCGGATTGATAATGTGAGAGTATCGCACACCATTACTCTCAAAGTAATTACGGTAGTCACCACTTGTTGCAATTGCCATGTCACCTGGTTCGATGATCTCTTGAATAGATCGCTCATCAACCGTTGGTTTCTCAATCGCGATTCGCCATGGCACACCTTCTCGGTTGATACCTTTCAAACGCATTTCGCCACCAACTTCGACCATGTAGTTTTTGATCCCTACCGATTGTAGGTAATCAGCAACCACATCAACCCCCCAACCTTTTGCAATCGTTGACAGATCAACATACAAATTAGGAATGTCCTTTGACAGTTTATTGCCATCAACGGTCAGGTGGTGAATCCCAGTGTTTGCCTTACGAGCCGCTAACTCTTCATCAGAAGGCACTACGTCAGGGCGAGCTTCTGGGCCAAAGCCCCAAAGGTTAACCAGAGGACCAACCGTTACATCAAGCGCACCTAAAGTTAGGCCATTGAGACGAACCGCTTCTTTTACTACGGTTGCCGTTTGCGCTGACACTTCGAAAGGCTCACTTGTTTGATGCTGGTTAAAACGACTCAGCTCTGAGTCTTCACGGTAAGTCGACATTTGATCGTTGACTTCTTCAAGCAGTCGATCGATTTCCGTTTGCAGAGCCTTCGGCGTCGGAATGCCGTCTTGCTCAATGTATTTAATGTTGTAAGAAGTCCCCATTGTAGGACCGCTTAGATGAATTTGATCAGCAGGCTGTTCACAACCAGCCAAAATCAATAGAGAAGCGAATGCAACAAGCCACTTTTTCACTTGTTTACTCCCATTGTTGTTGAATTGATATGGGAAATAGGACCATGTCCGTCAATCCAATTTCCTATAGCAACTGTTGAATATGGTTTTGTATTTCAGAAAAAATAATGGCTAGCCCCTAGAGAGCTAGCCATAAATACAATCACTTGGAGGGATTAACCACCGAAGTCATCTAGTAGGATGTTCTCATCCTCTACACCTAGGTCTTTCAGCATGCCGATAACAGCCGCGTTCATCATAGGTGGACCACACATGTAGTACTCACAGTCTTCTGGAGCTTCGTGATCACGTAAGTAGTTCTCGTAAAGAACGTTGTGAATGAAGCCTGTGTAACCATCCCAGTTATCTTCTGGAAGTGGATCTGACAGTGCACAGTGCCATACGAAGTTGTCGTTCTCAGCCGCTAGGCCATCGAAGTCTTCAACGTAGAACATTTCACGTTTAGAACGTGCACCGTACCAGAATGACATCTTGCGCTTAGAGTGCAGACGTTTTAGCTGGTCGAAGATATGAGAACGCATTGGAGCCATACCTGCACCACCACCAATGAATACCATTTCTGCGTCAGTGTCTTTCGCGAAGAACTCACCAAATGGGCCAGAGATAGTACACTTGTCGCCTTCTTTCAAAGACCAGATGTACGAAGACATGATGCCCGGTGGTACGTCTGGGTTGTTCGGCGGCGGAGTTGCGATACGAACGTTAAGCATGATGATACCGTGCTCTTCAGGGTAGTTAGCCATTGAGTATGCACGAATTGTTTCTTCATTAACTTTAGACTCGTAACGGAAAAGATTGAACTTCTCCCAGTCCTCACGGTATTCCTGAGGAATATCGTAGTCCGCGTATTTAACGTGGTGAGCTGGCGCTTCAATCTGGATGTAACCACCAGCACGGAAAGGTACTGATTCGCCATCTGGAATTTGTAGCTTAAGCTCTTTGATGAATGTCGCTTTGTTATCGTTAGAGATAACCGTACATTCCCACTTCTTAACGCCGAAGATTTCTTCTGGTAGTTCGATGTCCATGTCAGTCTTCACTGCCACCTGACACGCTAGACGCTCACCTTCACGAGCTTCACCTTTCGTGATGTGATCAAGCTCAGTTGGTAGGATGTCGCCACCGCCAGATTTAACTTTTACGCGACACTGACCACAAGAGCCACCGCCACCACAAGCAGAAGATACGAATACGCCAGCACCAGCTAGAGCACTCAGTAGCTTACCGCCTGGTTGTGTAACGATCGCTTTATCAGCGTCACCGTTCACAGAAATTGTAATGTCACCTGTTGGTACAAGCTTAGACTTAGCGAAAAGAATCACTAGTACTAGCGCAAGTACGATCAGAGTAAACATCACTACACCAAGAATAATGTCCATTGACTATTCCTTAATTGTTGCGGTTTACCCGACTTACAGTTGAACACCAGAGAAAGACATAAAGCCTAACGCCATAAGACCTACAGTGATGAATGTGATGCCAAGACCACGTAGACCTGGAGGTACGTCAGAGTACTTCATCTTCTCACGGATACCTGCAAGAGCAACAATTGCTAGCATCCAACCCACACCAGAACCGAAACCGTAAACAACAGATTCAGCAAAGTTGTAGTCACGTTGTACCATGAAAGATACACCACCGAAGATCGCACAGTTTACTGTGATCAACGGTAGGAAGATGCCTAGCGCGTTGTACAAAGGTGGGAAGAAACGGTCAAGAACCATCTCTAGGATCTGTACAAGTGCTGCAATTACACCGATAAAGGTGATGAAGTTTAGGAAGCTAAGGTCCACGCCCTCAACTAACGCATTTTCTTTCAGAACTAGGTTGTAAACTAGGTTGTTCACAGGAACAGCGATAGTCAAAACTACCACAACTGCAACACCTAGACCGAAAGAGGTCTTAACTTTCTTAGATACGGCAAGGAAAGTACACATACCTAGGAAGAAAGACAGTGCCATGTTCTCGATGAAAATCGATTTAACTAACAGACTGATGTAATGTTCCATGACGCCCTTACTCCTTCGCTTCTACTTGTTCTGGTTTAAACACACGGATTACCCAGATCAGGAAGCCGATTAGGAAGAATGCAGATGGTGCTAGTAGCATTAGACCGTTAGGCTGGTACCAACCACCGTTGCTCACTAGAGGTAGTACTTCCATACCAAATAGTTTGCCTGAGCCGAATAGCTCTCGGAAGAAACCAACAGTGATAAGAACGAAACCGTAACCTAGACCGTTACCAATACCGTCGATTAGAGAAGGTACTGGCGCAGACTTCATTGCGAATGCTTCAGCACGACCCATTACGATACAGTTTGTGATGATCAGGCCAACGAATACTGATAGCTGTTTAGAGATATCGTATAGGTAAGCTTTTAGCACCTGGTCTACCACGATTACTAGAGATGCGATGATCGCCATTTGAACGATGATACGCACACTGTTAGGAATGTGGTTACGGATCAGAGAAACAGAGAAGTTAGACAGAGCAGTTACGAATGTTACCGCTAGTGTCATTACAAACGCCGTTTCTAGTTTAGTTGTTACTGCAAGAGCAGAACATACACCAAGAACTTGTAGCGCGATCGGGTTGTTATCCAACACCGGCGCCATAATGCTCTTTTTAATGTTTTGTGCGCTAGACATTAGTTCAGACCTCCGTCACGAACTTTTGCTAGGAAAGGACCAAAGCCCATGTCACCTAACCAGAAGTCGAATGTACCTTGAACACCGTTACCAGTTAGTGTCGCACCAGATAGGCCATCAACGCCGTGTTCAGAACCTGCTGGCGCACCACCTTTAACAACCTTGATTGCTGGTTTGTGGTTTTCGTCGAACAGTTTCTTACCAACCCATTGAGCACGCCATGATGGGTTCTCAACTTCACCACCAAGTCCAGGAGTTTCACCTTGCTCGTAGTAAGTGATACCAGACACAGTGTTACCGTCAGTTTCAACTGCAACGAATGCGTACATCATCGACCATAGACCGTTACCGTGAACTGGGATGATAACTTTAGAAACGTCATCACCGTTTTTCACTAGGTATACGATACCCGTGTTAGCACGACGAATGATCTTAGCTTTGTCTTGCTCAGCTGTAAGCTTAATAGACGTCGCGTTGTCTTTCGCTGCTTTACGTTGATCGTAGTTAGCTGCTTTAGAACCATCAGCCGCTTCTTCCACGAATTCGCCTGTTGCGAAATCAACCAAGCGAGGCTCGATGTATTCAGCATATAGCTCAGGTACTTTCTTACCATTTGCTTCAATGCCAGCAACTTCAACAATCTTTGATTGTTTATCTAGGACAGCGTTAGCTTTTTGCTTATCACGCAGACCTACTGCTGCTGTTGATACGATGATTGAACAAACAAGGCTCAACCCGATAACAACACCCAGCGTCTTTTTAATGCTGTCGTTATTACTTGCCATAGCGTGCTAGTCTCCGCTTGATGTTCTTCTCAATTACTACATGGTCGAACAGAGGTGCGAATAGGTTCGCGAATAGAATCGCCAGCATCATACCTTCTGGGTACGCCGGGTTAACTACACGGATCATCACACACATTGCACCGATTAGGATGCCGTACCACCATTTACCTTTGTTAGTAAATGAAGCTGATACTGGGTCTGTAGCCATGAAGAACATACCGAATGCAAAACCACCTAAAACTAGGTGCCAGTGCCATGGCATGTTGAACATTGGGTTGGTGTCAGAACCGACCACGTTAAACAGTGTCGATACTGCAATCATACCGATCATTACACCCGCAATGATGCGCCATGAAGCGATTCGCATGTAAACGATCATCGCTGCACCGATCATTAGAGCAAGAGTCGATACTTCACCAATTGAACCAGGAATGTTGCCGATGAAAGCATCCATCCAAGTGATAGGAGCGCCAGTGATGTTGTTGATCAACGCGCCGCTACCGCCGTGAGCCCATTGGCTAAGAGCAGTTGCACCAGAGAAGCCGTCAGCTGCAGTCCAAACTACGTCACCCGAGATTTGCGCTGGGTAAGCAAAGAATAGGAAAGCACGACCTGCAAGTGCAGGGTTAAGGAAGTTGCGACCTGTACCACCGAAGATCTCTTTAGCAACAACAACACCAAATGTAATACCTAGTGCCGCTTGCCATAGAGGTAGCGTTGGTGGAACGATAAGTGCGAAAAGAATAGAAGTTACAAAGAAACCTTCGTTAACTTCGTGCTTACGCACCATACAGAAAAGCACTTCCCAGAAACCACCAACAAGGAATACTGTTGCGTAGATTGGTAGGAAGTACGTCGCACCTAGTAGCATCTTACTGCCGACGCCTGCATCAGCAGAAATCGATCCGCCTAGCATCTCAGTCAGCCAGTAGTGCCAGTTACCTGCGATAACTGTCGCTAGTTGATCACCAGCATACATGTGGTTTAGAGCTGCAATAGCTTGGCCACCTGCGTTGTACATACCCCAAAACATTGCTGGGAATACCGCAAACCAAACCATGATCATGATACGTTTTAGGTCAACGCTATCACGAACATGTGAGCTTTTCTTTGTTACTAGACCTGGCGTGTAGAAAACTGTAGCGACAGCTTCGTACAGGGCAAACCATTTTTCATGTTTACCACCAGGCTCAAAGTGATGCTCGATGTCTTCAAGAAACTTTTTAAGAGCCATGGAAATTACCCTTCCTTCTCGATCTTATCTAGGCATTCACGAAGTAGTTGACCGTACTCGTACTTACCAGGACAAACAAAGGTACACAATGCCAAATCTTCTTCGTCTAGCTCTAGAGCGCCCAGTGCTTGAGCACTGTCACTATCGCCCGCGCATAGATCGCGAAGTAGCAAAGTAGGTTCCATATCTAATGGCATTACGCGTTCGTAGCTGCCGATTGGAACCATTGAACGGTCACTACCATTAGTCGATGTTGTCATGTTGAACAACTGACCTTTGAATAGGTGACCAAGGAATGAGCGAGTTACTGAGAACTTGTTCTTACCAGGCATAGCCCAGCCGAGCAGTTCTTTTTCACGGCCTTCGCGTAATACAGAAACCTGCTGATGGTAACGGCCAAGGTACGCGTGTGGACCTGTAGCGTGAGTACCAGTTAGTACTGAGCCAGAGATCACACGAACTTCGCCAGGCATCAGTTCGCTATCTGTTAGGTCGTCAAGGCTAGCACCCATTACGGTACGAACCAGACGTGGGTTATTCACCACTGGACCCGCTAGAGAGATAACACGGTCTGTGTATAGCTCACCTGTTAGGAACAGCTTACCGAACGCGATAACGTCTTGGTAGTTGATGCTCCAAGCCACGTTTTCTGCATTTACTGGGTATAGGAAATGCATGTGGGTGCCAGCAAGACCTGCTGGGTGAGGGCCATCGAAGACGTGTTCTTCTACGTTAGACTGAGAAGAGCGTGGCAAGCTAGTGCCAGATTTACATACGTAAACCTTGCCTTCTGTCAGGGCTGAAAGAATGTCTAGACCGGCAATGAATGCTTCTTGTTGTTCGTTAATGATCAACTCAGGCTTAGCTGCAAGAGGATTAGTATCCATTGCAGTTACGAAAATAGCCTTAGTAGCAGACTCGATTGCTGGAACCTTGCTAAACGGACGAGTACGTAAAGCGGTCCAAAGGCCAGATTCAACCAGTTGAGTCTTGATCACTTCGCGATCTAGACCAGATAGTTGAGCGGCTTCGAACTTATCGAATGTCACCTGCTCTTCACCTGCCACTTCAATCACTACAGATTGAAGGACACGTTTAGCGCCACGGTTAACTTCGATCACTTTACCGGCTGCTGGTGCAGTAAATTTCACGCCAGGGTTCTTCTTGTCTTCAAAAAGAATTTGCGCTTTTTTCACTTCATCACCAACGCGGACATGCATGGTAGGACGCATGCCAACGTACTCTTCGCCAAGCAAGGCGACTTTTTTGATGGTCTTACCATCATTAATCACCTGGGATGGAGTTCCTGCGATAGGAAGATCCAAGCCCTTCTTTATTGTAATCATACGCACTTGCACTACTTTTATCGGGAAAAAGATTCTTTTGATTGCGTAACTTTTAGACACGACATCAGTGTCCGGTTTTGATGTTGTTTAAAACACCAAAATCGCAACATCCTATTAAAAATCTCGTCACATGAAATATGAGAGATTTATCAGGTGCGGTAGTCTAGCATTTTTTAGGAACTTGATGCCATGACCAATCATCAGAATAGAGGGGTAATTTCGATAGAATCAGGTCTAAAAGGTCAAATATTAGTCATAACTTTGACCGAACGCACAAATGACATATTCCACACATATCTTATGGAAATGAAATATTCACAGCCTGAAATATGCTTTAATTTATATTCATTTGTTGAAACGCTGTTAACACATTTTTTAACCAACATTTGTGCCACATTTTTGTCCCACACAAAATGTAAAACAAAAAAAGATGGCCTAAGCCATCTTTCTAAAAACGTCTGGGTTGAAAGGGGTTAACGCCCTCCTCCCATACACATTGGACTGTCTGGTGCACCATTTTGCTCACGTTTCCACTCTTCCTCTGTGTAAGTATGGATCGCAAGCGCGTGAATATGATTGTCTAGCTCATCGGCAAGAATTTGATGAACTTGACGGTGACGGCCAATCAATCTCTGACCGGCAAATAAGTCACTCACAACAATGACTTTAAAGTGACTTTCCGAGCCAGGCGGCACATTGTGCATGTAACTTTCGTTGATGACTTTTAAGTAGCTTGGTTGCAGCTCACTATGTAACTTTTTCTCTATGATTTCTTGGATCATATTCTTTCCTCAATGATGCAAATGCCATAAGTATATACCCAACTCCTAAAGAGGTGGAGACTTGATACTCTTTCCATTTTGCGACTTTGTTTCACGTTAATACTGGCAAAGGTTCAACCCATTCAGCACTGATGCGTTTAAAGCACGAGCCACAAGCTTGCCACTTTACGCTATTTCGGCGAGTTAAATAGAAAATTTGACAGCTTTTTGTATCTACGTAAGCCATCATTTGCGACAATAATCACTAGTTTATTGAATCAACCTACGTTTACTTATGAAAACCGAATTGAATCTTCACGGTAGAAGCCTCACGCTTCATCGTTTTCCTAAGCGTTCTAACGAAACGCTTCAAGCTTGGGATGCGGGTGATGAGTACCTGATCAATCACGTCGAAGAAATGGCATTACCCGACCATCAAAACATCGTTGTTATCAATGACAACTTTGGTGCCCTCGCTTGCTGGTTTTCTGAAAAACATCATGTCACTTTTATGAGCGATTCTTTCGTCTCTCACAAAGGTGCTCAAAAAAATCTTGAAGACAATCAATGTAATAAAGTGGCATTTCTGACCACAATGGACAGTATTCCTGCGAATACAGATCTTGTGTTAGTCCAGCTACCTAAAAGTAATCGTCATCTTGTTTGGATTTTGAGCCAACTTCGCAAGATGCTTCCAACCGCTTGCCCTGTTATTGCTGTAAACAAAGCCAAAGAAATCCATACGTCTACATTAAAATTGTTCGAAAAACACCTTGGAGAGACTAAAACGTCACTGGCGTGGAAAAAGCATCGACTGGTCTTTTCTCAGGCCAATGCAGAACCAAGAATTGAAGTAGATCCAATCACGGCTTGGGGTGTCGAAGGTGAACACATTCAGCTTAAAAACCTGCCAAATGTCTATTCAGGAGAAAGCTTAGATTTAGGTGCGCGCTTTATGCTGCAACATATTCCTCAAGACGCCTCAATCAACCACATTATCGATTTGGGATGCGGTAACGGCGTCTTATCGGTAAAAGCAGGTCAACTCAATCCAAATGTAAGACTGACTTGCGTTGATGAAAGCTTCATGGCGCTTGAATCTGCCAAGCAGAACTTATTGGATAACTTAGGCGAAGGTCGCGACATTCAGTGCGTGGCCAATAACTGTTTGGATGGATTCAAACCTGACAGTTGCGATTTAATCATGTGTAACCCACCGTTCCATCAGCAACAAGCCATTACCGATCATATAGCATGGCAAATGTTCTGTGATGCAAAACAAATTTTGAACCAAAATGGCAAGTTACTCGTCATAGGAAACCGTCACCTCGGCTACGATGCCAAGTTGAAACGTCTGTTTGGCGATAAGAATGTGAAACTCATCGCTTCTAACAATAAGTTCGTGATTTTACAGGCAACAAAAAATCCTGCTAAATTAAGCGCAAAACAATAGAGCTCTCCGAGCAAAATGTTTACAAGGAACAATAAAATGAAAAAACTGTTACTCGCGGCTTCGGTTGCATTGCTTGCTGCATGTTCAGCACCACAACAACCGCAACTGAACCTAATGCCTGAAAGCACCTTGAGCACCAATCCTATTGTACAAGGCAAAACATACAGCTTGACCAGCAAAGACGTGCGCGCAGCGCAGTACGTAGCTTTGGTTGATAATGGTCGTTCAAACATTCTACCGCTTCATGCGAAACAAAACTTACGCATTGCATTAGAAGAAGCTTTAGAGAAACAGTTCTCATCTCAAGGTTTCCACTCTGATTTAAACAGCAACAACGCAATTGAACTGAATGTTCAAGAAGCGCTAGTGAACGTCAAACATTCCGTGATGGAAAACCAAATGGATGCCAAAGTGATACTAGAGATCACAGCAGAAACACCACAAGGCAAATTGGTGAAAACCTATACAGGTACTGCAAAACGCTCTGGCACTTTAAGTGCTTCAGATTCTGATATTGAAGAAACACTGAATGATGTAGTGACGTTAACGCTTAAAGAAATTGCCAACGACCCAGAGCTTCGTCAGTACATGCAGGAGCGTTTCTAATGTTACGCAAAGCGATTCTTTCTTTAGCATTACTTAGCTGCAGTGTTTGGGCAGGGCCAAAAGTGGCGTTTGAAACAACGTTAGGTTCATTTACCGTCGAGCTGAATGAAGAAAAAGCGCCAATCACAGTGGCTAACTTTCTGAAATATGTAGAAGACGGCAGCTACGAAGGTACGATTTTCCATCGTATTATCCCAGGATTCATGGCACAAGGTGGCGGCTTTAACCAAGACATGCAGATGGTAAAAACATACGCGCCAATCAAAAACGAAGGAAATAATGGTCTGAACAATGACCGCGCAACCATCGCAATGGCACGCACTAATGCACCAGACTCTGCAACTCGCCAATTCTTCGTCAACCTCGTCGACAATGACTTCCTAAACTATGGTGCTCGTCCACCGGGTTATGCGGTATTTGGTGAGGTGACTGAAGGATTCGACGTTATCGAAAAAATGGCACAGCAGCCGACCACTACAGTAGGTCGAATGCGTGATGTACCTGAGACGCAAATCGTCATTACTAAAGCAACGCTACTCAAATAGCCAAATCCATAAGCCCTTTGAATATTCGAAGGGCTTTCTCGTTCCATGGCTTCATTTTATTGGATTGATTTATGTCTTCATTACCTTCCATCACTTGGTTGGAAACGGTAAAAAGTTACCTTGATAAGCGACTCATGTGGGTTTTCATGTTGGGCTGTTCTAGCGGCTTTCCATGGGTACTTATCGGCTCAAACATGTCTGGTTGGCTAAAAGACGCTGGCTTGACCCTTTCCGCAATCGGCTATTTTGGTAGTGTCTTTGCGGTCTATGCGATCAACTTTCTGTGGGCTCCCTTGGTCGACCGAGTGAAGTTACCGCTGTTGTATCCTCTGCTTGGACAAAGACGCAGTTGGATCTTTTTCTGTCAAAGCATTGTGCTGGTTGCCACACTATTCATTGCAGGGGTCAATCCTGCGGAAAATCTCATTTTCGCCTCTCTGCTCGCCTTGTGTATTGCAACGGCATCGGCAACACAAGACATCGCCATCGACGCTTTCCGAATTGATACTTTTCCAAAATCGGAAGAATCTAAGTTGCCACAAGCTTCGGCTATGGCAGTCATCGGATGGTGGACAGGCTACTCATTGCCGGGATACTTGGCGTTTGTTAATGCCGATACTATCGGCTGGAACGGTGTGTATTACGGTATGGCAGCCGTTGTTGTGGTACTCATGGTGTTCACTTTGTTAGTGGGCGAACCAGTCACACAACGTGAAAAGCTCCAATCCGAAGCGGAACAAAGACACAAAGAAGTCGTCGGTTCAAAACTTGTGGCGTGGTTTACGGTCACCGTTGTTGAGCCTTTCCTCGATTTCTTCAACCGCAATGGTGTTCGCGTCGCGATAACCCTGTTGCTGTTTGTCTTCTTATTTAAGATTGGCGAAGCATTCCTGGGCCGCATGTCGATTGCTTTCTACAAAGACATTGGCTTTAGCAACGAACAAATTGGCTACTACTCGAAGTTGATCGGATGGGGAGCCACCATCTTCTTTACTCTCGTTGGCAGTATGTTCAATGTGAAGTTTGGTATCGTGCGCGGTTTGATGATTGGCGGCATTGCTATGTCAGCGAGTAACTTGATGTTTGCTTGGATAGCGTCTGTTGGCCCTAGCGAGCATCTGTATTTAGCGACCATCATCGTTGATAACTTTACGACGGCATTTTCTACCGTGGCCTTTGTCTCGTTTCTGACTCTCTTAACCGGGCAAGCGTTCTCTGCCACTCAATATGCATTGCTTGCGTCGCTAGGAAACTTTGGACGAACCACGCTAGCGTCATTCAGCGGTGAATTGGTTGACTACCTAAATGACTGGAGCACGTTTTTTATTCTCACAGCCGTAATGGTGGTCCCAAGCTTGATCATGTTGTATTCACTGCGTCATTACTTTACGGATCTTTTGGAAAAAGCGCGGCATAAGCACTAACGACCGCAAATTTGCTCAAAAGTAAGAATAATAAACCACCGCACAATACGGTGGTTTTTTTCTATACAAAACGCGGCATTCGAAGCTTACGGGTAAAGCCCTTTGCCGAACAAATTGAAGATTCGTGCAACACCTTGCGTGAAAATCATTGGCTCAGTGAGTACCGTTAAACACAAACAGTCTTCACCTTCCTGAGTAAAGGGGCTGTGTTTGACTGAGGCATCTCGTATCATCAAGTCGCCTTCTTCATACTGCCCGTCTTCATCGCTAAATCCACCATGCAGAACCAGTGTGGATTCCAACCCTCTGTGCGTGTGTTGTGGGATTTGTACATTTTCGCCGATGTACATCAGACTCACTCGAGCATCTTCACCCAAATCAATTTGTGCACTAAAAACCTTCCCACCGTAGCTTCGCCACGATCCCACCAAATCAGAAAAGCGCACTAACGTTTTTGGAAGCTCGAAGCTTTTACCTGCAACATTGACGAAAGCTGTATCTTGAATCACCACATTGTCGTTCACAGGTTCTGCGTTAATAATGTCGTTCAACATGTCATCAAACTCAGGTGAATACTCTGATGGACTTTCGCTCACTGTATTTGCTTGACTTGCTTCTACTTGGTTTACATACGCTCGGCACTTTGAGCACGTCTCTAAATGTGTGGCGACCACAAGACCAGAAACCGCATCAATGCTGCCCGAAGCGTATGCTTCTAACAAGTTGTTATCTGGATGTTTGTTCATAGTTGCTCCGTATGCATTGAGTGCCTTAACTTTTCTACTGCGAGTCTTAACCGAGACTTCACCGTGCCTAGTGGTATGTCAAAAAGTTCCGCTACTTGCTGATGTGGCAGTTCTTCGAGATAAACCGCTTGCAATACGTCTCTCTGATTTTTAGGCAAAATATCAAGAAACTTCACCACCTGTTCCTTCAACATGTCTTGTTCTGGAGAATAATGATCAACCAAATCTGGCGGATAATATTCCGATGGCCAAATGTCATCAGAATGGATGTGAAGCTCTTTACCCTTTTGTTTTCTGAGTAAGTCAAAACACAAGTTGCGGATAATCGTGTATATCCACGTCGATAACGCACTCTTCTTTCCATCGTAAAGATGAGCTTTTTGCCAGACCGTTGCCATGGTTTCTTGAACCATTTCCATAGCAACTTGCTCATTACCAACGTGCTTGTAGGCAAACTGTTTTAGCTTGGGTGCATAAAAACGGAATACGAACGCAAAAGCCTCTCTATCTTTGGCTTTTACTTTATCCATGTAAGCGTTCCATTCATTTCGCCCCAATTTTTGTGGGCTATCACTCATCATAATCAGCCTTTACTATAGGGAGGCTCTCACCTCCCTTCTTCCTAATCGGTGATGTCATCAACGAGAAGATTGAAGCCACCATTGTTTCCGTCATCAATAGCAACCACTTGGTAGACAACACCATTCATTAAGTCTACTGGTAGCGAATCGATCGCGACCGCGTCAGGGTTGCCTGCGACGGTGACAGTTACGTAGTAAGTGCCTGCTGCAACATACAATCCTTTCGCACTTTCTTTATACGCAAAGTTTGTGATGGTTGGATCACTGCCCTCTATCCCTACTGACGTTGTGAGGTAGATATCAACCATCTCTGCTACTGGGTTAGCTGCCGCATGAGTCACGTTTAACGTCGCACTGGTTGCAACCGCTCTTCTCATGTCTTCACCATTAAAGACTCTATCGCAATAAAAGGGCTTACAACTCCGACAGCATATACGCTGTCATCTTTCCCGCCATCAACCCTTAGTCCATCAACATCAATTATCGGATGACTCGTAGTGCCATCGACAAGATGCCCGACTCGAATTTAGCTTGGTTTCCTGTGATTTCAATTATAGAAGAGGAGGAACCATCAAGAACGAGGTGCTTAACTGGTAAAGAGCTACTTGAATCACCAGTATTAATAGCAGCAATGGTCAAATTGGAGTTAGCAGAAAGCACGACTGCACCCGAATCAAAAACAACGGAGTCGCCCACGATTAATCTAACTTGATAGTCTCCTGCTAGAATGTTCGATTGTGTCAGTGTCTGATGAACCACAAGCGGCTAAACCTAAAGCCATTGCCAATATTGCAGCGGCTCTGCTCAGACTCAGCTCAATCCTTTCATTTCCTTGCCTCTTTGTTTGAAGGGGCTTCTATGGCTTCTGTCAGAAATTGCAACGCAGGAATACAGTCCTCTGCGCCAACGAGCTGTTCGAACAGATTGCAGTCTAAAGGAAGTAATTCAAGCCAGCGCTGGGTAACCCAAGCTGAGTCATCGTAAAAACGATGCTGGTAAAGGTTTCCAAGTTGCGGAAACTCTTCATAAATATGGGATAACTGCTGGCTTAAATAGAAAAAATCTGGTGAGTTGTCTGGATGTTGCCAATTGTCTAACCAATCGACTTCGGCGTGTCGTAATCCATCAGCGTCAGCGCGTACACGTTTCACTGTAAAACGTTTTTCGCCAACGACGGTGATACCAAGAAGCCCATCACTAAGCGTTTCGAAATCAACCATCTTGACCAAAGTGCCGATCGAAGAAACATTTCCCACCGCTTTTGGATCACCATCACTGCCCACAAGGCAAACACCAAACCCCACATTTTGCAGACTACACTCTTTCACCATACGCTTATATCTAGGTTCAAAAATACGCAGATTCATCTTGCCTTCGGGTAGTACAACCGAGGTGAGCGGGAATAACATGACTTCTTTCATTCAAACGTCCTCTTTGGTTCTCCGATTCATACGAACGCCTTATCACTCGGATCACTAACGATTTGTGTTGGTTAATCGACTGGCTTAAAAAGTCATAAAATCGCTTACGCAAACGATCTAAATCACATATTTATTGCAAGCTAATGCAACAAACAAAAAGTTCCGTAAATAAAGATAAGTTCGTGACACACCTCACTAAAAACGTTCATTTTTGCACCCTTTATCACTTTCATTTGCGATTTTTATCGCTATTATTCCCGCCAATTGGAAAGCGCAGCACAGATTGCGTGTTCTGAATCATTACAAACATAGAGAGTCCCCTTATGCGTAAATCACTTCTAGCTCTTAGCCTTCTAGCGGCTACATCAGCTCCAGTATTGGCTGCAGATTACTCTGACGGCGATATCCACAAAAACGATTACAAGTGGATGCAATTTAACCTAATGGGTGCATTCAACGAGAAAGGTTATGCTGAATCTTCTCATGATTACCTAGAGATGGAATTCGGCGGTCGCTCTGGTATTTTCGATCTTTACGGTTACGTTGACGTATTCAACCTAGCTTCTGACCCAGGCAGCGACAAAGCTGGCGGCGAGAAAATCTTCATGAAATTCGCACCACGTATGTCTCTAGACGCGCTAACTGGTAAAGACCTATCTTTCGGTCCTGTTCAAGAGCTATACGTTTCTACTCTAATGGAGTGGGGCGGTAACTCTGACGTTAACTCTCAAAAAATCGGTCTAGGTTCTGACGTGATGGTACCTTGGTTAGGCAAAATCGGCCTAAACCTATACGGTACTTACGATGGCAACAAGAAAGATTGGAACGGTTTCCAAGTTTCTACTAACTGGTTCAAACCATTCTTCTTCTTCGAGAACGGTTCATTCATTTCTTACCAAGGTTACATCGATTACCAATTCGGTATGGATGACGACAAAGGTAACAAGTTCAACACTACAGCGTCTAACGGCGGTGCAATGTTCAACGGTATCTACTGGCACTCTGACCGCTTTGCAGTTGGTTACGGTCTAAAACTTTACAAAGACGTGTACGGTTTCAAAGACGGCGAAGCTCTACCATGGGGTCACAAACCAGAATCTTCTGGTGCAGGTCACTACGTAGCAGTAACTTACAAGTTCTAATTGAACCGATAAGTTTCCTCAAAAATGGCGCCAATTGGCGCCATTTTTATTTGCTTTCCTCTCTCCCCTCATTATCCTTGCAGCAAACCTTTTTACCGAGAGCGTTTGGTGAATATTCTCATTTTAGGTCCGGGGGCCATTGGCTCACTGTGGGCAACAAAATTTCAATTGGCAGGACACCAAGTATCAGTGTGGGGCAGAACGTCTGAGCCGCAACACTCCCTTACGCTTGATGACTCACCTGCAATGGAGTTTCCTAACCAACATATTCCCTCTTTACAACAAGCGGATTTGATTTTGGTCACGGTGAAAGCGTGGCAAGTGATCACTGCACTCAAACCTCTTATTGAGCACATTCATCGCGATGCCATTGTTATGCTTATGCACAATGGTATGGGTACGGCCGAGCAGGTAGAAGAGATGCTATCCGCAAATCCCGTCGTTATCGCAACCACAACCCATGGTGCTTATAAGCCGAATAAAGAACTCGTAATGCACACGGGGCAAGGCATCACTCAAGTTGGCGGCTTTAATGCATCTGGCGCTCAATGCCAGTTTTTGCAAGATGTTATGCAGCACGCTTTACCAGAAGTTGTTTGGAACCCAAACATCAATGCCGCATTGTGGACCAAACTCGCCATAAACTGTGCAATCAACCCGCTTACAGCATTGCATCAATGTAAAAATGGCGATCTTGCACACGGTGATTTTCAAGACACCTTGAAAATCATCACGAAAGAACTTGTCGAAGTGATGAATAAGGAAGACATTGCGACGCAGTTCGACGTACTTTTCGAGACCATTATGCAAGTGGTGCGGGCAACGTCTGAGAACTATTCTTCAATGAGGCAAGATGTGTTTCATCAGCGCCCGACCGAAATTGATTTTATCACTGGGTACTTGCTAAAAGCGGCAGAGAAACATCGCATCAACACGCCTGAGAATTTAGAACTTTACCAACGCATCAAACAAATAGAACAAAGCTGGACAGAAGAATGAGTAAGAAAATCTTAGTGCCAATCGCTCCGGGCACCGAAGAAATGGAAGCCGTCACCGTTATCGACTTGATGGTTCGCGCGGGTTATGACGTTACAGTTGCAAGTGCTGCATTTGATGGTGCACTGACTATGAAAGCCTCTCGCGGTGTAACACTGACCGCGGATTGCAAATTGGTCGATATTGCTGACGACGAGTTTGATGCCATTGTATTATCTGGCGGTGTTGGCGGAGCAGAAACTTTCCGCGACAGTACCGTCATGATTGAAATCCTCAAACAGCACATGTACGAGGGTAAACTGGTGGCGGCAATTTGTGCAGCTCCTGCTTTGGTTTTGCAACACCACAACCTGTATCCAGATGCGTTGATGACATGTCATCCAAGCTTCCAATCTCATATTCCTGAAGACAAATGGCGAGCTAAACGTGTCACCATGGATGTGAATCACAACCTACTGACAAGTCAGGGACCAGGAACCGCACTTGAGTTCGCAATGGAAATCATTATCAAACTTTCCGGTAAAGAGCATGGATGGATGGTCGCAGAACCGCTAGTCACTATCCCAACACTGCATTATCACGAATTTGGTGAAGAGTAATGTTTGACGTAAACGCTGTACGCGAACAGTTCCCGGCCCTAAATCAAGACGTAAACCAATCGCCTTTAGTTTACCTTGATAGCGCAGCAACAACACAAAAGCCACAGTGCGTGATCGATGTGATTAGCCGTTACTATAGTGCACAAAATGCTAACGTGCATCGTGGTAGCCACAGTTTGACAGCAAACGCGACTAGCCAGTTTGAAGCCGCTCGCGAAGCCGTAGCAACGTTTATTGGTGCAAACAGCTCTAAAGAAATCATTTGGACGCGAGGTGCAACCGAAGCACTTAACTTAATTGCGCAAACTTACGCTCGCAGCACCTTACAACCGGGCGATGAGATCTTGATTAGCGAGATGGAACACCACGCCAACATCGTGCCGTGGCAAATTGTGGCCGAACAAACTGGCGCGAAAATAGTGAAAGTGCCAATGACCCCCGAGTGCCAGTTTGCCTTGCAGGCGTTTGAGCAGCTGATTTCTGAGCGATGCAAAATCGTCGCGTGCGCACAAATAACCAACGTAACAGGCACACGCCAACCTATCGAAAAGATCACCGAGCTAGCGCACAGCGTTGGTGCGGTAGTTGTAGTTGATGGTGCACAAGGCATCGTGCATGAGCAGCTAGATTTATCGGCATCAGATATCGATTTTTACGTTTTCTCAGGTCACAAGCTGTATGCGCCAGCAGGTATTGGTGTTCTATACGGCAAACTAGAGTTGTTAGAAGCTATGCCACCATGGCACGGCGGCGGCAAAATGGTTGAACGCGTTTCTTTCGAGAAAACGACCTTTTCAGCACTTCCTGGCAAATTTGAAGCGGGAACACCAAACGTAGCGGGCGCGATTGCTTTAGCGAAAGCCATTGAGTGGTACCAAGGCTTTGACCATCACGAAGTCGAGGATCATCTCCATGTGCTTCAGGATAAGGCCTACCGAGCACTAAACGCGTTGGATGGCATCCATATTCTAGGCTATCAACCGAATGCCTCTGTACTGACGTTCGTAATGGACGGCGTTCATCACCAAGACATGGCGACGCTGCTCGATCAACAAGGCATTGCGGTACGAGCAGGACACCATTGCGCTCACCCATTGATGGATGCGCTAAACGTCAAAGGAACGGTACGCGTTTCTTTTGGTATTTATAACACGGCAGAAGATGTGGATAGGCTCATCGCCGCCGTAGAGAAAGCCGTCGACATGTTATAACGCCAACCTTTCGACTTGGAGTAACCAACAAGGTTACTCCATCTGCCTATCCAGAGTCGCCACGCAATTTCTGCCATTTTTTTTCGCAGCATAAAGCGCTTTATCTGCATGCGCATACAAGCGTTTGGTGGTTTCATTTCTGCCTATTTTGACCACGCCTACGCTCACCGTGACCGGAATTTCAATCTTTTCAAATTCAAACTGGCAATTTTGAATATGGGAACGTACTTCCTCTCCCACTTCTTTCGCCGCCGATAAAGAGGTTTCTGGCAGGATAATCGCAAACTCCTCCCCTCCGACTCTTGCAAAAATCTCGTCTTTAACCAACAAGTGAGAAACCAAATCGGCTAATGTCTCTAAGACATAATCTCCCGCATCGTGGCCACGTTTATCATTGATAACTTTAAAAAAATCCAAATCAAACAATAATAGAGCAGATTGGTAGTCAGGAGTTTGGGATTTAATGACTTCTTCTGTGAGCTTTTCGAAAAAAACACGTCGATTGTAGATGTTTGTGAGAGCGTCAATTTGGCTTTGGTGGCGAAGAAGGGTTTCGACTCGGTGGCGGTTGGAAATGTTGCGGGTAAGAATGAGAACAACGCGACGACCTTGATAGTTTATAGTGAGCGGACAGATTTTCCCTTCGTAATAGAGGTCGCCTTTTGGCCCACTGTTCGCATCTATTCCCTGAATGCTGTCGGCGCACATCTTGTACTCGATCGTCACAATACTGTCTTGATTGAGTGACCGATTGATCTGTTCGATAAACCAGTCGGCTTGCTCTTTCTCAAGTACGCTGTGCAGCGTCTTACCTATCAAATTGCTTCCATCGTGATAGGCTTTTTTGTCTGTTCCTCCAAAAACATCAATATAGATACCATCTTCACTCAAAATAAAAGTGGGGTCAGGCATTCCGGATAACACGTCTTGCGCATGTTCCAAGGTGAATTGCATACAGGGAGGTTCCTAGCGTTTGTATCTAAGTAACCCAATCGCCTCCAAATGTGTTTCAACATTGGGGAATAGAAGCGAATGGGGCATATGTCTATTATCTAATATAGACAAATTTTAAATACAATTGAGTCTATAAAAACCAAGTGGGCAATATAATGAATCTGGATCAATAGAAAGGTCAATTAAAGTCAAAATAGTCGACTATTTGCATGTTTTTTATTCACACGCGAAAAACGTCTCAACTCAGATACAAAAAACGCCAAACAGCTAAGCTATTCGGCGTTTTTTAAAAATTGGGGAAATGGCTCATTACACGGCAGTGTGCTTAATCTGCTCAACAATAGCTTTCAGGCCATTACCACGTGATGGGCTTAAATGCGCGATGAGTCCCAGCTGCTCAAAATAATCATCAATATCAAACGCTTGAATTTGATCGGCCGTTTTACCGTCATAAGCCGCCATCACCAACGCAATTAATCCGCGCACAATGCGCGCATCGGAATCTGCACAAAAATGCCACACGCCATTTTGCGCTTGGCTCACTAACCACACCAAGCTTTCGCAACCCGATACTGTAACTTGTTCTGATTTCAGCCCTTCTGGCATTTGTGGCAGCTTTTTACCCCACTGAATGACCTGACGGTAACGATCTTCCCAGCCTTTAAATTGCTGCATCGTTGCGACAATATCTTCGCTGGTGATTTCTGTTCCAAATGGAGATGCAGGAAAATCGATCATAATATGCCCTTCTGTTTGATGCTTTTTGGCTGAACTACTTCTTGTGTTTTTGAATCAGCTTCTCAACAATTCGCGATACCGCAACAAAGCCAAACGTCGCGGTTACGACAGTTGCCGCACCAAATCCGCTAGCACAATCCATGCGTTTTGGACCTTCCGCTGTCGACTTCACACCGCACACTGAACCGTCTGCTTGAGGATACTTCAGCTGCTCGGTTGAAAACACGCAATCAATACCAAACTTACGAGCCGGATTCTTAGGGAAGTTATGATGACGACGCAAAGTGTCTTTGATTTTCTTCGCTAAAGGATCTTGAATCGTTTTCGTTAAATCAGCGACCATGATCTGCGTTGGATCGACCTGACCACCAGCGCCACCCGTGGTAATCACTTTGATCTTGTTGCTGCGGCAATACGCCAGCAAAGACGCCTTCGCTTTTACGCTGTCAATCGCATCCAACACGTAATCAAACTCTTTACTTAAGTACTCATGTTGATTGTCTGGCGTAATGAAATCATCAATCAGATTAACTTTACACTCCGGGTTGATCAACTTGACGCGCTCGGCCATCACTTCAATTTTACTTTGACCAACGGTACCCGTCATCGCATGAATTTGGCGGTTAATGTTCGTGACACAAACATCATCCATATCAATCAGAGTCAGCTCACCGATCCCCGTACGAGCCAGCGCTTCCACCGCCCATGAACCTACACCACCAATACCAATCACACAAACGTGTGCAGCGCGAAGAATGTCCACTTCACTATTGCCGTAAAGACGGCGTGTGCCGCCAAAGCGTTGGTTGTAGCTGTCAGATGCAGGGGTATCGAGTTCACGCATATTGAAGTCCAGATGATCGATAGAAAAACAAAGAGTGCGATTTATACGCACTCTTTGATGAAATGTCTAGATAAGAGGGGGTTCCTCTTTCTTGGATGGCTATTGTAGCTTTTCTGGCGGTAAAGCCCAAGGCGCTTGAGTTGGTGAGTTTTCCAACCCAAGTTTCCACACTCGACCAAAATGCTTGTAGTGCCCAGCTTCTGTCCCTGCTCTCGCACCAATGCCATGATACAGATCCAAATGGTTTTGTTTTACCGCACCACCTGTGTCTAACACGATCAGCATGCGCAGTTGGTGAGCGCCGCTCCAAGTACCATCGGCATTCAACAACGGCACTTCCGCCAAGATTGGCGTGCCCATTGGTAAGATAGAACGATCGCCCGCGACAGCGGCCATTGGCAACAACGGAATACCAGCCGAGCCTGTTACAGGCGCTTCCGCTTTTGGTGCAAAGAAAACGTAAGAAGGATTTTGCTCCAACAGCTCGCGCACTGTCGCATCGTCGTTGTCCATCACCCACTCTTTAATCGCTTTGAGGGACATTTTTTCACGCGGCACTTCACCACGTTCAATCAAAATGCGGCCAATGCTGACGTAAGCTTTGTTGTTTTTCCCTGCGTACGCAAAGTATTCCAACGTATCATCATCTTCAAAATGCACATAGCCACTGCCCTGCACTTCCATCATAAACGGGTCAATACGATTTGGCGCATAACCAAGCACTAAACCTTGGCCATCTAATGCCCCATTGTAGATCTCCGCGCGAGTCGGACAATCTGATGTGCAGTTCGGCTTACCGTAAACTGGGTACTTAAAAATGTCGTTTGGTGTATGACGAAGCTCCATCACGGGAGAAAAGTATCCGGTAAACAACACATTACCTTTTTTATCACCACCACCCAATTGCGCAGCTTGAATGCCAAACGCACTCAACGCGCTGGTGTCTCCGCTTTGCTGCGCCCACTCACTCAGTCTTTGGTAAAGCGGTTGGTAAATCTTCGCCATGGATGGTGACTTCATCACCACTTGCTCAGCTTGCTTATTAAACTCAGTAAAATCGCGTGGTTTGTTGGACTCAACTACATCCACTTTATTTAGGATCTGAGGGAACTCACCATCGAGATATTGCTGAGCGCGATCATTTTGTTGAGCACAACCAAATAGCAGACTCAAAGAAATAATAGGAAGGAGTTTTTTTAACACGTGATTTTTCCGTAAAAAAGAATAGCAAAAGGATGGCAAACAAATGCAAACGACGCAATTGAAAAGCGACGACAAAATGTTTCAACACTAAGCCAATCCGTTTACTTGTTGTTAAATCATCCATTTCGGGACGAACAACATGATAACAGGAGAATATTTACGAAATTGTCCAGACAATGTCTGAACTGATGTGGATATAAAGAAGATAGGAATGTTGAGCACTCGCGCAATGGCGAATGCTCAAATAGAAAACACAATATTTAACGAATGGCGATGCCAGCGTGCCCTTCAAGACGAAAGACCGGAAGATAGTGCGCCCGCGCATCCAACTTCATTTCTGTATGTTGTTTTCCGACAAAATCAAAATGGCGCACGGTCGAACCGACTTTGTATGAGAACGAATCGCCATCAAATTCAAAATCGGTTGCAATGGTCGAGCCATTAACGGTCACGCCCCTTTCACTAAGCACAAACTCTTCCCTCGAGTAAGGCGCTACATCTTGCTCAACCCAGCGGCCATAAATTATTGATTTAGAGATGGGAGGGTTAATGTACCGAGTGATCAAATCGCCATACAGCATACAAACAATGACCGTACCCAGCACTGCCATTAGCATGAGAGAACGTTCCGCCCACTTGCGAAGTGACGATTTTGTGGATGAATTAGACTCGTTTTGAGCAGTGATCGCAGCATTCTTATTTACAACTGAAGACATGAGGTTCACTTATTTGAAATAGACGCGCGTATTGTAACCTCCATAACCAAACTGGACAAAGCACCGTACTCCAGATGTTTGTGCTTTATTCCAAAAAATTGCCTTGCCATTAATTGAATAAAAAGACATTATTTAAGCATAAATAAACACAAGGAATGGCAGTAGTGAAAATTCGTAGTACCGCTCTCGTAAAAGGATTCCGCCAATCAACCCCTTACGTCAACGCTCACCGTGGGAAGACTATGGTGATCATGCTGGGAGGTGAAGCGGTCGCCCATAATAATTTTGGCAATATAATCAATGACATTGCTTTGATGCACAGTTTAGGCATCAAAGTCGTTGTCGTTTATGGCGCTCGTCCGCAAATCAATCAATTACTTGAAAAACAAGACCTTACTACGCCATACCACAAAAACATCCGAATTACCGACGAAGCAGCACTATCGGTAGTTATGCAAGCTGCTGGGCAGCTTCAACTAGCCATTACCGCACGCCTTTCAATGAGCTTAAACAACACCCCAATGGCTGGCACACAACTGAATGTAGTCAGTGGCAACTTTGTCATTGCACAGCCACTTGGCGTAGATGACGGTGTCGATTACTGCCACAGTGGACGCATTCGCCGCATTGACACCGACGCGATTAATCGCACGCTCGACCAAGGCTCTATTGTGCTACTTGGCCCCATTGCGAGCTCCGTGACTGGCGAATGTTTTAACTTACTTTCTGAAGAAGTCGCGACGCAACTGGCGATCAAATTAGGCGCAGACAAACTGATTGGTTTCTGCTCAGAACAAGGCGTGATTGACGACAATGGCAATGCCGTCGCAGAGTTGCTGCCTATCGAGGCAGAGCACGTCATCAAAACGCTTTCAGAAAACCACGCTTCAGATTCCGATTACAACACGGGCACTTTGCGTTTCCTCAAAGGTTCCATCGCCGCTTGTCGCGCTGGCGTCCCACGTAGCCATCTCATCAGCTACAAAGTAGATGGAGCTTTGATTCAGGAGTTGTTCTCGTTTGACGGTATCGGAACTCAAGTCGTCATGGCAAGCGCAGAGCAAGTTCGTCAAGCTGGTATTGATGACATCGGCGGCATTTTGGAATTGATTCATCCATTAGAAGAACAAGGCATTTTGGTCAGGCGTTCGAGAGAACAGCTAGAGCAAGAGATTGGTAAATTCACCATCATTGAAAAAGATGGCTTAATCATCGGATGCGCGGCTTTATACCCATATTCTGAAGAACGAAAAGCTGAAATGGCCTGTGTTGCTATTCACCCAGACTATCGGGATGGCAACCGAGGTTTGTTGCTGCTGAACTACATGAAGCATCGTTCAAAATCAGAAAACATCAACCAGATTTTTGTCCTTACCACCCACAGTCTGCATTGGTTTAGAGAGCAAGGATTCTACGAAGTTGGAGTCGATTACTTGCCAGGAGCCAAACAAGGGTTGTACAACTTTCAGCGTAAGTCCAAAATCTTAGCGTTAGACTTATAAACAAACTCAACATAATTAACAGATGCGTTCTGAATCCTCAATCCGAGATTTGGAACGCCATGCTCCGACTCTCTCAACAATAAATCCATGTATCATAAGCAGTAATACTATTAATTTAGATATGCAAAGCATTACATTGATTTTAGTTCCATTTTTACCTTTTCAATATACACACTGTTGGCTATACTCTGCGCGCTAGTGATTGGTTTTTAACCAATGCAAATGGATCTAGGTGATGATACGTAGCCTTCACCCTAAAATGCTGGGCAGTCGATAACTAGTTAGCCCGCATTGCACACCAAGGACAGTTGTTAATCTGACTTTCAATAAGCCGAGACGAGCACTGTTATGAGAACAATCATTTGTAATTCGCTTCAAAGTTTCTGGGATATGGCTGACAATCAGTTTTTAGAAGGCCTAGATGTTCACTGTGTTTTTCCGGTGAATGACGCCATTCGAGACTTTATCCTTACTTATCAACAGCAATACAAAATACGCAGCGTGTCGTTTACCGATGCCTTTGCACAACGTACATAAAAGAAGACCGAGCCATAAGCTCGGTCTTCTTGTTTTAGTTAGTAAGCCGCTGTACTAGCCCACTCGCGCGAGTCGTTTTCACCTTAATGCCTCGCTTCAGAACATTGAGTTCGGCATAAAGAGCTAAACGCTTCTTCGCGCGGGTAATGCCTGTGTAAATCAACTCACGGGTTAATATCGGGCTAAAGTCTGGAGGCAAAATCATCAGGGTGTAATCAAATTCACTGCCTTGCGATTTATGGATGGTCATGGCGTAAGCCGTTTCATGTTCAGGTACTCGGCTTGGCAAGACCGATTTCACACTGCCGTCAGGTAACTCGAAAAAGACTTTCAAACGCGGTTCTTCTTCAGTGTCATCTCGCATGCAAATACCGATATCACCGTTATACAAACCTAAACCATGATCATTACGCGTAACCATGACGGGTCTGCCGTGATACCAAATTTCATCCTGAACTTGAATGAACTTGCGCGCCGCGAGCGCTTTCTCTATGCGTTGGTTTAGCCCAGCCACACCAAAGTCACCTTCACGAATTGCGCACAATAATCGGCATTGGTTGAAAGTATCTAACACCGCTTTGGCTTTGTGAGTTAGCGACTCTGGCTCTCCGGTTTCAGGATTAGTTTCCTGTTGTCCAATGCGTTTGAGGTAACGACCGTATTCCTGCACCAACGTCTGCATCATTTGGTTGTAATGTTGACTACTTAGCGCGAAATGTTCGATATCGGAAAAGTCACGCGCCCAGACGTTATCTACGCTCGCAGCAGAACCGGAGTTAACCGCTTTTGCCAACTGACCAATGCCTGAGCGAGCATCAAATCGGTAACTCTTTTGCAGCATACATAAACTATCAGCAATGCTAGATGCACTGTTACCTGTATGGGCTAAAGTATCGAACCCCGTCAGTTTTGCGATGGCTGACGCCTGCTCTTTGCCATAACCCAATGCATGGAACGAACAGATATCACCCAACACAGCCCCTGCTTCAACTGAGGCAAGTTGGTCTTTATCACCTAACAAAATCAGCCGCGCATGTTTCGGTAAGGCATCGACCACTTTGTACATCATTGGTAAATCGACCATCGACGCTTCGTCGATAACCAAAATATCCAAATGCAGTGGATTTTGCTTGTTGTGACGAAATTCTGCGCTATTAGGAATCGCGCCCAGCAACCTATGTAAGGTACTCGATTCAGTCGGAATTTTAGCTTTTAGCTCCGGAGAAACTGGCAGTTCTTGCACTGCTTTACCAATGGACTCGGTTAATCGCGCCGCCGCTTTCCCCGTCGGGGCCACCAGCTTGATGGTTAGATTTTTCTCGTGCGTCGCCTGTTCAATCAAAGCAGCAAGCAATTTGGTTACTGTCGTCGTTTTACCCGTACCTGGGCCACCAGAAATCACAGCAAATCGACGAGTTAACGCAACCGCCGCCGCGACTTTTTGCCAGTTCACACAAGCTGAAAGTGGCACCAGCTCATC
Source organism: Vibrio sp. GLN_1 (assembly GCF_043106015.1). NCBI lineage: Bacteria > Pseudomonadati > Pseudomonadota > Gammaproteobacteria > Vibrionales > Vibrionaceae > Vibrio > Vibrio sp. GLN_1. The sequence continues at coordinate 212,529 of NZ_JBICMD010000004.1, forward strand.
CAGTGTTTGCAAATCTTGAACCTTGCGCGCATTGCTAAGCACGGAATCAATGGCGTACCAATCCAACGATTCGCTTGCGACCACATCAAGGTGGTCACACACCAATTGTTGACGCAACACTTGGTTGCTGCTTCCCGCTTCTACTGCTTTATCCAACGCGTTAAACAGAAAATGGTATTGGCGTGCAAACAAATGGTTGAGCAACTCGGATAATCGCGCTAACTCTTGCGGCTGCAAGTTCACTACAGCACCCAACTGATTAAGCTTTTCCGCCAGTGTCACTTCATAATGCCAATAGCGGTGCAGATACAGACGCTCGCCATCGAACATCAGCGGTAAGGCTTCTCCTTGCGCGCCGACCACGGTGGAATTTTTTAATACTTGAATCCAGTCTATGCCTTGCAACTGTGTGTTGAGCACCAATGCCGACTCACCAAACAGCCCTAGCTTACTGGCTAAATCCGTAGATTGCCCTTGTGCATCGAACAGAGGCAGACAGATATGTCCTTTGCCGAGCTCACTACTGACAACACCCGCGATAAACGCCAGTGCTTGGCTATCCGACTGTTCATCATGCGTTTGAGAATCAATAAAACAGGCGAATTGGTAGTCGAGCTGACGAATAGCACCTTTGTACGCCAAGCGTTCCAACACTACCAATAGGCTATCTTGGTCAGAATGAAGATTGTGATTTGTCGTCATTAAAGTAGCTCCATCTGCCCGGCTTGAGTTGAGCGCGTTTCAAGTGCTTGACCATCAATCAAACGATCCATCTCTTGCAAGAACTCGAAAGTTGGTTTCGCGGCAAAAATGCCGTGGTCACTCTGCCCATCCATGCCGCGCAAGAACAAGTAATACACGCCACCGAAGTGCTGCTCATATTGATAATTCGCCAATCGGCTGCGTAGGAAACGATGCAGTGCTAACGCATAAATCTGATACTGCAAATCGTAGCGGTGATCCGCCATCGCCGATTTCAGAGCCTCACCATGGTAGCTCGTCACATCGTCGCCAAGATGATTCGATTTCCAGTCAAGCACGTAGTATTTACCTTGATGTTCAAACACCAAGTCGATAAAACCTTTGAGCATGCCTTGCACGGTTTGGAAACCTAAATCCCCCGCTTTCGCCGACAACGGATCGTGACGTTGAATGACTCGGTTTAACGCCGGTGCAGACAAAACTTCAATCGGCAGCAAAAATTCCATCTCCACCAAAAGTTGCGACGGTGCTTTTTGATTCAGCAGCAAAGACTTACCATCCAACGGCGTTGCGAGTACGGTATCAATCAATTGCTGTAAAATGGGTAACCACTCTTCATCAAGCTGTTCGCTTTCCATCAAACCAAGGATGATTTGTGTATTCTCTTCCGTCGTGGCTGGCTGAGTAAATTCAATTTCCTCAAACAGGCTGTGCAGGAACGTACCCGGACGCGCACCGCGAGGGAAGGTAAAAATAGAACGCTCTGGCTCCACCAAATCCGCTTCGTCTTGCTCTTCAGATGAGTCGATATCAAAACCCGTAATCTCAATCGTGGCATCATGCTCGGCGTGATGAGAGCCTTGCTTGACCAAGCCAGAATAACTGGTGATGCGCCAGTTTCTGTCGATAGGGTTTTGCAGCTCTTTCGCGCTAAGATCGTGTATTTCTTCTTGTGGCGCTACGTACTTGTCTTCGAGTTGCTGCGGCGGATCGGCCACAACGACACAATCAAGCTCGTCTTGTTGCTTTGCTAAACCTTGGTACAAATCGTTAATGCCACCTTCTTGACCATTTTGGATCAAATAGCCAATCGCACTGCGGTGTACGCCGGTTGGCTCTTTGGTCGAACGGCCATTGCGTAAAGGTGAGGCACCGATAAAACACGCATACACAGCACGCGTTAACGCCACGTATATCAAGCGTAAGTCTTCCGCCAAACGCTCTTTATCCGCTTGCTTCATGGACGCATCGTTGCCTGTGATATCCAGTACCGTGCGGTCATTGGCTGCATCGTAATATTTGGCTTCGCTGGCTTCTCGATAGCTGAACACAAACGGCAGAAATACGAGGTCATACTCCAAGCCTTTTGATTTGTGAATAGTTACGATCTGCACTAAGTTACGTTCCGATTCTAAACGTTGGATTTGGTCATCACTGCCACCCAAACCGTTTTCCGCATCACTGATGGACTGAGCGAGCCAACGCAGCAGACCGTGGTCGCTATCCAGTTCATTACTGGCTTGTTGAAGCAGTTCACCGATGTGCATTAAATCGGTAAGTACTCGCTCACCATTCTCACCCTGTGAACTCGCACCTTCTTCTAGTAATCGCTCGGCAATATGGCGTTTGCTGATCACCGCGCGCAACATCGGCAGCACACCACTTTGAACCCAAAGTTTGCGATATTCTTTGAATTCGTTTACGGCGTTTTCCCACACAACTTCATCGTTATTAAGTGCATCCAAACTTGCTGCGTCGAGGGCAAACAGTTCAGAAGCAAGACTTGCACGCAGCGCACGGTCATTTTCTGGCGTCAGCACCGCTTGCAGCAGGCGCTGTAAATCCTGCGCCACTGAACTGGTAAACACACTGTCTCGGTTAGACAGGTACACGCTGGCAATGCCTTGAACAGCCAACGCTTGTTTGATCATTCGACCTTCGCTACCTGTTCGAACCAATACCGCGATATCGCCCGCTTGAACCGCTTTCTGTTTTTCGCCATTCACCAGACACGCTTGCCCCTGTTGAGCCTGCGTCAAAATAGTTTGGATTTGGCTTGCGGTCGCCTCTGCCATTCGAGTCAAATACTCGCCTTTTGGTAGCGGTTTATCGTCCGCTTCTTGCAACCAATAAGTCAGCGCCGGTTGTTTTTGGCCACCCATAGTCCAAATGCGTTTTTCGGCATTGGGACTGTACTTAACGGGTAAGAACGGAATATCTGAATCATAGATAAATGGACTGTCTGGCAAAGCAAATACTTGGTTTACCGCCTGCACCATATCTGCGCTAGAACGCCAGTTGGTTCCTAACGTATAGTGGGCACTTACTTGGTTACGCGCTTTGATATAAGTGAAAATGTCTGCGCCACGAAAGCCATAAATCGCCTGCTTGGGGTCACCGATCATAAACAAACCACATTCCGGGTTGTTCAGATAAATACGGCTGAAAATACTGTATTGAAGCGGGTCGGTGTCTTGGAACTCGTCAATCATTGCGACGGGATACAAAGTACGAATACGCGCCGCTAAAAGCTCGCTTTCGTCCGTATCGATAGAAGCAGAAAGTTGCGTCAGCAAATCATCGAAAGAGAGCCACTGTTTTTGATTTTTCGCGTTGGCCAGCATTGCACGACAATGCTCAATCGCATGAGCAAGCAGTGGCGCTTTTAAGCTGATTGGATTGGCAAGAAATGTTTCAATGGCTTCAAATACCGCATGCTGCGGCGCACTGCCTTTCGGTGTTTTTTCCAACAAGACGTTTTGCGCGAATTTCTCCAGCTTGTCTGGATAATCGTAACCTGTGGTTTCCGTTGCTGCCCAAGCGTTTACCGCCTCCAACCACGTCGGCAGAGACTTTTTGGTGTAGCTGCGTTTGTTAATATCTGAATCTGAAATCAGCGTGAAGAAGTCATCTTGGCTTTCTCGCCACTGTGCTTTTAATTCATCAATTTTTTTCAAATTTTCAGTATGAAGATCAGCCAAACTGCCTTTCATTGCAGGAACGGAAAGGCTTAACGGTGCACCAGTTAAGTAATTGCTGATGTCAGACAACAACGCAGATGGAGAGCCCCATAGCTGGCGGATTTCTCCCGCCAAAGTAAATGGCAATGGGTAGAAATTGCGGCGCCAGTAATCGGCTACAACTTGCGCTTTTAGGTGGCTTTCATCGGTCACAAACTCGTTATTAAATCGGCTGCCAGATTCAAACGCATTTTGCGTTAGCATACGTTGGCAAAAACCGTGAATGGTGTAGACCGCCGCCTCGTCCATCTGACGCTCTGCCTGCAATAAAATTTCTGCGGCTTGCTTGTGATCGTCAAACTCATTAAGCAAAGGTTGGATCACCGGATCGGAACTCTGTCCACGCGCAAACGCGATTCGCGCGTCATGGATCCTTGCCCTGATACGATCGCGCAATTCCGCTGTTGCCGCTTCGGTAAAGGTTACAACCAGAATTTGGTCGACCGTAAGCGGTACGCGATGTCGAGTTTCCGCGCTGCCGTGACCAAGCAAAAGGCGCAGATATAAACCTGCAATAGTGAAGGTTTTACCTGTACCTGCTGATGCCTCGATTAACCTCGCACCATGCAGAGGAAACGTCATCGGTTCTAGTGGCGTTGGTTGAGGTTGCTCTGTGCGGTCTAACGTATGTAGAGGACACTCTGCACCTGACATTTGATCCATAACGCTGAATCTCTCCGGATTATTTACTAGGACGTATCACCTAATAAATGTGATCTATAGTTAAAAATTCTATTAATATGTTTAACAAGTTGGATAATTTAGAGCTTTGTGAGATCTTTCTCACGGTTATCCATAAGACGTACCGTTAGTATGCGCCCCACGAGATAAGCCAAACCTTTTTGGCGGCACAACTCAAATGAATTAAACAAAAGTATCATGGTCCCTCTGACCTTGTGGCCGTACAGCGAACGCCCTACAAAAAATAATGATTTTCTGGCGGCCACCCTACTCTTCCTTCTCTTTATCCAACTGTCTTTATTACGCTTTTACGTCATCAGCGTCTTGAACCGCTAAGCGCGCACCTTGCAAAACTAATGCTGTCAGCAAACGAACTTCTGAGGCCAACTCATCATTCCAAGCAGGCCAAATTCGAGAGATGTACGCATTATTGCCTTCGCCCGGGCTCATGAAGCCATCATTGAATGCGTCAGCCATTTTCTTCAAAGATTTCTCTTCGTCATCGACCCACTGACCGCGGCTAAAGCCCGCTTCAACACAAGCCAACGCCGTTTTCGGGAAATAAGGCAAAGGCTTAGTCATGCCTTCGAAGAACAAGCGAACTAATTCAGTCAGTAGCTGTTTGGCATACTGCGCATCGGCAATTTCTGGGTAGATCAAATGCAGCGCGCCTTCTTTACGATCGTAACCAATGATGTGGGTTTTCTTAGCATGACCCGACGCCGACATGGCAAGGTGATCGATCCACGCTGCAAGGTAATCCTGAGCTCGAATCTTACCGCTTCGGTAGCGAATCAACCCAGATTGGTAACACTGGGTTAGCCAACCAGTCAGGCGAACGTTTTTCTCTTCGCCTTCATTTCGCTCAAATAAGGAGTCAAACGTCAGGTCGATTTCCAAATCGTCTTGAGGCGCACCAGATAAAAACGCCAGTTTGTCCACCAGCTCTTCCGCCTGAACTCGGTTGGTTTCAAATTCGATATCACCAAACGCCCCCACCGGCAGTTTGCCTTGCGCGCGCTGTTGACTCATAAAGTGTTTAAGCACCTCTGTTTTTTTCTCTGGCTGCATCAATGTCGTTTCAAGCAAGGTTTCTAACAGCTCATCACGCATTTGATAGCTTTCCAAACCACCTAAAACAAAGGGTTCGTCGTCTTCCATCACCGGCAGTGGCAGTTCAAAGATTACTTTTAAACGACGATTGAAAAAATACTGCACAGGTAAGCGCCAGAAACGTTGCAACTCGACTAAGTCGAGCTCAAGTGGGAACGTCGCTCCTAACAGATAGTCGTCTAATGCCCGATTAAAATCACGACGAACATAGCCTTGCAATTGACTACTTTGAGTCAATGCCGCTGGAATCCACTCTTTCGCGTAGCTGGCGTGCGTGCCTTGGAACGCACTTGGGCTAAACGGCACCATGGCGTGGGTATTCACCAACGCATTTAATAAGTTGTCGCCAGACTCATCAACGGGCAACGCTTCATCACCACTTAAACAATAGTTTTGGTGGCAGTATTCCATCAGCTCAGAAACCAGAACCGAAGGCACTCGCTCGGTGTTGTCTTGGATTGAACGGCCAACATAACTGATGTAGAGCGTTTGCTGTGCAGACAACATCGCTTCGAGGAATAGGTAACGGTCATCATCTCGGCGCGAACGGTCGCCCGGCTTGGTTCTTCCCGTCATCAAGTCAAAGCCTTCTGGCGGCATGGAGCGTGGGTACACGCCGTCATTCATCCCCAGTAGACAAACGGTTCTAAACGGAATAGAGCGCATCGGCATCAGGGTACAAAAGTTCACTTGACCAGCCAGGAAGCGCTGGCTGACTCGTGTGCCAGATAATTTGTTTTGAAGGTATTGGCTGATGATCGACGGCGACAACGCATCGTCAAATGCGGCATCAGCTAATTGCTCTTTGAGTTGGCTGAGCGTATCGCGAATGGATTTGAGCGCCATTTCGCCCTCTAACTCAACTGAGAAGAAGTCATCCAGCAGTGAAACCAAAGTCTCTCGCCAACCATCAATAGTCTGAACATGAGAAAGTTTGCTTCGATAAGTGCTAATTTGTTGGATAAAGTGTGCCAACTTGCCCGCAAGCTCTGCGCCCATGCCTTGCACTTCGTTGTACGGAGATAAACTACCTTGCTCGGTTTCAAACAAACCTGCGGATTCTGGCATCGCGTAGCCAAGCAACATGCGTTGAATACCAAATTGCCACGTGTTTTGACGGGTTTCCGGCAGTTCAAATTCGCTTCCGGTATTGGCATCCAATCCCCAGCGAATTCCCGATTCCTCAACCCATTGTTTGGCTTGTAAGAAATCATCTTCGCTGAGTTCAAAACGCTTTAATATCGCCGGAGTTTCCAGAAGTTCGAGTAATTCTGATGCCAAACAGCGCGTATTGGGTAAGTTCACCAACTGCATAAATGCGGCCAGAATTGGGCTCTCTTGATCGGCGGTTCGGTCAGAAATCGAATAGGGAATAAAACGCTCACCCGGAGCGTTACCAAAGACCGCCTGAATCGCAGGGCTGTAAGCGTTGATGTCCGCGACCATCACGATAATATCGCGCGGTTTTAACGTTGGGTCAGCATCGAACATCGCCAATAGTTGATCATGCAGCACTTCCACTTCACGCATCGGGCTGTGACAAGCGTGTAGGCTCAGTGATTTATCACCCAAGCTAACCACTTGTTTGTGATGACTGTTTTCAATCTGTTGGTCATCTTGATGTTCTTCAAGATTGAGAATATCCGCTTGCAATTGATGGAGCAGACTGTCGCGCTCAACATCAACAAACGCTTCGATTTCATGAGATTCCAGCTGAGACAACAGATACATATTGTCACGCCCGAGTTTACCCATGGACGCCAACAGACTGTTGCCGACCACATCGGTGTGCAGCTCATCGATCACATTATCTTCCAATGAACCTTTCAGTTGCTCAGTTTCACCTTGCACTTCCGAGTGATCGTCCTGCCACACAACGTGCTGACGATGTTTCGCCGCCAAACGAGCCAGATATTTGCGATCTCGAACTTCACCCCAGTAATAACGACACGGGTTGGTGAACATCAGATGCACGTCGATGTGTTCACCAATTGCTTTTAGCGCATCCATATAGCGAGGCGGCAACGAAGAAATGCCAAAAACAAACAAACGCTTGGGTAAATGGTCAAAATTGCCGTTAAAACTCGCTAACGTGTCGATAAAGTTCTCATAAAGGTTGGCACGGTGGTATGGAGACTGCCCTAATGACACTGTGTGATCGTACAACGCTTGCCATAAGATCGGCTGCCACGGATGCTCATCTTCCAGCTCTGGCACACTCTGCCCAGCTTCCCAACTTGCGATCCATTCCGGACGATACACCAAGTAACCATCGAAAATATCGGCAATTTTCTCAGCCAGCTGATACAGCTTAGAGTGGTCACTGTCATCTTTGAGGTACTGCGCTAACGGCGAAAACACCTCTTGGTTGAAAAGCCCCGGAAGCAGATGCATCAACTTCCACGTCATCGCTTCTTTGTTAAACGCACTGCGTTTTGGCACGTCTGGCAACACCTGCGTAAACATTTCCCAAATGAAGGTAGCAGGGAGCGGAAAATCAATGTTCGCAGCAACACCAAACTCTTTGGCCAATTCCATTTTTAGCCACTGGGACATGCCCGGACTTTGAACCAGAATTTGTTCTTTTTCGAACGGGTTTTCCAGCGGACTGATTCGAATCAGTTCGACAAGGAGTGATTTAAGAACGTCAACTTGGTTGGAGTGATAAACAGTAAACAAATTGGGAATACCGAGCGCCGATTGAAACTGTTAGCTAGCTTAGCACAGCCCTATTTAAACCCGCAGTGATCTCGTGTTCTGAAAAAAGTAAAAGGTTACATATCGCTCAAAATGGACAGAAAACATCACCTTTTCAAGGCGTAAGCAAAATCTTACACAGCCATACAAAATGTGACACTACTCGCAACTATTCCATAATAAAAAACACTGTTTTATACTCTTGCTACCTATAATTTATAAATATATAAAAAGTATGTTTCGCAAACTGTCTTCCAACAGCGCTTGGCTGATTGCTTTTTTTGCTTGCTTTGCAGTGTATCTGTCGATCGCTTGTTATCCTTTTGTGTTGTCTAACAATCAGAATGAACCACTAACCTTGTTGCAAGGTTACTATTTGGTTTCGACTCAATATGGCTGGCTGGGCTTGATCGCTCTTCCATTTATGTTGTTGAGTTTATTGCTCTCTTTTCTACCGACTCGAGCATTCAAAGGCATCGTGATCGCTATAGCGATCTGTCTATTGATCATGTTTAAAGTCGATATCCTCGTTTTTCAGCAATACAAACTTCACATCAACGCCCTATTAATCCGTATGTTTTTCGAAGGTGGTGGTGATGTCTTCGATATTTCGTGGATGAGTTGGCTTATCTTCGTCAGTGAAGTTGCCGTTCTGGTGATCGGGCTCGCCTGTACCGTTTGGGTAAGTAATAAACTGGCACAAAGCCGAGCTAAGTTCGTTTTGATCAGCGTCTGGTTTGCTGTATTGCTCAGCACACAGATGATTCATGCGTACAAAAACGCGCTTTACGACGATGAAGTCAGTCAGTTTTCGAGTAACTGGCCACTTTACTACCCGCTGACGGCTCGTAAATTTATTTACAAACACGACCTAGTGGATGAGAACATTGCATCGAAGAACCGCGTAGAGTTAACCAACATTGAACGTAGCTCACTCAACTACCCGCTTGCACCCATTCAAGTGCAAAGCAAAGAGAAGCAGCCCAATGTTTTGTTTATCTTGGTTGACGCGTGGCGCTACAGTGATGCGACGCCGGAAGTCATGCCAAATGTCAGCAAGTTCGCCGAAAAAACGGTGAATTTCACACAACATATGAGCGGCGGCAACTCAACTCAAGCGGGTATTTTCAGCCTGTTTTACAGCTTGCCAGCGACCTACTGGGAAAGCTTTTACGCAAGCCAACGCTCTCCTGTTTTTATGGATACGCTGCAAGCAGAAGGCTACCGCATGGGCATTTTTGGCTCGGCACCGCTCACCAGCCCGCCACTTTCTCGCACGGTATTCAAAAAAGTGTCGGACTTGACCTTGAAACAAACTGGGGAAACAGCTGTCGAGCGCGATCAGCAGATAACAGACAAGTTCATCGAGTTCCAAAAGCAGGACAGCGACAAGCCGTACTTTGGTTTTCTGTTCTACGATGCCGCCCACGGCACAGTATTCCCCGAACCTGAATTTGCGAAATTCAAACCATACTGGGAACGCGTTGACCACATTTTGCTCAACAACGATTTTGACGCTTCGCTTTACCACAATCGATACAAGAACTCGTTGTACTACATCGACAGCTTGATTGGTGATGTGCTGAAAAACGTCGACTTAGACAATACCATTGTGGTGATTTCATCTGATCATGGTGAAGAGTTTAATGACCATAAGATGAACTATTGGGGCCACACGGGTAACTACAGTGACGTACAAGTGCATGTGCCTCTTTACGTGTACATGCCAAATCGTCAACCAGAGCAAATTGATTACCGCACGACCCATTTTGACGTCGTGCCAACCATGATGAATACGCTGTTTGACGTTCAAGGCACAACGAGTTCATACAGCGTTGGTCATAACTTGTTTGATAACTCTGCCCCTCGCGATTGGTATATTGCTGGCAGCTACTACAACTATGCATTGGTCGGCAAAGAACTGATGCTTGTGGTCAATCCTGGCGGGCACTCTCAGCAACTGAATCGCCAGTTAAAAGTCGAGAAAGAACAGAAAGTTCCTGTCGATATCATTCGTCATTCTCTGGATGAGATGTCGCGATTTTACAAAAAAGGCTAGCGTCCAACATCGACGCCGATTGAAATAAAAAAGCCTCTTGGTTGTAAGACCAAGAGGCTTTTTCCTCTCTTCTATTTAAGCGTGATGAGCGTGCATCAAACGTGGCTGAATCAACAAGTTGTTGATGTATTGTAATGCAACATAAGAGACAACAAATGTTGCCACAATCAACTCAAGACCAGCTAAGGCTCGCACTTGTTGAACATAGTGCGCAGCCAATCCTTGCAACTCCATCCAATTCGCCATTTTAAACAGCGCCGTTGCACCGATCACCATCGGGAAAGTAAACGCCGCATAGCCTGGGCTAAATGGCAGTCTAAGCAATTTAAAGAATGCGAGGTAAATGATGGCTGTCATCAATACCGCGATACCAAATAGCATAGCGATGATCACTGGTGATGGTGTAGCAGTGACCGTTAAGTACCCTGCCAATGATAGACTTGCTGGCGCTGCCATGATTGCCATTGTTGGTTTCGCTGCATCCGGAATTTCATGGGTAAACATGAAACGGTAAATCATCATCGGCAACATGATCGCATACGCCACCATACCAAACATCAATGCACCTTGTGCTACTGGTGCTAACATCGGGTTGCCAGAGAAAGACACATCCGCAACGATGATACCCACAGGCGGTACAAACCAACTAGGAACCATGTGGTGCAATTCAAAATCTTTGGCGCGATGGTAAACAAAGCTCACCAAGAACACGATGTGCAGAACCACCGCAATCAGCCAAAGCACATCACCAGCCAATGGGTAAAAATGGCCGAGAGAGTTCGATACCACCATAGTGCCCATCGCAAAAGTCGGAACCACGCTGCCCACAACCGGATGAGCAAGATCTTGTCTCAATAGATGGTTATGTAGCAAAAACTTGGTTGCCAATATAGCCAACAATACGCTCGCGATACCCGCACTAATCCACTGTCCGTAGCCATGTAATTCGGCGAAGTTTTCCCAACTCCAACCTAAGCTTGCAATACCAAGAGCCAAACCCGCCATCGGAGTTGGTGCTCCCATTACTTTTGCTTTTGTTCTTTGAATCATGATGACCTCAACCAGACTCACTCTTGATGGAGCGTATAATACGCTTGCACTTCGTTCCGATATATCTAATTATTTAAAACAAACGTTCAGAATTACTTAACGGTGGGGTATGGCAAGTCACATTTCTCTTAAACAACTGAAAGTGTTTACGACGATCACGCAGCACAAAACGCTCACAGCAGCTTCTGATAGTCTCTTTTTATCAAAAGCTGCTGTGAGCATGGCACTCTCAGAATTAGAAAAGCAGATCGGCCATCACTTGTTTGATCGTGTTAATAACCGACTGATTTTGAACCAAGAAGGCCAAAAGCTACTGCCACTGGCGGATGAGTTACTCAACCGAGCCAAGGACATCGAGAGCATTTTCGATGGTGACCAAGCGCTATCGGGCCAACTTCGCATTGGTGCCAGCGACACCATTGGCAACCAAGTCGCGCCCTATTTGCTTAGCGAATTTCGTCAGCAAACGAACCATCGTTCTCAAAGCCTGTTCATTTCTAACTCCGCACAAATCTGCGACATGCTGACCGATTACGAGTTAGACATAGCCCTCATTGAAGGCAAAACACTTCACCCTGAATTGCAGTCCACCCAGTTTAGCGAAGATGAAATGTGCGTGATTTGCGCGCCCGATTACCCAGCCGCGCACGAAGGGCCAGTAAACTTAACCGAGCTAGAAAACAGCGAATGGATATTACGAGAGGCGGGATCTGGTTCACGCGAATTTTTTATGCGCGTTGTCGCGCCGCGCTTGGAACATTGGCATGAAGCTTTTCAGCTCAATACCACCGAAGCGTTGATCAACTCAGTATCTGCTGGGCTGGGCTTAGGCTGCTTGTCACGCTTGTCTGCAGAACCTGCTATTCGTGACGGTCGTGTAAAACTGCTCGACATGCCTTTAGATATGAAACGTCGCTTCTGGTTACTGGTTCATAAAGAGAAATATCAAAGCCCATTGCTCAAAACGTTTATCGAATTTTGCCAAGATTGGGAACGACCAACCAACCTTCCTTTGGGGAATAAATCCGCAAAGTGAAACCAAGATAGTTTAAATGCTAGTCAGTTAGTTGTACGTGTCTCTCATTCTGGGGCTTGTCGCTAGACTTGATTGGTCAAAAACTGTATAAAAAGCCAGTATCAATACACCAAATTAGGGGACCAACCATGGCTGTAATCGTCAAGTACGTGGTAGAACGCAATGGAGAAGAGAAAATGACTTTTACCTCTAAAGCGGAAGCTGACGCATACGACAAAATGCTGGATATGGCAGATGAACTATTCACACTGCTAGGTAAAAGTGAACTTCTAGAAGACGAAGGCAAGCAAGAAGATCTTGCGATGTTCCTTGCGCAAAACAAAGAAGAGTTGCTTTACGCAATCGGTGCAAAACGCAAACCTGCACCAAAGAAAGCAAAAAAGCTTGAAGCTGTTGAAGAAGAACAGCAAGAAGACGCAGCATAATCCAATGACTGCCCTTCAAATAACGCCGCATCTTGTGGCGTTTTTTTATGCCTGAAAGCATAGAGCATAATGAAAGAACGCCCTTTCTTTCTAGATCCGAGACAACAAACTGCCTTTTCTTAATTTCAGCAAAACTCTCCCAATAGACCACCTCGTAGCCACATTTCTCATCAGACAGACATATCTCCGAAAAGACAAAAGGTATCCATCTACGGACTTTCTCCATTTCCCCCCTTTAAACTCCCCAATACTCTCTTTATGATGGCTGACAACGTAATTATTTCTTGTCAGTGAACAGACGAGACACAAGACTCAACACATGGAGATCAACTATGGCTTTCTTTTCTCTAGCCTTTGGTACGGCAACTAAAAACCGCGACGGTAAAATCATCGAAGCGTTTTTCCCAAACCCAGTTCTTAACCCAAGCGACACACTTGTTAACGCACTGGCTGCAGTAGCAGGTTACGAGCAAGGCAACCAAGCTATCGAGATCTCTGCGGCACAAAGTGCAGAACTTGCGGCAGCATTCGAAGCAAACGGCGATGCAGCAAACGCATCTTTCGCAACCAAAGCAGCAGAATCAGCACAACCGCTTGTACTGGTTATCCTAGCTACGGATGAACAGCCACAATCTGTTGCTGAAGGCTTCCTAAAACTTCAACTTATCTCTAACCGTCTAGTGAAGCCACACGGCACAGTACTGGATGGCATCTTCGGTCTGCTGCACAACATCGCATGGACTAACGAAGGCCCAATCGACCTACCTGAGCTGGCTGAGCGTCAAATCGAAGCTCGCCTAGCTGGCCGTACGCTAAGCGTAGATTGCGTAGACAAGTTCCCTAAAATGGTGGACTACGTGGTTCCAACTGGTGTTCGTATCGCAGACACTTCTCGCGTTCGTCTTGGCGCACACGTTGGCGAAGGCACAACTGTTATGCACGAAGGCTTCATCAACTTCAACGCGGGCACAACTGGCGTGAGCATGGTTGAAGGCCGTATCTCTGCTGGCGTGGTTGTTGGTAACGGTTCAGACATCGGTGGCGGCGCATCGATCATGGGTACGCTATCTGGCGGCGGTAAAGTTGTGGTTTCTATTGGTGAAAATTCACTACTAGGCGCGAACGCAGGTCTTGGTTTCCCAATGGGTGACCGTTGTACTATCGAGTCAGGTTTGTACGTGACTGCTGGTTCTAAAGTGCGCATGCTAGATTCTGCAGGTCAAGAAGTCGAAGTGGTGAAAGCACGCGACCTTGCTGGTGTTTCTGACCTACTGTTCCGTCGTAACTCTGTGACAGGTCAAATCGAGTGTCTTGCAAACAAGAGCGCGGTTGAACTGAACAGCGAACTGCATAAAAACAACTAATAAGAATACGAAAATCCCCCAGCAGGAAACTGTTGGGGGATTTTTTTAGCTTAAAGCAAAATGCGTGAGTGCTGATTACTGATTTAAAAAACTGACTGCTTTATCTGGGAAGTCAGTAAACAAACCATCCACTTTCACTTGGTTGTAGTACACATCCATCATGCCTTCAAAGCTGTCCGTGTACGCAGGAATGCGTCCTGGATCGGCACGGAACGTGTATGGATGAACTTGTAAGCCGGCGTCTTTTGCAGCCTTCATCAACGGCTTGATGATGATATTGTCTTTGGTTGACTTATCATCCACCAGCATCGGCTTCCAAGGTCCAATACCTTCGGCGTAACTCGCCACTTTCTTCATGCCGTCGGCTTTGAACATCCAATCATAGCTGTATGGCATTGCTGTATCGCCTTTGTACACCATAGTTTCGTTCCAATCGGTGTAAGCCATGAGCTGAACGAGCTTTAAATCCATGTCCATTGCTGGCATCAACTCACTGTTAATGCGTTGCAGTTCATTCGCATCAAAACACTGCAGGTAGACTTTGTCGTCTTGCGAGTCGTAACCGTACTGCTTCAAGACTTTAAGCACCGCTTTAGAAATATCCTTGCCTTCGTGACGATGGAACCAAGGCGCTTTAATTTCTGGGTAAATACCGATGTCGTAACCCAACGTCTTGTTAAGGCCTTGGATCAGTTCAATCTCTTCAGCAAACGTCGGTACGGTGAAATCAGATTTCCACATTGGGAATCGGGTTGGATAACCGGCGACTTTTTTGCCGTTTTCGTCGATATTGAACCCTTCGGTGACTCGCAGAGATTTGATTTCTGCCAGAGTAAAGTCAATCGCGTAATAACGACCATCTTCGCGTGCGCGATCAGGAAAACGCTCCGCTACATCCGTGACGCGATCCAAATAATGATCATGCAACACCACTAACTGATCGTCTTTCGTCATCACGACATCTTGCTCGATGTAATCTGGTTTCATTGCATAAGCCAAAGCTTTGGCTTCTAAAGTGTGCTCCGGTAAATAACCAGAAGCGCCGCGGTGAGCGATAACAAGCGGCTTTGCAATTGCGCCAGCAGATAGGCTAAGCGCTAAAAATGTGAGACATACTGACTTGGTTTTCATTGTTATATCCTTGATAAAGCGAAGAGGCAGTATTCCACTGCCTCTTTAAATAAATATTACGCTAGCGCTTCTTGTTCCTTTTCGCGCTCTTTTTGCTCGTGGTGTGCGCGTTCGCCTAGAAGCGCATACGTCAAACACACGATAGAAGTAATACATGAACCAATTAGAATGATGAAACCGCCATCCCAACCGAAATGGTCCACGGTGTAACCAAGAACCGCGTTCGCAGCCACCGCACCGCCTAAGTAACCAAACAAGCCAGTTAGACCAGCAGCAGTACCCGCTGCTTTTTTCGGTGCCAATTCAAGTGCATACAAACCAATCAGCATGACAGGGCCGTAAATCAAGAAGCCAATCGCGATAAGAGCCATCATATCGATTGTTGGGTTGCCCGCTGGGTTGAACCAGTAAACCAATACCGCCAACGTTACCAATACCATGAACAAGATGCCTGCAGGTGCACGACGGCCTTTGAACAGTTTGTCCGAAATCCAACCACACAATAACGTGCCAGGAATACCCGCCCACTCGTATAGGAAGTAAGCCCAAGACGATTTATCTACCGAGAAGTCCTTCGCTTCTTTTAGATAAACGGGTGCCCAGTCCAACACACCGTAACGGATCAAGTAAACAAACGCGTTTGCAATCGCAATCGACCACAACAGTTTATTATTGAATACGTACTTGAAGAAAATTTCCTTCGCCGTCATTTCTTGTTCATGCGACTTGTCGTAGTCATCTGGGTAGTCATCTTTGTACTCTTCAATCGGCGGTAGACCACAAGACTGAGGCGTATCTCGAACCGTCATCCAAATGAACACTGCAACCAAAGTGGCGAAAAATGCAGGTACATAAAATGCGGTGCGCCAATCATCGTTAAATGCCCACAGACCCAAAATGAATAGTGGACCAATCAAACCGCCACCCACGTTGTGCGCCACGTTCCAAACCGAAACGATCTCACCACGCTCTTTACGTGACCACCAGTGCACCATGGTTCGCCCACAGGCAGGCCACCCCATACCTTGGAACCAACCGTTCAAAAATAGAAGAATAAACATTGCCGTGATGCTGCCTGTTGCCCATGGCATAAAGCCAAAGCAGAACATAACCAGAGCAGACATCAACAAACCGCCACTGAGGAAATAGCGCGGGTTAGAACGGTCAGACACGCTGCCCATTAAAAATTTTGAAAGGCCATAAGCGATTGAAACAGCCGCCAAAGCAACACCAAGGTCACCACGGCTGTAACCCTCCTCGATGAGGTACGGCATCGCTAAACTGAAGTTTTTACGAACCAAATAGTAGCCAGCGTAGCCAACAAAAATACCGATGAACAGTTGCCAACGGAGGCGAGAATAGGTGCTATCAATGCTATCTGGGGATAGACGATCAATGTGCGCCTTAGGTTTGAATATTCCAAACATAGGAACCTCATTATGTATATGCGATGGTAAAGAACCCAAAAGGAGCGAACGAAACAAAATTAACATTCGTTCGAAAGTTTCTGCATTGTATGAGGTTAGGATTTAATTTCTGTGATAAATGTTGCATAGGAATTAATTATTAGTAAATACAGCAAATTAGCCATCATTAATTAGACAGCCGTTCAACTTTACTCAGAATTCGTTAATATCTTTTCTTGATCAAAAAAGAACATTTAATCACTCACATTCGAAACTAAACAAAATAAAGGCTCGAATAGGAACACAAATTCGAGATAAATGGTGCTGCATGACGCATTAAGCTAAGGAAAAATCAGTAATAACAAAAGTGAAGGAAAAGTTTGGTGTTTAGTTTCAAACGAAATAAAGAGTCCAAAAACAACCAAGTTCTACTGAGGTGCACATTTCGTACACTTAGCGCGATGAACACACTTTTGGAAGGCAAAATCCATATCGTACTCTCGTTCTACGCGAGTCCGATTTTATCGTCATGCGTTCTAGTTATTTTCTTTCAGGATCTCCCCCCAAGCCTTTGCTGTATCTGGCTTTAACTACCTCTTAGGGATTACTTTTCACACAAACTATTGAACGATAATCCACCATTGACGAACCAGCTTCACAAAACTCCTCTTACCAGTTGTGCATTTGTTTTCACATCGGTAATTTGAGCGATGAAAATGACTCACTCATCCCTATAAAGAGCTTTCTATCAGTTTCCTTTCTGGTCAAAAGATGCGCCATTTAACAAAAACGAAGAGTTTGGTTAACAAATTCATGCTCAAACGCTCATTTTTAATGCTCGTTTGTTTTCGCAAACGTTTATATGTGCACAATACTATCGTGCTAGATAAGCAAAAATAACTATAGGACTCTTAACATGACAACCAACAAACACCCCTCTCTGCTCGGAGAATGTTTGGCCGAGTTCATCGGTACAGGACTACTCATCTTCTTCGGCGTTGGCTGCGTCGCAGCCTTAGTATTAACAGGCGCATCTTTTGGACAATGGGAAATCAGTATTGTATGGGGCTTAGGTGTCTCCATCGCGATCTACTGTACTGCCGGCGTTTCAGGCGCACACATCAACCCAGCCGTGACCATTGCATTAGCGATGTTTCATGGTTTCGATAAAGCGAAAGTGGTTCCGTACATCATCGCTCAGATGTTAGGTGCATTTTTCTCTGCCGCTTTGGTTTACAGCTTGTACAGCAACCTTTTCACCGATTACGAAATCGCACACAACTTTGTACGTAGCAGCCAAGACGCCCTTGCAACGGCTGGTATTTTCTCAACTTACCCACACGCTTCTCTTTCTTTCTTTGGCGCATTTGCTGTGGAATTCGTCATTACAGCTGTATTAATGTTTGCCATTTTGGCTCTGGGTGATGAAAACAACGGTGCCGCTCGTGGCGCGATGAACCCATTATTGATTGGTATTCTGATTGCGGTTATTGGTGGTTCTCTTGGTCCACTGACTGGCTTTGCGATGAACCCAGCTCGTGACTTTGGCCCTAAACTGTTCGCGTACTTTGCAGGTTGGGATTACGCACTGACCGGCGCTAAAGACATCCCTTACTTTATCGTTCCCCTTCTTGCTCCTATTGCGGGTGCTTGCTTTGGTGGTTGGTTATATCCAAAAGCGATCGCGGCATACCTCCCTCGCCAAGGTCACGGTTGTACCATTCCAAACCAATGTGATACTGAAGAAGAAACAGAACAAGCTCGAGCTTAACAGCTTGCCAATTACTAAAATATAAATAACGAAACAAAAGGATTCTTACCATGACTGAGCAAAAATACATTGTTGCCCTCGACCAAGGTACGACAAGCTCTCGCGCTGTTATTCTTGATCACGACGCCAATATCGTAAGCGTCGCTCAGCGAGAGTTTACTCAGATTTATCCACAAGCAGGTTGGGTTGAGCACGATCCAATGGAAATCTGGGCAACACAAAGCTCTACATTAGTTGAAGCTTTGGCTAAGTCAGGCATCCGAAGCGACCAATTAGCTGCTATTGGTATTACGAACCAACGTGAAACCACCATCGTCTGGAACAAAGAAACAGGCAAACCCATCTACAACGCGATCGTATGGCAATGTCGTCGTACCGCAGACATTTGTGAAGACCTAAAAAGCCGCGGCTTAGAAGATTACGTTCGCGACAACACCGGCTTGGTGCTTGACCCTTACTTCTCTGGCACTAAAGTGAAGTGGATTCTGGATAACGTAGAAGGCGCACGCGAAGATGCAGAAGCAGGTAAACTACTGTTTGGTACCGTCGATACGTGGTTAGTATGGAAGATGACTCAAGGCCGCGTTCACGTTACTGACTACACCAACGCATCACGTACCATGCTGTTTAACATCAACGACCTATGTTGGGACCAAAAGCTGTTGGATGAGATGGGCATTCCGGCATCAATGATGCCAGAAGTAAAACGTTCTTCGGAAATTTACGGCAAAACGAACATCGGTGGTAAAGGCGGTACTCGTATTCCTATCGCAGGTATTGCAGGTGACCAACAAGCGGCGCTATACGGACAAATGTGTGTAGAAGCTGGCCAAGCGAAAAACACATACGGCACAGGTTGTTTCTTGCTGATGAACACTGGCCAAGAGAAAGTCACCTCGAAGAATGGTCTGCTTACCACGCTAGCTTGTGGCCCGAAAGGCGAGCCTGCTTACGCACTTGAAGGTGCAGTGTTCATGGGTGGTGCCTCTATCCAGTGGCTGCGTGACGAACTGAAAATCCTAAACGGCGCAGAAGATTCTGAATACTTCGCAACAAAAGTGGACACATCGAACGGCGTTTATGTAGTACCAGCCTTTACTGGCCTTGGCGCTCCATACTGGGATGCTTACGCACGTGGCACCATTGTTGGCCTTACTCGCGGTGTGAACTCAAACCACATTATCCGCGCGACTCTGGAAGGCATCGCTTACCAAACTCGTGACGTATTGGATGCGATGCAAGCTGACTCTGGCATCAAGCTCGCAAACTTGCGTGTTGATGGCGGTGCGGTAGCAAACAACTTCCTAATGCAATTCCAATCGGATGTATTAAACACAGAAGTGCACCGTCCACAAGTGACTGAAGTAACGGCTCTTGGAGCTGCATACCTGGCAGGTTTAGCGGTTGGTTACTGGAACAGCATTGATGAGCTGCAAGATAAAGCAGTGCTTGATCGTACGTTTGAACCGCATGATGACGAAGAAAAACGCAACCGTCGTTACAAAGGTTGGAAACGCGCTGTAAAATGTGCGCAAACTTGGTCTGAACTGCACGACGAAGACGATTAATTTTTCCCCCAAACGAACAAAGAGCGCCATTTGAGCGCTCTTTTTTGCGTCTTATCCCCGATTCCTACCTGCCTTTACTTCTCACAACGCGCAAATTCGAGCACAATAGCGCTTCGAATTTGAAGCATTGGCCGTTACCAATGCACAAGGGAGTGGTAAGTGAAGCAAATACCTAGACACCAGCAGATTGTTGAACTGGTGAAAAAACAAGGCTATGTCAGCACGGATGAGTTGGTAGAAAGATTCAATGTCAGCCCACAAACCATCCGACGCGATCTCAACGAACTCGCAGACGACAACAAAATTCGTCGTTATCACGGTGGTGCAACCATCCCTCTCAGTTCTGAAAACACATCTTACAACACGCGTAAAGCGCTTAACTTCAATGAAAAAGATGTCATTGCAGAAGAGGTGGTGAAACACATTCCTGACGGCGCAACGCTATTTATTGATATCGGCACAACACCAGAAGCAGTCGCACGTGCGCTCACTAAGAGCCACAAGCAGCTACGCGTAGTCACCAACAACATCAACGTGGCAACCATTCTCTTCCCTAACCCAGAGATCAAGGTCATCTTAGCAGGTGGTGAAGTCCGCAGCCGCGATGGCGGTATCGTAGGCGAAGCAACGCTCGATTTCGTGAAACAGTTCCGTCTCGATTTTGGCATTCTCGGCATCAGTGGCATCGATTTTGATGGTTCCCTATTGGACTTTGATTACCACGAAGTACGCGTGAAGCAAGCGATCATCGACAACAGCCGCAGCGTATTTCTCGCCGTCGACCACACCAAGTTTGGTCGCAATGCCATGGTGAAACTGGGCAACATCGCACAACTGAACATGATATTTACTAACAAACAGCCACCAGAAGAAATTCTCGCGATCTTAAAAGACGCCGCAATTCCCCTCGAAGTGGTCGAAGCGAATGTAACATCAGCAGACACCGAATAGATAAATCGCTCAAATTTGAACCTCAAAATGACCTCTGTCTTAATTAGATAGAGGTTTTTTTATGCCCAAATCACACAAAACGCTCACAAACGAAAATAATAGATGATCATAAACGAAACCTGAGCTAGGATTAAATCATGTTCCAAAATGCTCGTTCGCTCACCAAGAGGTCAAATTCATGAGTATACAAAAAAATACTTCCACAACTAGCTCATCCACTCTTTTAGACTTGATCGTTATCGGTGGCGGCATTAACGGGGCTGGCATTGCAGCTGATGCAGCTGGCCGCGGTTTGAGTGTCGGTTTATATGAAGCTAACGATTTTGCATCAGCAACGTCTTCAGCAAGTTCTAAACTTATTCACGGTGGATTACGCTACCTTGAACACTACGAGTTTCGTTTGGTTTCGGAAGCGCTCGCAGAGCGTGAAGTGATTCTACGTAAAGCACCACACGTCGCTCTACCAATGCGTTTCCGTTTGCCTCATCGCCCATTCCTACGCCCAGCTTGGATGATCCGCTGTGGCCTGTTCCTTTACGATAACTTGGGCAAACGCACAACTCTACCAGGCAGTAAAACCGTCAACCTTGCAAAATCTGGCTTGCTAAAACCAGAAATGAAAACCGGTTTCGAATACTCAGACTGCTGGGTTGATGACGCTCGTTTAGTCTTGCTGAACGTTATGGCGGCTCGTGAAAACCACGCCGAAGTACGCAACTACTGTCGCGTTGAAAAAGCACACCGTGAAAACGGCGTATGGCACGTAACAATCCATGACGTAACAACAGACCAACGCTTCGAGCGCAAAGCGAAAGCTCTGGTTAACGCTGCTGGTCCATGGGTGAAACAGTTCTTTGATGAAGGATTGGAGCAAACCTCCCCTCGCAACATTCGTTTGATCAAAGGCTCGCACATCGTTGTTCCTCGTATCCACAACGAACCGCAAGCCTACATTCTTCAAAACAAAGATAACCGCATCGTATTTATGATTCCTTATCTAGATAAGTTCTCAATCATCGGTACGACAGATGTGGAATACAAAGGTGACCCACGTGAAGTGGCGATCTCGGATGACGAAGTTGATTACCTCATCGACATCGTGAACCAACACTTTGTCCACCAGCTTACTCGTGAAGATGTGGTTTGGACTTACAGTGGTGTACGTCCTCTGTGTGATGATGAGTCTGACTCACCGCAAGCGATCACACGAGACTACACGCTAGAGCTCGATGCAGAGTACGACCAAGCACCATTGTTGTCAGTATTCGGTGGCAAGCTAACGACTTACCGTAAACTCGGTGAAGCGGCGATGAAGAAACTGGAACCGTACCTACCTCAAATGGGTGGTAACTGGACAGCAAATCAAACGCTACCAGGTGGTAACTTTAGCTGCACCCGTGAACAGTTAGCGAAGCAAATTCACGCGAAATACTCATGGGCACCGCAAGCGCTGATTCTGCGCTATGTGACTCAGTTTGGTACGCAAACGTGGGATTTGATGGAAGGCGCATCCAGTGAAGCCGATCTTGGCCAAGCGTTCTCAGAGCAAGCAGGCGGCGTGTACCAACGCGAGATCGATTACTTGATGAATCATGAAATGGCGCTAACCGACGAAGACATTTTATGGCGTCGTACTAAACTTGGCCTTTACATGAATGACGAAGAAAAACAGGCACTTGCCGACTACCTGAAAGAAAAGTTGCAACAAAAAGTGGTCAACCTTTCTCAGGTTAGCTAAAAAGCTCCTCCCCCTCACCTATGACAAAGCCTGCCTCGTTGCAGGCTTTTTGTTTCCCCTTGTTACTGTGCGGTTCTTATTGCTTCACTTGCTTACCAATAAGAACAATTATTCATAGACATTTGGCGTAAAATGCAATCATACTCATTTGAATAATTATCCCCCATGACTTCAATGTGAAGGCGTGAGAACATTGCGGCGTGTAGTGCGCTAAGTCATTCTCGCTAAGTCAAGCATCTGGAAATTATTGGGGTATAGGCTCATACAAGGAAAAGAAAATGGGTTTTATGATTGAACATTGGGATTTCTCAACCCCAATGGCGACTCAAGAAACAACAGCGGCGGAACACATTCAACCGAATCATTGGTACCACTGTGAAAGGCTTCATCCCGATATTCGTGGCTGGTTAGAGGACAATCACGTACCACGTGCGACGGTCGATCATCTGTTAGCCGACGAGAGCCGACCATCTTTCCATCCTTTGGATGACGATAACTTCATGCTGATCTTACGAGGCATCAACATGAACGAGAATGCGTCGCCGGAAGACATGCTGAGTATCCGTATTCTCTATTTTCAGGGCGCACTGATCTCGACTCGTAAGATCCCATCACGTGCAATCATGGAAATTCGCCAAGCATTAGCAGAGCACAAAGGGCCGAAAAGCCTGGCGAGCTTACTGAATCAAATCATCGAAGGGTTGAACGGCAAAATCGACTTGTATCTCGACACCATCGAAGAAACGTTAAACGAGTTTGACGTCAATGATGAGTCAACGTACAACCACATTGCGGCACAAAAGGCGCTTATTTCCATCAAACGTTTTATTCGCCCTCAGCAATATGCGATTCGTGATTTGATCGAGTCAGAGTCAGAATTAGTAACATCAAGACCTCACCAATATCGCTTCGCGCATAACAACATTACTCGCATCAACGAAACGATTGAATTTTACCTTGGCGAAGTAGCGCTTTTCCAAGACGAAATCAAACACAACCGAGACGAGAAGACCAATAAAAACAGTTACCTGTTTACTTTAGTTGCCACCATTTTCTTACCAACCAGCTTCCTAACAGGACTACTTGGTATCAACATTGGTGGCATGCCGGGCGTAGAATCCTCCATGGCGTTCACTTGGTTCTGCATCGCTTTGATTGTGATCTTTGGCCTAGAGTGGTTGCTGTTCAAACGCTTAGGGTTCACGAACAAAACGGATGATGAATAAGCGATAAAACCTTAAAGCGCAGAAACCAAAAGAGGAGCGACACGCTCCTCTTTTTTACCACTCAAGTCTAAACGCTTTATCCCGGATGACCATCCACACGAGGGGTCACGAGCATCATACCAAAGCGCCACACAAACAGCCCAAACGCGACAATCCACAATCCGCCACTGATATCAATCCACAGCATCATGTTCGCTGGGTCAAAGATCACGGCGAAACTGCGAACCAAAGCAGCCGCGGTAATCGCCGCAAACGCAAGGCTCATGTTTGGCCCTTTGTAGATCATGCGACCAGTGTGCCCCATCGTCACGCGCGCGATCATCGCCAAAATCAAACCGCCTAACGCACCTATCGCAAACAGGTGAATGAGGTTATGGCTGGCAAATGCATCTCCCCAAGCGCTTCGCAAAATTAAGCTTAGTGGCAAACACAAATACGCTGCATGCAGCGACCACACTAAAGGCTCGCTGAGGGTTAACCAAGGTTTCCATCGAACAAAACGCACCAACTGAGCAACACCTGCAAACAGCATCAACGGATTGCCTAGTTCTGCAAACGTCACGGGGAAAAAGCTCAGCACAAATAGCATTACCAACGGCAAGTTCGCGAACCAATCTAACCACGGCAGTGGTTGTGCTTTTTCGAAATTAAATCGACGCGCAGTAAAGAATGGAATCACACGTCCGCCCATCACTGACAATAACAACGTAAACCACCACAACATCGCCTGCCACACAGCAGAAGAAGTAAACGGCGGCATGCCTTTTATCGTCGCGTAACTTGCAAAGTTCGCAAAGATGGCCAAAAGAAACAGCGGTACAAAAAACAAATTACGCCAGCCTTTGGCTCGATAAACACGAATGCCTACCTCATAGGCAACAAACAGTAAAAATACCGCTTCAATGCTGCTGGTTAACCACAAGGGTACTGGCGTCCAAAGCAATATTCTAGGCGCTAACCACAAGCCAAATAAGACCAAAAGCGTGTAATGCTTGGTGCCATTAATGCCCGTCCAGTTTTGTACAGCAGTCAATACAAAACCAACCACAATCGCCATCGAAAAACCAAACAACATTTCATGTACGTGCCACCACAATGCCGGTACAGCTAATGCGTTTGGCTGTCCGGTTTGGAACATCCATACCCACAACGCAATCGCAACAATGGCGTAAATCGACCCAAATAGAAAAAACGGCCGAAAGCCTAATCGCAGCCATGCGGGGATTTTTTCTTCCACTTTTTTATCGGTGATGTTCAGCATTATCTTGCCCTCAAGCGTCTCTCGATGCTGGTTAACTCAACTACGATGTTGATGCTACCATAAACATGCATAAAAAATACATGTTAAAAAATAAGATTATACTTAAGGGGTAAAGTTTGTGCTTCATGGGCTGGTTAGGTATAAACAGTCCAAGACACAAAAAATGAGTTAAGGGATGCAACGAAGATGTACATATTTGGCTATGGCAGTTTAATCAATTCCGCGTCGCGCAAGTTAACCGGACAAACAGGTGAAGCCATTCCCGTCATTGCTCATGGACTGGTTCGCTACTGGGGAAAGATTGATGACAGCTACACTCTGTCCCCACTGGTTGTGAACCAAGGCAATGGACAGGTTAATGGCGTTTTACTCGAAGTGAATGAAGAAGCTCTCGCAGAATTCGATCGCCGTGAACGTGGCTATCATCGTATTCAAATTCAGCCAGATCAAATCGAAACGGACGCGAACTTTAACCAAGGACATGAGATTTGGGTTTACGTAAAAGACGAGCCACTACCACCGTGCGCAAACAGCCCAATCATGCAAAGCTATGTTGATACCGTGCTAGCAGGTTGCTTGGAGGTATCCCATGCGTTTGCGGAGCATTTTGTGCGTCACACCATTGGCTGGCACCACGCGAAAGAAAATGACCGCCACCAACCCAAATACGGCAACCTTGCAGGCGTGCAAGAGCACCATTATGAGTTGATTGATAATCTGATCAAAAAAGGAGCCTAATGGCTCCTTTTTAGTATCTATGTTTGCATACGCGAACTTAGAATTTGTAGTCAACGCCAACGTAAAGGCTGTCAAAATCAAATTCGAGATCGCCACCACCTTCAACATCAATGGTTACTGTAGAAGCACGGTAGCCACCAGAAACAATCAGGCCTGAAGCAAATTCATAACCCACTTCAGCACCATAGTTAAAGCCAGCATCGCTGCCATCAGTCTTGCCAGTAAGGCTAGAAAGGTTTGACTTTGTCTCCAAATCAACGCCCGTTACACCAAGACCAACGACGGCACCAACATAAAAACCGGTACCAGAGAATTGGTACTTAGGTTTAGCATTAAGGTTGAACGAATAACCTTCAACTGTCGCTTCTAACCAATTACCCGCACCCGATTTTTTTTCTTCGAAGCTACCGTAGTAAACGTATTCACCTTCTAAAGCCAATTTGAAGTTTTTTGAAAATTGCAGTTCTTTACCTACTGCAATACCCAAGCCAGTCGCCGAAGAGCTGTAAGAGTGTCCTTCAACTTTAAGATCAGAGTTAAGAACATCTGCGCCAACATACCAGTTACCTTTTGCTTGAACTGACGCTGAAGCAACCACTGCACCTAAAACCAATAGTGGCAATACTTTTTTCATTATAATTTCCTATATTTTTCATACTGTTAAACAGTTTTAAAAGCGTGGAGATTATAAATATAGTTGAATATATATCTATTGATTTATTTATAAAATGAGACACAAAACATAAACACGAACAATAAAACGTTTGCTTGATTAAACTCTAAACAATTCTCACCCCGGTCGGCATCGCTCTTTCTGGCGTTAGTAACACACTTTCGGATTCATCATCCGTTTCTGCGCATAACAACATACATTCAGAGGTTTCACCGCGCATTTTGGCTTTGGCAAGATTACACAACACGACCACTTGTTTGCCCATCAACTCTTCCTCGGTGTAATAAGGCACTAAGCTGGTTACGGTTTGCAGTGTTTTTTCACCAATATCAATTTGCACAATATACAGCTTGTCTGCATTGTGATGACGAGCCACTTCAATGATTTTTCCGGTACGAATTTCCAGTTTGGCAAAATCAGAGTAAGCGATAGTTTCCATAATTAAAACCCCAGTAAAATTTTACTAAAAAGATAACGTTTACACTATCAGTAAGCTTAATAAATACAAGTGGTAAAGATCTCATTTCCGAAAGCAAATCTTCTATCAAATTGCACTTATTACACAATGGGTGTTTAATACTTTCAGTCAAAATTTTTAGCCACTAAAGGTTCTATATGACAACGATCAAGGATGTCGCGAAAGAAGCAGGTGTTTCGGTCGCAACGGTTTCTCGCGTGATCAACAAGTCCCCAAAAGCCAGTCAATCATCGGTAGAGTCGGTCACCAAAGCAATGAGCAAATTGGGTTACAGACCCAATGCCGCAGCTCGCGCACTGGTGAGTCAAAGCACAAATACCATGGGTGTGTTGGTGAGTGATGTGTCCGATCCTTTCTTCGGCACGCTGGTCAAATCCGTCGATAATGTCGCGCGCGAAAATGGCAAACATATCTTGATTGGCAACGGTTACCATAATCCAGAAGATGAACGTCAAGCCCTAGAATTGCTGATCAACAGCCGTTGCGATGCAATAGTCATCCACTCGAAAGGCTTATCTGATGAGGAGCTAATTGGCTATGCCCAAGAAGTGAAAGGTATGGTGCTTATCAATCGTCATATCCCAGAACTGGCCGAACGTTGTATTTCCCTTGATAACCGCAAGGGGGCATTCCTCGCGACAGAATATTTGATTCGTCACGGGCATCGCAAAATCGCTTGCATTGCCTCATCCCACGATATCGAAGATACCGATGAACGCTTGCAAGGTTACCAAGCCGCATTGAAAGAACATGGTATTGAACTCTCCAAAAGCTACATCGAATACGGTGAGCCCAACAGTGATGGTGGCGAAGTTGCGATGACCAACCTGTTAACCAAATCTTTGGAGATTACTGGAGTGGTGGCCTACAACGACTACATGGCCGCTGGCGCACTCGCAGCGTTAGATCAAAATGGCATTGACGTACCAAGTAAGGTTTCTATGGTCGGGTTCGATGATGGCTTAATCGCCCGCTTTGTTCACCCTAGCTTGACTACTATTCGCTACCCAATCGAGATGATGGCAGAACGCGCCGCCCGTTTGGCTTTGGCGCTATCTCGTGACGAAAAAGTTGAAGATGAAACCATTATTTTTAGCCCAACGTTAGTACGAAGAAATTCTGTTGAGCGCTGTTGATGGTGGATAATCTGTAATTTGAAAACGAAAAGCCCGCTCAGGTTATTGAGTGGGCTTTTCTTTAAGCACTTGTCGAGACGATATGGATTCTAGCTCAAGGCTTCGTGCGGTTTTACAGACTTAACGTCAACGCCTTGCGCAAACTCACCACGCTGTAATTTTTCTCGTAAAATCGCATGTTGGTCTTCGGTAAATGTGTAGCGAGACATAATGAAGATGCGCACTAGAGCTCCCAATGCGGGTAGCAACGCAATACAGAAGAACATGCCATTGAGCGCGGTTTCCGTTTGCGCCGCATTTGGTACATAGCCAATCATCGTCAAGATTACCCCCGTTAAGCCGCCCGCTACCGCAACAGAAAGTTTGCCTGTAAAGGTTTGTCCCGAGAACGTGATCGCCGCGGTACGTTTGCCACTGTGGTAGTACGAGTACTCTACTGTGTCTGCAATCATGGCCGAGATAAGAGGGTTGGTCATCATAAAGATGCCTGTAATCACCGCTAACCACGCCATCACGACCGTTGGATTATCATAGCCAGTAAAATAGAACCCAATGCGAGCGATGATCTCTAAAACACACAGCGCAATAAAGATGTCACGTTTTTTGAAACGCTTTGTCAGCACAGGCGTAGCCAAACATGCGATCGCACTTACCAAAGTGATGGTACCAATCAGAGAGACTAACCCTGCATCTCCCATGTTGTATGTGAAGAAGAAAATGTACAGGCCATTCACTAGATTGAAAAACACATTCATGAAAAACGCTGCCAGAATAAAAAACAACGGCTTATTTTTACGAACGGCTTGAAAGGTTTGTTTTAGCGTGACTTTTTCGCAGCTCTTCGTCGAGATACGTTCTTTGGTGTTGTAAAAACCGTTCAGCATGAAGAACAAACCCGCAATCATCAACACAATCACAGCAGGTAAGTAACCCTGATCTGCGCGGCCATCAGCGAAGTAAGCACTCAGTTTTGGGAACACAACCAAAGTCGCACCAATACCCGCATTCACCCCTAACATGGCACAAGTTGCCGCTTTTGCTCGCTCTTGTGGTTCATCCGTCATAACAGAAGACATAGACCAAAACGGCACATCAGAAATAGTGTAAAGCGTACCCCAAAAAATGTAAGTGATACCGGCATACATCACTTTTGTCGATGTATCAGCATCGATGTTATAGAAAGCGGCAACCGTGACCAGAACAATCAGAACCGGCGTAAACAGCATGTAAGGGCGGAATTTACCAAAGCGAGAGTCTAACGTGTCCATGTATCCGGCAATGAGCGGATCGTTCACCGCATCCCACACACGAGCAATCAAAAAAATCGTACTCGCCGCAATTGGAGAAATGCCCAAAATATCGGTATAGAAATAAAGAATAAAAGAGCCAACTAGACCAAAGCTAAAGCACTGGCCTACCCCATAGCCGAAGTAAGACATCAGCTCCTTATTAGTGAGTTTGTTTTGTAGAGTAGTCATTGTTCACGTCTCAATTGATTTTATTGTAAATAAGAAACCGACCCATTTCTCAGAGTCGGCTCACAGGCAATTAATCCACTTCTGCGAGTGTTTTGATCAATTGCACTTCGCTTGCGTCATACGGCTGTCCTTGCTCATCAAGCAGATCGTGGAACCATTGACTCGCATAGTTTGCATCGCTACGTTTTATCTCTGGCCAAGGCAGATGCGTTTGTGTTTTTCCTTTCACTAATCCCCACTGGTAGCAGCCAATGTTTTTCTGTTTAAAGACCGGAAGCTGTTCGTGCATGTACGATTGCGCATGACGAGCAAGCCACTCAGTACACATCATTGGTCGGTTGTAGCTTTCTACAATTTCAACGGCTTTATGGAACAGCTCGAGTGGTAAGTAAGCGTGGAAAGTAATGATGTCCGATAGCTCCATCGCTTTGCGATCGGTTGGGTGTTCATAAATCGGCAGGCTTCGGTCAAGAATGCTTGGCGCATGCCAAGCGCCAACGGTGAGAGGCTGAGTTGGGTTTTCTTCACGTGCCCACTCAAACGCTTGTTCCATCAGCTCATGACTAAAGATTTCCATTTCTTCGTCGTAAGCGATCTCACCCGTAGTGGTGAAAATCATGCGGTTGGTTGGCTCGTTATAGAGATCCCAAATAACGATTCGAGGGTCATTTTTGTAGGTAGAGATGATGTCGCGAATATACGCTTCGACCTCACCCCACATAGATTTGTCCATCACCACATTGCGACCAGGACTTGCTGCTGCTTGGCTATTGTGCAAATCCGGTACTGGCGCTTTTTGTTCACCAAGATAAGGGTGGTCGCCCGAAAAACCGCAGTCATCCATCGGCGTGAGCATCACTTTGATTTGATTGCGTTCGCAAATATCCAGAAAGCGCTCAATTCGCGCATGTAAACCATCGCGATCCGCTTGCCAAACTATAAATGGTAAGTTGGTACGTAAAGTGTTGTAACCCACATCATGCGCCCAAGCTAACTCTTGTTCCATCACCTCTGGAGCAAAAGATTCCGCTTGCCACATCTCATTCCAGTTAACCGCTGTGCGCGGTAAATAGTTAAAGCCACGTAGCCAGCCATGCTCTTTTTGCCATTGCCACGCTTTCTCTTCCGACCATCTTTTCATCTTACTCACCTTAAAACTAAATTATTAACTAATAATATTAGCTAATATATTAATTAATAATTTAGTGACTAGGTGCTCAAAGAATAAACGTGGTGAAAATCACAGCTTTTAAGTTGCTCTGACTTACTTTTGTGATCTTCATCTTTAAAGGATGATCCGAACTTAATCTTTAGCTAATATCTTTAGCTAACGAAATTAAGTAAAAGAGCAGAATGGCTAAAAAAATCACCATGAGCGACATTGCGGCGGCGGCTGGCGTCTCTCAGTCGACCGTATCGCTGGTATTGAATGGCTCAACTTCCGTAAAAATCGCGGAAGCGACCAAACGTAAAGTGCTCGAAACCGCAGAATCACTTGGCTACAAAAACAAAAAGGTTGCCCATGCTTTGGGACGTCCTAAAAAGATCGCATTGGTGATCAACGGCTTAACCAGTTATGACCCATTTATCGATGCCATCAATGCAGCGAGAGAAGAAGCGTGGTCGAACGACTACATTTTGGTGACGTTCAATTACAGCCATGATGAAGTGTTGGCAAGCAAGATTGAGTCGGAGATCAACGGCGGTGATTACGCAGGTTTGGTTTACGCATCCAGTATGACGCGAGAGTTGGAGCAGCAACGCGTCACAACTTCCTTACCGACTGTGCTGCTGAACTGCACCAACGAAGAACACACCGAAACGCCAAGTATTTTGCCGGCCGATATGATTGGAGCTTACAAAGCAGTTTCCCACCTCACAGCGCAAGGTTATCGTCGCATTGCCATGCTGTCTGGTGAAAGTTGGATGCTAGCCAGTAAGCAACGTGCCGATGGTTATCGTCAGGCTCTCATTGATGCAGACATCATTCCTAACTCAGAGTATTTAGTCGATGCAAACTGGTCGCTAAAAGAAGCGCACCAGCAAACACTGACACTACTGAATATGGAGCAGCCACCAGAAGCGATTTTCTGTGGCAGCGACTATATGGCAATGGGGTGCTACCAAGCGATAGCGGAGTTGGGGTTGAAGATTCCTCAGGATGTTGCCGTTGTCGGTTACGATAATCAGCAAATCGCCTCTGAAAGCTTCCCAGCATTAACGTCGGTTGAACTGCCCTACTCAGACATGGGTAAACTCGCAATCGAATCGTTGATGGCACTGATTGAAGGGCAACCGTTGCTTTCTAACAAACGCAAAGTAGAGGGTGAACTCATCGTTCGAACCTCTTCGACAAAAACAAAAAAGGTGGGCATGTAGCCCACCATAACACCCAAAGTCGTTGGAGTTGCAGCATCGCTGCCGCTGCAAGTTCAAAGGGTAGAAGTGCTATCTAAAATTCAAACTGATAAGTAGTTTGATGCTGATAGCAATCCCCAGAGCTCAACACCCCATTGTTGAGTCCCCATTCTGGTTTGTTTGGCCCGTCTGGAAAGTACTGCGTTTCCAATGCTAGGCCGTCATAGCGTTCGTAAGTTTTACTTGCACCTGGCGTACCGGCTAAGAAATTACCTGAATAAAACTGGATGGCAGGTTTGGTGGTTTTCACCTTCATCACCACATCTTCTTTGGGTGCAATTAAAACCGCAGCGACAGACACGCCATCGGTCACTTCAGGTATGAATAGAAAGGCGTGATCGTAGCCACCAGCAGTTTTCTGATCTTGCTCGGCAAGAAATTCTTGGCCTATCGATTTTGGCTCGGTGAAGTCGAAACTGGTACCCAAAACTGGCTTTTGTTCACCGGTAGGAATTAACCCCGCATCCGTTGGCAAGTAATATCCAGCGTTAAGCTGTAAAGTATGATCCAAACTTTTTGCGCGGCTCGCCTCACCAGCCAAGTTAAAGTAGGCGTGATTGGTTAAATTCACTGGTGATGTTTTGTCGGTCTTAGCATCATAGGCGATAGCTAGTTCATTCTCGTCAGTGAGCGTGTACGTCACCTTCACATCGAGGTTTCCCGGATAGCCTTGGTCACCGTCCGGGGAGCGAAGTGAAAAAGTGACCTGTTGATCATTTTGCTCTTCAACCTTCCAGCGGCGTTTATCAAACCCTTCCAGCCCACCGTGCAGTGAGTTTTCACCGTTATTGATACCAAGTTGATACTTCTCTCCGTCTATCTCAAACTGCCCTTTCGCAATTCGGTTAGCAAAGCGGCCAACAATGGAACCGAAGTAAGCGTCTTGCTTCATGTGTTCAGCCATATTTGGTGAGCGCAACAACACTTCACGGTTTTCACCATTTACCGGTAATGTGCAACTCAACCACGTCGCACCGATATCCATAAACGACGCTGTCATACCATTCGCGTTGGTCAAATGAATTAGATTCGCAGTTTGGCCATCAAACGACGGCGTTTGCGCCATCGCTTGTTCTAGTTGTTGAAAATAGGCTTTCATCATCATTCCTTACAGCACTTCAACCAAACCCGCACCATTTTTGGCTTGGCAAACATAAATCGACTCTTTTAAGCCCGTAGCCGCTTGGTACTTCGCTTCAACTACCGCTTTCACGTCATCAACCAGTGCTGGCGGTACAAGTGCCACGATGCAACCACCAAAGCCACCGCCAGTCATGCGCACGCCGCCTTGATCGCCGATCACCTCTTTGACTATCTCCACCAGCGTATCGATTTCTTTTACCGTAATTTCGAAATCATCGCGCATCGAGGCATGAGACTCGGCCATCAGCTCGCCCATACGCTTCATGTCGTGTGCTTGTAGCGCTTGTGCCGCTTCCACAGTACGATCATTTTCTGTGATGACGTGACGTGCACGCTTGGCCACCATTTCATCCAGCTCAGCGACTTTCTCGTTGAACTGCTCAATCGTCACATCACGCAAAGCTTTCACACCGAAAATACGCGCCGCTTCTTCACATTGCTGACGACGAGTGTTGTATTCGCTGTCGACCAAACCACGTTTTTTATTCGAGTTGATGATCACGACAGCCATCTCTTCTGGCATAGAGACTGCTTCAGTTTCAAGGCTACGGCAATCTAATAGCATCGCATGATTTTCACGCCCTTCCGCTGAAATCATTTGATCCATGATGCCGCAGTTGCAACCGACGAATTCGTTCTCAGCTTGCTGACCGTTTAACGCAATTTCGGCTTGGCTGATCTCAAGATTGAACAGCACTTTGAACGTCTGGCCAATCACCACTTCCAACGCCGCCGATGAGCTCAAACCCGCGCCTTGAGGTACGTTGCCGCTGACTGAAATATCCGCCCCAGTAAACTGGTAGCCACGCGCCAGAAGACACTTCACCACGCCGCGAATGTAGTTCGCCCACATTTTGTCTTGCTGGAAGGTAATGGCTTGCGTGATATCGAATTCATCCACTGCGTTGCCATAATCGACCGAGACCACACGCACGATATTGTCTTCACGCTTTGCCGCCGCCACGACCGTTTGGTAGTTAATGGCACACGGTAGGACAAAACCATCGTTGTAATCGGTGTGCTCACCAATCAAGTTCACACGACCAGGCGCTTGAATAATATGGCTAGGTGCGTAGCCCAACACTTGCTCAAATGACGCTTTCACATTTTGGATAAGTTCAGACATAGGGACGTTCTCTTAAAATAGTAATTTGTGTGGGATAGCGCGTTGAGCCTAACTTTCTATCTGTAAAGTCGCGCTATCCCGTTATTCGTAATCAGTCCAATTTAAAGACTTAGCATTCTTTGTAGTGGACATCTCTCACATCACGCAGACGCTGCGCCGCTTGCTCTGCGGTCAGGTCACGTTGGCTTTCTGCCAGCATTTCGTAGCCCACCATGAACTTACGAACCGTGGCACTGCGCAGTAGTGGCGGATAAAAAAGCGCATGAAGCTGCCAATGGTCGATGTCTGTGCCTTCGTCAAAAAACGGCGCGTAGTGCCAGCCCATCGAGTAAGGGAAAGAGCATTGGAATAAATTGTCGTAACGGCTGGTCAGCTTCTTAATCGCTCGCGCTAAATCGTCTCGTTGCTCATCGCTGAGTTCGCTCATGCGACGAATGTGCGTTTTCGGCAACAACATGGTTTCGAACGGCCAAGCAGCCCAGTAAGGCACCACCGCCAGCCAGTGTTCGGTTTCCACCACAATGCGTGAACCGTCTTTGAGTTCCGCTTGTACGTAATCCACCAGCAAGTTGCTGCCGTGTTCTTGGTAGTAGGCTTTTAGGTTGTGCTCTTTACGCTCGATTTCATTTGGTAAGAAGCTGTTCGCCCAGATTTGACCGTGCGGATGAGGCTGAGAACAGCCCATGGTTTCGCCTTTGTTTTCGAACGCCTGAACCCAAACGTATTCCTTGCCGAGCTCTTCAATTTGTTCGTTCCAGGTCTCTATCACGCCACGAATTTTATCCACTGGCAGCTCCGGTAAGGTTTTGCTGTGATCTGGCGAGAAGCAAATCACTCGGCTCAAACCACGCACGCCTTGCGTTTTGAATAGCGGGTTGTTTGACTCTGGTGCATCTGGTGAATCCACCATCAGCGCAGCAAAATCGTTATTGAACACATAGGTGCCTTGGTAGTCTGGATTAACATCGCCAGAGATACGTTCGTTGGTTGGACAAAGGAAACATTTACCGTCATAGCTTGGTAGCTCATCCAATGCGGGCTTTTCATCTGCGCCGCTCCAAGGGCGTTTTGCACGGTGAGGTGAAACCAAAATCCATTGCCCAGTCAGAGGGTTGTAACGGCGGTGTGGATGATCCACTGGGTTAAATTCGACATTCGACATGTTACTTACTCAACTTTTAAGAATTCTTTCATCTGCATTTCTCAATGGAATTGGAAAGTGCAGACAATAATGCGGCGACGTAAACTACGCAGGGGAATAGCCATTGGGATTTTTTGACTGCCAGTTCCACGTATCGGCGGTCATTTCAGCCACCGTGCGTGTTGCTTTCCAACCTAGTTCACGCTCTGCTTTTTCCGTGCTTGCCCAACATTCAGCAATATCCCCAGGACGACGCGGGCATAACTCGTAAGGCACAGGTTTACCGCAAGCGGCCGCGAACGCATCCACCATCTCAAGTACGCTCGAGCCTTTACCTGTACCTAAGTTGTAAATGTGCAAACCCGATTTCTCACCCACCGATTTCAATGCGGCGATGTGGCCGTCGGCCAAATCCATCACATGGATGTAATCACGCACGCCAGTGCCGTCAGGGGTTGGGTAGTCGCTACCGAATACCGCGAGTTTTTCTCGGCGACCAACAGCGACTTGGGCGATAAATGGCATCAGGTTATTGGGAATACCTTGTGGGTCTTCCCCCATGCAGCCCGATGAGTGCGCGCCAACTGGGTTGAAGTACCGCAGTAAGGTGATGCTCCAGTCGTTTTCAGCATGGAACAGATCGCTTAAGCACTGCTCCACCATATATTTGCTACGTCCGTATGGGTTGGTGGTTGCGCCTGTTGGTGAATCTTCCGTAATCGGCACTATTTCTGGGTCACCGTAAACCGTTGCCGATGAACTGAATACGATGCTTTTCACGCCCGCTTTACGCATGCTGCGCGCTAACACCAATGAGCCATTGACGTTGTTGTCGTAGTACTCAAGTGGTTTTGCCACCGATTCGCCAACTGCTTTGAGACCAGCAAAGTGGATCACGGCTTGGATGTCGTGCTGCGCGAATACCGTATCCAAAAAGGCTTCGTCACGGATGTCACCTTGGTGGAACTCAGGCTGTTTGCCAGTCAGCGCTTCAATACGGTTTAACACTTCCAGTTTGGCGTTACACAAGTTATCAACGATGATAGGTTCCATTCCCGCTTCAATCATCTGAACGCAAGTGTGACTACCGATGTATCCCATACCGCCTGTGACAAGAACTTTCACTTTTTGCTTCTCCACGTTTGCTGCTTTCTGTTCACACCTCACTCTGATGCGCTAAAAGCCAATCGCTATTGCATCGAATCGGTACGCCCATTTCTTAACTGGCTAAAAGTCTAGCAACCAATCTCGATCCAGATCCGTGATCGAATTCAAATTGTGTAAACGTTTCCACAAAATTACACAAAATCCTTATTTTAGATGCTGGCTTTAGTTAAATTAAACCAGGAAGATGATGAGCAGTGAAGATGAGTCGAGCAGATACCGCTCTCTTTCATGGATCGCACGATTTTACTAAAAGTTTGTGCATCCCTAAGTAGCTGTTTACAATAGCCAGATTATTGAGTTCTCACTTGGACTGTGAGCAATGCCAACGGGAAATGTACATGGCAACACTAAAAGATATCGCCACTGAAGCGGGCGTCTCACTTGCAACTGTATCGCGAGTTTTGAATGACGATCCGACGTTGAGCGTTAAAGAAGAAACCAAACGCCGCATTTTAGAAATCGCAGAAAAGCTGGAGTACCGCACCAGCAGTTCGAAGAAAGCCACCAAAGAAGCCAAGCAAAAACATCACTTTTTGGCCTTGTACAATTACAAACAAGAAGCAGAAGTGAATGACCCGTACTACTTGTCGATTCGTCATGGGATTGAAACTCAGTGCGACAAACTCGGCATTACGCTAACCAATTGCTACAACAGCGAAATTGATGTTGAAACGCAAAAGATCACGGGTGTCCTTTTAATCGGGAAAGTCGACCAAAAGGTGGTCAATAAGTTACCTAAACGCCTAGCCGATAGCATCTGTTACATTGACTTTTCAGATCCAACTAGTCCTTACGATTGCGTTGATATCGACCTTGTAAGAATCAGCAAGCAAGTGGTTGATTTCTTTGTACAACAAGGCTACGAGCGTATCGGATTTATTGGTGGACAAGACGAACCCAACACCGCAGACATTCGTGAAAATGCGTTTGTGGACTACGGCAGTCTAAAAGGTGTGGTTTCTGAAAACGACATTTATCGTGGCGATTTCTCTAGCTTGTCCGGTTATGACTTAGCGAAAGAGATGCTGGCCAAAGGCGATTTCCCAAAAGCGATGTTCATTGCTTCGGACTCCATTGCGATTGGTGTTTTACGAGCAGTGCATGAGTTTGGTTTAAACATTCCTGATGATATTGCGCTGATCAGCGTGAACGACATTCCTACCGCGCGCTTTACCTTCCCTCCTCTATCTACCGTTCGTATTCATTCTGAAATGATGGGGATTCAAGGCGTGAACTTGTTAGTAGAAAAATACCGTGACGGACGCGCACTGCCCCTTCAGGTGTATGTTCCAAGCAAGCTCAAGCTACGCGGCACAACTCGATAAAAACACCCTCAAAATTGCTCAAATAAAGCACTGAATTTTCAGTGCTTTTTATTTCTTCTTTTATTTTCTACCGAATTTTTACTGTTTTTACTTTCCAAAACAATCTAGAACGCATTCCTTTACTCTGATCACATCTTGCTCAACATTGGTCATTTAAAACGTGACCAAGTTAAAGTAAAACGTTTTCACTAATTCATTTTAGTAAAACTTTTACTAATATCTTTCTCAGATTATTCATAAACATTTTTCACAATACATCGGCCGTTGTTTTTGCACTGATGTTGAGCCGCGATGAAACCAATCCGCACTCCAACATAAGCGCACCAAGCCGAGGGGAGATCAAAACGTGAACAATTGGGAAAACTTCCAACACTTACACGAGAATCGTATGGCACCGCGTGCGTACTTTTTCTCCTACGACTCTGTTCAGAGCGCACAAACCTTTCAACGTGAACTGAGTCGCCGCTTTATGTTGCTCAGCGGCCAATGGACATTCCGTTATTTCACCAACCCAATGTTGGTACCTGATGAGTTTTACTCACAAACAATGAACGACTGGGGACACATTACCGTCCCAAACATGTGGCAAATGGAAGGCCACGGCGATCTGCAATACACCGATGAAGGCTTCCCATTCCCGATCGACGTCCCGTTTGTACCAACCGACAACCCAACGGGCGCTTATCAACGCACATTTACACTTGGTCCACAGTGGGATAACCAACAAACCATCATCAAGTTCGATGGCGTGGAAACCTACTTTGAAGTGTACGTAAACGGCGAGTACGTCGGCTTTAGTAAAGGCAGCCGACTCACAGCGGAATTCGACATTTCCAAGTTCGTCCAACAAGGCGAAAACTTGCTGTCTGTACGCGTGATGCAGTGGGCCGATTCCACTTACATTGAAGACCAAGACATGTGGTGGACGGCGGGGATCTTCCGCGATGTTTACCTTGTGGGCAAAGAGCAGGTTCACGTCCAAGACCTAACAATTCGCACCGATTTCGCCGACGATTACCAAAGTGCGACGCTCAGTGCTCAAATCGAATTGGAAAACCTTTCCACCGCTATCGCGTCTGGCTACACGCTGGAATACGCGCTGCATGACAAAGGCACTGTCGTAGCCAGTGGTCAATGCGATTCACTGACTATCCAAAACCACCACTCAACAAGCTTTGCGATTGATATGGTGAATCCAACGCATTGGACGGCTGAAAATCCTTACCTTTACCACTTGTTCATCACCTTAAAAGATCACCAAGGCAACGTAGTGGAAGTGATCCCACAACGCGTGGGTTTCCGTGACATCAAAGTTCGCAATGGCCTGTTTTACATCAACAATCAATACGTGATGCTGCATGGTGTAAACCGTCATGACAACGACCACCTAAAAGGTCGCGCAGTGGGCATGGACCGCGTG
Source organism: Vibrio sp. GLN_1 (assembly GCF_043106015.1). Taxonomy (NCBI): domain Bacteria; kingdom Pseudomonadati; phylum Pseudomonadota; class Gammaproteobacteria; order Vibrionales; family Vibrionaceae; genus Vibrio; species Vibrio sp. GLN_1. Next base: position 251,971 of record NZ_JBICMD010000004.1, read on the forward strand.
GAAAAAGATCTGATTTTGATGAAGCAACACAACATCAACTCGGTTCGCACCGCACACTACCCGAACGACCCACGCTTCTACGAGTTGTGTGATATTTACGGCCTGTTTGTGATGGCAGAAACCGATGTGGAAACCCACGGCTTTGCCAACGTTGGCGACCTGAGCCGCATCACCAACGATCCAGCATGGGAAGCGGTGTTTGTCGATCGCGCAGTGCGCCATGTTCATGCGCAAAAGAACCACCCTTCTATCATCATGTGGTCACTCGGTAACGAATCGGGTTATGGCTGCAACATCCGTGCGATGTATACCGCGACCAAAGCAATTGATGACACCCGTTTGGTTCACTACGAAGAAGACCGCGATGCTGAAGTCGTCGATGTGATTTCGACGATGTACTCACGCGCTCAACTGATGAATTACTTTGGCGAACACCCACACGAGAAGCCACGCATCATCTGCGAATACGCACACGCGATGGGGAACGGGCCGGGTGGTTTAACCGAATACCAAAACGTGTTCTATGCGCACGACCACATTCAAGGTCACTACGTTTGGGAATGGTGTGATCACGGCATTCTAGCACGTGATGAGCACGACCAAGAGTTCTACAAATACGGCGGCGATTATGGCGACTACCCAAACAACTACAACTTCTGCATGGATGGTCTGATTTACCCAGATCAAACCCCGGGCCCTGGCCTGAAAGAATACAAACAAGTCATTGCACCGGTGAAAATCCGCGCCGTTGAAGGTTGCTATGACCGCTTTATCGTTGAGAACAAATTGTGGTTCTCCAACCTCGATGATTACACCATTACTGCTGACGTGCGTGCCGAAGGTGAAACCTTGCGAAGCGTGCAGTTTAAAGTCGAAGCTTTGGTCGCCAACAGCGAACGTGAAGTGACCATCGACCTGCCAGAATTGGATGAGCGCGAAGCCTTTGTTAACTTCACCGTACGCAAAGACAGTCGCACACTTTACAGCGAAGCCAACCATGAAATTGCGGTGTATCAGTTCCAACTGAAAGAAAACACCGCGTCTGCACCTGCGTTCATCAATCGCAACGCACAACCTTTGGTGATTAACGAAAGCCGTTTGGAACACATAATTGAAGGCCATAACTTCACGCTTACTTTCTCGAAAGTAAACGGCAAGCTGACTTCTTGGCGCGTAAATGGCGAAGAGATCATTCAATCTGAGCCGAGACTGAACTTCTTCAAACCGATGATTGATAACCACAAACAAGAGTATGAAGGTTTGTGGCACCCAACGCATCTGCAAATCATGCAGGAGCACTTCCGCACACTTGCTGTGGAAGCAACTGATGATTCCGTCTTGATTACAACCACCAGCATCATTGCGCCGCCGGTCTTTGATTTTGGCATGCGTTGTACCTATCGCTATCAAATCAATGCTCAAGGCCATTTGAACGTGGAACTGAGTGGCGAGCGCTACGGCGACTACCCTCACGTGATTCCGGTCATCGGCTTGGATTTGGGCATCAACGGCAGCTTTGACCAAGTGAGCTACTACGGTCGCGGCCCAGAAGAAAACTACCAAGACAGTCGCCAAGCTAACCTCATTGATGTTTACCACAGCACCGTAGAAGACATGTTCGAGAACTACCCGTTCCCGCAAAACAACGGCAACCGCCAACACGTGCGCTGGGCATCGCTCACGAACCGTCATGGCACAGGGTTATTGGTGAAAGCTCAGCAAGAAATCAACTTCAGCGCGTGGTTCTACACCAACCAAAATCTGCATGAAGCGCAACATACGATCGAGCTAGAAAAGAGTGGCTACATCACCCTTAACCTTGACCATCAAGTGATGGGGTTAGGCTCGAACTCATGGGGCAGCGAAGTGCTCGACTCTTACCGCGTGTACATGGACGAGTTCCGTTACGGTTTGACGCTGATGCCACTGCAAGCAGGCGATTGCAACGCACAAGTGATGGCAAACCATGATTTCGACAACGCGTTTTTCACTCAAACCAATACTCAATCAGTCAACGAGGCGTAACCCATGATCGTGTTATCCAGCTTAGAGCAATTCAAACAGGTATATCGCAACGGTCGTAAATGGAACCGCTGTGTGGAAGCCATTGGTAACATCGGCAACATCAAAAATGGCGTGATGCACTCGATTGGCGATTCACTGATTTACATGGTTGAAGATGGCATCGCGAAACAAACCGAAATGTTCATCGGTAACCGTCGTTACTTCGATGTGCATTACTACCTCGAAGGTCGAGAAACCGTTGAGTTCGCGGATAAAACCGCGTTGACACTAGAACAAGCTTATCGTGATGAAACCGACCGCGAATTTTTTTCTGGTCAGGGTGAAACACGTGAGCTATGCGAAGGCCAAGTGGCGATTTTTGAAAACAGTGAAGCGTACCGCTTCCACGGAGACAACCGCGTAAGAAAAGTGGTGCTCAAAGTGACCATCGAAGATGGCTACTTCCTAAATAAATAAAACAAGAGAAGGGCTGTGGTCACAGCATTACAAGCCCTTCCTCCCTACAATTCCAACGTGATTCACCGGAGATAGAACATGTCTGAATCCAAACGTAATACGATAGGCAAATTCGGGTTGTTGTCCCTCACCTTTGCCGCAGTATTTAGCTTTAATAACGTAATCAATAACAACATCGAGATCGGTCTAGCGTCTGCGCCAATGTTCTTCCTGGCGACCATTTTTTATTTCATCCCTTTCTGTTTGATCATCGCAGAATTCGTATCTCTGAATAAAGATTCTGAAGCGGGGGTCTACGCATGGGTAAAAAGCTCACTTGGCGGTCGCTGGGCGTTTATCTCTGCCTACACTTACTGGTTCGTTAACCTATTCTTCTTCACGTCCTTGCTGCCGCGTGTTATCGCTTATGCGTCTTACGCGTTCTTGGGCTATGAATACATTCTGACGCCATTCACCACTACCGTGCTCAGTATGATTTTGTTTGCGTTTGCGACCTACGTATCGACAAACGGCGCGAAAATGTTGGGGCCAATTACGTCGGTGACCTCCTCCCTCATGCTGCTACTGACAATGTCGTACATTTTACTGGCTGGCGCTGCGTTGATCGGCGGCGTAGAACCGGCTGACCCAATTACTGTAGAAGCGATGATCCCTGATTTCAGCTGGGCATTTTTAGGCATTACTACATGGATCTTTATGGCGGCAGGCGGTGCGGAATCAGTCGCGGTTTACGTAAACGATGTGAAAGGCGGCTCGAAATCGTTCGTTAAAGTCATCATCATCGCAGGTATCTTTATCGGCGTGCTTTACTCAGTTGCGTCTGTTTTGATTAACGTATTTGTTCCTAGCGAAACCCTAAAATACACGGGCGGATCGGTTCAAGTATTTGAAGGTTTGGCTGCGTACTTTGGTTTGCCAGAAATATTGATGAACCGCTTCGTAGGCTTGGTATCCTTCACCGCTATGTTTGGCTCTCTACTGATGTGGACAGCAACGCCAGTGAAAATCTTCTTCTCTGAGATTCCAGAAGGCATTTTTGGTAAGGAAACCGTAGAGCTGAACGAAAACGGCGTGCCAGCTCGCGCAGCTTGGTATCAGTTCCTTATCGTTATCCCATTGATGATCATCCCAACATTAGGTTCTAACACCGCTCAAGATCTGATGAACACCGTGATCAACATGACGGCAGCCGCCTCGATGCTACCACCGCTGTTCATCATGTTGGCGTACCTGAATCTGCGCTTGAAACTGGATCACGTCGAGCGTGATTTCAAAATGGGCTCACGCAAAATGGGCATCGCTACCGTATCGGTACTGATCGCTATCTTTACGGTTGGTTTCTTAGCATCGACCTTCCCTACAGGGGCCGACATCATGACCATCATTTTCTACAACGTTGGCGGTATCGTGATTTTCCTTGGCTTTGCTTGGTGGAAGTACAGCCAATACGAAAAATCATTGAATCAGGAAGAACGTATAAAAGAAGCCGCGCCAGCTTCGCAAGCGGTATAACACAGACTCTCAATGACAAACATTCTGGGCACCCTTTGGTGCCCTTTTTATATGTGAGAGGTGATGGTCGAAGAAACCAACTCGCGTAGCCAAATGCCTTTGTCTTCATTGTTTCGGCTGGAATGCCATAGCATGGCAATATCAAAATCCGCAACGGCGATCGGCGGCTTAATAGTAATGAGATCGTCCGAAAAGCCCTCCGCCAACGCCATTTTTTCTGGCACGATGGCAATGAGATCGCGCTTTTTCAATAGATGCCGAATGGTGAGAAAGTTGCGCGACGCCACGGTGACTTTACGGCTCAAGCCATGTTCTGCGAGCTTTTGGTCTACTTGTGTCTTTAAGCTCCCATCGGGACTTACCAGAGCTTGCTCTATGTTCGCGAACGCTTCCAGAGACAGCTGTGTTTCCCCTTTCAATACCTGTTTATCACACATACACACGTGTTTTTCCGTGTACAAGTACAAGCTCTCAAAGTTGTCATCCAACACTGGCATGCTGCCAATAATGACATCGAGCTTTTCGTGCTCAGTTAATGCCACGTAGTTGCTACGATTGACGTTAATAAAACTGATCTGGGCCTCTGGTGCGCGCTGGCGTATTTCGTCATAAAGCCGAGGAGCAAAAATAAACTCGGCATAATCCGTTAACCCAATGCGACATACACCCGCGTAATTTTCAGGTTGGAAGGCTGACTTAGTGAGCAAGTCTTTGGCGATAGAGTCAAGCAAATGATGCACGGTTGGCGCGATGTGGTGAGCGTGCTCGGTGGGCTCCATCTTGTGTCCTTTTCGCTCAAAAAGCGGGTCGTCAAACAACAACCTTAAACGAGACAAACTATGACTCATCGCCGACTGGCTAACGTAACTTTTCTCTGCCGCGATGCTAACGCTTCGATGTCGATACAAGTAGGAAAACGTCACCAATAAGTTCAAGTCAATGTTGCGCCACTGAATGTCCTCTTTCACCTCAACACCTTCATCCCATTTCATTCATAAATGAAATTAAATCTATCAATTTGAGTCATTTTAGAGCATCCGATAAATTAGCAACAATGCTTTTTAGATAAACAGGCTCGACATGTTCACCATCTTCAAAACTTTTTTCTGGCTGGGTTGGTTCAGCTTCGGCGGCCCGGCGGCTCATATTGGTTATTTTCGCCAAACCTTTGTTGAGAAACTGAAATGGCTTGATGACAGCGAGTACGCGCAAATTGTCGCGCTCAGTCAGTTTTTGCCGGGACCGGGCTCAAGCCAAGTTGGCTTTGCTTTAGGCTATAAACGTGGCGGTTTAGGTGGCGCATGCGCAGCATTTGTCGGATTCACGCTTCCTTCGGTGATCATCATGTTGGCGCTGGCGATGGTGAGCAGCCAAATCACCGACACCGCAGTGTTCCAAAACATCGTTCACGGCCTAAAACTGCTCGCAGTCGTGGTCGTGGCGGATGCGACTTGGGGCATGTACAAAAACTTCTGCCAAAGCAAACTGACTGCGGGGTTGTGCGTCGCTACTGCAATTGCGTTGCTGGTGGCGCCAAGCATCATGACGCAAATGTTCGTGTTGGTCGCAGCAGGTTTTGTCGGTACGCGATATCTGAAGAAAGACTCCGCGCTATCAGCCGAGCCGTTTAAACCGTCTATCGCGCCATTGGCTCTATTTGCGTTGCTTTTACTCGGCTTACCATTAGTAGCTCATTCATTGCCTTTGCTTGGGCTGTTTAGTGATTTTTTCCAAGCTGGTAGTTTAGTGTTTGGTGGCGGTCATGTGGTGCTGCCGCTTCTGCAAAACATTGTTGGCGACCAGCTCAGCCAAGATGCATTTTTAACAGGCTACGCCGCTGCACAAGCTGTACCGGGGCCAATGTTCACCTTTGCGACTTTTATTGGTTATGAGCTTTCGGATACGCCAATTTTAGGCGCGCTGATCGCAACGCTTGGCGTATTCCTCCCAGGGTTTCTTTTACTGCTTGGTGTTCTTAAAAACTGGCTAGCACTGGCAGGCAAACCGCGGGTCTCCGGCGCTATCAACGGTGTCAATGCCTCGGTAGTAGGGTTACTACTCGCGGCACTTTACCAGCCAGTATTTAGCAGCGCAGTTGTTGCTCCCATCGACATGGCGTTAGTGGTTGCGGGTTGCTATCTACACAAAAAGCTCAACCTTTCGGTGCTGTGGATGATCGTGTTTTTTGTGGCGGCAGGCCTTGTCACGAGCATGATTTAAAAATCTTAAACGACAAACTCTTAACGGGCACTTAAATACAAATGCCCGTTTTCTCAGCTAAACTTATACCTCTAATAAAAAATAAGAAGATGGGAGCATCGATGGAACAAGAGAATAATTACGAGCTCAACCTCAGTTGGCAGCAAAAAACGTCATCTTGGATAAAATCAGTAAAGGATGAACTGAGTACTGATATCATTTTTTATCTATACAGTTTCGGATCTACTGCCATTATTTACTTTTGCTCTTGGTACCTTGATTCCCCTATCAATTACTCATTTTCTACTTATTACCACCTCTTCACAGTTACGACTTGCGCCGCTATTTTAGGGGCAGGTATGTATTATTATTTCTATTTACTGGTCCAACGAGAAAAGCGTCCTTTGAATCGTTTTAAGAAAAAAGTTCATCAACTATTTTTCCCTCTATACCGAACCATCTCTATTTTTTTATCGTTGCTCGCTATCAATTTTATTGTAACTAACCATACGTTTCTGAAATCGCTTATCCCACTCATAAATCCATTCAAATGGGATCATACCTTTGCTGAGCTTGATAGGCTGCTTCATTTTGGCGTTGCACCATGGGAATTGACTCATAGCTTGTTCTCTAGCCCGTGGGCTTCACTTAGTATCAATTTTGCTTACAACCTATGGTTTTTTCTAATGTGGGGGAGCGCATTCTTTTTTTGCATCTATTACAAACTTCCATTATTGAGATTGCAATTTCTGCTCACATTCGCACTGCTATGGATGATAAATAGTATATGGTTCGCTACCTTATTTTCTTCTGCAGGCCCTTGCTATATGGAACTTTTGACCGGTGACGCTCAGTACGCACCGTTGATGAAATTACTCACCGCTCAAAGTCTGTATCTGGAGAACATTGGCGCATCCCCTTTATGGTCTTTGTCGACACAAGACTACCTGTGGCATGAATACCTAGAGAATGCCAATAGTTTTGGCTCTGGTATTTCCGCGATGCCGAGTATGCACGTATCTATGTCTGTATTGATGGCGTTGTCCATTTGCAGACTGAATAAAAAGCTCGGTTACTTTGCTTACGCTTTTGCTATCCTGATACAAATCGGCTCGGTACATTTAGGTTGGCATTACGCCATTGATGGCTATGTGGGGACGCTGTTAACTGTTTTATTGTGGAAGATAGTTGGTTGGTTCATCAAACGCAATACCATGGCGGTTTGAGATTGATCCCCAAAGCGCCAGTTCTAATAGAAGTATGTGTTGAAGTAAGGAAAAAACTCCCCCGCCCGTGTAGAAGCGCGGGGGGGGGGGGTAATATAGCGGTTATGGGATAGCTTTATGGCTTGGTGACTCTCGCTCTTCAGCTGGTATGTAGACATCCGCTCGGCGGTTTTTAGAGCGTCCTTGGGGGGTTTCATTGCTAGCAATCGGTTCAGATTCACCAAATGACTTCAGCTCTGTATTTTCCCGTTTCACCCCATATTTCACCAATTCATTGGCGGTGCTGTGCGCGCGGTTCAAGCCAAGCTCTTGGTTGTAAGTATCGGTACCGATCCAGTCAGTATGCCCTTCAACCGTCACTCGATAATTACTTAGAGCCAATTGACGCGCCACACTGCTTAACACATCTCTAGCCAATGATGAAAGATTGAAACGATCAAAAGCAAAGTGAACCCGTGCAACCAGTTGTCCCTTGTCACCCACTTCACCACTAAATTGTGCAATACCTAAGTTTGAGATATAGGTTAAACATTCACTCGGATCGGTTAACAGTGATGATTTTTTCATCAGTGCCTGTTTAAGAGCTTGGTCATCGCTTTTTTCGGTCACTTGCAAAAAACCATTGCGATGTGTGCCAACGCCCGTCACTTCTCCGACTGTGATTGAATGCGAATATTCATAAAACGCAGTGGCGCAGTACTCTGTTAATGTTGAACTGATGTCGTTGGCATTGGCATTGGCATTGGCATTGGCATTGGCATTGGCATTGGCATTGGCATTGGCATTGGCATTTAACGTTGTAAAACCGACCACCAGCATTACTGCCATTACTTTTTTATTGGTCATATCTTTCACCCATATAGTCTCGATTCACCAGTACCACGAGATCCTTTTTGAATTAATTCTTCGATTTTTTTAATAAAATCTTCCGTTTCTGTTACATCAATAATGTCTTCATCTGGGTTCAGCACGCAATCTTGGAAGCCGCTTTGTGCCGATGCCTGAAAATCCACCCCAATTACGCCAATGTATAAGTAGCCCTTCGCTGATTCAAAGTGCGCTCGCGCTTTATCGCACATGCCTTGTTCAACAAGGTTTGGCAAAATATTTCCAAATGGGTCTTCCTCACCATCGCTGATCACGATCAGCATTTTCAGCCGCTCGTTATATTGTTCAATCTCATCCTCAGTACTTCCACTGGCGGGACGCCCTTTATCCATGGCTTGAAAACCACGCAATAAACCTTGATAAGCAGCCGTACCACCTCCGGCTCGCATTCCTTGCATTTCTGCAAGTTTACTTTTGTCCGCAGTAAGCGGAATAGTATAAAAGCCATTCTTGCCAGGGCTTGTTAAGCTATCTCTATAAAGGTTGTTGTTGTTGGAATCAAAATGGAAATTAAAGTTCGGATCCGACACCTTATCGTTAAACATATCATTCACCGATGTAGCGTAATCAATGTAAACCGGCACCTCCAGATAGTTGCTGCTGCCATTTTGATCTAATACGTCGAGAACTCGTCGTGCTTGTTCTTTTTGCTGGCTATTACACCACCAACTCCACCAAGCGGCACAACGCTCTACATCTCTCTCAGAGGAACTAGCCCAAGCTGACCAGTCCACTTGTTCATAGGTTACCGATGAGACATTTGTTCTCACATCGTTTCTGTATCTGACTTGACTACTTGAAAAAAGAGAGCCCTGCATTTTCTCTTGTACCCTCAAGTTAAACGGCACAATCGCCACCCGATTGAGCACCTCGGTTTCACCGGTTCTCGGGACTAAAATACGGTCAGATATCTGCTCAACGGCTCCTTTTAGTAAGTTGATTTTGACTTTACCTTGCCACTTCCAATTCATTGAGCCCGAAAAGTCACTCACTAAAACCAAGTCAATGATTTTGTCACCCAAATAGTACGGATACTTCGCTGCAACGGCTTGTCCTGCCAGTTTCTCCTGCGCTTTAAATGAGGGGATCAAATTACTGGCAAACCAAGAATTATGGGTTGTGGTCACTTGTACTGAATATTGAATTTTTTCTAAGACTCCAGCGTCCTCATCCGGCTCTTGGTATGTTCTGAGCGTAGTAATATCGACATGGGAAATATCCCGCACATAATCTTGAATATATCGAGTAGCTAAGGCGTCCGCTTGGTTTGCTTTATCGTCAATCGTAATCGCCAACGCCGCACTTTGTGCAGCATCACGTAAACGGCTTGTCTCGTGAATATAACGAGTGCCCTCTACGGCAAAAAACGTGATACCAAGTACAGGGACAAGGCTAATTGCAAACCAAATGGCGGCAACCCCTTTTTGGTGACGCATGGACCGTCTTGCCAGTAGGACTCGACCTGTAGCTTTACTAAAATACGTTGAGCGACAAGACTGTGGCTTATTCATGAAACCCATTGTTACCTCCCCACCACAACAGAACTGGATGAGATTGTCATTGTGGACCCGCCGCTATTCCCCCAAAGCGTCGCGAACCAAGACGTTTCCTTTTGGCACAGCGTTACTTGGTAGAGAGGAAAGACGACGCTATTTTCAACTGGGACAAGATCAGCTTTTTCATTCAACGCTACAGCATTACAGCCTAAGTTCTCGTATTCCGTACTTACAAACTGCTCCCAAACGGTTTTATTGTGCAATGCTTCTATCTTAATAGCGATACTATCGGGGCTAGTACCGAGCAAACGCGCTGCCAAAATTTGCATGTGGGAGGTATCAATTGCATTTAAATTCACTCTTTCATCGTAATACCGAGTGCGCTCTTTTAGTATGTTTACTAAGGCAAAACTACTGCGATCAAGTTTTGCTCTTGTCATCAATTTATCGCTCAGATCAGTCATAAAATAAAAAATGGTGACGATCGCTATAAGCACAAAGAAAAGCTCAATGGCGAAGGAGCCTTTTTGTCGGGAACGCAATTTCATGGTTATTCCTCCCAACCCTCGTGCTCTAAATTGATCAAAGTGCTTCTGACAATAGGCACAGTGGCACTAGAAAACACATTCAAAACCGGACGGTAATTGTACGTTAACGTAATCTCAGCAATCTGATAGCCCAAATCATCTTCCATCATTTCCGCATCTGAAAAGCTGCTATCTGCGATCAGATCCGGATAGGTTAAGTAGTACTTACCCGAAATACTAAAATTGTCCGCTGGAGTCAGCGCAGACCAAAGTGTTCCGCTCTCATTTAACGCTGCTCTCAATGTATTATTATAGCTACTATAGTTACTCCCACCCTCAAATATCTTAGTATTTCGCACCGTCTCTCTTAAGGCATACTCAACCACACTCATTGTATAAATACGTAGTCCCATCTCAAACAACATCAGCAGTGAAATCGCTAGCACCAATGCACCGAGCGCAAACTCTACAGCCGTAACCCCTTGTATTTTTTTCCGTGAACGCCTTGATGATGACTTACTCTTAGATCGAGATTTAGCGGCTACATTTCTTTGAAATTGAGTCAATAATCGTTTCATATTGTCCACCCTAATTATCGGTGTCACTTTTGTGGCTTTCGCTGTATCCCATGCCATATTTCAATGATGTAACTTTTTAATAGATTTCGTTTCTTATCGTTATCGCTTTTTATCGATGAAGCGTTTTGGATATTTGCGCAACTTGCGTATCAGAAAAAGTGCCCTCAAGTAACTCTTTGGCTTGCGATACTTCTCCTACCTTGAAAAAGGCAATGGCTAAGTTTGAACGTACTTTTTCATTGCTTTGGTTCTCCTGATAAACAGGGGCAAGCAGCGCGATTACGTCATGATATTGCTGCTGAGCTAAATAGACCACAGCGAGATTATTCTTAATGGCTACATCATTAAACCCCTTCAGGCGAGCTTGATTAAAAGCCCGTATAGCCAAAGAGAACTCACCCAAGTTACTATACGCAATGCCGGTTAGTACCTGAATTTCTCCGCTACTATTACCCATAGCGATGGAACGTTGGTACTGTTCCAACGCTAATGCATCTTCGCCTTCGAGGCTATGAACTTGCCCACCTAGCTGTGCAAGTCGCGCATTTTCAACTCCTAATTCAGATAAGTGCTGAACATAAAATTTTGCAGACTCCACATCCTCTTTTGCCAGATAAGCAAAAGCGAGATCCTGCATCACTTGTACATCGTTGGATTTTTGTTCTAAGCGTGCTTTGTAATGCTCAATAAGGCCTGCATGATTTTGTACACGTTTCATGCTTTCAACAGTACTTTCTTCGTTGTACGCCGTCGAGCTGCACCCCATGAGAGAAAAAAGTGTTAAAGCCATCAATGCGATTTTTTTCATTACCCACTCCCTGAAAGTGTCGAGAAATCGATTTGCAAGAAACCCGGAGCGAGGATAAAAATAACGATTGGAAACATGATCAGCAAAATAAGAGGCACACTCATTTTGGCTGATAGTTTCCCCATTCGCTCTTCTACTTCGAGTAAGTGAATTCGGCGCATGTCTTCAGCCAAGTCACTTAATACACCAGCAACAGAGGCGCCATAATGTAAGTTTTGGATAATGGTAAGCACAAAACTATTGATCTCTGGTGCAGGCAAGCGCAGCGACAGATCATGCAAGGCTTTTTCAATCCCGTGTACTTTCCCTGACTCGGACGTCTTATTGATTTGATAGCACAGATCTTTATCGAAGATTTTTAGCTCTTTGGCCAAATAAGCAAAAGATGCCTCAATGGTCATACCCGTTTGCACACACACCGACATAATATCGAGCACGTAGGGAAGGTTTTTTGAAATTTTACGCACAAGCCAACGTCGGCGTAACTCGAGTAAAAAGTCAGGTAACACAATAATGGTTACCACTGCGATGAGGAGCAAAATGATTTTGCTATTAATGGCCACATCAATAAAGAAAATGACTAATGATGCCACCACAAAGAGAAAAGCTTTAAAAGGAAAGTAGTACTTCGCTAGCTGCTTATTGTAATAACCCGCGTTTAACAATTTTTGTTCTAAGTCTTTTTTACCACTCTCCCCAAATGCAACGATAAATGTTTCCATTTTTTGCTTTTTCATTTTTTTGGATTGGTGTTTTAAATATTTATTTAGTGCGATTTCACGCTTGCGTGTCGAGTAATAATCATAAAAGACAAAAGTCAGCGCGCAAACAATTAAAAACACACTTATTGCTAAAATCATCGCCTAACTCCTTTTACCAGAAGCCAAACAATAAACAGACCGATCAACTCACTACCGACAACATAATACAATACTAATTGTCCACGTGGGTCATTGAGCACAAATTCAATATGGTCGGGATTAATTTGACTAATAATGATAGCGAACACCAAAGGAATCGCTGCAACCACTTTGGCTGAAATTCTTGCCTCTGACGTCATTGCCATTTTTTTCGATTCTAGTGTTCTTGCATCAACTAAAATTCGAATTAAACGCGCTAATACATGTTTTAACTGTCCTCCTCGGTTCAGGTTGGCACGTACCGTAATGGTAAAAAAAACGTACTCAGGGTAAGGGAATGCTTTGCACGAGCGCAATAATACTTTCTCTGGGTTTTCTCCCAATTTAAGTCGCTCACCCATTTCCCTAAATTCACGTCCAACTTCGCCATCCATATTCTCGCCTACAAACGAAAAGGCATGCATTAAACTTTCACCGGCGGTCACCGCACTCATTAAAATATTCAACGCATCGGGGAATTTTTTCTCAAAATCTAAACGACGTCGATTTTGCAGCCAGAAATATCCCCAAAATACTGAAAAAGTAAAAATGAGAAACGACATCAAGCGCGAATCAACATTCAGTAACTGATACACGACGTAATAACTGATATAAGCCGAGAGACACAAGAAAATAAAAATGATCACATATGCTCTGGGTCCGAGCACTTTTATTGCCGGTGATACCATGTTTTTAAAACGTTGCCACGGCTTTTGTTCGATTAACACATTAAGGTTAATTGCGGTAATGATATCTTCCTCCACCTCCACTTCTGGGAAATAGTTTTCTACTTTGCTCTTTTTGCCACTCAATAAGAACAAAATCGCGACACAAAATAGTATGAAAGATATCCATAAGATCATTTTCTTTCTCCTTGAAACGCTTTCATTAGCTCGTCATAGAGACCATAAAAGTGGGCTTTTTTCACCAACTCGGAGCGTTGCATTAAGCCTTCAGTAATAAAGCGGCCTCGGACTGCTTCACCATACCCAACTTCTTCATATTGGAAGCGAAAGATCTCCTCCATCACCACGCTATCACCTTCTAGTCCAATGATTTCTGATATGCTCGTGATTTTTCGCGAACCATCACGCAAGCGGCTAACTTGCACCACCAATTCAATAGCGCTGACAATAGCACGACGAATAGCGTCTAACGGTTGGTTTAAATTCGCCATCATCACCATCGATTCGACACGAGATATCGCATCTCGTGGTGAGTTTGCGTGCAAAGTAGACATGGAACCTTCATGGCCTGTATTCATCGCTTGCAACATCTCGAACGCCTCTGAGCCACGACACTCACCAAGGATGATACGGTCAGGTCGCATACGTAGCGCGTTGATCACAAGATCCCGTTGCGTCACTAGCCCTGTATGTTCAATGCTCTCAGCTCGGGTTTCCATGCGTACCAAGTTCGGTTGCTGTAGGCGCAGCTCTGCGGCATCCTCAATGGTTACAATGCGCTCATCTTCACCAATATATTGAGAGAGCGAATTGAGTAGTGTAGTTTTACCGGACCCAGTCCCCCCAGAGATCAAGATGTTCATCCTGCAGCGAGACGCGATAGACAAGAGCCTTGCCATGTCCATGGACATAGAACCAAACTCGACCAACTCCTCTAAGCCTATATTTTGCTCACGGAATTTACGAATAGAGATGGCGGTGCCATCTAACGCTATCGGCGGAATCACTACATTAACCCGGCTACCATCACTAAGACGGGCATCCACTGTGGGAGAGAGCTCATCCACACGACGTCCAACGCGCGCGGCAATTTGCTTGGCTATCGTACGTACTTGATCTTCGTCGATAAACGTAATGTCCGATTTTTCTAGTTTTCCATGTTTTTCATAAAAAACATTATTCGGCCCATTGACCATGATGTCAGTGATCGCTTTATCATCCACCAACGGCTGGATTGGACCGAGACCGAACAACTCATCTAGCATGCTTTTCACAAGGCTTGCTTTCATCATACTAGTCACGGGGCGATCAAAGTTAGTCGCTAACACATCTACCGCATTGCGAATTTGCCCCTCGATCTCAGGGCGCGCAAGAGATTGTATCGCTTCGACATCAAGTGCCTCGAAGATCTGTGCTCTAAACGCTGAATAAACCTCTTTATTAGAACTCATTTGACCCCCAACCTAGCGAGAAAACCGCCAGTGTGCTGAGCTGGCTGCCCGTTAATAAGACGTGTGAGATCATCAATAGTATGGCTAATACTGCGATCGTGTTTGTGAGCGCGTTTGCCTTCGAGCAATAGATGCGACAATGAACGACAGTAGGCCATATTAAGATTCACCTCCGAACCTAAGTATCGTTTTAGCTCTTTTTGCTCAATGACAAAGTTGTTCTCTGGTCGGTGATGATTGGCCAATGTAATAATACGAATCCGTTTGCTCATCGAGAGCTGCTTATTTTCTAGCTGTTCGAGTAGGGTTCGAGCATTCCGAATCGATGAAATGGAAGGCTCAAAAATCACGACGACCACATCGTAGTTTTCTATCAACATATGGGGTTCGACGTGAAAATCAATACTGCCAGAGAAGTCCTCAATGATGAAATTGGTATTACGACTGAGTAACTCACACAATGCCTGACTGTAATTAAAAACCTCTGCTTGAGATCGATCACTGCCTAACGACAGTAAGCGCAAGTTTTTACGTATTTTCGTTAGATAGCTGTTGGCACCTTCTGTATCAAGTTCATGTATTGGAACGGCATACTCGTCTATCGAACGTGGTTTAAAGTCGTCTAACGCCAGTAACACATCAATGTTGCTGTTGTTGTACTGGTGGTCGACAAGAATATTATCGATATCGTTCGATGCCAATTTAGAGCTGATCTCGGTCGCGATGAAAGAGGTTCCAATTCCACCTTTACTACCAACAACAGCCACACGCTTTGCCCGACGCTGCTTACTCACCCCTGTATAGGTTTGTAAATTGCGGTGCACGTTCATAATGAAATCTGCAAACTCATGCTTATTGATTGGCCAAAACAGGTAGTAAAACCCGATATCCTTTAACTGACGTAATACACTGATCGAATCTTCCGTACCTATCACTACAATACCTTTGTGAGTCGGCATTTGGTTAGTCAACCTTTGCGCATCAGTAACAATATCCTGCGATTCAGAAAGCTCCAAAATGACCATATTTCCGCTTTGCTCTGAATAAAAGTTTTTCGGCACCGCACTCTGCTTGATGCAGGTCGGTGCTGCCCAACCTTCAAACTCAAACATTTCTTTTACCAAGGCAACACATTCGTCACTTTGATAGAGCAGAACACAACCTACAGGGCCATGACTACCTTCTAAGACCGCTGGTTTGCTTTGATTAAGAGATTTTCCTAAATCAAACATTATAACCCCTCCACGATGCGTTCCTTGTGAGAGACTTGCTTCATCCTAGCCACTTCAGAAAAGCAATTTCGGCTTGGGTTAGCGCGTTCAATTTCTGCCGGTTTACACGCTTGTGTCATCATGGCATGGTAAGTAACTGTTAGTAGCAGATCGCTATCTATAGTGCTATTAGGCTTTAGTTCGAACGAGTCCGCACGCAAAGGTAATGTAGCTCTCGTTTTCAGGGTATGCTGTACCACTTTTTTCCCTTTGCTGTTGCGATATTCCAATAAATAATGGCCTCCGGAATCGATCTCACTGACTTTGTCGATGATGTCTCCGAGCTGCTCTGCAGATTCCGATACCGATTTTATCGTTAATTGATACACATGCGTTTCTGGGTAAATTAGGGCCTCTACGCCAGAGCCCGAAAAGTAACGCTCTGCACAGCCAGTGAGTAGAATGATACCTAACAATGTCATTAATGTTCGTCTCATTGGATGAATCCTCCCTGAGAAAGCAATTTGATGGTGGGGTCATTGCCTTTATTGCCAACGTCATTAGTATCCACGTTAAACCAACGGTGCAGAGTTGAGGTTTTTCTGATGTATGGAAGTTGAATCTCTTTATTCTTTATTGGCTTAACAAGATTGACTGTGGCAACAATGATCAACTCTGTATGGCGTCGGTCTGTGGATGCTTTCCGAAATGCCGCTCCCAAGATAGGCACATCACCCAGTAGAGGGGTTTTCTGTAACTCTTCAAGATCGGCACTGCTCATTAAGCCCCCCAAGACAAAGCTGTCGCCATCACCTAGCTCAATGGTGGTCATGGCTCGTCGAGTAGCAAACTGCGGTACTTCTATACCTGCAGCACGAATGTATCTTTCCACTTCACTAACTTCCGGGATCAAGCGCATACGGATTTTGTCTTCATGCAGCACCTTGGCAGTGAGATCAAGCTTAATACCAAACT
The DNA here is from genome assembly GCF_043106015.1 of Vibrio sp. GLN_1. Taxonomy (NCBI): domain Bacteria; kingdom Pseudomonadati; phylum Pseudomonadota; class Gammaproteobacteria; order Vibrionales; family Vibrionaceae; genus Vibrio; species Vibrio sp. GLN_1. Next base: position 268,908 of record NZ_JBICMD010000004.1, read on the forward strand.
CTCTAAAGGTGATGTTGATGTTACTATTAGTACTAACGACAATTGGTACTTCACCTCCAACTAAAAAGCTTGCCGACTCACCAGAAATCACAGTAAGATTGGGTTCAGCCAAAATTTGCGCTACGTTTTCATTTCCGAGTGCTGTAATCAATGTTGTTAAATCTGCGGCATCAAATTGTTGGAATAAGAACTCCCCCACATCAGCTCCAACAGAAGACCAATCAACACCTACAGTTTTCGAGAAACTTTCAGTCACTTGTGCTACAGAGATCTTAACGTTAACTTGCTGATCCGTGGCAACTTCTAGCAACTCCAAAATGCCTTCCCACGTCATGTTACGAGCAAAGATCATGCTTTGAGGTTCCTGTACATCAAACCCATCGCCCTTAAACTCAATAATGTCGGTATCTTCCCATTTCTCTACCTTCTTACGCCCCAGTAGTGTCGCCACCATGCGATAGATATCATCACGTTGTTGCTCAGAATCGACGATACCGCTTACTGCAACTTGCTGCCCCACCGACTCGACTTTGACATTTAGATCTGGATACATCAGCTTGATTTGACGACGCACGAGCGAGAGATCCACATCAACGATGATCCTCTGCGAGAGCAGCACTTTTTTCGAATTACCGTAAACGATAAGCCGTGCCTGCCCGACAGACTTGGCAAACACAACTACTGTATTTTCATTTACGACGTTGTAATCCACGACTTCTGGATCGCTGATAAAAATGGTAGAGATAGCTTCCTCTACCGCGATGTGCTGACCATCCCCCACGGTAATGTATTGCTCTGCAGCACACAGGGATGCGCTAAACAACACGCAGAGCAATGCACTCAACCCAAATTGCCAAGTGTTTCTAATTATTCCTACCATCACAGCTCTTCTCCTTGTGCTGATTGTCGAGATGAGCCTCTTAACTCGGCAACACCGCTGTAATTTCCAATCACGTCACGCACTTCTGCGAACACTGGCTCTTGATATTGATGTGTTCTGTATACTTCGAGATACATGGTTTTTTGCGCAATGGATAATTTAGCGATATCACTGGGCTCCACTTCGACCACGATGACGATCTGCTTTTCATCATCACTGCTGACGTTGGATTTAACAGGCGAGTCCACAGGCTCTTTGGAATTACCCACACTGAGCACTTTGACGTTACGTAAGATGTGGCGCGCACTCACACCGTTAAAATCGATACTCGTCCTGCGCTCGTCGGAAAGATTTTCTTGAGGTGAACCGACTGACAGCACATCCACATACACCCCAGGACGAATATAACCTTTGACTAAGTTACGTGTACTGACCAAAAGTGAATACGGCTCCTTACCTGCAGTAATGAGCACATCAATATGCCTTGGGTCACTCTCATCCACTTGGTATTCGGCAAACACAATTTTGCCTTGAGGCACATCATTGATAAGTAGCGTAGAAGGTGAAAAATCGAGTTGAATATCGCTATTGATCCCCTCTTCCAATGCCATGTCGAGCTGCATTTGCTCTCTTTCTACGTCTTCTATTCCGATGGCACTGCCACGTGTGAGATCGTGTTTGGCGCGCCATACCTGAACGTAGTGCACTTGAGGTTGATTAGAGTTATTATCTTGGGCCACGGTTTCCTGTTGTGGTGCTTGGGTCGACATTTGGCTAAACAGCCCGTAACCACCTATCACCAGTGCTAACAGTGCCAACACTAACCCGATACGAGATCGCATACGCTCCTCCCACCGATTAAACGGCTGAATTCAATAGAAGTGCTGTGAAAAAGCCACAGCAAATTGCAACGCCGTAAGGGAGGCCGATTTGTACATGCTCTTGCGCGCTTTTCTTAGTTATCCACCAACGTTTACACAGGTAAAATGTGGTAAGTACGCCCCCAAACACAGCTACAAGCATTAAAGCGGGCAGCAAAAAAGCGGTTGGAAGTGCCAAAGAAAAGGCTGCAATGAGTTTTACATCTCCCCCTCCCATTACATTAAAAATGTGAAGAACAAGCAGCGCAGACCAACAAATACCCAGTATCCAAGAGCTGTCGAGTGTATAGTCCGCACTGCCAATAACGATTGCCAAGAGCGCAATCATGCCTACGTGATGATTCTTTATTGTGCGATGGCGAAGGTCAGAAAACGATACCATCGCACAGAGCAGAGCCAGTAGGACATAAATCAGTAACACAGGGTTAACTAATATTGGTTTACAGTCGCGGCTAGTTATTAGCTGAATTTAGCGCTGAAGTGATTTTATCGAAGCCAATTTTAAGCTCATCAACTAAGCTGCCAGTGTTGTAAAAAACTAAAGCCAACATGGTTGCCATAGCAATAGCTATAAGACCATATTCAATCGCGGTCACGCCACGCTCGTCATTTCTTAGGTTGTTTAGGTAGTTGCTTGCGGTTACATAAAGTTTAGTAATCATGGTGTTACCCTCTTCCTTGTGTGCATAAAATTGTATTTCTCTATGAGCTTAGCTCGAAGGCTACCGTTTCATAAATAAGACACATCGGTAAAACCGATAGAAATTCACTATTTTTATTCCACGAATATCTAAAAATATTAAATATCATAAATATATAGTGACAATAAGGCCACTTTGAACCAAATCATGTTAAGCAATAGAAAAAAAGGTCACATATCTATGACATAAAAAAAGGTATTGATCACAAAAAAAACCAGAAATTATTCGATTAGAATAATATCCATTACGCTTACAATAGATACAGGAGAAACAAGATGAAACTAGCATTCGACAATCTAATCTCTTTTCATGCAGTGGTAACGTGTGGCTCATTCAGCGCAGGAGCGAGGAAGTTGGGCAAATCACAATCGACCGTAAGCGGTGCAGTTAAAAGCCTTGAAGGGATGCTTGGCTATCGTTTGATTGACCGCGAATCGCAACAGATTGGGCTCACGGAGCAGGGGAAAAAACTCTACCAACTAGTATCACCTCTAGTCAATAAATACCGAGATTTGAACCACGTCGCCGAGTCATTAATGCATTGCCAATCATTGCGCTTACGTTTGGGAGTTGACCCTTTAGTCTTTAGCCCTAAGGTAAGATCGACCTTGATTGCCTTGTGCGATACTTTTCCTGAGCTCGCGCTCACCATTGTAACAATGCCTAGCCACATGCTCGTCGATTGTATTGATAGACATGAAATCGACATAGCAATTGGCAACCCTTACCACCGAACTACTCGTAACTTTAATATTGATGAGCTATTTTGCGTACATTGTCATTGGGTCACACATCCCCAACAACTCAAAGTATCGAAACCGTACAAATCTCGCCTACTATTATTAGATGGTCACGAATACATCCTAAATTTATCGAATGTAGCCAATAATCTAGTTTGGGTGCTTGATGATATTAGATTAATGATTGAGCTTTGTATCGCGCAAAAAGGCATTGCTTTTGTACCACAGCACGCTCTTGAACAGAATCCATATGCTGAGATTCTGACCCTATATCCCAATGAGACGGGTCTATTTAGCAAGCAAATATACGCTTCTTTGATTTGGCCACTTCATACGGAGTACAGTAAATACAATCAATGGTTGCATGACAGGCTAAAAGGGAACATCCCTCACGTTTAGCAATAAGCCAACAAGATCTCAATATTTGGTTATTGGTGGACAAAAACGTAAGGTAATTAGACATGGTTTTAAATGGGAGTAAACTCCCCCTATCAAGGCTAAACAAGCTCATACAATGGCGACGACGTTTATCCATGACTATAACGCTACTTAGCTGCGCGCTATTTACCCAAGCAAAAATAACCACACTGGATCATGATGAAATCCAGAAGCAACAACACAGTTTTCTTGAAAGTAAAACTCTCCCTCCCCTGCCCCCGTCTCTATCAGCTACTCAGATGGTTGAGCTTAAAGGAAAAGGCCAGGCAAAAATACTAGAGAATCGCGCTCCAAAATTTTCACGAAGACTCCTTTCTGCTTGGGAATACGTTCCATTAGTGTCTCAAGCGGCAGAAAAGTGGCAAATCGAACCTGCGCTAATATTTGCCATTATTGACGCTGAAAGTGCGTTTAATCCTAAAGCACGCTCTGATAAAGGCGCCATTGGGTTAATGCAAATAATGCCTCAAGGTGCAGCGTTAGAAGTAGCACAAAAATACCACGATGAACATCAGGTAGAGAGCGAGAGATTATATCGGCCCGAGGTAAACATAGATATAGGAAGTGCTTATTTGCACATTCTAAACAATGTTCATTTGCAAGCGATAACGTCCGACACAAAGCGGCGGCTTGTCGTGATTTCTGCCTATAATTGTGGTTTATCTCGCGTAATGCAAACGCTTAGCAGGACTAACTCGTTACTCATGTTTTCACGCAATGTGAATAAAATGAGTGAAGAAGCGCTATATTTTGAACTCACACAGAAATTACCAATTCCCGAAACGCGCCTTTATGTTGCAAAAGTCATGCGTTTATATACACTTTATCTTGACGCATATCCTTGAAATTAATTATCAAACCAAAATGTTCTCAAAATGCGAGTGCTATGCATTCTAAGTTATCAATATCGAGCAGAACCCTGAGATATCCTAAACCTTTTCTCACCAATGTTGCGGATGTGACCTTATCACTTCTACGATATGCCTGTCTGACACGTCAACCCTTAAATCAAAAAATCATTAATCAATGGTTTGTATGCTTTACAACTTAACTTCTTGCGGTTAAGCCATTGTTCATTCGTACCAACTTAACCGCATCATGACGAGAATGGACATCGAGTTTTTTGTACAACTTGTATATATGGCTTTTCACTGTACTTTCAGATAAAAAAAGCCTTGAAGCAATTTGTTGATTTGAAATGCCGTACACAAGTAGCTCTAGAATCTGCTTCTCTCTGCATGTTAACTCATCATACTGCTGTTCTTCGGACAAATTTGCATGCCGATAATTGAGGACTAACTTCTCTAAGTACATTCTTGGCAGCCACAACCCACCTTTCAGTACGTATTCCGCGCCATCACATATATGTGTCACTGATGCGCTTCGGAGCAAAATTCCTTTTAACAACTTCCAATGCAGTAAGTCCGTTTGTACTTTTTCACAAGGGACGTTGTGGAGCATAAAGGACCACCCAAATAGATCAAAATCTGGTAACTTTCCTTGCATTTCAAGCTGACGCATAAAATCGTAATCAATAAACATCAAATCGATACTGAGTGAGTGACTTCTGAACACCACTTCATCTGGTTGCATTATTTTTACATCGACATCATGAATGGAAGACAGCTGTTTTTTTATTAAGTTACTTTGCAAATTACTCTCAGCTAGCAGTATCAAGTGCTTCTTTTCCATAGTCCCACCACATTAACTTACCTGTTTCACCAACCCCTGTTTAAAAATAAATTGGGGATAGCAAAGAGAATTTATCTTCATTTTAAGTAGAAAATATAGCACTTCAGAATGATATCGCATTGCTTTTCAGCACCGAAAAAGACTTAAAAAGTATGAACCTATTATATTTTTATCCATACTTTTCAACCTGTGCTAGCATAAGGACATGATTTATAATATTAAATAATAAAGATAATAATTGGATAAAATGCCATTTATAAAAAATGGATGACTGCTCCGCTCAGTGCAATAGAACGAACTACTTCTTTATATTGGCTTCATTTCATACTTGATGAATACTTAAAGTAAATACAAAAAATAACATTCTGATTATGTTATTTTTTTCCTTAATACCTTAAAGAGACGCACCTAAATACTCCCTTCCAGTCTGTGTCATTCTCAATAATGAGAACAGCTTTCACTGATCCTCTCTTATAATTTCATCGCTTCCCACAACATTTGAAGGAAGCAGCAAGAAGTTAAATGCAGTCATTTTTAATCAGGAATATATAGGAAATGGAGTAATCGTTATGACTCTAAACAAAACAGGGCTTGCTTTAGCAATGTCAGCAATTTTATTTAGTGGCTCTCTAATCGCGAATGAGATCGATGATGGCAACGATAATATGCAATGGACTGACAGCGCCAATACTGCTATCGGTTTATCAGGCAGCTTTAACGACAACAGTGACAACAGTGCTTCATTGGGTGTTGGCGATAGCTTTAACGACAACAGTGACAACAGTGCTTCACTGGGTATCGGTGATAGCTTTAACGATAACAGCGATACTGACAACAGTGCAACTCTTGGCGTTGATGACAGCTTTAATGACAACAGCGACAATTCAAACTCGAGCATGAACACCGCTCAAAGCCACAACGATAATAGTACCAGTGCTGATCTTGATGTGAGCTTAACTAGTGATAGTAGTGATTCAAGTATCAATACAAATAGAAGCCACAACGACAACAGTGACTCTAGCGTCAACGGTAGCTTTAATGATAACAGCGATAATCGTAATCAAAGCGACAACCGTAACCAGAGTGATAACCGTAGCTACGCTGATTCAAGCACAACAAACTCGAACAGCTTTAACGACAATAGTAACTATCAAAGTGACTCGAGCTCAACAAATGTTGATAGCTTCAATCAAGTCCATATGGATACAGATATGGTTGTTGCGAGCTCAAGCCTAATGGGTGGTGTTACAGGTGCATCAGTTATTTATGCAACTAACGCAGATGATACTCGAGTTCGAGTTGAAAACATTAACACCCTTGGTGGTCTTGGTGGTGCTGCTGGTATTACTACCGTTGGTCAGAATGCTGGTTCAAATTCACTTGTACAACAATCTGTTACAACTAATGCAAGTGTGTTTACTGGGGGTGAGTAACCGACTAGTAGGAGAAAGCGATGCGTTTGGCAATCTGTACTTTGAGTATGATAGTTGCCTGCACTGCACTCGCTGATGACATTGCATTATCTGGCGGAGAAGTTAGCTTGGATATCATGAATGAATCAAGAGGTGGACAAAATGTTGAACTCGACTTGGTTTATGCAGAATCAGATATCAATGGTATTTCGTCAGATAATGTCGCGTCAAACACCGTGAGTGGTAACAATATACTATCAAGTGGAGCGTTCGCAGACAGTTCGGGTATATCCAACGTAATTCAGAACAGCGGAAACAACGTTTTAATCCAGAACTCTACCGTCGTTAACCTGACACTCAAGTAAACAATATGAAAGTATTAAATAACTTAATTTGGCTGATGCTCGTTTATTCAGCATCAGCCATTTCATTAGAACTGCTACCTTACCGAGCACATTACTCTGTTCCTGTTAAAAGCTACAAAGAAATAGTGTTTGGTGATGTTTTTCGCCAACAGTATGACTTCAGCTGTGGCTCTGCCGCCCTGGCTTCTCTTCTCACTTTTCATTATGCAACAGAGTCATCTGAACAAGATATCTTCAAAAGCATGTTTGAAAAAGGTGATAAAGAAAAAATCAAAGAGAAAGGTTTTTCTTTGTTGGAAATGAAGTTTTACTTGGATTCCATAGGGTTACGTTCTGACGGTTTTCAAGTAGGACTGGAGAAAATTAAAGAAGTCGGTGTCCCTGGGATTACTCTCGTTAATTTCGATGGGTATATGCATTTTGTTGTAATCAGAGGTATAAACAATCACTCAGTTATTCTAGGAGACCCTTCTAGAGGAACCATGATAATGAAACTGGATGAGTTTGAAAAATATTACCAAGGAATTGTGTTACTGGTCCGTAACGAAGCGGAAATGGGACGGTCTAGCTTTATAACCAATGATAATTTCACCGTATATCAAAGATCACCATTAGAAACAGGCGTGTCTAGAGATTCCTTGGGGGTATTTAGCATTACTCTACCAGTTTCCGGTGAAAATTAATCTAACAGTATTTTAAATAACTTTAAGAATCTAACAACCTGAAAGGCCTGCATTATGAACTACAATAAATTTTTGTTAGTGCTTTGTATGCTAATACCTCATTTTAATGTGGATGCTAAAGATGTTGGCCTACAAGAGCTTACTCCTCTTTCAAATTCATCTTTAGAAGAATATCGAGGTGGTTTCCAAATTACGGACGAGTATATTATTAATATTGGATTAAGCATTACTACGACTATAAATGGCGATGATATTTTGAACACAAATATTGCCAACTTAGTAATTGAAAATGGTAATTTAAAAAACATTAGCGCAAATAGTGAAAATCAAAGTGGAGATGTTTTCAACCAGGGTATTGTTAACATCATACAATTTGGTGAAGGAAATATTATTGGAGATGATTCTATAGATTCACCAAAAATGCCTTCGTCTCAAAATCCTAATATAATAAGTTCAGACTTTATAAATTCAAGCATTATCAATATTATTCAAAACACGAAAGATAACAGTATTATTGGACTTAGCACGCTCGTAGACATTGATGCTCAAGTAAATGGGGTAATACGGGAAATCAAAGCAAACCAACAACTCGAAGATGCTTTATTGAATCATTTGCAATAAAAATGTCATTTAGCCTATAAACCGAGACTACTACTTATTATGTCATATATTTTATAACTTTAAAAAATATGATATATCAGTTCCTAATTAAATTTTTTCTAATATAAGTACTTTTTCAAATCGTAGATTAAACGTTAAAGAAGAAATAACCACTAACTCAATTTAACATGCTTAGTTTTTGTAAATTAAATGCTCTAAATTAAGGTCAACATGAGACCTTAGTAAACCTGACGTAAAAAGTGCATCGATGGTACTTCAATTAGATCGACATACATAAACGCTATCAGAAATTAAGTATCATAAATTGAACGGTACTCTAACCGTCAATTGAAAGTCAGGAGTATCTTCAGTTAGCCCAGCCTGCGCACTGATATTGATAGACGATCTTTGGCTAAACGCATAATTTATTCCAAAAGTAAGTGCATCTAGTTGAAGCAATTTTGCATCATCTGCTGAGCTTCCATTCACCTTGCTTTTCAAGATAGTTTTATGACTCAGTCCTAATGAGAAGGAAAGATCAGGGTTTACAGCAAATCCCATCCCTCCCGAAAGAGAAATAGTGTCTCCTAGTTCAACATCAGCTTTTGTGTCACCAACCTTAACAGTATCCTCTAAGTTGTAGATGTAACTGATGCTAGCAAACAAAACTGCAGGATCAACAGGATGAATAAGAGACAAATTTGGTTCAAAGCTCCAAAAACCAGAGCCAGTAGGTACATCACTAAATGAGTTGCTACCATCTTCAATGGACACATCATAAGGTGAGCGGCCTGTGTCTGACTTTATTCTCAAACCACCAACCCAGTATGGTGCAGATTCAAAGTTAAACTGGTGTCTCAAAGCAAACTCTAAATCCCCTAGACCGCCACCATCTACCGTAGTATTGACCACATTGCTATTAGATCCATCTTGAATAGGTCTTGTAGAAACTTGATCATTACGATAAACGTATGGTACTCGAATCTCTAATTCTGTAGCATTTGTTAAACCATAACGCGCGGTTAATCCAACTGTTACCGTGGTTCTATCCGAATCACTAACCTCGATGCGACCAACGATCAACGTTGGCAACACCGTATACCCAACAACAGAAACTTTATTTGAAGAGTTCTGCGTATAACTTAGAGACGAATCAAACGACCACTTCCCTTTGGGAGTTAAGACCCCTGGACGCTCAATAACATCACCAACTGTTTGTGCTCTCTGAGGTATATCATCGCCCTCGGCACAGTACGCTTGACCAACTAAAAATAAGCTACAAAGATAACTCCCTAACAAACTCTTCCTTAACATCACATTTTCCTTTTTCTAATGATCTAATCCAAGCAAACTTGGGCTGCACCTTAAAGAGAAGCCTCTTACTTTTCATAGTAGAGCCAATAATGAGAACACTTCCAACAAGTATCCGAATCGTGATTCAACATTAAACTACTCATTTATAAATGATTAGAATAGATTCTCAGATTTCGCAATAATGTTTTTAAAATAAATCGCTTATCTTTGACATCAACTAGAGATGAAGAAAAAATCGTCAATTGCAAATCGCTATGATCTCCACAGAATTCATCAAAATGCGTTCCCGTGTCGTAATTCAACATGCTAAAGTTAACAATGCATTAACAATTATAAATACAACGAGAAGACATGGAGTCACCAAACATGAATCAGCCGAAAATAAATAGCACTGCTGGTTGCGCTCTCCCACCACCAAATGAAATGATTCTTAAATGGGCAGCGGAGCGCCCGAATGAGGTCTACCTAAAACAAATCATTAACCGACAGTTTGTCGAGTTTACTTACGCAGAAGTCGCCGATCAGGCTCTCAAGCTCGTCAGCGCACTACGTGGGCTGGGTATTCAGCCTGGCGATAAAGTCGCACTAGTATCGAAAAACTGCGCAGAGTGGTTTATCTGCGATTTGGCCATGATGCTAGGGGATTACGTAAGCGTACCTATTTTCCCTACCGCAGGGGCCGACACGATTGAATACTGTGTAACTCACAGTGAAAGTAAGGCGCTGATCGGGGGGAAGCTTGATGACCCAGCAGCAACTCAGCAAGTCATTGATGCCATGCCAGAGCTTATCAGCATCGCGCTGCCGTATGATTCAGCACCACAATGCCAATACCAGTTCAACGCATTGATTGCGGATGCCGTGCCAAGTGAAGAGCGTCCACAACACTACGATGATAAGTTGATGTCATTGGTGTATACCTCCGGCACATCAGGTTTGCCAAAAGGCGCAATGCTGACTTACGGAGCGTTTAGTTGGTCGGTACAACAGCTGATCAACCACATCGGTATTCAAGCTAACGACCGACTCTTTTCCTACCTACCATTGGCACATATTACTGAACGCGTTTATATTTTTGGTTCATCCATCATGGGTGGCGTGCCAACGGCTTTCCCAGAGTCGCTCGATACTTTTATCGAAGACGTGAAAATGCACCGCCCAACCTTGTTCATTTCTGTACCGAGATTATGGACTCTGTTCCAGCAACGCATTCAAGACAAACTTCCACAGAAAAAATTGAATTTCTTACTAAAAATACCGTTCGTAAATTCGCTGATTAAGAAAAAGCTCGCCGAAGGGCTGGGGTTAGATCAAGCGCGAGTTTTGGGTTGTGGTTCTGCTCCGGTATCACCCGCACTATTAGATTGGTACCACAGCGTTGGCCTAAACATCACCGAAGCATGGGGGATGACGGAATCCTTCGCTTACAGCACCATAAACTACCCATTTAGGGCAGATAAAATTGGTACCGTGGGTAACGCAGGCCCCGGCATTGAGTTAAAAATTGCCGATGACAGCGAAATCATGGTGCGCGGTAAAGGATTGTTCTCTGGCTACTACAAGAATGACATCGCAACTCAAGAATCTTTTGATTCAGACGGTTGGCTGCACACCGGCGACATTGGCGCAATTGACAAAGATGGCTACCTCACCATTCAAGGTCGCAAAAAAGACACGTTCAAAACCGCCAAGGGCAAATTTGTCTCTCCAGTACCGATTGAGAAAAAACTCTTCGAGTACAGCCGTGTAGAAATGATGTGCCTGATTGGCTTAGGTTTACCTGGCCCTATTCTTCTCGTGGTGCCGCATGATTTTCCTCATTTCGACAAGGAGCGTTATGCTCGTACGACAAGAAAAGTCATTGCGCGCATGAATCAAGAATTGGCCTCTCATGAGCAGATCAAAGGCGTATTGATGATCAAAGAGCCATGGAGTATTGAAAATGGTGTGTTGACACCAACACTTAAAATCAAACGTCATGTATTGGAACAAAAATACCACGAGCTTGGCCACAACTGGCCGAAAGATGAATTAGTCTTGTGGGAAGAAGACTTGTAACCAAGCAAAGCACTCCTCAAAGCCATTGGGGAGTGCTCTTTATTCTTGCTTCAAACTACTCTCTCCAAAATGGTTTGCTGACTTCATTACGAATCTCATTCGCTTCTAATCCGATGTCATCCCACAAATGTTCAGGTAAGTCCTTCAAGTGTCGGCGCGTCCGATAGTTCCTTCGCCAAACAACCAGTTTAGAATAAATTAACTGTAACCAAGTCTGACGACTGACTGGGATCACTTGTTCACAAGTTTGCGTCACGTTTTCCATGTTGCGGCTTCCTATTACAATATTGACCAGTTAATAATCGGAGACTACGCTGATATCCTCAAACGATAGAATCTGCCATTGAGTTAAGGAAAACTAATGTGAAAGATCGGATGCCACCATTACAGGGCTTGTACTATTTTTTCATCGCAGCAAAGGAAGGCAGTTTTAAAACCGCAGCCAAGAATCTATTTGTTACCCCCGCAGCCATCAGCCAACAAATTCGTCAGCTTGAGGAGTTTTTAGGGACGGACTTGTTTGTTCGTCAACACAGAAAAATTGTGCTGACGCCAGAAGGGGAACTGCTATTTACTCAGGCAGAAAGAGGGTTTGCCCATTTGCAGCAAGGCGTACGCCTTGTCAACCAGGATCCAAACCCGAACCATCTTTCAATATCAACACTGCCCTCCTTTGCCCACCATTGGTTGGTGCCTAAAATCACCGCCTTTCGTCAACGTCATCCTGATATTGCCCTATTACTAGAGCCCACAAATGATCTCGTCTCTTTTCAAGATAGTCAGATAGATTTGTGCGTTCGCTACGGATTAGGAAAATACCCAAATTTAGAATCGCAGTGGCTGATGGACGAAGCCTTTTACCCAGCATGTCATCCGATGTATCAGAAGGAACATGGCATCTATAGCATCGAAGATTTAAGCAAAGCAGAGCTCATCGAAGACGTTTGGCCCGATCTCGACTGGAACATGTGGCTAGCAAGACTTGGGCACTCAGCGGCAAAGCCCGCTTTAAAATACAGTGGCTCGCACTTAGTGTTGGAAGCTGCGTTATCCCTACAAGGTGTAGCGCTCGTCAAACACAGCTTGGCGTATCAATATTTTCGGACGGGTAAACTGGTTCGTATTGGCGACATCGCGATAAAACCTAGATTTGCGTACTACCTATGTGCACCCAAGGGTTACTTGAAGCGACCAAAAGCACAACTATTTGCCCAGTGGTTAAAAGAAGAGATAGACACATTTGAAAAGTCAGTGACACAAGATTTTGAAATTATCGAGCTCGATAAATAAGCAGTCTTACTTCAAAAGGAGTTTTGCTAAACAGCAAGAGAACGACCAAGTTCGGTGATGACTCTTCAAACAACTTTCGGCCATAGATATAAAAAGCCCCGCACGAGGCGGGGCTTTAAAATCATAGAGTTAACTTAAGAATTACTTCTTAGCGTTACGCTCTTTAACGTCAGCAATTACTTGCTCAGCAACGTTGTTTGGACATGGTGAGTAGTGTGAGAACTCCATAGAGAACTGACCACGACCAGATGTCATTGTACGTAGAGTACCGATGTAACCAAACATTTCTGATAGAGGTACATCACCCTTGATACGTACGCCAGTAGTACCAGCTTGTTGGTCTTTAATCATACCACGACGACGGTTAAGGTCACCGATTACGTCACCAACGTGATCTTCTGGAGTGAACACGTCAACTTTCATGATTGGCTCAAGAAGTTGCGCGCCAGCTTTAGGCATAGACTGACGGAATGCGCCTTTAGCAGCGATTTCGTAAGCGATAGCTGAAGAGTCAACTGCGTGGAAACCACCGTCGTATAGTTCAACTTCTACGTCTAGAGTAGGGAAGCCAGCTAGAACACCAGTTTCCATCATGCCAGCGAAGCCTTTCTCAACTGCAGGCCAGAATTCTTTAGGTACGTTACCACCAACAACTGTTGATTTGAACGTGAAGCCTGAACCAACTTCACCTGGTTTGATACGGTAGTCGATTTTCGCGAACTGACCAGAACCACCAGACTGTTTCTTGTGAGTGTAGCTGTCTTCGATTGCTTGAGTGATAGTTTCACGGTAAGCAACCTGAGGAGCACCTACTTCTAGCTCAACGCCGTAAGTACGTTTTAGGATATCAACTTTGATATCTAGGTGAAGTTCACCCATACCTTTTAGGATAGTTTCGCCAGACTCTTCGTCAGTCTCAACTTGGAATGATGGATCTTCTGCAACCATCTTACCAATAGCGATACCCATCTTCTCAGAACCGCCTTTATCTTTAGGCTTAACAGCGATAGAGATTACTGGTTCAGGGAAGATCATTGGTTCTAGAGTACATTCGTGTTTAGGATCACATAGAGTGTGACCAGTTTGAACGTTCTTCATACCAACTACAGCGATGATGTCACCAGCTTGTGCTGAATCGATCTCGTTACGCTCGTCTGCGTGCATCTCAACCATACGGCCGATACGCTCTGTTTTACCAGTTGCAGAGTTAAGAACTGTGTCGCCTTTCTTCATCTTACCAGAGTAGATACGGATGAAGGTTAGAGCACCGAAACGGTCGTCCATGATTTTGAACGCAAGCGCTTTTAGTGGCTCGTCTGCAGATACAGTTGCAACTTCACCAGTCGCTTCACCTGTGTCAGGATCAGTTAGAGGCTGTGGATCAACTTCTGTTGGCGATGGTAGGTAATCTACTACCGCGTCAAGAATAAGTTGCATACCTTTGTTCTTGTACGCTGAACCACAGTAAGTTGGGAAGAATGCTAGGTCACGTGTACCTTTACGGATACAACGTTTGATGTCTTCTACAGATGGCTCTTCGCCTTCTTCTAGGTAAGCCATCATTAGATCTTCGTCTTGCTCTAGAGCAGTTTCGATTAGCATTTCACGGTATTCAGCTGCTTTGTCTACCATGTCTGCTGGGATTTCTTGAACTTCGTAGTTCTCTGGCTGGCCAGACTCGTCCCATACGTAAGCTTGTTGGCTTAGTACGTCTACAACACCTACAAAATCTTCTTCGATACCGATAGGTAGAGTCATTACTAGAGGAGTTGCACCTAGAACGTTTTGTACTTGGTCTACAACTTTGTAGAAGTCTGCGCCCATACGGTCTAGTTTGTTAACGAAGATCAGACGAGATACGTGTGATTCGTCAGCGTAACGCCAGTTAGTTTCTGACTGAGGCTCAACACCACCAGAACCACAGAATACACCGATACCACCGTCAAGTACTTTTAGAGAACGGTAAACTTCGATAGTGAAGTCAACGTGTCCAGGAGTATCGATGATGTTTAGACGGTGATCGTTCCAGAAACAAGTTGTTGCTGCAGACTGGATAGTGATACCACGTTCAGCTTCCTGCTCCATGAAGTCAGTAGTAGTTGAACCGTCGTGAGTGTCACCGATCTTATGGATCTTACCAGTTAGCTTTAGGATACGCTCTGTAGAGGTAGTTTTACCCGCGTCTACGTGAGCAAAAATACCAATGTTTCTGTATTTTGATAAATCAGTCATTGTCTTACTCTGTTAATAAGGTATAAAGTGCGCGCAGAGTATATCACATTCTGTCAATACTGATACCCTTGCGTGCAGATGGAAGAAAAAAAATTTTAACGTGAATTTTCCGTCCTCAAAGGATAGTCAAACATAGCGATTTATGTACTTTATTCGTTCTATATTCAGGACGGAATGAACAGTTTGTGAGCCCACAAATACCATTCTTTTTCAGCATTACAGCTCGTCAAAAGCCTCAATAGCCTCTGACAACTTCTTAACGCCGTGGATTTGCATCCCCGGAATGCCACCTTTTGGCATATTAGCAGCCGGGACAATTGCCTTTTTGAAGCCGTGCTTAAATGCCTCGTTCAAACGCTCTTGGCCACTAGGTACCGGACGAATCTCGCCAGCCAAACCAACTTCGCCAAATACCACTACATCTTTTGGCAACGGACGATCGCGAAAGCTTGATAGTAACGCCATCACTAAAGCAAGATCCGCACTGGTTTCTGTTACCTTAACGCCACCGACCACATTCACAAACACGTCTTGATCGGCCATTTGCAGACCACCGTGCTTATGCAGTACGGCTAATAATAAGGAGAGACGATTCTGCTCCAAACCAACCGCTACGCGACGAGGGTTTGCCAATTGCGAGTAGTCCACCAGCGCTTGAATCTCTACTAATAGAGGACGTGTACCTTCCCACACAACCATGACCGAAGATCCTGACGTCTCTTCTTCGCCACGAGAAAGGAAAATCGCCGATGGGTTACTTACTTCTTTCAGTCCCTGCCCCGTCATCGCAAACACGCCTAATTCATTTACCGCACCAAAACGGTTTTTGTGGCTGCGCAGTGTACGGAAACGACTATCTGTTCCGCCATCAAGCAAGACAGAACAGTCAATAATGTGCTCAAGGACTTTAGGGCCGGCAAGAGTACCATCTTTCGTTACGTGGCCAACAATAAATACCGCAACATTGTTCTGTTTTGCGTATCGCGTCAGTGCCGTCGCAGATTCTCGCACCTGAGCAACACTGCCCGGTGACGATTGAACATCAGAAACGTGCATAACCTGAATCGAGTCAATCACCATAATTCTGGGCTGCTCTTTCTCTGCAATTTGGCAAATTTTATCGACGTTGGTTTCTGATAGCATCTTCAGGTGCTCTTTTGGCAGACCAAGACGAGACGCGCGCATCGCAACCTGTTGAAGCGATTCCTCACCCGTAACGTAAAGTGTCGGCATCAGCCCTGATAACGTACACATAGTTTGAAGAAGCAACGTCGACTTACCCGCTCCAGGATTACCACCTATCAGAATCGCCGCACCAGGTACAACACCACCACCAAGCACACGATCGAGCTCTTTAAAACCACTAGTGAATCGCGGCACTTCTTGCAGATCGATTTCAGATAAGGCTTGGACTTTCGATTCTGTCGCCGAACCAGCATAACCGCTTAAGCGTTCATTGCGAGCAACGGTTGGCGAAGCAGCAATGCGCACCTCTGTGATCGTATTCCATGCACCACACGCATTACATTGTCCCTGCCAACGTGGAAAATCCGCGCCACAATCATTACAAACATACGCTCGTTTTGCTTTCGCCATGATGCCTCGATTTTTTCTACAAATGTGACCAAGCACAGCCAAGTCAGATCTAATATGAAATGAACTATTGATATACTTAAGTTTTACTTTACTTAGTCGATACAAATTAAAGTAACGACATACTCTAACAGAAATAATGCAGCAATCTGAAATTCTCTCGCTCGCTGAAAGACTCATTCCCGTTTATGGTTCTGAAGATTTTGATTTTGTCCTTGGTCAATTGACCGAGGAAGAGCCGCCGTCGGCCAAAATCTTAGTGAAGATGGAACTGAACCGTCTTATGGCACCATGTAAGAAGAGCATTGATTTACGTGGTCGCGTCAAAGGCGAATGTCGTGAATATGTTTTAGATGGCATTTCGCATTGGTTGGACGATGTCGCTTTTAATGCTTATCACAAGAACATTAAAAAGTTTGGCACCTACACCGAAGGCATGTGGGAAGCATTGGTCAACACGCGCAATAACTTTCGTGTGATGAGCAAGCTCGCCACACAGGAAAAGTCTCATTCATTAACCGATCCTAAAAGCCCCTTTCTCGCAGAACCGGTTCACCTCGGTTACGACTTAAAACGCCAAGAAAAGCGGTTGAAGGTTCAGTCTCAGGTAGAAATTCGCCGCACCAAAGGGCAAATCCTTCATGGATTAAGCATCGATTTGTCGAGCTCTGGGGCAAAATTTAAAGTCCCGAGCGCATTTAAATACAACCTTGGTGAAATCATTCAAGTTTCGTTTACCGAGTTTGCAGGCAAGTCGCAAGTTGCAGGCATCGAAAAGCCACTGTCGTATCGAGTATTGGCCGTAGACGATTGCTATGAAAATGATGCAGTGCGCTATCTACGAACCATTCGTCTAACGGAAACCAATGTCGTTGCGCGCGTCATCGACGAAGCATTAAACAGTGCCGCCAAACGCGCTCGTCATGACAACCAAGATAAAATCATTCGTGCACGCACACGCGGTTATGAGCACATTGCACTCAAACACACGAGCAACTTACCACTGTTTTTTGATGGTAACGAACTCAAGCTAGCAATGCTGACACCAAACAACCAAAAATTGTGGCAGTACTGGCACGATGAGAGAAATCAACAAGTGTTTGGCTCCTTGTTTAACGAGCAACGCGTCGCTTCTTTGATCAAACAAGGCGTGAAAGGCACCAGTAACGTTTTGTACTCATTTACTCATGAACATGAAAACAAAACGTACTTCTACTCGATGCTTAGACCCGAAGCGACTCGCGAACAACGCCAGCTGTTTTGGCATTTAGGGGCTAAGCGAGAAAGTTGGCGTGCGTTTCGAATTTCTATTTTTGAGTTATCTGAGCAAGAGAAAGAAGATCTCGCACTATTCTCTCCAGAGTTAGCCGAAACCTCTCAGTCACTGACTCATATCGGAATTTTGCAAGAAATCGCTGACGAAAAGTCGGGGCAAGATTACCTATTAACAGAAAAGCCACGTTTGCCAGCCAACACGTTAAATGCCTTTCGTCATCCTCGAAAAATCACTGGCAACCCTAAAGGTATCTATTTCGATGCTCAATCGCGCCGTAAAGAACCACGCTATCGATTCAAAACGCCGCTTGAACTCAGTTCGGGTGAGTTAAAAGCAGCAGGTTCAACCGTTGATATTTCTAAGCGAGGCTTGGGGATTCGTTTAGATGAGCCAACGATGTTACGCTCGGGACAAGAAGTGCAAGTTAACTTTCGTGAGTTACAACTTTACGATAAAAAGCTGCCTCTCATGGCCGTTCCATATCGCGTTATTCGAGTCAGCCCTGACGGTTGCTGCGTACAATTGGTTATTGATGAAAACAGCAAAACGATCCGTGTGATCGCTTTCTTCAACAGCATCATTGAACACAACCAAGATAAGCTGATCCCACAAAAAGAGATGTTACCAAGCAACGCATTACTGGAAAGACTGCACAGCGTTTTGCTATCAAGGACGTTAAGCACACCTATCTTTATCAGCAAAAGCACAGCATCGGCACTAAAAACTCCGGTGGTTGGGATGAACCTGCCGTTACCAAAACACATTGAGTTGTTTGCACGCTTAGGTCACGACCAAAAATTCTCTTTAGAGCCAATTTTTAAAGGCCGCTCTAGCACGCTGATCGCAGAACCAATTAAGCGTGTCGACGGAGCACAAGCAAAACACCAAGACATCTACATTAGTGCGGCGAAAATCGGCAATAAGATCACGGCTATCGAATCCAAACTGCACCAAGAATTTAATAGCGTGAAAGAGCGAATTCAATTCATCAAAAAAGCGCGCATGATGGGCGATTTCTATGTATTTCGAATGTCCACGGCACCCATTTTTGATCCTATGACGTCGCTGCTACGACAGGACTTGAGTGACCTTACTCAGTTTGGCGTTCATCAAGCCAGTAAACTAGAAAAGGAGCTGACGGCTTTGGTTGGCTACAGCGAGTTTGAAGACATAACCGAAGAAGTCGTCGTGCGACTTGAACTAACGGAATAAAAAAACACCGCCAAGATAGGCGGTGTTTTTCTTTCTGATTCTATTAAGGCTTCGCTTTCCAACTGATTTTTTGCTGCTTCACGAGTGCGCCAGACAAAATACAGAGCACCCCACCTAACCCAGCAAAACGCACCGAGGTTTGTGCCTGTGCCTCTACTTTAGGTTTCGCGTGGTAGGCAATACCAAGGCCTGCGGCGGACATCATCACTAAGTCGTTGGCACCATCACCAACGGCAACGGTATTATGCTGTTCAATTTCGTATTCATCCGCCAGTTCAACCAAAATATCGGACTTGGTTTGCGCAGATACCACGTCACCAATCACTTGCCCAGTTAACTTTCCGTCAATGATCTCAAGCTGATTTGAACGAGCGAAGTCCAGACCGACTTTCTCTTTGATGTAATCAGAGAAATAAGTGAACCCACCAGATGCAATGGCGGTTTTCCAACCGAGCGCTTTAAAGGTCGCAATCAACGCTTCAAAGTCTGGCATGAATGGAAGCTCAGAACGCACTTGTTCTAAAATTGCTTCATCTGCGCCTTTTAGTTTACCAACCCTTTGACGCAAGCTTTGTTCAAAGTCCAACTCACCTTGCATCGCACGTTCAGTCACTTCGGCGACTTCTTCCCCTACTCCAGCCAGTTTGGCAATTTCATCAATACATTCAATTTGAATCGCTGTGGAATCCATATCGAACACCACTAAGCCAGGCGCAGAGAGATCCGGCACTTCATTCAGAGAAGCATAATCAATGTTGAGGCTTTTTAAGATGGTTTCGTGTTGAGATGTTAATTCGCCCGCCATCAATGCTACTTCATACTGACCGACTTTCCATGTTTCTAACACCGGGTTATAGAAACCAGTAAAGAAGTCGATATCTTCAAAGTGGCGAGGGGAAAGATATTCAGCAAAAACGACCCAATTCGCTTTCGCTTTATCTAACTGGGTAGCAAATCGAGTTTCGGGCAGTCGGTTTAAAAGTGTCGTATGTTTTCTGATAGGCAAGCTTTTTGACGCGTCCATGTATATAATCCCTTATGACTTTGCTAAAACGTTACCTCAACAAACTAAAAAGGCAAGTCTTTGTTTTGTTTTAAATGGATGAGTAAAGAGCATGAGTGAATCCTTGTTCTCAGTAAGGAATGCCCTGCGAATTCTGGCACTAATCCTACTGTGCGTGATGTTATTCATCACCATAAAAAACAGTGTTGTGATCAGTAAGGGCAACGAGAAGATTCAAGCGCAGCAGCTTGAAACACTCACCAAGGTTTTGATCTCGCAGGCATCTTTGTCTGCCAGCGAAATGATATTAACCAAAGACCAAGAGCGATTGCTCAAACTGACCAACCAGCTCGCGCAAGACCGTTTGGTATTTGATGCCACGATTTATGACTCACAAGGTGTGCGATTGGCATCGAGTGACGAGGCGCTGTCTGTCCGTGAAGTCCTAGGATTAGATACCCCACTGGCCACCGCATCTATTGGTCGCCAGCAATTGGTCGAGCCAGTCCTAGCTGATGGTGCTGTGATTGGTTTTGTACGTGTGACGTTTGAGACAGGCCGAGTGACGGCGATTTCTGATCACCATTATCGTAAGAGTGATCGTTACATGTACATGATGGTCTTGATGAGTTTTGTGTGTGGCATGTTGTTTATTATGATTTTACGTAGACAGCCGATCCGCCGTAAAAAAGCCGAAAACTTGCTGCTGACCAAGTAATTCCAACAGCCAACTTCAAATAAAAAAACAGCCCGCTTTGAGCGGGCTGTTTTTTTAGTTCTTGAAAGCGAAGACGAATCTTTGTCGCTTATTCTGCGTCGCCTAGCAATACTGAATCTAACGCGATTAGCATCATGTCGTTAAATGTTGTTTGACGCTCGTCTGATGTGGTTTGCTCGCCAGTTTTGATATGGTCAGAAACCGTACAGATTGTCAGAGCTTTTGCGCCGTACTCTGCTGCTACGCCGTAAATACCCGCCGCTTCCATTTCAACACCAACAATGCCGTACTTGTCCATTACGTCGAACATTTCTGGATCTGGCGTGTAGAAAAGCTCCGCTGAGAATAGGTTGCCGACTTTCACATCAATACCACGTGCTTTTGCTGCATCTTCTGCTGCACGAACCATTTTGTAGTCTGCGATAGCCGCAAAGTCATGGCCTTTAAAGCGAATGCGGTTTACTTTTGAATCCGTACACGCGCCCATGCCGATCACAACATCACGTACTTTGATGTCTTCATTCACCGCACCACAGCTACCGACACGGATGATTTTCTTCACACCGAAGTCTTTGATTAGCTCAGTCGCGTAAATCGAACATGATGGGATACCCATACCGTGGCCCATCACAGAGATTTTACGGCCTTTGTAAGTGCCTGTGTAACCGAACATATTGCGCACATCACACACTTGAACAACATCTTCAAGGAAGGTTTCTGCGATGTATTTTGCACGTAGCGGGTCACCTGGCATCAGTACTACGTCTGCGAATGCACCCATTTCAGCATTGATATGTGGAGTTGCCATTTTTCTTTTCCTTAACCTTTCTCTAGCGCTCCGCGCTTAAGGCGATGTAAGCCAGAGTATTCTCATTTCCGACAAGCAGTACTTGCATACTGCAAACATAAAACTAGGAGCACTCAGCTCCTAGTTTTTAATATCCTAATTATAGGAAATTCTTACCGTAATCCATTGGAGAAGTACCGAAGTAGCTCGCCAATGTTTGGCCGATATCTGCGAACGTTTCGCGGCGGCCAAGAGAGCCAGCTGGCACTTTTTGACCGTAAACCAATACTGGAATGTGCTCACGAGTATGGTCAGTACCTGGCCATGTTGGGTCACAACCGTGGTCAGCCGTTAGGATTAGCACGTCATCTTCACCCATCAGTTCGAGCACTTCGTTGATGCGACCATCAAAGTACTCAAGCGCCGCAGCGTAACCCGCTACATCACGGCGGTGGCCGTAAGCGGAGTCGAAATCAACAAAGTTAGTGAATACGATGGTGTTATCACCCGCTTCTTTGATTTGCTCTAGCGTTGCTTCGAACAATGCAGGAATACCTGTCGCTTTCACTTTCTTGGTGATACCGCAGTTTGCGTAGATGTCTGCAATCTTACCGATAGAAACCACATTGCCTTGTTTTTCTTCGACTAACTTTTGTAGAACCGTTGCTGATGGTGGCTCTACAGATAGGTCACGGCGGTTACCCGTACGCTCAAATTGACCTTTACCAGGACCGATGAATGGACGCGCAATTACACGGCCGATGTTGTAATCTTCTAGTTCTTCACGAGCAATTTGGCAAAGCTCTAGTAGACGATCTAGACCGAATGTCTCTTCGTGACATGCGATTTGGAATACAGAGTCCGCAGAGGTGTAGAAGATTGGCTGGCCAGTCTTCATGTGTTCTTCACCAAGGTCATCAAGAACTTGAGTACCAGATGCGTGGCAGTTACCTAGGAAGCCATCTAGACCTGCACGCTCAAGAATGCGGTCAGTCAGCTCTTTAGGGAAGCTGTTTGCTTTATCTGTGAAGTAGCCCCAGTCAAACAGAACTGGTACGCCAGCAATTTCCCAGTGACCAGACGGAGTGTCTTTACCAGAAGAAAGCTCAGCAGCGTGGCCGTAAGCACCGATGATTTCTGCTTCAGCGTCTAGGCCAGGAGCAAAGCGACCTGTTGATTCTTTGTGTGCCATCGCCAAACCAAGCTTAGATAGGTTTGGAAGGCGAAGTGCGCCTTGACGTTTGTCGTTATCTGCTAAGCCTTTTTCACACTGGTCAGCAATATGACCTAGAGTGTCTGAACCTACATCACCAAATTCTTTTGCATCAGCAGTTGCACCGATACCGAATGAGTCTAGTACTAAAATAAATGCTCTTTTCATTGCTCTTTCCTTAGGCCCACTCGGCGAATTATTATGGTTGAGTAGGCCTTATGTAATTACTTAATCTTTTAGATGTCTTCTGCACGAATTTGACGGTAAACCTCAGGAGTTGGCGTGTATTCACCACCCACTTTGATTGCACTGCGTAGTGCTTTTGCCGCTTCTTCCCACTGCTCTTCACTGCGAGCGTGGATAACTGCTAGAGGTTTATCGCTATCAGCAACTTCACCCAATCGGATGAAGTTATCAAAACCTACCGCGTAGTCGATTTCATCAGTTGCAACACGGCGACCGCCACCCATAGAAACCACAGCCATGCCGATAGCACGCGTGTCCATTGCAGAGACAATACCTGTTTCTGTCGCATAAACTGGCTTGATGATTTCTGCTTTTTCTAGGTAGTTATCGTAGTTTTCGACGAAGTCAGCTGGGCCGCCAAGACCCGCAACCATTTTGCCGAAGCAAGCTGCTGCTTTACCGTTGTCTAGCACTTCCATCAGTTTCGCGCGTGCGTCGTCAGTGTTCTCAGCCAGTTTGCCAAGCACGAGCATTTCAGCACATGATGCCATCGTCACTTCAAGTAGACGCGGGTTGCGGTATTCACCTGTTAGGAAACGAACCGCTTCACGAACTTCCACCGCGTTACCCGCAGAAGAAGCCAGTACTTGGTTCATGTCCGTAAGGATTGCGGTAGTCTTCGTGCCTGCACCATTTGCTACAGCAACGATAGATTTTGCTAGCTCTTCAGACGCTTCGTAAGTTGGCATAAATGCGCCAGAACCGACTTTTACGTCCATCACTAGAGATTCTAGACCCGCTGCCAATTTCTTAGACAGGATCGATGCCGTGATCAGAGAGATGTTGTCTACGGTAGCCGTGATATCACGAGTCGCGTACACGCGCTTATCTGCCGGAGCAAGATCACCCGTTTGACCGATGATCGCCACACCCGCATCTTTGGTTACTTGACCAAAAACTTCGTTCGTTGGAGTGATGTTGTAGCCAGGAATCGCTTCAAGTTTATCTAGCGTGCCGCCTGTGTGGCCAAGGCCACGACCAGAGATCATAGGTACGAAACCGCCACATGCTGCCACCATAGGGCCAAGCATCAGAGAAGTTACGTCACCCACACCACCGGTTGAGTGTTTGTCGACAATTGGACCACCGAAGTTCATGTGGCTCCAGTCGATAACCATGCCTGAGTCACGCATTGCACACGTTAGGGCGATGCGCTCATCCATGGTCATTTCATTAAAGAAAATCGTCATAGCAAACGCCGCAATCTGACCTTCAGATACCGTGTTGTTCGCTACGCCTTGAATAAAGAAGTTGATTTCGTCGGCTGTTAGGACTTCGCCGTCACGTTTTTTACGAATGATTTCTTGTGGTAAATACATTAGTGCCTCCCAAGCTCTTTTGAGCCATGGTTGTAGTAGGATAGAAGAGGTTTGGTAGCACCCTTTTAGGTGCTACCGTTCAGACGTATTATTGGAATTAGTACGCTGTTGGATCAGCGACGTCGTCCGATACTTCTAATGTATTTAGTAGGTTGGTTAGCAGGCTAGACGCACCAAAACGGTAGTGACGAGCATCAACCCAGTTGTCACCTAGGATTTCGTCAGCCATTGCTAGGTATGCCGCTGCGTCTTCAGCAGTGCGCACACCACCTGCTGGTTTGAAACCAACAGTTTCTGCAACACCCATGTCGCGAATAACTTCAAGCATCATGCGAGCGTATTCTGGTGTTGCGTTTACTGGCACTTTACCAGTTGAAGTTTTAATGAAGTCAGCACCGGCTTCAATACAGATTTGAGATGCTTTCTTGATTAGTGCTTCTTCTTTTAGTTCACCAGTTTCGATGATCACTTTAAGAAGAATGTCACCACAAGCTTCTTTACATTGCTTAACTAGTTCGAAGCCTACTTTCTCATCACCCGCCATTAGCGCGCGGTATGGGAAAACTACGTCAACTTCGTCTGCACCGTAAGCAACAGCCGCTTTTGTTTCAGCAACAGCGATGTCGATATCGTCGTTACCGTGTGGGAAGTTCGTTACTGTTGCAATGCGAACTTCTGGCGTACCTTGCTCACGAAGTGTCTTCTTAGCAATAGGAATAAAGCGAGGGTAAATACAGATTGCAGCTGTGTTGCCTACTGCTGTTTTCGCGTCATGACATAGTGAGATCACTTTTGCATCAGTGTCATCATCATTCAGCGTAGTTAGGTCCATAAGTTTTAGTGCACGTAGCGCTGCTGCTTTTAAATCGCTCATTTCTATCTCCGATCAATATTCAAAAAATTCACTACTCAGCCTCACATCACTTCTCTAACTATAATCAACAAGTCGAGATAGTGTGAGAAATTGGCTAAACAGTCTATTTATGAACGGACTTGGTTCCCTGAAGACTCGGCATATACAGCGAAAAATTCATATGCCAATTGCTATCCTTGTCACCGCACAGTACCAGTTTGGCCTATGGCACAACAATCTATGATTGCGGTGTCTTTAATATCACATCACACAGCGAAACGCCTATTAGATCTGATATTGCAGGGCAATTCATTTGCCCATCGAGTATGTAATATTCACTCTATGATTAAGTGGTTATCGTAACCATGATCTCGTGATTACTACATTATAGATATTCACCGCAAAACTGTAGCACCAAATAGAGCGCAAACGGTTTGTATCTCAAAATTTCCAAGCCGCTATTCCATTGGCTGCGTAAACCAATGCCTTGGGTTTACTCAGCGTAAAAATTTTGGTCCTGAAAAACGAAAAATGCCCCGCAGCAATCTCTTGCTACAGGGCATGGTTTAAAACGGCGTCTATATATTAAGAACCGATTCTAATTAAAATGCTGCAAGGCTTAGACAGAAGCCTGCAATTGTCGCTGCCATAAGGTTAGACAACGTACCTGCAAGAACTGCTTTGATACCCATGCGAGCGATATCTGAACGACGGTTTGGTGCAAGGCTACCTAGACCACCAAGTAGGATCGCGATAGAAGAAAGGTTCGCGAAGCCACATAGTGCGAATGAGATGATAGCTGTTGTCTTCTCAGACATTACTTCACCAGTTGCTGCTACTACTTGAGCGCTGTCACCTAGGTAAGGTGTGAAGTTCAAGTAAGCAACGAATTCGTTGATAACTAGTTTCTGACCGATGAATGAACCAGCAACAACTGCTTCGTTCCATGGAACACCGATTAGGAATGCTAGTGGAGAGAATGCGTAACCTAGGATTAGTTCTAGAGTTAGCTCAGGCATGCCGAACCAACCACCGATGCCACCTAGCATACCGTTAACTAGAGCAATCAGACCAACGAATGCGATTAGCATTGCACCTACGTTTAGCGCAAGTTGTAGACCAGAAGCCGCACCGCCCGCTGCTGCGTCGATTACGTTAGCTGGTTTGTCGTCGCCACCGTCCATTGCTTCTTCGATATCTTCGTGAGGCTGATCAGTCTCTGGGTGAAGAATCTTAGCGAACAGTAGACCACCTGGTGCCGCCATGAATGATGCTGCTACTAGGTACTCTAGAGGAACACCCATAGATGCGTAACCTGCTAGTACACCACCAGCTACAGAAGCTAGACCACCACACATTACCGCGAATAGCTCAGATTGAGTCATTTTTGGAACGAATGGACGAACTACTAGAGGTGCTTCAGTTTGACCTACGAAGATGTTAGCTGCTGCTGACATTGATTCCGCACGAGAAGTACCAAGCGCTTTTTGAAGTGCACCACCAAGAATCTTGATAACCCACTGCATTACGCCAACGTAGTAAAGAACTGAAATCAGTGCTGAGAAGAAGATCAGTGTAGGAAGAACACGGAAAGCGAAGATGAAACCGCCGCCGCCGAATACTTCGAACATCTTGTCAGAAACAAGACCACCGAATAGGAACGATGAACCATTGTTACCGTAGTTGATAACGTTAGAAACACCAGTAGAGAAACCGTTCAGTAGATCACGGCCCCAAGGTACATAAAGTACGAATGCACCTAATGCGAATTGGATAGCGAATGCGCCACCCACAGTTCTTAGATTGATAGCTTTACGGTTATTAGAAAATGCAAATGCAATAGCAAGAAGCACTACCATACCGACTAGGCTCATAAACAGGCTCATAGTTTATGACTTCCTTATAAGTTATTTATTGGCGTGTTACAAAATGGAGCTATAAAGCGGGGGCAATTATACTCACGCAGAATCAATTAAAGTAATGCCACCCTCACACTTTCTTATAAGATTCATCATTGATTCACCCACCTTTGTGAGTTATCTCACAATAAGCAGGGAAACGTTTTCTATTTCAGACTACATCTTTAGATTTTATTCACAGATAGAGAAAGCAAAATTGCTATTTTCCCACAGCTGAGTGGCAATCGATTGCTTTCGCACACTATGCAACTCTGCGAGCTCATTGAATACATGAATGAGTTTGGCAGGGTGATTCGGCTCCCCTTGATAACCAAGTATAGGCATATCTGGAGCATCCGTTTCTATAACCAGATTTTCGAGTGGTAATCTTTGAATCGCGTCGCGAGTTTTATGGGCTCTCGGATAGGTAATGGTTCCACCAACACCGATGAAAAAACCTAATCTGACCCACTCCATCCCCTGCTGATAACTACCAGCAAACGCGTGCAAAACGCCACCACGAGGTAACTTCGCCGCTTTGACCATTTGAATGAGTCGATTGTGTGCTTTCCGGCTGTGCAAAATGACAGGAAGATTGAAACGCCTTGCCAGCTCAAATTGAGTTTCAAGCGCCCTTTCTTGTAGCTCAGGATCTACGTTAACTGCAAAGTCTAGTCCGCACTCTCCGATTGCCACACACTGTGGCGATTTTTGGTTGAGATAACGTTCTAGCTCTGCAAGGTGCAGCTCAACATTATCCTCTAGAAAATACGGATGAAAACCGAGCGCGTAATACAAGTTGGTGTGTTTCTCTGCCAACGTTTGAATACGAGCCCAATTTTGCGGGCCGACGGAAGGAATCAGAATTCTTGCGACGCCTTGCGTTTGAGCAAGCTCAAGTTGATGCACAAAGTCATCTTGAAACACATCAAAATCAAAGTGGCAGTGCGTATCAAAGAACTTCATCTTGAGACTTTTTATCGACGCCAGCAGACGGAGAGTCAGAAAAAGACAGAGCTTCGCCCTTCTCTTCGTTTTGATGGGCAGGATCTTTTCGATATGGGACACAGCTGCGTTTTTGATCGGGCGTTAATCCCATTTGTTTGCACCAATCGTCGTAACGCTTTAACCCACGTTTGAACCAGTTCATTTTTCTTCCTTATATAAAAACGCCCTTGACTAAGTCTATAGCCAAGGGCGATTTAAAATCTAGTTGCTTTAACGCGGCGGTTGATTAGTGCTCGCGAGTCGCACGGAATTCAACGTCTGGGAAGCGTTCTTTTGCAAGGTTCAAGTTAACCATAGTTGGGGCAATGTACGTTAGGTTGTCACCACCATCCAATGCTAAGTTCGCTTGGTTCTTACGCTGGAACTCATCCAGTTTCTTCGCATCGCCACACTCAACCCAACGAGCAGTCGCTACGTTAACGCCTTCGTAGATTGCTTCAACGTTGTATTCTGACTTCAAGCGAGCCACAACCACGTCAAACTGAAGCACACCTACCGCACCAACGATCAGATCGTTGTTTTGCAGTGGACGGAATACCTGTACCGCACCTTCTTCAGAAAGCTGAACCAAGCCTTTTAGTAGCTGCTTCTGCTTCAATGGATCTTTCAAACGAATACGACGGAACAATTCAGGCGCAAAGTTTGGAATACCAGAGAACTTCAGTGACTCGCCTTGCGTGAAAGTATCACCAATTTGAATAGTGCCGTGGTTATGCAGACCAATGATGTCACCCGCGTAAGCGTGTTCTGCTCGTGAACGGTCACCCGCCATAAAGGTTACCGCATCAGAGATACTTACTTGCTTGCCTAGACGAACGTGGTTCATCTTCATGCCTTGAGTGTAAGTACCCGATACGATACGCATGAATGCGATACGGTCACGGTGTTTAGGGTCCATGTTTGCTTGGATCTTGAATACGAAGCCAGAGAACTTGTCTTCTGTCGCTTCAACATCACGCTCAACCGCTTGACGTGTTTTCGGCGCTGGCGCCCATTCAGTCAGACCGTCTAGCATATGGTCAACACCAAAGTTACCTAGGGCAGTACCGAAATAAACTGGTGTCAGTTCACCCGTTAGGAACAGTTCTTTATCAAACTCAGGACATGCACCCATTACAAGCTCAAGCTCTTCACGAACGCTTGCCGCTAGGCTTTCACCAACTTTTTCATCAAGTTCTGGGTTATCCAAACCTTTGATGATGCGAACTTCTTGAATTTCATGACCGTGGCCAGATTCATAAAGGATCGTTTCGTCACGGTGAATGTGGTAAACACCTTTAAATTCTTTACCACAGCCAATTGGCCAAGTGATCGGTGCACACATCATACCCAGTTCGTTTTCTACTTCATCCAATACTTCCATTGGATCACGAACGTCACGGTCAAGTTTGTTCATGAAAGTTACGATTGGCGTATCACGTAGACGTGTTACTTCCATTAGCTTACGAGTACGATCCTCGACACCTTTCGCCGCATCGATAACCATCAAACACGAGTCAACTGCCGTCAGAGTACGGTAAGTATCTTCGGAGAAGTCTTCGTGTCCTGGAGTATCAAGCAGGTTTACTAGGCAATCGTTGTACGGGAACTGCATCACAGAAGTGGTTACCGAGATACCACGTTCCTTTTCCATTTCCATCCAGTCAGATTTTGCGTGCTGTGCATTACCACGACCTTTTACAGTACCTGCTTTTTGGATCGCGTTTCCGAATAAAAGGACTTTTTCGGTAATGGTTGTTTTACCCGCATCCGGGTGAGAAATAATAGCGAACGTTCTACGTTTAGAAACTTCGCTTAGAAAAGGTGTATTTGACATGAAACTGGTCTTCTTTGATGTCTGAATGCCTGCTGAAAAGCAAACACGCTTTTTGTAGATTCAATTTTGCGCGGTATTCTCGCCTATTATTGCTTTAGGGGCAACTTCCCGAGTAGTGCGTCTAGTTAAAGAAGAGATAACTCATGATGATCGCGTCTTCTTTTCCATTGCCTGTTTTAGCTGGATAATAATCATAACGACGATCCACTTCGTTAAAACCAGCTTGCTCATAAATATGAATCGCAGGATGGTTACTTTCTCTTACTTCTAGCCACGCGCTGTCTGCTTTGGCTTGCTCACAGTGATTCAGAAAGGCATCCAATAACTTTTGACCGTAGCCTTTTCCTTGTAGCGCAGGGGCAACCGCAATATTGAGTAACGTCACTTCACCCACAATATTTTGTGCATAAAAGTAGCCAACTACCGAGCCGTCTTCGACCATCACGTGATGGCACGCACCGCGACTCGACAAATCGCGCACTAACGACTCTGCCCATGGGTGAGAATGCGCTTGCTGTTCAATTTGCCAAACTTGCTCCACATGCTCACTGCACATTGGGAGAATTTCAATCGTCATGATTTAACCTATTAGGTCGAAATACCGCGCCACAATAGAGCTTGGTATTCGATCTTTTACAAACGTTACGAGTAAGAACAAATTTGCTGCCAAAGTGCGCGTTTTTGTTCATTGTTGCCATCAATGTCTTGCAATAACGGCGAGGTTAGCTGCTTAGCATTTTCCATGCTGTTACTTTCACAGCCTGCAAACCATACCCACTCCAACTGATGTTCACCAAGCATTGCAAGGCGCTCAGGCTCGATATGCATGGCTTGTTCAAGCGTTAACTTCATACTTTTAAGTATCTTCTCGAACAGTATCGCTGTCTCATTCGTAGGACAGATAGGTGAGACCAGCAGAAGTTTGCAAGAACTTGGCAAATCTATAGTTGGCGGTTGATAGCCTGCCAACCTTTCTGGATGAATCAACTCCCACGAGGTGATTCCCATTTCGTGTAAATACTGTTTCTCGTTAATTGACATTTTTCGTCACCTGTTTGAACGAGGCAATCCTATCAAAAAGTCAGAGGTGTTATGAAGCTTTTCCAATCACTCTTTACTGTGATGATGGTAGCGACCATCAGTTTTTCCACATTTGCGAGCAGCAATAATGATGACTGGGAGCTGATCGCAACCAAGACCGTCAACTTCCAAACGGAGACAGACACCGTTACGCCAAATAGTCTTCTCAAAAACCGTAACTTCAGTAAAATCAAAATAAAGTGCATTCAAGGCACAGTCGATTTAAAAGACATCAAAGTCACCATGACCGACGGCAGCGAGAAAAAACTCACATCAATGGGCACGCTCACCAACGGAATGTCAACGCGAGCTTGGACACTACCAGGAGCGGAGGACGCGAAACTTAAGCACCTTGAAATGAAATACAGCAGTTGGGGAAATATGAAGCTCGACGTGTTGGGTGTCAGCAAAAAAGCAAAAGTCGAAATCTGGGGCAAAAAAAGAACCAAAAACGCTCAATAAACGTCATGCTTGTCGATTGACTGATGAAAAGCAAACAGCCCGCTATTTCAGCGGGCTGTTTCAGTATTTAAAGCTCTGAGAACTCAGACGCGTAATCAATACGTCCAGAACGTCCTGCACATTGGCCTTCGATGAGTTCAGCTACTCGAAACGCACCTTCAGGCACTTCCCAAGCGCATTCAAAGCCCATCTCTTCACCAGCATTGAAACCTTGTCGTGCATAGTAGTTAGGTTCACCCAACACGACACAGACTGGATAACCGAAATCACGCAGAGATTCGAAACCTTCTTTAATGAGTTCAGCACCAATGCCTTGACGGCGATAGTTCTCATGAACAGCCAATGGTGCAAGCCCTTGCCACGACAAATCTTCACCATTTAATGTAACTGGGCTAAATAAAGCATGGCCAATTACCTCACCTTCATCCGTACACGCCACCAGCGACAAGGTCAGCTTGCCGTTTTCACGTAAACGCATCACCAAGTTGGCTTCTGCATCGGTTGGAAACGCATGTTTCAATAGGCGGTCAATGGTCAGAATGTCCGCAGGGGCTTCAGTTCGAATAAGCATTCGCTACTCCGGGTTGTTGTGCAGGCTCTTGAACCCCTTTTTGGACAAAGTCAGCCAGTTGGTTCAGCGCTACTTGCATTGCTTTTGGTAACTGCTCTAAGTCGACACTGTCCATCAAGTTTTTCACTTCTAAGCCAAGCTCAGTGTCACCTTCAATTGAAAGGCGACGTTGGAAGAACAGCGTATCAGGGTCTTCTTTACGACCAGCAATCAGTACTAGGTCGTTTAGATTACCACTAAAACTCACATCTTCCTGAACTGGTTTTTCAGCGACGACTAATTTTTCATCTTGATAGCTGATGTACCATGCTAAGTTCAAGTCTTTAATCGCAACTTTTAACCACTTGTCTTCAAGGAATTCAAAGTCGCCATCTTCTAACGCTTCTTTGAATACCATTTTCAGCCCTTCAAGCAAGGCTTTTTGTTGAACTGTTTGTGGTAATAACTGGACTGGAGAACGCAAAATGTTGGCTGCGTTCTTTACTAGTTGACTGCGAATCTTGTTTAACACGTTCATTATCCGTTACTTTGTCATTAGGTCGCTCATATTACGCAATCGCACCACCGCGATACCTGTTATGTATCAATAAACTGTTTGTTTTCAGTTGGTGGTTTATTGTCCACTAACGTGTCGTTTTTTGACCTTACGTGTATTATTGATGCGAACAGCTTGATAAACGCTTTAATAACCGTATTTTCAAAGTTATAGTTATCCGAGCGTATCCTCGTGATATCAAGTCACAGAATAAAGCCGAGTCAACCACTTAAAAATGACTCACTATGCAGGCTTGAGAAGCACGGCGGCATGTTCGCCAGGGTAGCGCTTTTGATTACACGGACGAATTAATCTGGCTCATTGGAGATCGGTAATACCCTAATGCCTTCCCAGCAATTACAACATTGGTTTGCCACGCTAACCTCAAATAGCCCTTTCTTTTTTGCCATTCTTGATAAAAAACACAATTATCGAATGGTGAGTGACCGCTATTGCGATATTGCAGGCTTAAATCATGAAGAAATCATCGGGTTAAACGATTGCCAGGTGCTAGGTGAGCAGTTTTATAAGAAGCTGGCACCTTACTACCAACGCGCATTCAAAGGCGTGCATGTCGAAGCTGAAATTACCTTAGATGAAACCGATTTAGAGACCAGCCTTCACTTTAGTTTGTCACCAGTGTATGAAGGTAACGAGGTACGTTTCGTAGTGTTTCACGCCGTCGACACCTCCGAAAAGCAAATTCTTGTCCGCTCTCTGGAAGAAGCCGAAAACAAATTTGCCAAGCTGACCCAACTATTGCCCGATGGCCTGCTGCTGATTGAAGATGACATCATCATCTCAGCAAACCCTGCCTCGGCTCGTCTGCTTGGGCTTAACTCCCCTCACGAACTGCTCGGTGAAGAACTCTCTCGTCTGTTCATCGACGAAAACACCAAAAAAGTTTTCAGTCACCGACTCAGTACGCTTATTTCGGACAAACCGTTTGTTTGCCTGACCAGCGCGCGTTGCGGATTTGAGCGCAAAGTCCAATTACATGCGGACTCGACGGCAATTCTAGGCAGTGAATCTCAAATTATTCTTATCCAAGATGCGGATGACACACCAAAACACTTGTCGTCGGCCTCCAGTGAAGACTCTCATATCGACTCTTTAACCAAACTGTATAATCGATTTGGTTTCACCAAGCGCCTGGAACAACTGATCAAAAGCCAAACACCGCTATTGGTGTTTTACCTCGATATCGATAACTTTAAGAACATTAATGACTCGCTGGGTCATCACATCGGTGACAAAGTCATCCAAGAAGTTTCTGCACGTTTAAAACGACTGCTGCCAAACCAAGCGATCATCGGCCATCTTGGCGGTGATGAGTTCGGCATCATCCTTCCTGAGCCAGAAAACTCGCGCATGGCAGAAGTGTTATCAGATCGCATTATTTCTTTGATAAACCAACCTTTTGATCTGCACCACTTCAGTAAACGTCTTGCCTGCTCAATTGGTAGCGTCCGCTATCCGGAAGATGGGCAGGATGCTCGTATCTTGCTACAAAATGCCGATACCGCAATGTACGAAGCGAAAGATCGCGGGCGAAACCGTCTGATCAAATTCAATGACCAAATGAACAAAGAAGCGCGTATGCGTTTGTGGCTCGAAATCGAACTGCAAAAAGCCCTGCAGCAAAATGGTCTTGAAGTTTGGTATCAACCCAAAGTGAACGCCCGTGATTTCAGTATCAATGGCGCAGAGGCTTTAGTACGTTGGAAACATCCGGTTGAGGGCTACATTAGCCCAGGATCATTTATTCCTGTGGCGGAACGAGCAGGTTTGATTGAGCATCTGGGTCGCGTGGTGATGCGTGATGTATTCAACACCGTAAAACGCTGGAAACAACAAGGCATTTTGCCGGGTCGCGTCGCGATCAACCTGTCTCCAGAACAGTTTGGCAACCCTCAGTTGATCGACTTTATGGAGAAGCTGCTGCGCACAACCGAACTTGATCCAAGTTGCATCACGTTTGAGCTAACGGAAAGCGCGGTGATGAGTGACAGCGAACATACGCTGCAAATGCTGAATGCGATTAAAAAGCTGGGCTTTGCTTTGTCGATCGACGACTTTGGTACTGGGTACTCGTCGCTGTCTTATTTAGCTCGTTTCCCGATTGATGAACTAAAAATCGACCGTGCGTTCATTAATGACATTGATGCCCTGCCAAAACAGGTGACCGTCATCGAGAACATCATCAACTTGGGCAAATCTTTGGAACTAACGGTCGTTGCAGAAGGCGTAGAAACGCATCAGCAAGCTACTTTGCTTTCCAACCTTCAATGTAACTCGATTCAAGGTTTTCATTTCTACCGACCTCAACCAAAACATGAAATCGAAGAGTTGTTTGTGCAAAACCGCCGCCACAAAAACTGATCCCCCCTACTTCGCCAAATCAAACCTTTACCCCTACTCTCAAGGGGTAAATATTGAGTTTATTGAGCTAAACCTAACTTAGGTCAAATTAGCTATTCATAATTCTTCATAAAATGCGGGCACCTTTTCCTTCTCTATGATTGTGAGCATATGGAACTCTTGTGTCCTGCGGGTAACCTGCCTGCGCTAAAAACCGCGATTGATTGCGGTGCAGATGCCGTGTACATCGGCTTCAAAGACGATACCAACGCGCGTCACTTTGCTGGTTTGAACTTCAACGGTAAAAAGCTAGAAAAGGCCGTGCAATATGTGCATGACCACAACAAAAAGATCCACGTTGCACTCAATACCTTTGCCCATCCAAACGGTTTTGAACGCTGGACGAACGCCGTCGATA
This sequence comes from Vibrio sp. GLN_1, assembly GCF_043106015.1. Classification (NCBI taxonomy): domain Bacteria; kingdom Pseudomonadati; phylum Pseudomonadota; class Gammaproteobacteria; order Vibrionales; family Vibrionaceae; genus Vibrio; species Vibrio sp. GLN_1. The sequence goes on from NZ_JBICMD010000004.1 coordinate 304,563, forward strand.
ACGCAGCGGAATTGGGCGTAGATGCACTGATTGTCGCTGACATTGCTGTTCTTGAGTACGCTGCTCGCAAATACCCTGAGCTTGAGCTGCACCTTTCCGTGCAAGCTTCTGCTACCAACGTAGCTGCGATTGATTTCTACAAGCAAAACTTCAACGTTAAACGTGTGGTATTGCCTCGCGTGTTGTCCATTCATCAGGTAAAACAACTGTCGCGCAACATCACCAGTGATGTCGAGCTGGAAGTATTTGCGTTTGGCAGTCTGTGCATCATGTCTGAAGGTCGTTGTTACTTGTCGTCTTACATGACGGGTGAATCACCAAATACGGTCGGAGCCTGCTCTCCAGCGAAATACGTGCGCTGGCAAGAAACTGAACAAGGCTTGGAGTCTCGATTAAACAACATTTTGATCGACCGTTACTGCGCAGGTGAAAACGCAGGCTATCCAACGCTTTGTAAAGGCCGCTTTGAAGCTGAAATTGAAGGCGAGAAAAAACGTTACCACGCGCTGGAAGAACCAACCAGTTTGAATACTCTCTCTATGCTTCCTGAACTGTTTGCAGCAAACGTAGCGTCGGTAAAAATTGAAGGCCGTCAACGCAGCCCTGCCTATGTGGAGCAAGTTACTCGCACTTGGCGCGCAGCAATTGATCGTTACCAAGCAAACCCAGAAGCTTACCAAGTCGAATCAGCTTGGGATGCCGCACTGGCGAACGTTTCTGAAGGTACGCAAACCACGCTGGGTGCATACCACCGTAAATGGCAGTAGAGGTTAAGATGGAAAATTCAATGAAATACGCACTTGGCCCACTGCTGTACTTCTGGCCAAAACAAGATATCGAAGCATTTTACTTACAAGCAAAAGAAAGCTCGGCAGACATTATCTACTTGGGTGAAACCGTTTGTTCAAAACGTCGCGAGATGAAACCTGCTCATTGGTTCGATATTGCCAAAGACCTATCGGCATCCGGTAAGCAAGTGGTGCTTTCCACCATGGCATTGTTGGAAGCACCAAGCGAAGTCAATATCATGAAGAAGTATATCGATAATGGTGACTTTGCGATTGAAGCAAATGACGTGTCCGCAGTTCAACTGGCGTCTGAACACAAAGTCCCATTTGTCGTTGGCCCAGCAATTAACACTTACAATGCACACACCTTGAACCTGTTTTTAAAACAAGGGATGACTCGTTGGTGTATGCCGGTTGAGCTATCTCGTGAATGGCTAAGCGATACTCTGACACAATGTGAAGACTTAGGGATTCGTAACAAATTCGAAGTCGAAGTCTTTAGCCACGGCTATTTGCCATTAGCCTACTCGGCTCGCTGCTTCACGGCGCGTGCAGAAAATAAAGCGAAGGATGATTGCGAAACTTGCTGCATCAAATACCCAACCGGTATCCAAGTAAGCAGCCAAGAGGGACAAGAAGTCTTCAACTTAAATGGCATCCAAACGCAATCGGGCTACTGTTACAACCTGATCAACGATCTGCAAAGCATGCAAGGACTCGTTGATGTGGTTCGCTTGAGTCCATTAGGCGTAAGTACCTTCTCAGAACTGGATCGCTTCCGTTCTAACGAGCAAGGCTCAAATCCAGACAAACTATCAAGCCGCCAATGCAACGGTTACTGGCATCAATTGGCTGGCTTAGAAGTGAAGAACATTTAACTCTTCCGACAAAGTAAAAAGCGAGGCACTAGCCTCGCTTTTCTGCTACCAACTTAAGACGCTTGGATGCTCGGTTCTACTGGCCTATCCACCATCAACTTTTTGATATCACGCCAAAGCATACTCATCACAACCAGACTTAACGCAATGTTGGATAGCGGGAATGCAATCCAAATGCCTGTCACACCCAACAGTTTTGGCATGATGAACAAGAACGGCAGTTGAATAAGCATATTACCTACCGTCACAAACATCGCCTTACTGCCTTTGTTGACCGATTGATAGTAAGCCCCTGCTACCACTAAGAAACCATCCAGAAACAGTGCGAACATGTGGAGACGAATTCCCACCACAGCACTTTCGATAAGCTGCTGATCCGCGTCATTAAAGACGGATACGAGCTGGTACGGGAAAAGGTTCATCAATACCACGAACACAACACCACCTAAAACCGATGCCCCCATAGCAATTTGTAGCAACTTACGAATGTTATCTTGATTTCGTGCGCCATGGTTGTAGCTCACCAAAGGCTGCATACCATTGGCAATGCCTTCCGCCACGAGGTAATATACCGTCACAATATAACCTAAAATGGCGTAAGCGCCGATCAAAAGCGGGCTGCCGTATTGTGCGAATAATGCGTTGTGCAGAGCTACCATCGTAGATCCATAAGCGTACATAAAAAAGCTGGATGTCCCGATAAGCACAATTTTAGGAATAGCATCCAATTGCACTTTCAACTCTCTAAATGTTAGACGTAACTTCGCTTTAGAAGAGAAGAAGTAGCCCACACCTAGCACGGTGACAACCATCTGTGCCAATGCGGTCGCAATAGCCGCTCCTGTTAGCTCCCAATTCATCCAAGCAATGAAAACATAGTCCAACACAATGTTAATGATTGCACCTATCACCATCAAAATTGTGGCTAAGTTAGGGCTGTTGTCGTTACGTAGCAAGAATGGAACCGCAATAGAGCCAAGTGAAAAAATACACGCGACGATTAGTATCTGGAGATATTGCAAGCCCAACTCATACACTCGCCCCTGAGCGCCTTGCCAACGAATAAAGTCATCAGCAAAGAAAAACAGAATCGTTGCGACAATAGGCATCAAGGCCAACAAAAATAGCAAGCCTGTGGTTAAGACCCGTTTCGCACCTTGTTGATCTTGCTCTCCTTGCTTGATGGAAGTCAGGGCTCCCGTTCCCACACCAACCATCATCCCTATTCCCAGAATGCTACCAATCACTGGCCAAGCAACATTGATGCCCGCCAATCCGTCAGCGCCAACGTAACGGCCAATAAAAATACCGTCGACGACTTGGTACAGCCCATTGACCAACATGGCTGCGACAGTTGGAATGGTATATTTCCAAAACTGTTTATAAATGGAGTTTTGCATGATTCTCACCAATAGTTAGCAAAGCTAACTAAATAGTTAAATAAATGAATTTTTGAATTAATTTCCAAGCGCTTTATTGAGTAGCGACTGCAATTGTTTGGCTTCTTGTTCGTTTAGCTTTAGCATCATTTGATCCGAAATATCCTTATAAACAATTTGTTCTAAAGACATTTTTTCAGCGACCTCTTCCGTCAATAAGACACGCTTTGCGCGAGCATCTTCATTGCAAGCAATACGCTTCACTAACCCTTTCTTTTCTAAACGCACCACCATATTGGAGGCAGAAGGTTTGGTTACCTGTAACTCGTCAGCAAGATCAGTAATACGAACGCCTTCAGGAAACACCTGAATTACGCGTAAGTAATCAAATTCGTTAAAGCTAAGATGAGACAATGGATCTTCTTTAGCGTAAACACGCCAAGCTTTGGCGCAAAAACGCTCCAAATCGATCAAACTCTCTTCTAAAGCCATAAAGATTCACCAATTAGTTAGCAAGGCTAACTATTCTAAAGCGAGTTATCTCAATCATCAAGCGTAAAAAAGCCGCTTATGGAAGCGGCTTTATTATTATTGTTGTTCTTGTTGCTCGGCGGCTTTTAGCTTGGCCAACCTATCTTGCTGAAGTTGGTCATAAATTTGTGCTAACTCCAAGAAAGAGTAACGATGCTCAACGTACTCGTACACATTCAACGAAATGGCGAGCTTATACAACGAAATCGCGCTGGCGATGTCACCTTCCAATTGATGACGTTTACCGAGATAAAAATAGGTTTCCGTCAATCGCTGAGCAAGGCGATAGTTTTCTCGCGTCCCATCCATAATCGCAGCAAGAGCCGCTTCATCAGAAACATCGCGTAGCATAAGAGCGACTAACACCCAACCCCATTCTTCACTGCGATCTTGTTGGTAACGCTGCTGAAGGTTTGCTTTTGCTTGCTCAGGGTTTTGATCCGCTTCAATGATGTATAACCACAATGCGCGAAATGGATCGCTTGGCATCTCTTGATAATGCTTGGTCATATCTTCCAAGGCCAAATCAATACGACCGCCGTAGTATAGCGCTATCGCCCGATTGCGCTCTGCGTAAGAGTTATCTGGTGCAAGTTCGAGTGTTGAATCAAATGCTTCGTATGCCGCATCAAACTCTCCAACCTGAGTAAAGTAAACGCCGAGAAGATTAAATATATCTGGCTGAGCTGGGTTCAACTGCAATGATTGGTTGAAATCCAAACGAGCAAGGTCACGCAAGCCAACACTGTCGTAGTAATTACCACGTTCATAGTGCATTTTGGCACGCACTTCATCGCTGAGATCAGGGCGCTGCAGTAGTTGTGATAAACGCGCAATTTGAACTTCTTGTTGAACGCTCGGTTGTAAAGGCACAGCCATTGGTGGGTAAAGCCACTTCAGAGCTGAATGCTGAGAAGTATTTGCACAACCGGTCAGCGCGATAGCAACACATAAACTTGCGGTTTGAAACCATTTCACTAATTGATACTCCTGTTTGGACCGCCTTGGGTCTGTTTCCTTAATGCACTATAGGATAAATAACCTCATTTGAGGTCAAACTCCTCGAAACAGGCCAAAAAAAAGGGAGCGAAAATGCTCCCCTTTATAGCATGCTTTCAGGCTCTTAAGCTAATAAAAGACCGAAAGGCGAGTTTCAGATTACTCTTCTTTCGCTGCTGGTGCTTCTGCCGCTGCTTCTTCAGCAGGCTTCTCTACCGCTTCTTTCATGCTTAGACGTACACGGCCTTGACGGTCGATTTCAAGAACTTTAACTTGAACTTCTTGACCTTCAGTCAGGTAGTCAGACACTTTCTCAACGCGTTTTTCAGCGATTTGAGAAATGTGTACTAGACCATCTTTACCTGGTAGAACCGTTACAAACGCACCAAAGTCAGCTAGACGAGCAACTTTACCAGTGTAGATACGGCCTACTTCAACTTCAGCAGTGATCTCTTCGATACGGCGGATAGCTTCTTTCGCTGCTGCACCTTCAGTTGCTGCAATCTTGATTGTACCGTCGTCTTCGATTTCGATAGTTGTACCAGTCTCTTCAGTTAGAGCACGGATAACTGCACCACCTTTACCGATAACGTCTTTGATCTTCTCTGCGCTGATCTTCATTGTATGGATACGTGGAGCGAACTCAGAGATATCGTCACGAGCACCAGCAAGCGCTTCATCCATTACAGATAGGATGTGCTTACGTGCGCCTTGTGCTTGGTTAAGCGCAATTTGCATGATCTCTTTAGTGATACCTTCGATCTTGATGTCCATTTGAAGTGCAGTAACACCAGTGCTAGTACCTGCTACTTTAAAGTCCATGTCACCTAGGTGGTCTTCGTCGCCAAGGATGTCAGAAAGAACAACAAAGTCATCGCCTTCTTTCACAAGACCCATCGCGATACCCGCAACAGATGCTTTGATTGGCACACCAGCATCCATAAGTGCTAGAGATGTACCACATACAGACGCCATTGAAGATGAACCGTTCGATTCCGTGATTTCTGATACAACGCGAACTGTGTATGGGAACTCGTCAACAGATGGCATTACAGCTGCAATACCACGCTTAGCCAGTTTACCGTGGCCGATTTCACGACGCTTAGGAGAACCTACGAAACCAGTCTCACCCACACAGTATGGAGGGAAGTTGTAGTGTAGTAGGAAGTGATCTTTACGCTCACCAGTTAGCTCATCGATGATTTGTGCATCACGTTGAGTACCTAGAGTCGCAGTAACTAGGGCCTGAGTTTCACCACGAGTGAACAGTGCAGAGCCGTGTGTACGTGGAAGAACACCAGTGCGTACGTCTAGCGCACGAACCATGTCTTTCTCACGACCATCGATACGAGGGTTACCCGCGATGATGCTACGACGCACAACAGTCTTCTCTAGATCGTGGAAGATTGTGTGGATTTCTTTAGTATCCGCTTCAGGATCTTGAGCAAGCAGTGCTTCGTTTACTTCTGCTGCAATCTCATGGATGCGGTCGTAACGAGCCATTTTCTCAGTGATTTGGTAAGCCTCAACAAGCTTAGCTTCAGCAAGTTCAGCAATCTTAGTCTTAAGTGCTGTATTTTCTTCTGGAGCAACCCAATCCCAAGCTGGAGTAGCAACTTCAGCTTTGAACTCGTTGATAGCGTTGATTACAACTTGCTGTTGATCGTGACCGAACACAACTGCTGCTAGCATTTCTTCTTCAGTTAGGTTGTCAGCTTCTGACTCAACCATTAGTACCGCAGACTCTGTACCTGCAACCACTAGGTCTAGACGCGATGCGTTTAGCTCAGTTTGGCTAGGGTTAAGAACTAGCTGACCATCGATGTGACCAACACGCGCAGCACCGATAGGACCATTGAATGGAATACCAGAGATAGCAAGAGCCGCAGATGTACCAATCATTGTTGGGATATCTGGTTGAACGTCTGGGTTTACAGATACAACCGTTGCAATAACTTGCACTTCATTTTTGAACGCGTCCGGGAATAGTGGACGGATTGGACGGTCGATTAGACGAGCTGTTAGCGTTTCGCCTTCAGATGGACGACCTTCACGTTTGAAGAAGCCACCTGGGATTTTACCTGCGGCGTAAGTACGCTCTTGGTAGTTTACAGTTAGTGGGAAGAAATCTTGACCCGCTACTGCTTCTTTTTTACCAACAACTGATACGAATACTGCTGTATCGTCCATTGTAACCATAACTGCTGCTGTAGCTTGACGTGCGATAACGCCAGTTTCTAGAGTAACCGTGTGGTTACCGTACTGGAACGTTTTAACAACTGGTTTTTCGAACATTGTTATTCCTTGTTTCTAAGCGCACCGATAAATAGCCGCTTAGGTGTGTTAATAAACACTCAAGGCATTACGAATCGCGACTAGTGAAAAGAAACTTACCTAAATTTCTTTTTAATAGCCGCGACCTTTTGGTCGACGAGGTTGACTGTAATGCTATGAGTTTAATAAAAATCTAATATACCAGACTAATCAGCGACTAATCACTCATCTAAAACGGTATCAAAAGATTAAGCCGCCAGTATTATAACGGCTTAAGGATGATTTGGCTAAGCTATAGCAGTCAAAAAATAAATTAGGGGCAACAAAAAAGGGGCATAAAGCCCCTTTTTTGACAAACTGCTATGCAGTCGCTTATTAGCGACGTAGGCCTAGACGCTTGATTAGGTCTTGGTAGCGAGCTAGATCTTTACCTTTTAGGTAATCTAGAAGCTTACGACGGCGAGAAACCATACGTAGAAGACCACGACGGCTGTGGTGATCGCCTTTGTGAGCTTTGAAGTGACCTTGTAGGTGGTTGATAGAAGCTGTAAGTAGAGCTACTTGAACTTCTGGTGAACCAGTGTCGCCTTCAGATTGTGCGTATTCTGCAACGATTGCTGCTTTAGTTTCTGCATTCAGAGACATAATTCTCTCCTAATAAGAGTAAGTTAATGTTTGTGCCAGCCAATCTCTGATTCAGCCGACACGAGAAGCGCGAATTATAAGGAAGTTTGCTTATAGGCGCAATATAAAAATACCGGCTTAAATGCCGGTATTTTTCAAGTGAGATAGAGATTACTCTTCGTCGCGGAAAACGACTAAACGTTTTGGTGCGATCTTACCATCATCGTTCATTTCACCAACACCGATAAACAAACGCTCTTCGCCCATAGTCAGGCGCAGAGGCCCCTGCTCTGGTGCACCTAATACTTGAACCGGTTGGCCATGCTGAACCATATCCGCTAATTCAGGAATTAGGTTTACTTCTGGTAAGTCTTCGACTGCAGTGTCCATTGGCATAAGCAGTGGATCGAGCAACTCGCGAGGAGCGATTTCTTCACGATGAGCTTGCTCAAGCAGCTCATTAAGCTGCTCAAGAGTCACCATTTTCTCGTAAGGGTACTTGGCTACAGCTGTGCGGCGCAGCATAGTTACGTGAGCACCACAACCGAGCATTTCGCCTAAGTCATCGACGATAGTACGAATGTAAGTGCCTTTTGAACAGTGCACCTCCATCTCAACTTCATCACCTTCAAAACGGTGAAGAATGATTTCGTATACCGTAATTTTACGAGACTCACGTGGAACTTCGATACCTTTACGAGCGTACTCGTACAGAGGTTTGCCTTGATACTTCAAAGCAGAAAACATCGAAGGCACTTGGTCAGATTCGCCACGGAACTTCTCGATACTCGCTTCTAGTTTCTCGAGAGTCACATCTACTGGACGCGTTTCTACCACTTCACCATCAGAGTCTGAAGTGTTAGTACGTTCGCCAAGTTTTGCGATCACGCGATAGCGTTTGTCTGAATCCAGTAGGAACTGAGAAAACTTGGTTGCTTCACCTAAACAGATCGGCAACATACCCGTCGCTAGAGGGTCCAACGCACCAGTGTGACCCGCTTTCTCAGCAAAGTAGATTCGCTTTACTTTTTGCAGTGCATCATTGGAAGAGATACCTGTTGGTTTATCCAACAAGATAACACCATTAATTGGACGACCTTTACGACGACGGGCCATTATTCTTCGTCCTCACGGCCAGAGTTCTTTTGCTTCTGCTTGTCTGAGTTAACCACTTCGGTTACTAGGTTAGACATACGCATACCTTCTACGAGCGTGTTGTCGTAGTAGAAGCGGATTTCTGGAGTTAGACGCAGACGAATACGCTTACCAAGCATCATGCGAATGTGAACTTCATGCTCACGTAGTGCCGCTAGGCATGATTCTGGTGTTTGCTCACCTACACATAGGAAAGTCACGAACACTTTTGCGTAAGCAAGGTCACGAGAGACTTCCACATCGGAAATGGTAACCATACCCAAACGTGAATCACGAACTTCACGTTGAAGGATCATTGCTAATTCTTTTTGCAGCTGCTGTGCAACACGCTGCGTGCGGCTAAATTCTTTTGACATATCTTTTCTCTTATATAGAAAGAATGGGGGGTTGGTCAAAGCCAGCCCCCCATGGTGTATTCAACAACCAATTACTACTTATCTATCAAAGATAATATGAGTAATTTTAGTCAATTAGTCTAGAGTACGTTGAATTTCAACGATTTCGAATACTTCGATTTGGTCACCAACGCGAACGTCATTGTAGTTCTTAACGCCGATACCACATTCGTAGCCATTCTTAACTTCTTGAACGTCATCTTTAAAGCGACGTAGTGACTCTAGTTCACCTTCGTAAATAACAACGTTATCACGTAGAACACGGATAGGGTTGTTGCGCTTAATTAGACCTTCAGTAACCATACAGCCAGCGATTGCGCCCAGTTTCGGTGACTTAAATACGTCACGAACTTCAGCAAGACCAATGATCTCTTGCTTGAATTCTGGAGCAAGCATACCGCCCATTGCCTGTTTCACTTCGTCAATCAATTGGTAAATGATTGAGTAGTAACGTAGGTCAACTGCTGCGGCTTCAACTGCACGACGAGCAGATGCATCAGCACGTACGTTAAAGCCAAGAATGATTGCGTTTGAAGCTTCTGCTAGTACTACGTCAGTCTCAGTAATACCACCAACACCAGAACCAACGATGTTCACTTTCACTTCGTCAGTCGATAGTTTCAGTAGTGAGTCTGCGATAGCTTCTACAGAACCTTGAACGTCAGCTTTAAGTACAACGTTAAGCTCTGCGACTTCACCGGCAGTCATGTTAGAGAACATGTTCTCTAGTTTAGATTTCTGCTGACGAGCAAGTTTCACTTCACGGAACTTACCAGCACGGTAGTTAGCAACTTCACGCGCTTTACGTTCATCACGTACTACTGTAGCTTCGTCACCTGAAGCTGGCACACCTGAAAGACCAAGGATCTCTACAGGAATAGACGGGCCTGCTTCTGTGATTTCTTGACCTAGTTCGTCGCGCATTGCACGAACACGGCCGTACTCTTGACCACAAAGTACGATGTCGCCTTTATGTAGCGTACCAGATTGAACTAGTACTGTAGCAACTGGACCACGACCTTTATCAAGACGAGATTCAACTACCACACCAGACGCCATTCCTTCTTTCACAGCTGTAAGTTCTAGAACTTCAGATTGAAGAAGGATTGCTTCTAGCAGACCATCAATGTTTGTACCCTGTTTTGCAGAGATGTGAACGAACATGTTCTCACCGCCCCATTCTTCAGGGATTACGTCGTATTGAGCTAGCTCATTCTTAACGTTGTCTGGGTTCGCATCTTCTTTATCGATCTTGTTCACAGCAACAATCAAAGGAACGCCTGCCGCTTTCGCGTGCTGGATCGCTTCTACTGTTTGTGGCATTACGCCATCATCTGCTGCAACTACAAGAACAACGATATCTGTCGCTTGAGCACCACGAGCACGCATAGCAGTAAACGCCGCGTGTCCAGGAGTATCAAGGAACGTGATCATACCGTTTTCAGTTTCAACGTGGTAAGCACCGATGTGCTGTGTAATACCACCCGCTTCGCCTGAAGCAACGTGTGTACGACGGATGTAGTCAAGTGTTGACGTTTTACCGTGGTCAACGTGACCCATGATCGTTACAACTGGAGCACGAGGTACTGATTCAGCATTAGTATCGCGGTCAGATAGTACTGCTTCTTCCAGTTCGTTCTCTTTACGAAGAACAACTTTGTGACCCATTTCTTCAGCAACAAGCTGTGCTGTTTCTTGGTCGATCACTTGGTTGATAGTCGCCATAGCGCCCATCTTCATCATCACTTTGATAACTTCTGTCGCTTTAACCGACATCTTGTTAGCAAGTTCTGAAAGAACAATTGTTTCGCCAATCACAACATCTTGCTTAGCAACAGTCGCCGACTTATCAAAGCCGTGCTGCATTGATGTTGGTTTAGCTAGCTTACCTTTACGGCCGCCTTTACCGCCACGTTGGCTACGACCGCTATTGCGTGCCTGCTCGTCTTTAGTCGAAGGTTTTTTCTTCTTCTTATTACGACGACCGGCTTCTTCTTTGCGATCTGCTTCATCTTCGGCTTCACGTGCGTATTGTGAAGTCGTTACATGGTAATCTGTATCTTCCATATCACCCTTTTTCTCTTCTGCAGCAGACCAACGCTCTTTATTCTTTTCAGCCAATTCGCGAGCTTCCTCAAGCTTGCGCTGACTTTCCTCTTCAGCCTTACGCTTAGCTTCTTCTTCCTGACGACGTTTAAGCTCGTCGGCCTCTTTTCGCGCTGCTTCTTGCTTAATTTTCTCTTCAGCATCACGTTTTGCTTTTTCTTCAGCATTACGTTGTGCATTCGTATCTGCGTCGCGCTTCGCTTTTTCTTCAGCTTCGCGTTTCGCTTTTTCTTCCGCTTCACGTTTTACAGCATCTTCAGCTTCACGTTTTGCAGCTTCTTCAGCTTCACGCTTAGCAGTTTCCTCTGCTACGCGTTTTGCTGCTTCTTCTGCTTCACGTTTTGCTACTTCTTCTGCTTCGCGCTTAGCTTCATCTTCAATTGTGCTACGCTTCACGTATGTACGTTTTTTGCGCACCTCAACCTGAACATTCTTACTCTTACCACCACCCGCATTCACACTAAGTGTACTACGAGTTTTACGCTGAAGCGTTAGGCGAGTCGGCTCTGCATCACCAGATTTATCACCGTGTTCTTTCTTTAGATGAGAGAGAAGCTTTTGCTTCTCTTCATCAGTTACATTGTCAGAGCTCGCCTTTTTCATGCCAGCGTCAGCAAGTTGTTCAATCAAGCGGTCGACTGGCGTACCAATCTCATCACTCAGTGCTTTAACTGTTAATTGTGTCATGCCGCTTTCCTCCTTGCCGAAATTATGCTTCTTCGCCGAACCAACAGATGTTACGTGCGGCCATAATTAGCTCGCCTGCACGTTCTTCGGTCAGGCCTTCGATACCTTCTAAATCGTCAATGCCTTGGTCAGCTAGATCTTCCAGTGTCGCTACACCTTTAGCTGCCAGTTTGAATGCCATTTCGCGCTCTAGACCTTCAAGACCTAGTAGATCGTCTGCAGGCTCTAGACCTTCAAAAGATTCTTCTTGTGCTAATGCAATTGTTGTTAGCGCGTCTTTCGAACGACCACGTAGCTCTTCTACAAGCTCTTCGTTTAGGCCGTCGATTTCTAGAAGCTCGTTAACTGGAACGTATGCGATTTCTTCTAGAGTAGAGAAGCCTTCTTCAACAAGCAGCTGAGCAAAGTCTTCTTCGATGTCTAGGTACTTCATGAAGTTTTCGATAGACGCTTGTGATTCTTCAGCGTGTTTCTTCTGAAGATCTGCAACTGTCATTACGTTCAGCTCCCAACCCGTTAGCTGAGATGCTAAACGTACGTTCTGACCGTTACGACCGATAGCCTGTGCTAGGTTGTCGGCTTCAACTGCGATGTCCATTGAGTGTGCATCTTCATCCACGATGATAGAAGCTACGTCTGCTGGAGCCATTGCGTTGATAACGAATTGCGCTGGGTTATCATCCCAAAGCACGATATCGATACGCTCACCACCAAGCTCACCAGAAACAGCTTGTACACGTGCGCCACGCATACCAACACACGCACCAACAGGGTCAATACGTTTGTCATTTGTTTTCACTGCGATCTTAGCGCGAGAACCAGGATCACGAGCAGCACCTTTCAGTTCGATGATTTCTTCAGCGATCTCAGGAACTTCTACACGGAATAGTTCTTCAAGCATTTCAGGCTTAGAACGAGTGATAAACAATTGGAAACCACGCGCTTCTGGAGCAACTTTGTACAGAAGACCACGTACACGGTCACCTGGACGGAAATTTTCACGAGGAAGTTGGTCATCACGTAGGATTACCGCTTCTGCGTTGTTACCTAAGTCAAGAACGATTGTGTCGCGGTTTACCTTCTTAACAACACCAGTGATTAGATCACCTTCGTTGTCGATAAACTGCTCAACGATTTGTGCACGTTCAGCTTCACGAACTTTTTGTACAATAACTTGCTTAGCCGTTTGAGTCGTAATACGGTCAAACGTTACTGATTCGATTTCATCTTCTACGTAATCGCCTAGCTCAACTGAATCATCTTCATATTGAGCAGCTTCTAGAGAGATCTCTTTCGTTGGGCTTTCTACTTGGTCAACAACCAACCAACGACGGTAAGTTACAAACTCACCAGTTTTACGGTCAATAGCAACACGAACGTCGATTTCGATTTCGTACTTTTTCTTTGTAGAAGTCGCTAGAGCAATCTCAAGAGCTTCAAAGATACGCTCACGAGGTACCGCTTTTTCGTTCGATACCGCTTCTGCTACCGCTAAAATTTCTTTACTCATTGTATTTAGCCTCTAAGCTTAAACTTTTTTAGGGACCTAAAATTTAGGGATCAGGTTAGCTTTTGAAATGTTACTTAAAGCAAACTCTTCTTGCTGACCTTCAACAGTAACTGTCACTGTTTCGCCATCCACGCCGTGGATAATGCCTTTCCACTTACGACGGTTTGCTACAGCCATTTTCAAAACGATGCTGACCTCGTGACCAATAAATTGCTCGTAATGTGCTGCTTTGAATAGTGGTCTTTCTAAACCTGGAGAAGACACTTCTAGGCTGTAAGCAACAGAAATTGGATCTTCAACGTCTAACACTGCACTTACTTGGTGGCTAACTTCTGCACAGTCGTCCACGTTAATACCATTTTCATGGTCGATGTAGATGCGTAACGTTGAATGCGCGCCAGCACGAATGAATTCTAATCCAACTAACTCATAGCCTGATGCCTCTACTGGCGCTTCAAGCATTTCAGTAAGTTGTCTTTCTAAACCAGTCATTTAAACCACTCCAGAAACAAAAAAAGGGCTCAGAGCCCAATCAAAAAACCAAGCAGTGACCTGAGTCATTTAAAAAACTCAGATAACAAAAAACCCCGATAGTCGGGGTTTTATGCTGCTGGACCCTGATACGTTAAGAATAGTCAAAATTACTTTTCTTAACTCGTAGTGTGGTTAGCACTACGCAAACTTGCCAATCTGCAACTTCTTTATTCAAAGAAGGAGATTGGTTGCGGGGGCCGGATTTGAACCGACGACCTTCGGGTTATGAGCCCGACGAGCTACCAAGCTGCTCCACCCCGCGTCCGACTTGCTGAGCATTATACTCGCAAACAAGTGATTTACAAGTTTGTAAATACATGGTGCCGAGAGAGGGACTCGAACCCTCACACCTAAGGCACTAGCACCTCATGCTAGCGTGTCTACCAATTTCACCATCTCGGCACAAAACCTTACAGCTTATTGAGGAATTTCATCACCAGTAGGTGCTGGAACTTCACTCGCTGCGTCTTTAACTTGCTCAACTACTGGTTGACCTAATGTTGGGTCTACCCATTGAGACTCGGTCTTGTGTGTAGACATACGACCAAGTAGCAAGCTAACGACAAAAAATACGGTTGCTAAAATAGCAGTTGTTCGGGTTAAGAAATTACCTGAGCCACTAGCACCAAACACTGTGTTTGAAGCACCAGCACCGAACGAGGCTCCCATATCTGCGCCTTTACCTTGTTGAATCAACACAAGGCCAATCACACCAAGCGCTGCCAACAGGTAAATCACAAGTAGAACTGAAAACATTTTTTCCACCTATGTTCCAAATTGTTGAGCCAGCGCCGTTCAATATCGAAACATCGTTAATGAACAAGGCTAGCGACCTCCTAACGGGAGGCGGAGCAATACTAGCGAAAGCAAGTAACGCTGACAAGGGAAAATTAGTAAAAAATCAATGCTGGCGGGTTAAGCGCTCAAAAAAAGGGCAAAACTTGCCCTTTTCTTTCTTTAAATACGTTAAAGCAATGATTAACAACTTGCTTTTACTGCATCCGCAATCTTAAGCGCTGAGCTTTGAACAAGCTCGGCATCTTCACCTTCTACCATTACGCGAATCAAAGGCTCTGTACCTGATTTACGTAGTAAAACGCGACCTTTATCGCCTAGTTCAGCTTCAACTTCTTCTACAGCAGCCAGTACTGCTTGCGCTTCTAGAGGGTTGTTTTCACCAGCGAAACGTACATTTTCTAAAACTTGTGGGTAAAGCGTCATGCCTTGCGACAAGTCGTGCAGAGACATATCACTACCAACAACAGAAGCAAGCACTTGTAGAGCTGCAACAATCGCGTCTCCCGTTGTTACTTTATCTAGCAAGATAACGTGACCAGAGTTTTCGGCACCGATCTTCCAGCCTTTAGCCAGCAATTGCTCCATTACATAGCGGTCACCGACAGCTGCACGAACAAATGGAATGCCTAATTGCTTCAGGCCATTTTCCATACCTAGGTTAGTCATCAACGTACCAACCACGCCACCTTTTAGTTCACCACGACGCAAAGCATCACGTGCGATGATGTAAGCAATTTGGTCACCATCGACTTTATTACCTAAATGGTCAACCATGATGATACGGTCGCCGTCACCATCGAATGCAAGACCAAGATGAGCTTGCTCTTCTACAACGCGTTTTTGTAGCGCGCGAACGTCTGTAGCACCGACTTCTTCATTGATGTTGATACCATTTGGCTCAACACCCATCGCGATTACATCTGCACCAAGTTCTTTGAAGACATTTGGAGCAATATGGTAGGTAGCACCATGAGCGCAATCAACGACGATCTTTAAGTTAGAGAGACTTAGTGTCGATGGGAATGTGCTTTTACAGAACTCGATGTAACGACCTGCAGCATCATTTAAACGAGTCGCTTTGCCCAATTCAGAAGACTCAACACATTCAATGTCTTTGTCCAATTCAGCTTCGATAGCAAGCTCGATATCATCAGGTAATTTTGTGCCCTCAGATGAGAAGAATTTAATACCGTTGTCGTAATATGGGTTATGCGATGCAGAAATCACAATGCCCGCTTCTGCGCGGAAAGTTTGCGTTAAGTAAGCGACAGCAGGTGTCGGCATTGGACCTGTGAAAGTTGCCTTCAGACCTGCGGCAGCAAGACCTGCTTCTAGTGCAGATTCAAGCATGTAACCAGAGATACGAGTATCTTTACCAATAATAACTTTCTTTGTGCCTTGTTTTGCTAATACACGACCAGCAGCCCAGCCAAGCTTAAGTACGAAGTCTGGAGTGATTGGGTACTGTCCAACTTTACCGCGTACACCGTCCGTACCAAAGTAACGTCTTTTATTCGACATAAACTTACCTTTATTATTTTTAAATATTGTTTTGCGTCATTTCGACAATTTTCATTGCTTCAATAGTTTCTTCAAAATCATGAACACGAATGATCTGCGCGCCTTTCATGGCAGCAATCGTGGCACAAACGACACTGGCGTTAGTGCAATCTGCTGCGGGCTTATTAAGCAGCTTGAAAATCATTGATTTACGAGACATGCCCGCCAAGATAGGCAGACCGAACTCATGAAACTTCTCGAGATGAGCTAGCATATGATAATTGTGTTCAATGGTTTTGCCAAAGCCAAAACCAGGATCGAGGATAAGTTGAGACTTATTGATACCTACAGCTTCACAAGCAGCTATGCGCTCTTCCAGAAACTGAGCAACGTCATCCATCAAGTTCTCGTACTGAGGGCTTTCCTGCATAGTTCTAGGTTGCCCCTTCATATGCATTAAGCAAACAGGTAGTTTTGATGCAGCCGCAACTTGAAGTGCACCAGGTTCTTGTAACGCACGGATATCGTTAATTAGATCCGCACCAACAGCGATAGCCTGACGCATTACTTCTGCTTTACTGGTATCGACAGAGATCCATACATCGTATTTTTCGCGGATGGCCTTTACAACAGGAACAACGCGTTGCAGCTCTTCTTCTAGAGAGACATCTGGCGCACCAGGGCGTGTAGACTCACCACCAACATCAATGATGCTAACCCCTGCGGTAATCATTTTTTCAACTTGAGCAAGAGCAAGTTCTAAAGAATTGAATTTACCACCATCAGAAAATGAATCAGGGGTAACATTAAGAATCGCCATTACATGTGGACGAGAAAGGTCGAGAGATTTGTTATTTGCTGTAATAATCATAATAAATACAAAAACCCCGAGCTAACTCGGGGTTTATTATTATCAACACTCTTTATTCAGAGTCTTTCTTTTCTGGAACTTCACTTGAAGCAGAATCTTGAGAAGTAACTTGCTCTGCGGCATTCGCAGAATCCGTTGCTTTCTCTTCCTCTTTCACTTCAGGCGTTGCTTGAGGCTTATCGTCATCCTTTGGCTTATTCATTGGGTTATCACCCCAGCCTGCTGGCTCACGAATTTCCGCTTTACGTTCCATGAGATCATCAATTTGGCGAGCATCAATGGTTTCATACTTCATTAGCGCATCTTTCATCGCATGCATGATGTCCATGTTGTCTTCCAAAATCTTTTTCGCACGGTCGTAGTTGCGGTCGATGATTTGACGAACCTCATCATCGATCAGCTTAGCGGTATCATCAGACATGTGTTTAGTCTGCGTTACGCTACGACCAAGGAATACTTCACCTTCATCTTCTGCATAAAGTAGAGGACCAAGTTTTTCAGAGAAGCCCCATTGTGTCACCATCTTACGAGCAATATCAGTCGCACGTTCAATGTCGTTGGAAGCACCTGTCGATACTTTTTCAGGACCGTAAATTAGCTCTTCAGCAAGACGACCGCCATACAGGCTTGAAATCATAGATTCTAAGTGCTGACGAGACATACTTACTCGGTCTTGTTCTGGCAAGTACATCGTTACACCAAGTGCACGACCACGTGGAATGATAGACACTTTGTACACAGGATCATGCTCAGGTACTAAACGGCCAACAATCGCGTGACCAGCTTCATGGTAAGCTGTTGACTCTTTGGTCTCTTCTGACATCACCATAGAACGGCGCTCTGCACCCATCATGATTTTGTCTTTCGCTAGCTCAAACTCAACCATAGAGACATTGCGTTTGTTGCCACGTGCAGCAAATAGTGCAGCTTCGTTAACTAAGTTTGCTAGGTCAGCACCAGAGAAACCTGGCGTACCACGAGCGATTAGAGAAGGCTCTACGTCACCAGCTAATGGCACTTTGCGCATGTGTACTTTTAGAATCTGTTCACGACCACGTACATCAGGAAGACCTACAACTACTTGACGGTCAAAACGACCCGGACGTAGCAATGCAGGGTCTAATACGTCTGGGCGGTTGGTCGCAGCAATAACGATAATACCTTCGTTGCCCTCAAAACCATCCATTTCTACTAGCATTTGGTTCAGTGTTTGCTCACGTTCATCGTGACCACCACCTACACCAGCACCACGCTGACGACCTACAGCATCGATTTCATCGATAAAGATAATACAAGGCGCGGCTTTCTTCGCTTGCTCGAACATGTCACGTACACGAGACGCACCAACACCAACGAACATTTCTACGAAATCGGAACCTGAAATAGTAAAGAACGGTACTTTTGCCTCACCTGCGATAGCTTTTGCAAGTAACGTTTTACCCGTACCTGGAGGACCAACCATTAAAACACCAGTTGGAATTTTACCACCCAGTTTTTGGAAACGGCTCGGATCACGCAGGTAATCAACAAGTTCTTTTACGTCTTCTTTTGCTTCGTCACAGCCTGCAACATCAGCGAAAGTGGTTTTGATTTGTTCTTCGCTCATCATACGAGCTTTACTCTTACCGAAAGACATAGCGCCTTTACCGCCGCCGCCTTGCATTTGACGCATGAAGAAAATCCACACACCAATCAGTAAGATCATTGGGAACCAAGAAATGAAAATTGTGCCAAGCAAGCTTTGCTCTTCAGGAGGCGTACCTTGCACTTTCACGTTTTGGTTAATTAGGTCATCTAGAAGCTTCTGATCATACACAGGCATGTAAGTGACCATTTTGGCACCGCCGCCACGACGAACAAAGCTAATTTCACCGTCTTTAAAAGTTGCTTCTTGAATCTGGCCTTGGCCAACTTCCTGTACAAACGTGGTGTAATCCACGGTTCTGCCATTGCTTTCTCCAGGGCCAAAGCTCTGGAATACCGACATCAATACGACAGCGATAACAAGCCACAGAATTAAATTTTTTGCCATGTCACTCAAGGTGTAAGCCTCTCGATAACTAATTGTAATTAAAGGTAGGGTACTACAGTTCACTCACTGTAGCTATAGTGTTAACACGCTCCCGAAAGAGCAAAATAGTTAACCTTTGTAACCAGTGGCTACAACAAAGACTTCTCGGGAGCGAGCTCGCGATGAGTCTGGTTTTCTGATTTTTACGACTTTAAACATGTCTCGGACTTCTTTCACATATTGATCGAAGCCTTCACCCTGGAAAACCTTTACGACAAAGCTACCATTAGGCGCTAGAACTTGTCGACACATATCTAAAGCCAATTCAACTAAATACATTGCGCGTGGTTGATCGACAGAGTTGTTACCTGCAATGTTCGGCGCCATATCAGACATTACAACATCAACCATTGATGGTTGAATTCTATCAAGCAACGCCTCTAACACGGCATCGTCTCGGAAGTCACCTTGCAAGAAACTTACACCAGCTATTGGATCCATAGGAAGTAAATCACAAGCAATAATCTGACCACTATCTCCTACTATTTTAGCAGCATATTGAGACCATCCACCCGGAGCAGCACCTAAATCGACCACTGTCATGCCAGGTTTTAACAACTTATCTTTTGTTTGGATTTCATCAATCTTGAAGTACGCACGTGAACGATATCCTTTTTTACGGGCTTCATTCGCGTATTTATCATCAAAGTGTTCTTTCAACCAACGACCAGAACTAGCCGAATGTTTTTGTTTACTCATTTTAATCCCAACAAGGCGCAAATAGGAGCTATTGTTTTAATAGGCACAACCTATTACTCAATAAATTATAGTCTTCAGCAATAGATGGCGTTAAAATAGCTTTTTTCAACCCTTATTTTAAAGAAAATTGGCCGCGTAATGAACCTAAGCACCAAACAAAAGCAGCACCTAAAAGGCCTGGCTCACAGTTTAAAACCTGTTGTGCTAATGGGCGCAAATGGACTTACAGAAGCCGTGCTAGCAGAAATTGAAATCGCTCTAAACCATCACGAACTGATCAAAGTAAAAGTTGCTTCAGAAGATCGTGAAACAAAACAGCTAATCATTGACGCTATCGTACGTGAGACAGGCGCTGAAAAAGTTCAGACAATTGGTAAAGTGCTTGTGCTATACCGCCAGTCTGAAGAGCGTAAAATCGAAATTCCTCGTAAGTAATTCACTTACGTTGTTGAAGAAAAAGGTCGCCATTGGCGACCTTTTTTGCATTTAACAAATAGTGGGCATTCAAGATGCCACTTAGATGTATTCAACTCGGTCAATTTCGAAATCTTTCGCTCCACCAGGAGTCTGGATAGCAACCTCGTCGCCTTCCATCTTGCCGATCAAGCCACGAGCAATTGGAGAGCTCACTGAAATACGGCCAGCTTTAATATCAGCTTCATCGTCACCAACAATCTGATATGTCTTTTCTTCATCGGTATCGACATCAATCAAAGTCACCGTTGAACCAAAGATAACCTTGCCAGTGTTTTCCATTTTAGTTACATCAATTACTTGCGCAACAGATAGCTTATATTCAATGTCACGGATTTGCGCTTCACAAATACCCTGCTCTTCTCGAGCGGCATGATATTCAGCATTTTCCTTCAAATCACCTAGTTCTCGTGCTTCAGCAATCGCTTCTGAAATTTGAGGACGTAGCTTAAGTAGACGTTCTAGTTCTGTACGTAGCATTTGTTCGCCACGTAGTGTCATTGGAACTTTTTCCATTATGTAACCTCAAGCCCAAATGGGTCTTTGGACAATAAAAAGCCCACCCAGTCGTAGGACTAGGTAGTGCGGTTAAAGATGTATTTTCAACTAGTGTAAACAAACTCCTGAGCGAAATCATCTTAATTCGAAATTCAACATTGCTATGCCTTTGCAGCATAACGAACCGAATCAATTTTAGATCCAATCATTATCGCAATTTATTGAAAAACAACACTGTTCATTACACTAAAAACATCAAAAAACATAAAAACTAATCAATGTCAGGCCAATGTCATTGAAGTATTAACTCATTAAAACCAACCACTTAACAAACAACCAGTCACAATCGAACAGTGTTCATCAGCATGATTTATATCATTTTACTAACTCATCATGAAACTTTAGCAGTAAAACATGTCCAGCAAGTTGTTACATCAAAGGCTTACAGTTGCGGAAAACTCTCGCAGATGAAGCCAAATATAGACCAATGACTTGTGAGAGGTCATCTCTCCCCCATACAACAATGATTATGGACAGCTAACTAGGACAAATAAGATGAAAAAGACTCTAATTGCTCTTTCTGTATCTGCAGCAGCTATGGCAACTGGCGTTAACGCAGCTGAACTTTACAACCAAGACGGCACTTCTCTAGAAATGGGCGGCCGCGCTGAAGCACGTCTATCTATGAAAGATGGCGACGCTCAAGACAACTCTCGTATCCGTCTAAACTTCCTTGGTACTCAAGCTATCAACGACAACCTTTACGGTGTTGGTTTCTGGGAAGGTGAGTTTACTACAGCTGAAAACGGCGGTGTAGATGGAAACAGCAACCTAGACACTCGTTACGCATACGCTGGTCTTGGCGGTGCATGGGGTGAGTTCACTTACGGTAAAAACGAAGGTGCACTAGGCGTTATCACTGATTTCACAGATATCATGGCTTACCACGGTAACTCAGCAGCTGACAAACTAGCAGTGGCTGACCGTTCAGACAACATGATGTCTTACAAAGGTCAATTCGAAAACCTAAGCGTTAAAGCTAGCTACCGCTTTGCTGACCGTACAGAGCTAAAAGCAGACGGTACTCCTGCTGGTGAAAACGATCGCGTTGATCACTACTCAGACAACAAACAAGACGGTTACTCTCTATCTGCAATCTACGCAGTAGCAGACACAGGTCTTGAGCTAGGTGCTGGTTACGCAGACCAAGACGAAGCTAACGAATACATGCTAGCTGCATCTTACACTATGGGTGACCTATACTTCGCTGGTATCTTCACTGACGGTGAAAAAGCGAAAACTGAAGGTGACTACACTGGTTACGAACTAGCTGGTGCTTACACTCTAGGTCAAACAGTATTCACAACAACGTACAACAACGCAGAAACTAACAACGAAACTTCTGCTAACAACTTCGCTGTTGATGCATCTTACTACTTCAAGCCTAACTTCCGTGGTTACGTTTCATACAACTTCAACCTAATCGACTCTGGCGATAAACTAGGTAAAGTTGGTGGCAACACTACAGCATCTAAAGCTGATGCAGAAGACGAGCTAGCTCTAGGTCTACGTTACGACTTCTAATTCCAGTCTTTAGACTTGAATACTCAGTGCCCGCTTATTGCGGGCATTTTTTTATCTTTCATTTTTCATCTTAATAGCGCGTTCTTCTAACCACTTTGTCTCAATATTAATGATGAACAAAGCATTCTTGGATGCGCCTAGCATATTGAGTGGACTTGCGTATACTCAATCACATAACTAACCCTAGAAAATCACACTATGCGTTTACGTTGGCCTCTACTCATTTCTTCTCTTATTTTTCCGCTATTGTCTTATGCGTATCCTCATCAAGAGGTATTGCCAGAGGGCGCCCGTATCAGCTTAGTTGCAGAAAAACTAAACGAAAGTTCCACGCTCGATGGTATCCGTCCAACAGACCAACTATTTCCACCAGCGAGCACATTAAAAATTGTCACAGCCTTAGCTGCTAAATTAGAGTTAGGGGACAGCTTTGCATTTCGAACAAAGCTTGAAACCTCGAATTCCGATGCCGTTATCTACTTTGTCGGAGATCCCACCCTACAAACACAAGATTTGAAAGCGTTGCTGTCATTGGCGAAAAAAAATGGTTTAACGCGCATTAACGGTGACTTGTGGTTAGACAACAGTGCCTTTACAGGGTATGACCGAGCGGTGGGTTGGCCGTGGGACATTCTGGGGGTTTGCTACAGCGCTCCGGCTTCTAGCATTACACTCAACAACAACTGCGTCCAAGCTTCTATCTATACGCAAAAAGATGGCGGGACTCGAGTCTATGTGCCTGAGCATCAACCTATTCGTGTTAAAAGTTCGGTCGAAACCGTTTCTAAGACGATTCAAAAGAGCCGCCATTGCGATTTAGACCTGCTTGCTCACCCAGACAATCACTACGAATTAAAAGGATGCTTAGTTGAACGAGAAAAGCCGCTACCTCTCAAATTTGCGGTTCAAGATCCTGAACGTTATACCAGTCAAAATATCAGTACGTTACTCAAGCAATTAGGAATTGAGCTCAAAGGCAAAATTAAGATTGGTTCAGCGCCACAGAAACAACGTAAATTGATGGCATTACATCAGTCAAAGCCGCTACCCGATTTACTTGATGACATGCTCAAGCATTCTGACAATTTGATCGCAGACACATTAACGAAAACATTGGGTGCGAAGTTTTTTGTTCAACCCGGAAGTTTTACCAATGGCACAGAAGCGATCAAACAGATCATTTTCGCCAACACTGGCATCGATATCCGTAACGCACGCTTGGAAGATGGATCGGGCCTTTCAAGAAACAACCGTATTTCTGCGACCAAAATGGCAGAAATCCTACGTTATATCTGGAAAAACGAAAAAACACTGAAGCTGATTGCCATCATGCCTAAATCAGGCGAGTCGGGTACGCTGCAATACCGCCAAAGCATGCGGAATGCCCCAATTAAAGGTCAACTGATTGCGAAGAGTGGTTCATTGTACGGAACCTACAACATGGCGGGTTATGGTTTAGATAAAAATGGCCAGCCGAATACTATTTTCGTCCAGTTTGTCTCAGACTACTTTCCAGAAAAAAGGGACGATAACAAACCTGTCATCGCCCCTATTACGCATTTTGAGCAGTTATTTTACCGTGACATCGTGAATTTTAGTCAGGCGATACCTAAGAAGTAATTCACCACAGTAAAGTAAATCCACATACCTGATATATCAACGATTGATGCAAGCACAGGGCTCACCAATACGGCTGGGTCTAGCTTGCAAGCACGGGCAATTATTGGCAACAAACCGCCAAGCGTTGTGGAAATTGAGACTTGAATAAACAAAGCAACGGCGATTGCAAGTGCGATGTCTGTCAGTTCAAAGCCCCCCGTAGATTGGCCGGCACTAAAAAGCATAATGCGCCCCACCATAACTATTGCGATCGCTAATGCGAGACACAGCGCTACGCGACTTTCTTTCCAAAGTACTGCTAACCACTGACGCTTTTTAAGCTCACCTGTGGCCAATGCACGAATGACCAATGTGGCCGCTTGAGTACCCGTATTACCACCAGCCGCCGCAATCACCGGCATGTACACTGCAAGTAAAACCAGTTGGCTCAATGTATCTTCATACTGAGCAATAATCAGCCCAGAAACGATCCCCAATAAAGCGAGAGCAATAATCCAGCCGATTCGCTGCTTTACATGCTCTAGTACGCCTGTTGATAAGTAACCGTCAGGAGTATCAACTTCCGACACATGCAAACCCAATTGGTGCGCATAGTGACGCGCACGCTTATCATGACCCGCATGCTCAAGTTGAGACATCAAACTGTTCACATACCCTACAGAACAGTGCTTCAAAATCCCCACCGCTTCATCTATTGGCATGATGGTGAGCAAATGAAGTTGCTGCTCTTGATCGTATTTCAAAAACGCATTGCGAGCTGCACCAATTTCTACTTCAGAAAAGTTTGGTGTTGTTTCAATAAAAGTGTTGTTCATTACCGTCATGGCGAATCTCCCGATTGGCATTGGTAACGACCATCGACAACACAAGCACAAGCTCATCACGCCTTTATGCCGATAGATGACACAAACACGCGAATTCACCAATGCAAAAGCACTGTCTATTCAGAATGTATGAAGGAAATAACGAGAAGAAAATTAGAAAAGATGCCTCACCACTCGGGTAAGACGGAGATCGCCAATACCGAAGCGGGTTATTTCGCTCCCTTAATCTTACTCACCCAACGACTGGGAGGATGGTCGGTATTGTTCATGTAAATCTCCGATATCGCTGCCCTGATTGGCAGCGCAAGTATAGTAGCAAAGTTAATCCATATTTACAGGTGGGCTTTGTTCTTTTTTTGCCAATTTTAGGAACAAAAAAAGCGCCCATTGGGCGCTTCCATACGTAAAAATTATGGATTACTTGATCGTAATACGTGCAAATTTACGTTTACCAACTTGGAATACGTAAGTACCAGCTTCTGGTGCAAATTTAGCGTCGGCAACTTTCTCGCCTTCAACCTTTGCTGCACCTTGTTTTACCATGCGCATTGCTTCAGACGTTGACGCACACAGACCAGCATCTTTTAGAAGATTCGCTACTGGTGTACCTGCATCAAAGTCAAATTCTGGCATTTCGTCAGGGATTTGGTTCTTAGCGAAACGGTTCACAAACTCTTGCTCTGCCGCATCAGCATCGGCTTCACTGTGGAAACGCGCAATGATCTCTTTAGCAAGTAGCACTTTGATATCACGTGGGTTTTTACCCGCTTGAACATCCGCTTTAAACTGTTCGATTTCCTCTAGAGGACGGAACGATAGCAGCTCGTAGTAGCTCCACATTAAGTCATCAGAGATCGACATGATCTTACCAAACATTTCGCTTGGCGCTTCACTGATACCAATGTAGTTACCCGCAGACTTAGACATCTTCTTCTCGCCGTCTAGACCAACAAGAAGCGGCATCATAAGTACAACTTGAGGCTTTTGACCGTGAGATTTTTGCAGTTCACGCCCCATTAGAAGGTTGAACTTCTGGTCTGTACCACCTAATTCAACGTCCGTTTCCATCGCGACAGAGTCCCAACCTTGCAGAAGTGGGTACATGAACTCATGGATAGCAATTGGTTGACCGCCTGCGTAACGCTTTTTAAAGTCGTCACGTTCTAGCATACGAGCAACGGTTTGGTTTGCAGCAAGACGAATCATACCTTCTGCGCCCAGCTCAGACAGCCACTCAGAGTTAAACTGAATTTTAGTCTTCGCAGGATCTAGAATTTTGAACACCTGTTCTTTGTACGTTTCAGCATTACGCAATACGTCTTCGCGGCTTAGCGGTGGACGAGTGGTGTTTTTACCTGTTGGGTCACCAACCATTGCAGTGAAGTCACCGATTAGGAACGTCACTTCATGACCTAGTTCTTGGAACAAGCGAAGCTTATTGAAAATAACCGTATGGCCTAGGTGAATGTCAGGTGCTGTTGGATCGGCGCCCAATTTAATACGTAGAGGACGACCTTCTTTTAGTTTTGCGATTAGCTCTTCTTCTGGAATCAGCTCTTCAACACCGCGCTTAATCTCGGCTAGTGCAGCTTCAATGCTCGCCATTCTTGTTCACTCCCACAGATTTGGCAAAAATATAATAGCTGAACATATTACTTGAATAGCGATGCATTTTGAAACACGTTAGACTAGGTAGTTGTCACTTTTTCCGTTTAATTTAGCAATCAAGTACCTCATGCATTCGATTTTTGTCCGACTTCCACTCTTGCACAAAGTATTGATCGGTTTTTTTAGTGCTCTGATCATCATTGCACTGTTCTTTCTGCCCGATCCGCAAGACCTCAACCCGCAACAAAGCCGATTAAAAGTTGGTCAACACTATCCTGTGCCGATCTCACTTGAATTGACGACATTAAATGGATCTTCTCAGATGTCTTCGGTTTTGCGCTGGGAAACTTACAAAGTAAAAAATGGCGAGAGCGCCGCCATTCTATTTAATCGAGTGGGACTCTCTGCTCGTCTACTGCACGAGTTAGTGTCCTCCGATAAAGAAATTGAACAGCAGTTAACTCGTCTTCGTCCGGGCGATAAATTGCAATTTGGTTTTGGTGAGAAAAACGACTTGGTTCAACTGCGCCGTACGCTAAGCGCATTTGAAACCTTTCGCATCAAACTGCAAGACGGCAAATACGTTTCTGAGGTCGATAAAAAAGAGGTCGATTACCAATTCAACTACGCCGAGGCAACCATCAAATCCAACTTCTGGAACGCAGGAATTTCGTCTGGCTTGAATGGCAACCAAATCATGGAGCTAGCAGGAATTTTTGGCTGGGATATCGACTTCGCACTCGATATTCGCAAAAACGACTCTTTCCGAGTGCTGTATCAAGAAGAAGTTGTAGAAGGTGAAGTCATTGGTCGCGGAAAAATCATCGCTGCGATATTCAAAAACCAGGGCGATACGTTTACGGCTATTTTAGATGAGAAAACGGGCAAATATTACGATGAAAATGGCCGAGCGATGAAAAAAGCCTTCTTGCGCGCTCCACTGGATTTCCGTCGCGTGACTTCAAACTTTAACCCACGTCGTCTTCACCCAGTGACGGGTCGAGTACGTCCTCACCGAGGCACTGACTACGCAGCACCTGTTGGTACGCCAATTTGGGCCGCTGGTGATGGTGTGGTGCAAAAATCGGCTTACAACAAGTTCAACGGGAACTACGTGTTCATCAAGCACAGCAACACATACATTACCAAGTATCTGCACTTAACGAAGCGCACAGTCAAAACGGGTCAACGTGTTAAACAAGGTCAAACTATCGGTACGCTTGGTGGAACAGGTCGTGTGACAGGACCTCACTTACATTATGAGTTCCTAGTAAATGGCGTGCACAAAAACCCAAGAACAGTGAATTTGCCGCAATCCAAATCGTTAACAGGTAAAGCAAGACAAACCTTCATGGCGAATGCAAAAGTCAGTATGGACAAGCTGGATCGTTACAGTAAGTTACTGGCAATGAGATAAACGGAAAAGTAAAAAGAGGCAGCATTACGCTGCCTCTTCGCTTTCATCAGGTTCGGGCTTAGCAAGATGATCTCTTCCCAACATAAGCAAACAAGGCGTAAGCACCAACGTCAACACCGTAGCGAATGCTAATCCCCCTGCTACTGCCGTCGCTAACTGAGACCACCATTGCGTACTCGGCGCACCAAATTCGACTTTTTGATTAACTAAATCGATGTTCATTTCTAGAACCATCGGTAACAACCCTAAAATGGTCGTAATTGTGGTTAATAGCACCGGTCTCAAACGTTGCACACCGGTCCGCAGGATAGCCTCTGCTTTGTCCAGTCCTCTTTTTCGCATTTGGTTATAAGTATCAATCAGTACAATGTTGTTATTAACTACGATACCAGCCAAGGCAATCACGCCAATGCCAGACATGATGATGCCGAATGGTTTTTGGAAAATAAGCAACCCAGCAAAAACCCCGACCGTTGAAAACAGCACCGCACTCAAAATCAAAAATGCCTGATAAAAGCTGTTGAACTGCGTGATGAGAATGAGCGCCATGACGCCAAGAGCCACAACAAAAGCGTTTTGCAAGAATGCTGATGAGTTTTCCTGCTCCTCATTTTGACCCCGAATCTTATATTCAACGCCTTCCGGTAAACCGAGCTGTTCCATTTCAGCCGCAATTTTTGGTAACTCAAGCGCCAAATTGTAGCCTTCCACCATATCCGCTTTAATGTTGATAACTCGATGACCATCAACACGACGGATAGTATCTTGCTTGTGGTCTGGCTTAATTTGAGCAAAGTTGGTTATAGGCACTAAACCTGCAGCGGTTTTCACTCTTAGCTGATCGAATCGACCAATATCTCGCTTCTCTTGTGGGTAGCGCACCAAAATATCGACTTCTTCATCCGCATCGTCAGGTAAATAGCCCCCTATTTTCAGACCATTCGTGACAAATTGAACTGTATTTCCCACCAAAGTTGCATCGGCAGCAAAACGAGAAGCGTCGTCGCGTCGAATGTCAATTTGCCAGTCAATCCCCTCTTTATTGGTGGTATCACTCAAATTAGTCAGTGCTGGGTTGCTATCAGCCCAAAGCCTAACGAGCTTCGCGGCGTCATCTAGCTCGCCTATACTCCTACTTCGAGAAGAAACTTCAATCACCAAATCATGTTCAACCGGAGGGCCGGCATCCGGGAATTTGTACTCTAACTCAACGCCATAAAATTGGTCAGTGGTAGATTTTAGCTCTTCAATGATCGTTTTGACTTTACGACGATATTGCCAATCCACAGGAGTTATTTGAATCTGACCGATTTCGTCACCATTATCGCTCGATCCAGTGCGAGTGTAGACACTTTCAAACTCATCATGACCCAGCATGACCTTTTCAATTTCTCGCATTACGATATCTTTCTCATTAATGGAAAGATCCCCGTAAGAGCGTACTTTTACGGTGAAAAATGGCGGGTCGACTTCAGGGAAAAACTCAGCTCCTAACCCCGCTTTACTGTAAGTAAATCCAACACCACCCGCCAGCAATACCGCGATCAGCAGCACTTTCCAAGGATGTTGAATCGCCACAAACAAGGTTTTGTAATAAAGCTTGGTAATTCCTGTCGCTTTCTCAAAGTTTCCGTTGTGCAACTCCACCATTTCTTGTTGGGCTTTAGGATTGATAACCTGAGGTTTACCAATAATGCCGCCAATAACAGGCACAAATAGCAAAGCCATCACCAATGACGCCGCTAACGTCGCGATTAGCGTTAACGGTAAGTACTTCATAAACTCACCGGTAATATCCGGCCAAAAAAGAAGCGGAGCAAATGCCGCCAACGTAGTCGCGGTAGAGGCGGTGATCGGCCATGCCATGCGTTTGGCTGCGTCTCGGTATGCCTCTTTACGCGGCGTGCCTTCTTGCATTCTCCGATCGGCAAACTCAGTGACGACGATTGCACCATCCACCAGCATGCCGACCGCCATGATTAAGGCAAACAGCACCACGATGTTTACGGTAAGACCAAAAACCGAGAGGACTAACAACCCCGTTAAGAAAGAGCCTGGAATAGAGATCCCAACCAACAAAGCCGTTCTTACCCCCAAGATCGCGATAATAACGATGACCACCAAAATGATTGCCGAGAGAATGTTGTTTTGCAGATCACTAAGCATTAGCTTGACATCATCCGACTGATCCCAAGTGTATTTAACCTGCAAATTACTTGGCCACTCTGCTCGCAGTTGCCCTTGAGCAATCACCTCTTTAACTAACGCGACGGTTTCAATAATGTTCTCGCCAGCACGCTTTTTCACGTCAAGCACAATGGCAGGCTCACCATCCAAGCGGGCAAAGCTTTCTGGGTCACGAAACGCTCGGCGAACTGTGGCCACATCACCAAAGGTGATCACTTCTTTGCCATTCACTTTGATGGGCAATTCGAGAACATCTTTCAGAGAATCAAATACCGACGGAACTTTGACCGAAAAGCGCCCATATCCAGTATCGACAAAACCAGCCGCAACCACTCGGTTGTTTAGTGCGATCAAGTTATAGATATCGGCCTGATCCAATCCATAGCTTTCCATTAGAAGGGGATCAACCACGATCTCGACAATATCTTCACGATCACCAGCAATATCGACTTCCAAGATCTGACGGAAGCTTTCTAGTCTGTCACGCAACGTTCGTGCGATTTGAACAATGGTTCTCTCTGGCACCGTGCCATAAAGCACAACAGTTAAAACAGGCTCCTCTGAAGCAAAAGTGACTTCATTGACCGTAGGTTCATCACTGTCTGCAGGTAACTTAGGTTTCGCCAGATCGACCGCGTCGCGAACATCCGCCATCGCTTTATCGAGATCCACGCCGACGCTAAACTCCAAAGTGACTGAGGCGTGGCCTTCGGAGGCAACCGATGTCATCTCTTTCACCCCTTCAATTGAGCGCAGTTCTTGTTCGATAGGACGAACCAGTAAACGCTCAGCATCAGTTGGAGAAATGCCTTGATGCCCAACAGAGACGTAAATGATAGGAATAGTGATATCGGGGCTAGATTCTTTTGGGATAGTGACGTAAGTAATGACCCCTGCGATGAGGATCATCACCAACAAGGTCAACATCGTTCTTGATCGGGATAACGCAGCGTCAATTATGCTAAACATGCTGCCTCCCTATTTTTCGGCCGCATCGGCAGCGACATCACCGACTTTATTCGCAATCACGGTATCGCCATCACGAACAAACCCCTGTCCTAATACAATGATGTCCGCTTGCTCGCCAAGCCCAGATAACCAAACGCCATCTTCTTCTGCTTTGACTAACTGGATAGGAACAAACTTAACGTGTTCATCTTCCAGTGTTTTGACACCTAAATTCCCTTCTTCATCTAACGCCAACATTGCAGCGGTAATTTTAATCGCTAGCACTTCATTCAAAGGGAGCTGCACTTCCGCACTGATCCCCGCAGGGATGAGCGAATTACGATTATCTATTTCGATTTCAATCGGAAACGTATTGGTCGATACGGAGGAAACGCGACCAATATAACGTAAAGTCCCCAAGTGATGCTGACCATTGATAGTTCTGACATCCGCTTGAAGACCTTCTTTAAGATACTGGATATGGCGCTCGCTAACGTCGGCCTCAATGACCAGAGTCTCTAAATCAATCACTGTCGCTATTGGATCGCCCACACCGACAAAGTCACCCACTTCGACAAAATGATGATCAACAATGCCATCAAAGGGCGCTTTAACTTCGGTATTCTTGACAGCGGTTTGGACATTATTGAGGTTCGCTCTTGCATCGACTAACGCGGCTTCCGCAGTCGCAAAGGCTACCTCGCCTTGTAACCCCCTGCTTTTGAGCGATTTTGCGGCATTAAACTCCTTTTCTTTCACTCGCAGCATGGCCTGAGCGCGTTTGAGCTGACTGTCCAAATCCCGCTTATCAATGTTAGCAATCACTTGTCCTTGCTTAACAAGTTGCCCTTTATTGATGTTGAGACTGACAATTTTGCCGGCCACTTCTGCACCAAGACGAGCTTGGCGATTAGGTGCGGTTCGGCCATAAAGTTCTATCGTTTTACTGGTAGGTTTTGCGGTGAAAGTATCAAACATCACCTTAGCTAAGGGCGTGTTTTCAGATTGGAGAGATGGGGATGAGGTGTGGTCACCTTGTGCTTTGAGCTGCCCAGCAGCCAACCAAGCAACAAGTAGCAAAATAAGGATGAGAGATACTAGCCATGGACGTTCGACAAAACGTCGCCCAAACGAAGTTCCAGACATACAAAGTCCTTTTTATTATTCTCTCCTGCGGAGCGCTGAGAGCATGTTTACGTGACATCCTGCTACGTAAAACTCAGGCAGCCAATTGGCTGCCTGTCATCGCGTCAATTACACGCTAAATGATGCACCACAACCACATGTGGTTGTTGCATTCGGGTTGTTAACGAAGAAGCGAGCGCCTTCCAACCCTTCGGTGTAATCCACAATGCCACCAATCAGGTATTGCAGGCTCATCGGGTCAACAACCAGTGTTACGCCACTGTTTTCGATGGTTGTATCACCGTCATTTACGTTCTCATCGAAAGTAAAGCCGTATTGGAAGCCGCTACAACCGCCACCAGTAATGTATACGCGCAATTTCAATGCTGGGTTTTCTTCTTCTGCAATCAGTGCCTTAACGCGAGATGCTGCAGCATCAGAAAAAGATAATGGTACGTTTACTTCGCTCACGAAGACCTCTCTCACTCGTGTAATGCGTCAAGCCTGGAGCAAGACGTCAAATTTGTGCTAATTGAGGACGATTATCCAATACCTGACAAACTCGTTCAAGTATTCGCCGCCGATTCTTTAGATTGGTCGCTGATATGTAAGATTACACTGCGAAACAACACATAAATTAAGCAAAACGTTTCTAACTTGATTATAGCTAGGTACAATGCGCCCCACTTGGTCCGAGCAATCAAAAGAGGATAACCCCATGACCAAATCATCAGAGCTGTATCAAAAAGCTCAGCAAACCATTCCTGGCGGTGTAAATTCACCAGTTCGTGCATTCAACGGCGTTGGCGGTTCTCCGCTATTTATCGAACGAGCAGACGGTGCACTGATTTTTGATGCCGATGGTAGAGCGTACATTGATTACGTTGGCTCTTGGGGTCCAATGATTCTTGGCCACAACCACGCCGTTATTCGTGAAGCAGTTATCGACGCTGCACAACGTGGCCTGAGCTTTGGCGCACCAACAGAGATGGAAATCGCGATGGCAGAGCTAGTGTCTGAACTCGTACCATCAATGGAACAAATCCGTATGGTAAGCTCTGGTACAGAAGCAACCATGAGTGCGATTCGTCTCGCTCGTGGCTTTACTGGTCGTGACAAGATCATGAAGTTTGAAGGCTGTTACCACGGTCACGCAGACAGTTTGCTAGTAAAAGCAGGCTCTGGTGCACTAACTCTAGGCCAACCAAGCTCTCCAGGTGTTCCTGCAGACTTTGCTAAGCACACGCTAACAGCAACATTTAACGATCTAGATTCTGTACGCGAACTGTTTGCAGCGAACAAAGGTGAAATCGCATGTATCATCGTTGAGCCAGTGGCGGGCAACATGAACTGTATCCCACCAGTAGAAGGCTTCCATGAAGGCCTGCGTGAAATCTGTGATAAAGAAGGCGCACTGCTGATTTTTGATGAAGTAATGACAGGCTTCCGTGTTGCACTTGGCGGCGCACAAGCACACTACAACATCAAACCAGATCTAACCACGCTAGGTAAAGTAATCGGCGGCGGTATGCCAGTGGGTGCTTTCGGTGGCCGTAAAGAAGTGATGCAATACGTTGCGCCTACAGGCCCTGTTTACCAAGCTGGTACGCTTTCTGGTAACCCAGTGGCAATGGCTGCAGGTTTTGCCTGTTTGAATCTTCTAAAAGAAGAAGGCAATGAAAAACGCCTAGCTTCTAAAACTAAGCAACTGGCAGATGGCTTTAAGTCTCTAGCAGAGAAACACGGTATCCCACTAGTTGTTAACCAAGTGGGCGGCATGTTCGGCTTCTTCTTCACTGACCAAGAAACAGTAACTTGCTACGAAGACGTAACTAAGTGCGACATCGAACGATTCAAGCGTTTCTTCCACTTAATGCTAGATCACGGCGTATACCTCGCGCCATCAGCATTCGAAGCAAGCTTTACGTCTCTAGCGCACGGTTCAAAAGAGATCGACGCGACACTAGAAGCTGCGGATCGCTGTTTTGCAATCATTGCGGCAGAAGCAAAATAAGCGCTATACGCAAGTTATAAGAAAAGGACCGGAAGGTCCTTTTTTATTGCCAGTTCAAAATTACCAAGACAGCTAACACGCCTAGAACAATGCCAAACCACGGAATACGTTTGGTTTTCTTCTCAGATTTACATTTCTTATCGCCGTTACAACAACCCATTTTTCATCTCTTGATTGATAACCATCTGATTTGTAGTCATTATAACAAGGTCATTTACCCCTTCCCAATTCAGCTGTGTCATAAGGCTGAAAGGAAAGCCGGTGCAAAGTAATAAAGGTTTCGCGCTGATATCAACGCGAGCCATTGTAAACGTCATCCGTAAGTTGGATTTATCTCATGCCAAACAACGTAAAAATCACGTCGAGTCATCGTGTATTAATGATCGCTCTACTCGCCGCTGCTTTTGCTTGCTATTTATTGGTCGAGCCTTACATCAATTCGATCGTAATGGCTTTCATTATCTCACTGCTTATGTTTCCTGTGCATGAATGGTTTGAGCGTAAAATGCCAAAACACAAAAATTCGGCATCGCTGCTCACGTGCGTAGTTTTGACTTTCATTATTGTCATTCCACTACTGTTTGTGTTTGCTGCAATTGTTCAACAAGGCTCCGTTTTTTCTCAGAATACGTACAAATGGGTCACCAATGGTGGCATTCAAGACATCTTCCAACATCCTTGGGTTATCAAAGGTCTATCCATTGTTAATGAGTACTTGCCTTTCGATAAAATCGAGCCAAAAGCCATCGCCGAAAAAATCGGGCAATTTGCTACCACTTTTGGTTCAAACCTTGTCGCGATCAGTGCGAAAATTCTGGGTGATGCAACAAACTTCTTGATGGATTTTTTCCTGATGCTGTTTGTGCTTTTCTTCCTATTACGTGACCACGACAAAATCATTTCGGCAATTCGACATATTCTGCCTCTCTCTCGTAGCCAAGAAGATAGAATCTTGACCGAGATAGAACAAGTTTCGAAGTCCGCAGTCATGGGCTCCTTTTTAACGGCTATCGCGCAAGGCTTAGCGGGCGGTATCGGTATGTGGCTAGCTGGCTTCCCTGGCCTATTCTGGGGAACAATGATGGGCTTTGCTTCCTTCATTCCAGTTGTCGGTACGGCGTTGATCTGGATACCCGCCGCCGCGTACTTGTTCCTCACCGGTGATATGACGTGGGCAATCTTCCTAACCGCATGGAGTGTAGTCATCGTCGGTTCGATTGATAACTTGCTGCGTCCATTGTTGATGCAAGGCAGCGCAGGCATGAATACCTTAATGATTTTCTTCTCATTATTAGGTGGTCTGCACTTATTTGGTTTGATTGGTTTGATTTATGGCCCGCTGATTTTTGCGGTCACCATGGTGCTGTTTAATATCTATGAAGAGGAATTCAAAGACTTCCTCAACCAACAAGACAACAGCTAGCCGCTACTGAATAGTAAGCAACAGCTTCAAGCTTGGGCCAGATTGTGCGAAAATCTGGCCCTAATTATTTCTGATGAACCAAATTTATGTCTGCCTATATCGCTCCAAGCCAAATCGCTCAGCGTCAGCTAGAGTACTTCAACGGAAAACATGTTTTAGTTGCAGGTGAAGTCGAAGATATGTTCCCTCTGGAACTGACCGCACACTGTGAATCGGTCGAAGTCTTTACTTCAAACTACAGCTATTTCCGTCAAATCCGTCACTCAGACAAAATAAAAAGCCATTTTGGTTCTGAATTTGATGTGGAAACTCAAGCCGACATGCTCCTGCTGTATTGGCCAAAAGCGAAAGCAGAAGCCGAATATTTGCTTGCCATGCTCATGGCTAAACTGGGCGTGAACGCGGAGATTGTGGTTGTCGGTGAAAACCGTTCCGGTGTAAAGAGCATTGAAAAGATGTTCAAAGAATATGGCCCTGTGAACAAATACGACTCAGCTCGCCGCTGCTCTTTCTACTGGGGTAATTGCTTAAATGAGCCAAAGCCATTCAATCAAGAAGATTGGTTTAAGTCTTACACGGTAACCCTTGGTGAGCAGTCACTTACAGTAAAAAGTTTACCGGGCGTATTCAGTCATGGTGAATTTGACTTAGGCAGCCGTCTACTACTGGAAACCTTACCTAACTTGTCAGGCAAAGTGCTCGATTTTGGTTGTGGTGCCGGTGTTTTAGGCGCGTTCATGGCGAAAGCAAACCCAGAAATTGCGATTGAGATGTGTGACATCAACGCGTATGCCATCACCTCAAGCCAAGCAACGCTTGAAGCCAACGGTTTGTCTGGTCGCGTGTTTGCGTCTGACATTTACTCAGATACGGCCAATGACTACCGATTTATCATCAGCAACCCACCATTCCACAGTGGTTTAGACACCAATTACAACGCGGCTGAAACTCTGTTAGGTCACGCGCCACAACATCTTTCAAACCATGGTGAGATGATCATTGTTGCGAACAGCTTCCTGAAATACCCACCAATTATTGAGAACGCATTCAATAATTGCGAGACGCTAAATAAGACCAATAAGTTCTCTATCTACTACGCGAAAAAATCGTAATTGTGAGCCGCGCAGGCAAGAACCTGCGCGCTTCTTTCCTAAAATTGCCCCATTTTTAAGAAAAACTGCGTGACTCTGCACGCTTTGCAACTAACTTTCTTGTCAAAGAAAAAAAACTCGTTAATTTTGTTAATTCTATCGAATTTAACTTCTTATCCGTTTTTAACGAGAACCTAGGCGAGCACCTTCAACCCATGCAAGCCCTTTACGAGTTGTAATCTTATCCATGTTTAAATTCTACAAAAAACAGAAATTTAAGCGCCTTCAGAGTACGCTGATGACTGCGTTTCTTGTCCTCAGCATTACGCCTCTTACCATCACTGCGATTTTTTTCCTGCAATCCCATAGTAAAGATCTGCAAGAACAGAGCACTTCACATCTGCTTTCTGTTCGTGATACCAAACAACAACAGATCCTCGACTACTTCGAAGCGCAAGAAACCGAAGTCATGGGATTTGTACGCTCTGAGCTCGCGTATGCCAGTGGTGGTCGTTTTTACGGCCTCGTCAATGCATTTAGCCGTTTAGGCAATGATATTGAAGAAGCACGTGAAAATGCTCAGCAACGTTATATCGAAGGCAGCGGTGACCAAATCAAAACATCGATTTTACCGGAGTCCTCAAATTATGTCGGCAGTGAACGTTATCGCTTACTCCACAAACGTTATCACTGGGCGTATCTGGAGCTACTCAAACGCTCAGATTTTAATGATATTTTGCTGGTCGATATTAACGGCAACGTAACCTATTCCATTAACAAAGACGACAACTACGGTACTAACCTACTAACGGGGCGCTATAAAGACTCGGCATTAGGTAAAACCTTTAAACGTCTAGCTGATGACGTCAACGAACGCCGCAAAGTGAATGAAGATTATACGCCCGTCATTATTTCTGATTTTGAACTGGAACATGGTCGACAAGTCGCTTGGCTTGGTGCACCTATCGTTCAGCAAGGCTATTTGCACAGCTATGCTATGTTCCGTTTACCAAACAACGGCATTACCAAGCTGATCGCAGATAAAAACCGTGAATCGTCCATCAACACTCTACTGGTCGGCAGCGATCAGCAACCACGTACGATTAATACCAAGCAAGACAGTATTCAAAACAGTCTTGAAGTCATCGATAAAGCTTTAGCGGGACAAACCGACGTTGGCACCTACACCAATGGACTTGGCGAAGAAATTATCGCTGCATTTGCCCCAATTCAAACACGCGGCATTACATGGGCGCTCGTGGTTCAACTTCCAGAAAAAGAGGCGTTTTCACGCATTCATCAACTGGAAAAGCTCTTCGTTATCGCCATGCTAATCGCGATCATTCTTGTGGTGATTGCATCGCATTATTTGTCCAACTTCATTACATCACCACTGCTGAAGCTGACTTGGGCGGCGGAGAAAGTATCCGCTGGCGACCTCGACGAAACGACATTCAATACCGAACGTAAAGATGAAATCGGTCGCTTGGCTATCAGCTTCGAACGTATGCAGCGCTCGATTCGAGAAAAAATCCAAACCATCAAACAGCAAAACGAAGAACTTGAAAGCAACATCAAGCTGATTCAGAAGCAAAATGATGAGTTGCAACTGGCTGATAAACTGAAAGATGAGTTCCTCGCAACAACCTCGCACGAATTGCGTACACCGCTACATGGCATGGTTGGGATTGCAGAAACCCTCGTGTCAGGAGCAAATGGAGTCATTCCCGCCAGTCAAAAATACCAACTTGATATCATTATCAAGAGTGGTCAACGCTTAGCTAACCTCGTAGACGATTTATTGGATTACCACAAAATGCGCTATGGCAGCATGGATATACAAAAATCGGCAGTAAGCTTAGCCAGTGCAACACGCTTGGTGCTTGAGCTTTCTAATCACCTGCTAGGCAATAAGACCATTCGCATCATCAACCAAGTACCCGCCGACCTTAAAGCCGTTTCGGCCGATCCGCAACGCCTCGAACAAGTGCTGTATAACTTGATTGGCAATGCCATTAAATACACCTCAGAAGGTAAGATCGTCATTTCCGCTACCATTGTTGACGATCACGTCCGCGTGCAAGTGGTCGATACTGGTCAGGGAATTCCAGCAGAGCATCTTGAGCATATTTTTGAGCCTTTAATTCAAGCTGGTCAAGATGCAAGTCGCTATCGTCAAGGTGCGGGACTGGGACTATCGATTAGCCGCCAACTGATTGAGTTGATGGGCGGTTCGCTTTACGTAAGCAGTCAGCCGATGGTCGGCACCACGTTTAGTTTCACCTTGCCATTGGCCAGCGAAGAGGAAATCCAAGCAACTCAAACCTTAGTGGCGCGCGGGCACTTTCAAATTCCTGAGATTAATTTGGAAAATGGCGACGACTTATCGCTACCAGAGAACCCTGATGGCCCACTGCTTTACGTCGCAGATGATGAACCCGTTAACTTGCGAGTACTGGAAAGCTTCTTGCGCCTAGAAGGATACCGCGTTCGTACCGTTTCAGATGGCCCAGAAACGCTGGCGCTGGTTGAACAAGAAAAGCCAGAACTGCTGTTACTCGACATTATGATGCCCGGCATGAGCGGCTACCAAGTATGTAGTGAACTACGTGAAACCTATGATCATGCTGAGCTACCGATCATTATGCTCACCGCTCTCAGCCAAACAGAAGACCGAGTGAGAGGCTTTGAAGCAGGCGCG
This sequence comes from Vibrio sp. GLN_1, assembly GCF_043106015.1. Classification (NCBI taxonomy): domain Bacteria; kingdom Pseudomonadati; phylum Pseudomonadota; class Gammaproteobacteria; order Vibrionales; family Vibrionaceae; genus Vibrio; species Vibrio sp. GLN_1. Next base: position 343,876 of record NZ_JBICMD010000004.1, read on the forward strand.
AATGACTACTTATCGAAGCCATTCAACAAACAAGAGTTGGCGGCACGTATCCAAGCGCATTTAACAGCAAGTAAAGCGGAAATGCGCCATATGGAAAACAAAGTGCTGGAGTCAGAGCTTAGACAGCGTGCTGTCGTCGAAGCAAGCCTTCTTGAAACTCAAGGTCGTTTGTTAGAACAGCTAGAATCTGCACCGGAAGCTATTATTTGTCTGCGAGAAGATCAGCGTATTCGTTTTGCCAACGAAGCGGCTTGTAAGCTATTCAAACGCAGTTTAGAGCAACTTAAACGCTCGTCAGCTGACGAACTGATCGCACCAAAATATTTGACGGTGAAGCAGCCTCATTATTGCGGCAAGATTGATATCTACATTGAGGATATTCGTCAAAACATTGAAGCCGACATTCTAAAACTGCCAGAAGGCTCCGGCTTAGATGTGATGTACATCTTTAATGTCGGTGGTGGAGCTAACGCCGCGCGTATTCATAACCTAGAAACTGCGGTAGAAGTACTCTCAAGTTATGCATTCGATGGTGATAGAGACCAGTTGCAGAAACTCAAAGAGCTTGGCGGAGAGTTTACTCGTTTGGCTGATAAGGCTTTGGGCAACAAAAAAGATAAGCAAGATTTGATGCGTGAAGTGTTGGTCGATGCCATGACGCATGCATTGGACTATTGGGAGTCTGTTACGGGTGAAAGTAAATTTGCGTTTGCCGAACAAAGTGGACTGTGGCGCGTCTACCTCGACCGAAGCACACTGCAAACCCGCACGCTCGATAAATACATGCGTATCGAAACTCTGCCTAAAACACCGCGCTGGAGAACGGTTCTGAGTTCGATTGAGTTTATTCTTGAACACTGTAAAGAACAGAGCCCTGAACGTGCTTACATCGAAGCACAGCGCGATAAATTGCAGAGACTGCTCACTAGCTAAACCTCTCATAAAATACAAGCCTCGCTCAATGCGGGGCTTTTTATACCTATTGTTTTCTGCCTATGGGTGGTACGCACTCTCCCCTCTCAAACACAAAATGCATGACATGTAAACGGTGAATGTATGCTCCTATGCACTCAACGAACTAGTACAAGCTGACATTTTCACAAACACCATTAATCTTAGCGACGACCTCAAGCACTCTTCTTAATTGAGCTCATTTCCTAGCGGCTTCGACGGAACTCTCCTCTTCTTTAAACGAAAAAACACCGTAGTTAAAAAGTGTTGTATTGCACTATTTATCAATCCGCCATTCTTCTTTGATAAATGGGAAATTAGACTTCATTTTTCTTGTAAAAAAAGCATAATCCCTCCCTTAATTTCGCTGGTAAAAAAGACGATTTTTCATATTCCAAACGGAAATTGACCAACAATTGACAGAGATTGCGAAGTCAATCACAACAGAACGGCAGATTAAATTTCACCTGATTAATTAACGCTTTCAGCGCATGTGAGCTAGATCTCTGAACCTTAGATAGACAGAGAGAACCCTTTAAAAACTTACACCTAAACGTTAGCACCCACTAACACACAAACAAAACGCGGATATAAACTGCGACACATATCAATGTTCATTTTTCAACCAAGAACGAGCTAAAAGCAAACAAAATGACGTTTATGACGTGGACGAGTGTATTTTTAACGTTTTTAACGGGAATCGAGTTTGATTATTTTATGGATAAGGTGTTTTCTTACTCCTGCCTAAGGCCTACAGGCCACTCTTAACGAGACTTAATGTGAAAAGCGTAAGTAACGAAAAACGAAGAGGTAGGTCTTGGAGAGTGTTTATCAATTGATGACATTCAATTCCATTTAGTGAAATGAAAGCAAATAGTAAGGAACAGCTATGCTTGCCAATATTAAAAAAACAGCACTAGCAACAGCAATTATTGCAACAGCTACTACAGGTTTTGCATCGGTAGCTACTGCGGCTGAACGCAGTGAACTGACTATCCACCCTAAAGAGTTTACAACTTTCGTTCGTAACTTTAACCCTTTCTTGGGTGCAACTAACTTGCACACAACAACCGACTTCATCTACGAGCCACTAGTTGTTTTCAACGAAATGCACGGTAACACTCCGGTATTCCGTCTAGCTGAAAACTTCAAAATGGCTGACGACCTAATGAGCGTAACTTTCGATATCCGTAAAGGCGTGAAATGGTCTGATGGTCAAGCATTCACTGCTGACGACGTTGTTTACTCTTTCAACCTAGTAAAAGAGAAGCCTGAGCTAGACCAGTCAGGCATCAACTCTTGGGTTACTGGTGTTGAGAAAGTTAACGACTACCAAGTTAAATTCCGTCTAAGCGAAGCAAACTCTAACGTTCCTTACGAAATTGCTAAAGTACCAGTTGTACCTAAGCACGTATGGAGCAAAGTGAAAGATCCAGCAACGTTTACTAACGAAAATCCTGTAGGTTCAGGCCCATTCACAGTGATCGATACGTTCACTCCACAATTGTACATCCAATGTCAAAACCCGAACTACTGGGATGCTGACAACCTAGATGTTGACTGTCTACGTGTACCTCAAATCGCAAACAACGACCAATTCCTAGGTAAGATTGTTAACGGCGAGATGGACTGGACTTCTTCATTCGTTCCTGACATTGACCGTACTTACGCAGCAGCAAGCCCGAACCACCACTACTGGTACCCGCCAGCAGGTACTCAAGCGTTCGTAGTGAACTTCAAAAACCCAGACGCGGCTAAGAACGAAGCACTAACAAACGTTGACTTCCGTCGCGCGTTCTCTATGGCGCTTGACCGTCAAACTATCATCGACATCGCATTCTACGGTGGCGGTACAGTGAACGACTTCGCATCTGGCCTTGGCTACGCATTCGAAGCTTGGTCTGACGAAGCAACTCACAACAAGTACAAAGGCTACAACACGTACAACGTTGAAGGTGCTAAGAAACTTCTAGCGAAAGCTGGCTTCAAAGACGTGAACAAAGATGGCTTCGTAGACACACCATCAGGTAAGTCTTTTGAGCTTCTAATTCAATCGCCAAACGGTTGGACGGACTTCAACAACACAGTACAACTAGCGGTTGAGCAACTAGCTGAAGTTGGTATTAAAGCACGTGCTCGTACTCCAGACTTCTCTGTGTACAACCAAGCAATGCTAGAAGGTACTTACGACGTTGCTTACACCAACTACTTCCACGGTGCAGATCCACACTTGTACTGGGATAGCGGTTACAACTCGAAGCTACAATCTGGCGATGGTATGCCTCGTTTCGCGATGCACTTCTACAAGAACGACAAGCTAGACAGCCTACTTAACAGCTTCTACAAAACAGCTGATAAGCAAGAACAGCTAGAAATCGCTCATGGTATCCAGCAAATCATCGCTCAGGATCAAGTTACTATCCCTGTGTTGTCTGGCGCTTACATGTACCAATACAACACAACTCGCTTCACTGGTTGGTGGAACGAAGAAAATCCTAAGGGCCGTCCAAACATTTGGGCTGGTATCCCAGAGCGTCTACTTCACGTACTGGACCTAAAACCAGTTAAATAAGTAGAAGTTCATTTCTCGCGGCACACATCCCGTGTGCCGCCTATAAAAATCCCCTAATAACGAAACCAATATGTGGCGCTCGTCGTCAGGGGATTTTTCGCTCTAAATTTCGCTAGGGGCGACCTGAAACCAGAAACAGGGAAAAAATCTGGGTGAGTAAGGTGTGAGTTATGGGTTATTTTTTAAGACGTTTGTCGTTCTATCTTGTCGCGCTCTTAGTTGCGGCGACGTTAAACTTTATTATTCCGCGAGCAATGCCTGGTGACCCAGTTACCATGATGTTTGCGAACGCTTCAGTACAGGTAACGCCAGAGCGAATCGCAGCAATGAAAGAATTGCTAGGTTTCGTTGATGGTCCTATTTACATCCAATACCTGTCCTACATTAAAAACATTCTAAGCTGGGAGCTAGGTACTTCAATTCAGTTCTATCCGCTTTCAGTAAACTCTCTACTTGGCAGTGCATTTGGCTGGTCTCTGTTCCTAGCTGGTACAGCGGTTGTACTTTCTTTCTCAATCGCATCAGTTCTTGGCATCTTCGCCGCTTGGAAACGTGGTAGTCGTTACGATGCCTTCGTAACACCAGGCACACTGATCATCCAAGCTATCCCACAAATGGTTATCGCAATGCTAGCGCTGTTTACCTTTTCAATTGGCTTGAAATGGTTCCCATCTGGCTACGCTTATACACCAGGCACCGTGCCAGATTGGTCAAGCTGGGCATTCATTAAAGACGTTGGTTACCACGCGGTACTGCCTCTATTTTGTGCAACGATTGTTCAAATCGGTGGCTTCCTAGTAAACATGCGTAACAACATGATCAACCTTCTAGCTGAAGACTACATCACTATGGCTAAAGGTAAGGGGCTAAGCGAAAACCGTGTGGTATTTAACTACGCCGCTCGTAACGCTTTACTTCCAAGTGTGACTGCACTTTCAATGTCTCTAGGTATGGCTATCGGTGGTCAGTTGATTATCGAAATGATCTTTAACTACCCAGGCCTAGGTACTGTTCTATTGAACGCTATCCACGCTCGTGACTACCAAGTACTTCAAGGTCAGCTAATTATCATGACGATGTTCATGCTGTGCTTCAACTTAATGGCTGACATGCTGTACATGATTCTAGACCCTCGCCTACGCAAGGGAGGCAAATAATCATGAAAAACTTATTCAAACTGATTTTAGGCAACTCGTTCGCACGTATTGGTTTAGCCATTATCACGATCTTCATCTTCGTTGCAGTGGCAGCACCATTAATTACAAAACACGCACCAGACAAGCGTACTGGTAATCCTCATGAGTACCCAAGCTTTGTTGTGAAACAAGCGCAAAGTAACCCTGATGGTTGGGTGGCTAAGAACCTAGCAGACGATCGTCGCACGCTGATTATGTCTAAAAAAGCAGATCACGTATTAGGTACTAGCCGTATGGGCCGCGACATCTGGTCACAAGTGGCTTACGGTGCCCGCGTATCACTAGGGGTAGGCTTTGGTGCTGGCATCATCGTGTGTTTCCTAGCGACGGTCATTGGTATCTCGGCAGGTTACTTCGGCGGTAAAGTGGATGACGTATTGAGTGCTGCAATGAACATCATGTTAGTAATTCCTCAATATCCATTGCTGTTTGTATTGGCGGCATTCATTGGCGAGGCAGGTCCTCTCACCATTGCCTTAATTATTGCAGGTACTTCCTGGGCTTGGGGCGCTCGTGTTGTTCGCTCGCAAACCATGGCACTGCGTGAGAAAGAGTTCGTTAAAGCAGCCGAAGTTTTGGGTGAATCTCCATTCCGCATCATCTTCGTTGAAATTCTGCCAAACCTAATTCCTATCGTAGGTGCAAGCTTCATCGGTTCAGTAATGCTGGCAATCAACACCGAAGCCGTTATCTCGTTCTTGGGTCTTGGCGACGCAAACACCATCAGCTGGGGCATCATGCTGTACAACGTACAAACATCTTCAGCAATGTTGATTGGCGCATGGTGGGAAGTACTCGCACCTTGTATTGCACTAACACTACTGGTTACTGGTCTTGCTCTGTTGAACTTTGCCGTTGACGAAATTGCGAACCCTCAGCTTCGTTCTCACAAAGGCATGAAACGCTGGAAAAAACTAGCAGCAAAAGACAAGAAAGAGCGTGAGCCTGAATTGGCACCGCAAAATGCACTATGGAGCGGAGATAAATAATCATGACTGCACCACTAATTTCTATCCGTAACCTATGCGTAGACTACATTACAGATGCGGGCGATGTCCGCGCCTGTAACAACGTAAGCTTTGATATTGCACCGGGCGAAGTCTTTGGTCTGGCTGGTGAATCAGGCTGTGGTAAATCAACCGTTGCTTTCTCGCTAATGCGCTTACATAAGCCGCCAGCGTTTATCACCGGAGGTGAAGTTATCTTCAATGGCGAAGACATCCTCCAATACAGTGATCAACGCATGCAATCATTCCGTTGGAGTGAAATGTCGATGGTATTCCAAAGTGCGATGAACGCGCTGAACCCAGTTCTCACTATGGAAGAACAGTTCTGCGACGTAATTATGCGCCACACAGGACTCACTCGAGCTCAAGCAAGAGTTCGCGCTGAAGGCCTATTGGAAATAGTTGATATTCATCCTAGCCGCTTGAGCGATTACCCTCACCAGTTCTCTGGTGGTATGCGTCAGCGTTTGGTTATCGCTATTGCTCTGGCTCTGAATCCGAAGATGATCATCATGGATGAACCAACTACGGCACTAGACGTGGTGGTACAACGTGAAATTCTGCAAAAGATTTACGCGCTTAAAGAAGAGTTTGGCTTCTCAATTCTGTTCATTACTCATGACTTGTCGCTGATGGTCGAGTTTTCTGACCGTATCGGCATCATGTATTCAGGTGAATTGATTGAAGTCGCACCTTCGAAACAAATTCTGGAAAGTCCTTACCACCCTTACACCAAAGGTTTGGGTAGCTCTTTCCCTCCACTAACTGGTCCTAAGACCAAATTGACTGGTATTCCAGGCAACCCTTTGAACCTATTAGAGATTCCTCAAGGCTGCCGCTTCCAAGCTCGCTGTGACCGTGTCCACGAAGCTTGTACACGAGTACCGACTCAGCTGCGTCAAATTGAACCTGGTCGTTATTCAAACTGCCACTTGTACGGCGATACGATTGCTCAAGCCAAGGTTTAAAACCAGAAGTCACGCTAGCTAAGAACAAAATTACACTGGAGAGAATTATGAGCAAACAACTCGGCGAACTGCTGGTTGAGGGTAAAAACGTCGTTAAGGACTTCCCGTTAAACAGTAACTCAATCAAGCAGTCAAAGATGCGTGCTATCAACGACGTATCTTTCAAAATGTACAAAAGCCGCGGTTTGTCAGTAGTGGGCGAATCTGGTTCAGGTAAATCGACCACCGCTAAAATGATTGCAAAAATGTACGCACCTACTGACGGCATCATTGAGTACAAAGGGCGTGATATTCAAGACATCACCTCAAGACAAGACTTGATGGCGTATCGTGAAGGCGTACAAATGGTGTGGCAAGACCCGTTTGGCTCGCTAAACCCAACGCACAATATCTTCCACCATATTGCGCGCCCGCTGCTTATTCATAAGAAAGTAGCACCGGGCAACAAGAAAGAACTGGAAGAACGTGTGTACGACCTACTTGAACAAGTTGGTCTTATTCCACCAAAAGAAACGGCGCAAAAGTTCCCGCACCAGCTATCTGGCGGTCAGCGTCAACGTGTAAACCTAGCTCGTAACATCGCAGTTGGTGCAGAAGTGGTATTGGCGGATGAGCCAACATCGATGCTCGATGTATCAATCCGTGCCGGTGTTCTGAACTTGATGGAAGAGATGAAGTTCGAGAAACAAATGTCTCTGCTTTACATCACTCACGACATCGCAACAGCGCGTTACATTGCTGAAGATCTCGCGGTCATGTACGTAGGTCACATGGTTGAATGGGGCGATACTGAAGAAATCATTCACGATCCTCAACACCCATATACTCAACTGTTGGTATCTGCGGTTCCAGATCCATCAAAGTCTATTCACGAGAAACTGAAAGGCAACAAAGGGGAAATCCCACTTTGGACACCAGAATCTGTCGGCTGTCCATTTGCAGGACGTTGTGTACACGCTACCGACAAATGTCGCGAACGACTACCGGGCGTCACTCAACTGTCCGACAACCACTTTGTCCGCTGTTACTTATTTGAAGATTAATCATAACGAGGGTCAGGTTCAGCCTGGCCCATTCCTGTTTTTATCGTTTCCCGGAGACATTGAATGCTGCTACTGACTAACCACATTGGTTATGAACGTCTGGGTCCCAAAAAAGCCATTATCCAGACCGAACAACCACACTTGTCTTCTTACACTGCTCAATTGATTTGTGCCACTAGCGAGCAAACAGTGGCAACTTTTGCGGTTGAAGAACAAGGTAAAGTGGCGAACTGGCATCAGGGCTATTTCTACCTCATCGACTTTTCATCTTTCACAGATTCAGGCGACTATTTCCTGCAAGTGGAAGATTCGCGTTCTTCTTATTTCACTGTTGGCGAACATATTCTGTTAAATCAAACCCTGTCAGATGTGATCCACTACTTCAAATCACAACGTTGCGGTGGGGTTTTCGATCAACAAGATCGACAAGTGCCAGTGCTCAACGCCAATCAAACAGTTGATGTTCACGGTGGCTGGTACGACGCATCTGGAGACGTTAGTAAGTACTTAAGTCATCTTTCATACGCTAATTATTTGAACCCTCAACAAACTCCAATGGTGGTTTGGAACATACTAAAAGGGCTTTCATTGCTTGAAGGAAGCGAAGACATTGCAGCCTTCACACGCACACGTCTTATTGAAGAAGCCCTGTTCGGTGCAGACTTCCTTGTTCGTATGCAAAACGAAAAAGGCTTCTTCTACATGACGGTCTTTGATAAGTGGAGCAAAGATACTGCGCAACGAGAAATCTGTGCCTACGAAACGCAACTTGGTCACAAATTTGACGACTACCAAGCAGGCTTTCGACAAGGTGGCGGTGTCGCCATCGCAGCTCTGGCCGCGGCGTCGCGTTTAGGTGTTCACGGCGAATACGATCAACAGAAATACCGCAACGCTGCTGAAAATGGTTACTGGCACTTAAAAGAGCACAATACGCAGTACCTCAATGATGGTGAAGAAAACATTATCGACGAATACTGTGCGCTACTAGCTAGTGTAGAACTGTTTAAAGCCACCAAAGAAACTCGCTACTTGGAAGAGAGCCGTTTGTGGGCACAACGCTTAGTTGCCCGCCAAATGAGCGACGAGCAGATTCAACACTTTTGGTCAGCAAACCAAGACGGCAGTCGTCCATACTTTCACGCTGCCGAAGCAGGTCTACCAGTTATTGCCCTATGCGAATACCTAGCAATTGAAGACGACTCCGTACCGACAGAATCGGTAAAACGCATCGTTAACCGAGCGTGTGAGTTTGAGATCAAAATATCGAATAAAGTGACCAACCCATTCGGTTACCCTCGCCAGTATGTTAAAGGCGTAAACGAGTCAAAACGCGATGCATTTTTTGTCGCACACAACAATGAATCCGGCTATTGGTGGCAAGGCGAGAATGCTCGATTGGGCTCACTCGCGACCATGGCGTATCTTGCTCAACCGCATATAGCATCGCAAGAAATACAGCAACAACTTTCCGTGTTTGCTCAAGATGCATTGAACTGGATTGTAGGCTTAAACCCATACGACATGTGCATGCTTGATGGCCACGGTCGTAACAACCCTGATTACCTTCCTCAATATGGTTTCTTCAACGCTAAAGGCGGTGTGTGTAACGGAATCACTGGCGGCTTTGAAGACGAGGAAGACATCGCATTTAACCCACCAGCACAAAAAGACGACATGTTACAAAACTGGCGCTGGGGCGAACAATGGATCCCGCATGGCGCTTGGTACTTACTCGCGATAATGAGTCAAGCTCAGCATATTTCTCAGTTGGCAACCTCTAAAAATATTAAGGAACAATAATCATGGGGATGTATTTTGTCGGTATCGATGGTGGCGGTACGTCATGTCGAGCCAGGATCAAAGATTCACAAGGTAATTTTCTTGGCGAGGCCAAAAGCGGCAGCGCCAACATCATGCTAGGTGCTGAAGTTGCAATGGCTTCGATTCTTGAATCCATCACTTCGGCTGCCGAGCAAGGTGGCCTGACACAACAAGATTTTACATCGATGCATGTCGGCTTAGCCCTTGCAGGTGCTGAGCACAAAGCATCTTGGCAAGCCTTTATGTCTCTTCCTCATCCGTTTGCCAGTATGACTCTTAATACTGATGCTTACGGCGCGTGCGTTGGTGCACACAATGGCGAAGATGGCGCAATCATGATCGCAGGAACGGGCTCTTGTGGCATCTACCTTAAAGGATTGGAGCAGCACGTTGTCGGTGGTCGTGAATTCCCGATTTCGGATCAAGGTGGCGGCGCAGTGATGGGGCTTCGCCTAGTTCAACAAGTTTTGTTAGCAGAAGATGGCATCAGGGAGAAAACGCCTCTAGCACAACACGTCATGGCGCATTTCGAAAATGACGTTGATAACGTGGTGGCTTGGTCTAAACAAGCGCTTCCTCGTGATTATGGCCAGTTTTCTCCTGCGATTTTCCAACATGCAGAACAAGGTGATGCACTAGCAATTGAGATGCTGAAGCAAACTGCAGCTGATATAGAAATGTTTCTCGTGGCATTAAACAAGCGCGGCGCAACGCGTATTTGTTTAATGGGCAGCATTGCTGAACGTATTTTACGTTGGCTTTCGCCACCAGTTCAGCAATGGGTTGTTGAGCCACAGTTTGACGCGATTGAAGGCGCAATTATGTTTGCAGGTAAACCTGAACATAACCTTTACTCGCTCAGTGCGGCGTAGGAGTAGATATGGAATATCGTGTTGATCTCGTCGTCCTATCAGAACAAAAGCAAAACTGCCGTTTCGGACTGACTTTCCATAACTTGAGCGATCAAGATCTCCACAATTGGAGCCTGATTTTTGCTTTTGATCGCTACATTCTGCCGGATAGTATTTCGAATGGTCAGCTCAAGCAAATTGGCAGCTACTGCACCCTCAAACCAGAAGGGTTGGTGCTGGCAGCTAACCATCATTTTTACTGCGAGTTCAGTATTGGTTCGAATCCATTCCGTTACTATTCTGATGGATTCAATGAAGCCTTGGTCAACTTTGAAGTCAACGGCAACCTTCAGCGAGCTCAAGTCGATGTCACGCCGATCGTATTGGCTTCACCGTACCGTGAACGTAGTGAGATCCCTTCCAGCTTGACGCATGCGCAGCCTTTATTGCCAAAACCAAACCATATAGAAGTCAGCGATCACTGCTTTAGCTTTAATCATCACGCTGGCGTTGCAGTTTATTCAAACCTAGCCAATGCAGCTAAAGAGTGGTTACTTGAAGAGCTTAAGCGCATTCATCAATTTGAGTTCGCATCAGACAATGGCAGTCAGATCATCTTCAAAGGCAACCCAACCTTGGATGAAGGCGCCTACAAGCTGAAGGTAGCAGAAGAGTCGATCAAAATTGAAGCTGGCTCTTCGTCTGGTTTTACCCATGCTTGTGCAACGTTATTGCAACTGATCAAAGTTGGCGATCAACCAGCCTCAATGGAAGTGGTTTGCTGTTCAATCAAAGACCGACCACGTTTTCGTTACCGCGGTATGATGCTAGATTGTGCTCGCCATTTTCACTCCGTTGAGCAAGTCAAACGTTTGATCAACCAGTTGGCTCACTACAAGTTCAATACATTCCATTGGCACCTTACCGATGATGAAGGTTGGCGAATTGAGATCAAATCATTGCCTCAACTAACCGATATTGGCGCATGGCGTGGGTTGGATGAAACCAATGAGCCACAGTACACGCACCTTGCTGAGCGTTACGGCGGTTTTTACACTCAAGAAGACATCAAAGACGTGGTTGCCTTTGCTTCGAAACGAGGCATCACTGTTATCCCTGAAATCGATGTACCAGGCCACTGCCGAGCTGCCATCAAGTCGTTACCACACCTATTGGTAGAAGCAGAAGATACCACCGAATACCGCAGCATTCAGCATTACAACGACAACGTCATTAACCCAGCTCTGCCGGGGAGCTATGAGTTTATCGATAAAGTGTTGGAAGAAGTCTCCGCGTTGTTCCCTGCCCCTTATGTTCATATCGGTGCGGATGAAGTACCTAACGGCGTATGGTCAAAAAGCCCTGCATGCCAAGCACTAATGGAACAACTGGGTTACAGCGACTACAAAGAGTTACAAGGGCACTTCTTGCATCATGCCGAAGACAAACTGCGCAAACTTGGCAAGCGCATGCTGGGTTGGGAAGAAGCACAGCATGGCGACAAAGTCAGCAAAGACACAGTGATCTATTCGTGGTTAAGCGAAGAAGCGGCGTTGAACTGCGCGCGCCAAGGTTTCGATGTGGTGCTACAACCTGCGCAAACCACCTACTTAGATATGACCCAAGATTACGCACCAGAAGAACCGGGCGTGGATTGGGCTAACCCATTGCCGCTAGAAAAAGCTTACAACTATGAACCACTCGCTGAAGTGCCAGCCGACGATCCAATACGTAAACGCATTTGGGGCATTCAAACAGCATTGTGGTGCGAAATCATCAACAACCAGTCTCGTATGGACTACATGGTCTTCCCGCGCTTAACCGCAATGGCAGAAGCATGTTGGACAGACAAGCAACACCGAGACTGGACCGACTATTTATCACGTTTGAAAGGACACCTACCGCTGCTTGATTTGCAGGGAGTGAATTACCGTAAACCGTGGAAGTAATACAGAGCTGATGTAGAAGCATCACGCTTGAAGAGTTTTTAAATTTTGGCTGCAGACGCAGCTTTGTAAAAAGGAAATACACAAATGAAATACGGCTATTTCGATAACGAGAATCGTGAATACGTCATTACTCGCCCTGATGTACCTGCTCCTTGGACCAACTACCTAGGTACAGAAAAATTCTGTACCGTTATCTCGCATAACGCAGGTGGCTATTCGTTCTACAACTCTCCAGAATACAACCGTGTTACTAAGTTCCGTCCAAATGCGACATTCGATCGCCCAGGACACTACGTTTACCTACGTGATGATGAGACGGGAGATTACTGGTCAATCTCTTGGCAACCAGTTGCCAAAAGCCTAGACGAAGCGAACTACGAAGTTCGTCATGGTTTGTCGTACTCTAAATTCAAGTGTGAATACAGCGGCATTAGCGCAACCAAAACGCTCTTTGTACCAAAAGGCGAAGATGCAGAAATTTGGGATGTAGTAATCAAGAACACCTCAGACAAACCGCGTACGATCAGTGCATTCTCATTTGTTGAGTTCTCGTTCAGCCACATTCAATCTGATAACCAAAACCACCAGATGTCTCTCTACTCTGCTGGTACGTCATACAACGAAGGCGTGATTGAATACGACCTGTACTACAACACTAACGATTTCGAAGGCTTCTACTACCTAGCGTCAACGTTTGATCCAGATTCATACGACGGTCAACGTGATAGCTTCCTAGGTCTATACCGCGACGAAGCAAACCCACTAGCAGTAGAACAAGGTAAGTGTTTTAACACCGCACAAACGTGTTACAACCACTGTGGCTCTCTGCACAAGCAATTTACTATCCAACCAGGAGAAGAAGTTCGCTTTGCTTACATTCTAGGTATCGGTAAAGGCAACGGTGAGCGTCTACGTGCTAAGTACCAAGACCTTGCAGAAGTCGACAATGCATTTGCTGGCATCAAAGCACACTGGGATGAGCGTTGTGGCAAGTTCCAAGTGAAATCGCCAAACGAAGGCCTAGACACCATGATCAATGCTTGGACGCTATACCAAGCAGAAACATGTGTGGTTTGGTCTCGCTTTGCTTCGTTCATCGAAGTGGGTGGTCGTACTGGTCTTGGTTACCGCGATACGGCGCAAGACGCAATTTCCGTTCCTCACGCGAACCCGAAAATGACTCGTAAGCGCATCGTTGATCTACTGCGTGGTCAAGTAAAAGCGGGTTACGGCCTACACCTATTCGATCCTGATTGGTTCGATCCTGAAAAAGCAGATGTTAAACCATCTAAGTCTCCAACGGTTGTTCCTACTCCATCCGATGAAGATAAGATCCACGGTATTGAAGACACTTGCTCTGATGATCACCTATGGCTAGTACCAACCATCTGTAAATACGTGATGGAAACCGGTGAGCACAGCTTCTTCGACGAAGTGATTCCTTACGCGGATGGCGGTGATGCAACCGTGTATGACCACATGAAAGCTGCGCTAGACTTCTCAGCTGAATACGTGGGTCAAACGGGCATCTGTAAAGGTCTACGTGCCGACTGGAACGACTGTCTAAACCTAGGTGGCGGCGAGTCTTCAATGGTGTCTTTCCTACACTTCTGGGCGCTACAAGAGTTCATCGACCTTGCAAAATATCTAGGCAAAGAAGCTGACGTTGAGAAATACACCGAGATGGCAGCAAACGTGCGTGAAGCGTGTGAAACACACCTTTGGGACGAAGAAGGCGGCTGGTACATTCGTGGTCTAACGAAAAACGGCGACAAGATTGGCACAGCGCAACAAAAAGAAGGTCGTGTACACCTAGAGTCAAACACTCTTGCGGTGCTGTCTGGTGCGGTATCTCAAGAGCGCGGTGAAAAGGCAATGGACGCAGTCGACGAGAATCTATTCTCTGAATACGGCCTACATCTGAACTCACCATCATTCGCAACACCAAATGATGATATCGGCTTTGTAACACGCGTTTACCAAGGCGTAAAAGAAAACGGTGCGATCTTCTCACATCCAAACCCATGGGCTTGGGTTGCTGAAGCAAAATTGGGGCGCGGTGACCGTGCGATGAAGTTCTACGATGCACTCAACCCATACAACCAAAACGACATCATCGAAAAACGTATCGCAGAACCGTACTCCTACGTGCAGTTCATTATGGGTCGAGACCACCAAGATCACGGTCGTGCAAACCACCCATGGCTAACTGGCACATCTGGTTGGGCTTACTTCGCAGTGACCAACTTTATCCTTGGTGTGCGCACAGGTTTTGATGGTCTCACTATCGATCCATGTATTCCAACTAACTGGCCTGGATTTGAAGTCACTCGTCAGTGGCTAGGCGCGACTTACAACATCAAAGTTGTTAACCCTGATTCAGTCAGCAAAGGCGTGAAATCTATCACTCTGAACGGCGAAGCTATCACTGGCGCATCAGTACCAGTTCAAGCGGAAGGCTCCGTGAACGAAGTGATCGTAACACTAGGTTAATCGCTTAAAAATGCCCCAATGCACTTTTGCTCTTTAGCTTGTGCATTGGGTTCGCTAGCAAAATTTTAAGGCGCGGTGTATTGCCGCCCTTATTGAGGTTCGAATCATGATCAAATTTGGTACAGGCGGTTGGCGCGCATTCATCGGTGAAGAATTCACTAAAGATAATGTTCGTTTGGTTGCTCAGGCAGTAGCAAACATCACTAACAGAGAATCAGTGGCAGATCGTGGCTTTATCATTGGCTATGACCGACGTTTTCTGTCTGATAAAGCGGGCCGTTGGTTTGCCGAAGTTTTAGCGGCAAATGGCATTGTAGTTAGCTTTATCGATAAGTTTGTTCCAACACCAATCGTGATGTTCAAAGCAAAAGAGATGGGCTGTGCTTACTCGGCGTGCATCACCGCATCGCATAACCCTGCAGATTACAATGGCATCAAAGTCTTCATTGAAGGTGGTCGTGATGCAGATGAAATCATTACCGAGAAAATTGAAACTCAAATTTCCACACTTACCGCACAAGATGTGAAAAGTGTCGATTTTGATCAAGCGGTTGAAGACAAGTTGATTGAAATCATCAACCCGATGAACGAGTTTGTTGATTCAATCATCGACTTTATCGACATTGAAGCAATCAAAAAAGCCAACCTTCGTGTGCTGATTGACCCGATGTTTGGTGTCGCGAAAAACGCACTACAAACCGTCCTAATCAACGGCCGCTGTGAAGTAGACGTGATCAACGACGGAAAAAACCCAGACTTCGGCGGTTTAATGCCTTCTCCAAGTGCTGCGACCCTGTACCGCTTGATGCACCTTGTCGAGCAAGAAGGCTACGACATCGGTATTGGGACTGACGGCGATGCAGACCGTCTTGGTATCATCGATGAGAAAGGCAACTTCATTCATCCAAATGAAGTGCTGATTCTTCTGTATTACTACCTATTGAAATACAAAGGTTGGAAAGGCTCAGTCGTACGTAACATCGCGACAACACACCTATTAGACAAAATCGCCGAAGATCACGGTGAGAAATGTTTTGAGGTTCCAGTGGGCTTCAAACACATCAGCTCGCAAATGGAAGCAGATGACTCACTGATTGGTGGAGAAAGCTCTGGTGGTTTAACTATTCGCGGTCATATCAAAGGTAAAGATGGTGTGTTCGCATCAAGCTTACTGGTTGAAATGATCTCGGTAACGGGCAAAAAGCTGTCTGAGCTACTGGATGAAATCTATGGCAAGTACGGCTACGCGTACATGGCAGAAGGTGATTGCAAATTCAAACCAGCGCAAAAAGAAGTCCTATTCAACAAGATATATGTTGAAAAACAACTGCCTGAGTTTGAGTTCGATATTGAAAAAGTCAGCTACGAAGATGGCGCGAAAGTCTACTTCAAGAACGGCGGTTGGATCATCGCGCGCTTCTCTGGTACTGAGCCATTACTACGTATTTTTGCAGAAATGCAAGATAAGGACACTGCGGAACGTGTTCTTCAACAGTTTAAAGACTTCTTGTCTCTATAACTGACCTTGTGCCCGCTTCGAGCACAATGATGAGAGCCGACGCTGTCTGGAAAAGGCGATCATCAACAGGAGAAGAGCACTTGCCCGGCATCACTGCCGGGCTTTTTTGTATCTATAAATCGAGAATGGATTCGCAATCCCGTATGCAGAGACATTAAGCGAACGCTAGCACGCCTTGAGTTTCGATCTTCACAGCAACACGCTCACCGATATGAAGCGGCTGTGATGCGATAGCCAGTAGACGATCACCATTAGCATCAATCACATAACGACAATGATCACCCATGAAGTGCTGCTCAAGCACAGTGACCGCACTGTCTTCATCCGACTGAATTTGGACATGTTGTGGTCGCAGTAGTAATGAACAAGCAGATTGCATTTGAATCTCTTGCTGCGCACTCGCCTCAACTACACCAATATGAGTTTCGTATTCCGTATCTGAAATGCGCGTTGCGGCTAGGTAGCTACCACCACCTAAGAAGTCTGCAACAAACTTGCTCGAAGGTTGGTAGTAGAGTTCTGAAGCCGTGCCGTATTGCTCAATAACACCGTGGTTCATCACCGCCATCTTGTCGGCAAACGCAAATGCTTCTTCACGACTGTGAGTCACGAAAATCGCTGTAACGCCTTGTGCCTTAAAAATCTTACGGATCTCGCTGATTAACTCGTGACGAACCTGAGTATCAATATTGGAAAACGGTTCATCCAAAAGCAGTAAATCAGGGCTGTAAGCCAGAGAACGGGCAATCGCAACGCGCTGTTGTTGTCCACCAGAAAGCTGATGTGGATAACGATCGGCGTAACCTTGAAGGTGCACGAGTTCTAGCATTTCATCAACTTTCGCGCGCTTTTCCTGTGCAGATTGATGCTTCAAGCCAAAGGCTATATTTTGCGCAACTGTCAGATGAGGAAATAGTGCATAATCTTGGAAGATCATTCCGATATTGCGCTCTTCTGGCGGCAACCAATTTTCACCATCATCAATCGTCTGACAATTTAAGCTCATTTGACCAGAAGTAAGAGGCAGCAAACCAGCAATCGCTTTCAACAATGTCGTTTTGCCACAACCACTCGCCCCTAAAAGACAAACGATTTGCCCCTGTTCCACTTCTAGCGACAAAGACTCTAAAACGGTTTGAGCATCGTATTGGCAAGTTAGGTTTTTAATTGATAGTGCGCAGCTCATCAGTGATTTTGCTCCAGTGAACGGTTAACAACAACAAGCGGGATCAACCCAACAAGAACCAACAATACAGCAGGCAGAGCTGCCAATTCTAAATGCTCATCCGAGGCAAAGTTATATACGTATGTTGCCAGTGTTTCAAAATTGAATGGACGCAGAAGCAGAGAGGCATTGAGCTCTTTCATCGACTCAATAAACACCAACAATGCCGCGATCAGTGCACCACGTTTTACCAGTGGAAAGTGCACTCGCCACAGCATCGTATTTGGCGTACATCCCATCGTGCGTGACGCCATATCTAACGATGGGGAAATTTTATTTAGATTACTTTCGATACTACCAATCGCAACAGCTGAGAAACGCACCACCATCGCAAAGATCAACGCAAACATTGAGCCTGAGAAAATCAGCCCCGGTCTACCCCATTCCATCGCCTTCGCAATATCGTTTACGCGATAGTCCATAAACAGCACGGCAACCATCACGCCAATCGCCAATACCGTTCCAGGTACTGCGTAGCCCATTGAGGAAAGACGCATAAAAGCAAGGCTTTCACGTTTGCCATTGACTCGGTGGGTAAAGTTAACAATAAGAGCAACAGCCACGCCGATGATCGCAGCAATGACAGACACAACAAGACTGTTCCACGCGTACTCACGGAATTCTGGTGTCCAGCTTTGCTCAAAGTAAGTAATTGAGTAATCGATCAACTGAAGTAATGGCAAAATGAACGCCACAGCAACCAGTCCCCAACACCACACCAGTGCCGCCCATTTTTTCCAGCCGCTTAACTCGTAACGAAAATCTTCATGGCTGTTGAATTGGCTTTGGAATAATTTCTGCTTTCTGCGGCTATAGCGTTCTGTACTGAGTAGCAGCACAACAATCAACAGCATAATTGCGGAAATTTTAGCGGCCGCGTTAAGGTTAGAATAACCAAGCCACGTATCGTAAACCGCTGTCGTTAATGTGTTAACGGCGAAATAGCTGACGGTGCCGAAGTCCCCGATGGTTTCCATTGCCACCAGCGACAAACCCACGGCAATAGAAGGTCGCACTAAAGGCATCGAAATACGCCAAAAGCTCTCCCAAGGTGAGCATTTCAGCAAACGGGCACTTTGCAGCAGTGAAACATTTTGTTCCATAAACGCCGCGCGACACAGTAGATACACGTATGGGTATAACACCAGAGACAGGACAAAGGTCGCCCCCGGTAAGGTTCGAATATCAGGGAACCAATACTCGCCAGGTCCCCACCCGGTGACATCACGCAGGAATATTTGAATTGGGCCAGCAAAGTCGAACCAATCCGTAAATATGTAGCCAATAATGTAACCCGGCATTGCCAATGGCAATACAAGCGCCCACTGTAACCACTTTTCCGTTGGCAACTTACACATTGCCATTAACCAAGCACTTGGAATACCGAAAATAAGAGACAGGCCCATAACCCCAATCGTTAAGACGACGGTGTTATAGATATAGGTTGGCATCACCGTCGACATCAAATGTGTAAACAGGTTATCCGTTTCACCAATTGCGGTGTAGAAGATCGCTAAGATCGGCAAAACCAGTAACAGAGTTATCGCTCCACTACTGGTTTTCCATAGAGAATGTCTATCTTTCATTGCCTAATTACTGCAAGGCTTTATGAAATACAAATGCTGGTGCAAATACATCTCATATCCTTTAATCAAATGGGGGTATAGTTATACCCCCACAAGGAATTAAAGGTCAAATTTCACTTCATCTAGTAGCTTAATCGCTGCTTCATGGTGAGAAGCGATATCATCTAGAGAAAGCGTGTCTGCTTTAAAGTCGCCCCAAGATTCCACAAGTTCAGAACGCTTAACGCCTTCTTTTACTGGGTACTCGTAGTTCACTTCTGCGTACATCTTCTGAGCGGTTTCGCCAGTCAAGAACTCCATTAGCTTAAGCGCGTTATCTCGGTTTGGAGCGTATTTCGCCATCGCCATACCAGAGATGTTCACGTGCGTGCCTGTTGTTTCTTGATTCGGGAAGTTGATGTAAACCGCATCAGCCCAAGCTTTTTGCTCTTTGTCGTTAACCATTTTGCCTAGGTAGTAGCTGTTACCCAAAGAAACATCACATAGACCTTCTTTGATCGCTTTTACTTGTGCACGGTCGTTACCTTGAGGTTTACGAGCAAGGTTCGCTTTTACGCCTTCCAACCATTCTTTCGTTTCTGCTTCGCCGTAGTGAGCGATCATCGAAGAAACAAGAGATACGTTGTATGGGTGCTTGCCGCTGCGAGTACAAATCTTACCTTTGTATTCTGGTTTGGCTAGATCAGCATAGTTAAAGTCCGCACCTAGTTTGCCAACACGGTCGCGAGAAGAGTAAACACTGCGAGTACGTAGCGTAAGTGCAAACCACTCATTCTCTTTGTCTTGGTACTGAGCTGGTACATTTTCTTCAATGATCTTGCTATCAACTTTCTGAACTAGACCTTTGTTTGTCAGTTCTGCTAGACGGCTGATATCAGTAGTCAGGACAACGTCCGCTGGGCTGTATTCGCCTTCCTGAGCTAGTTTCTCTGCTAGACCTTCCTTCGCAAATTTAACGTTTACTTTGATGCCAGTTTCTTTAGTGAACTCGTTGAACATTGGTTCAACTAGAAAAGGTTGACGGTAAGAGTAGACGTTCACTTCTTCAGCTGCCATTGCTGTTGGAGCTAGAGTTGCGCAAGTCAGTGCTGAAAGAGTTAGCAGTTTTTTCATTGTTTAATCCTTTACCATGCTAATGATAACGTTTATCAGTTGCGTTATTATATGTATGTTCAATAAGAAAACAACGACCAAAATAAAAAAACCTGCTCATCGGAGCAGGTTTTTACATACCGAGAATGTAACTATTTATTACAAGGCATATTTACTTCACAGTTACGAATTCAGGGTAAGCACCAACACCACAATCGTGCATGTCCATACCTTCCATTTCTTCCTCTTCCGTAACTCGAATACCAACCGTAGCTTTAAGAATCGCCCAAACCACTAGGCTTGCACCAAATACCCAAGCAAAGATCACTGCGGCACCAAGAAGCTGCGCACCAAACGTTGCTTCACCGTTGCTTAGAGGAACAACCATTAGACCGAAGAAACCACAAACACCATGAACTGAAATTGCACCTACAGGATCGTCAATCTTCAGTTTATCGAGACCGATGATGCTAAATACCACTAGCGCACCCGATACCGCACCGATTGCTACAGCATACAAAGGTGATGGTGACAGTGGGTCTGCCGTGATAGCGACCAAACCAGCCAGCGCACCGTTAAGGATCATGGTTAAATCTGCTTTACCCCAAGTGGTTTTACACACAAACAATGCAGCAATCGATCCCGCAGCCGCAGCCGCGTTCGTGTTAAGGAAGATTTGACCAACCGCCGTTGCGTTTTCAAAGTCTGAAACCATCAATTGAGAACCGCCATTGAAGCCAAACCAGCCGAACCAAAGAATAAACGTACCCAGTGTTGCTAATGGCATGTTCGAGCCAGGAATTGGGTAGATTTCACCGTTTTTACCGTATTTACCTTTACGAGCACCAAGCAGTAACACACCAGCGAGCGCCGCAGATGCACCTGCCATATGAACAATACCTGAACCCGCGAAGTCGCTAAAGCCAGCTTCAGATAAGAAGCCACCGCCCCATGTCCAGTACCCTTCCATTGGGTAAATGAACGCGGTCAAAACAGCTGAGAACAGCAAGAATGACCAAAGCTTCATGCGCTCTGCAACGGCCCCCGAAACAACAGACATCGCTGTTGCAACAAATACCACTTGGAAGAAAAAGTCGGATTCAAGAGAATGGTCTGCGCCTTCACCCTGGGTACCAATCAACCCACCGAACGATGGTAACCAACCGCCTTCTCCGTTATCGACGTACATAATGTTGTAACCAATAACAAGGTAAGTGGTACACGCTATCGCGTACAAACAAAAGTTTTTGGTTAGAATCTCAGTTGTGTTCTTAGAACGCACTAGACCCGCTTCTAACATGGCAAAACCTGCTGCCATCCACATTACCAACGCACCGGAAATGAGGAAGAAAAAGGTGTCGAGTGCGTAACGTAACTCGGTTACTGTTGTTGCTAATTCCATAATAGTGTCTCCAATCCCTTGAATACTTAAAGTGCTTCTGCGTCCATTTCACCCGTACGGATGCGCACCGCTTGGTTCAGGTCGTACACAAAAATCTTACCGTCGCCAATTTTTCCGGTCTGCGCCGCTTTTGTGATCGCCTCTACGACGCGATCAACATTGTCTGCATGTGTCGCAATTTCTATTTTAACCTTCGGTAGAAAGTCCACTTGGTATTCCGCACCGCGGTACAACTCAGTGTGACCCTTCTGGCGACCAAAGCCTTTCACCTCTGATACTGTCATCCCTTCGATACCGACATCAGCCAATGCTTCGCGAACATCGTCTAACTTAAACGGTTTAATAATGGCGTTGATTATTTTCATGCAATTCTCTCCGAAGCTTTCATCCTGAAACACTTCTAATAATCCAATCTGCGTGCCAAGTTTTTAAGTTATTGAATTAAGTGTATTTATAGTAACTTACAGGTTTATAAACAAAAAAGGCGCACCGATATGGTGCGCCTTTTTCACAAATATAAAGCAATCCCGATGGGATTACCCAAAACTGTGCATTAAATGTTCAAAAAGTCTTTCCATTGCTCAATCAGTGCAACAAAGTCTTCAATGCCGCAGCTTGCTGTACTCTCTGCATCATAGAAATCGAACTCACTTTCCATCTCTACATCGTAATCGTGCGATAGAGCGTTCTCCTGCACCAGAACTTCATCCCCTTGAATCATCAAGCTGATCTCAGTGCCTGTTAAAGTATGCTCTTGAGAAGGAAGAGAAAACGCCTTATCAATTAAGGCTTCTACTTGAGCAATCTTCGTTGGATCTTTCCCGATTTCTTCTTGTAACCAGCGCCCTACGATCTCATGCCCCATGCTGCATTTTACGTAGTACTCGCCCATCAACGTATTACGGATGAATTCAAATTCCATCGAGGTTGCCTTTTCGTATCAATTTGGTGCGGAGTATAACGAATTACGTCCATAAAAAAAGCACCTCAAGTGAGGTGCTTTTCGTCGTTTAGCTTTACTTATGCTGGCTCTTGGAAGATAACTTCATCAGCTTTCTTGGTGTACTGTTCCATTTTATGGAAGTTCAAGTAGCGGTAAGTATCTGTTGCCGTTGCGTCGATTTGCTTCGCGTATTCTAGGTATTCTTCTTTGGTTGGAATCTTACCTAGGATTGCACCTACTGCTGCTAACTCCGCAGAAGATAGGTAGACATTCGCGCCAGTACCTAGACGGTTCGGGAAGTTACGCGTAGACGTAGACATGACTGTCGATTTGTCAGCAACGCGTGCTTGGTTGCCCATACATAGTGAACATCCTGGAGTTTCAATACGAACCCCTGCACGTCCGAAGATGCCGTAGTAGCCTTCTTCTGTCAGTTGGTCTTTATCCATCTTCGTTGGTGGCGCTACCCAAAGGCGCGTCGCTAACTGACCATTGAACTTATCAAGCAATTTACCTGCAGCACGGAAGTGACCAATGTTCGTCATACAAGAACCGATGAACACTTCATCAATCGCAGTGCCTTGTACTTCAGATAGCAAACGAGCATCATCTGGATCGTTTGGTGCACACAGTACTGGCTCATGGATTTCGGCCATGTCGATTTCAATCACATGCGCGTATTCCGCATCTGAATCCGCTGACATCAATTCAGGTTTCGCCAACCACTCTTCCATCGCAGTGATACGACGCTCGATTGTACGGCGGTCACCGTAGCCTTCCGAGATCATCCACTTAAGCATCACGATGTTCGAGTTTAGGTACTCTTCGATTGATTCTTGAGATAGCTTAACGGTACAACCCGCAGCAGAACGCTCAGCTGACGCATCAGACAGTTCGAATGCTTGCTCAACCGTTAGTGTTTCTAGACCTTCAATCTCAAGGATACGGCCAGAGAATTCATTCACTTTACCGGCTTTTTCAACAGTCAGTAGACCTTGTTGAATCGCGTAGTAAGGGATGGCATGAACTAGGTCACGAAGTGTGATACCCGGTTGCATCTTGCCTTTAAAGCGAACCAAAATTGATTCAGGCATATCCAATGGCATAACGCCTGTTGCCGCTGCGAATGCAACCAGACCAGAACCAGCTGGGAATGAAATACCTAGCGGGAAACGAGTATGCGAGTCGCCACCAGTACCGACAGTATCTGGCAGTAGCATACGGTTTAGCCACGAGTGGATAATGCCATCGCCTGGACGTAGAGAAACACCGCCACGGTTCATGATGAAATCAGGAAGTGTATGGTGAGTATTCACGTCAACTGGTTTAGGGTACGCAGATGTGTGACAGAACGACTGCATAACTAGGTCTGCTGAGAAGCCAAGACACGCAAGGTCTTTAAGCTCATCACGCGTCATAGGACCCGTTGTATCTTGAGAACCTACGGTTGTCATCTTAGGCTCACAGTAAGTGCCCGGACGAACACCTGCTACACCACATGCTTTACCAACCATTTTCTGTGCAAGCGTGTAACCCTTGCCAGAATCAGCGACTTCACCAGGTTTACGGAATACATCAGAAGACTCAAGACCTAGAGCTTGGCGCGCTTTATCTGTTAAACCACGACCGATGATCAATGGGATACGACCGCCAGCACGTACTTCATCAATCAGCACGTCTGTTTTTAGAGAAAACTCAGCAAGTACTTCACCTGTTTCGTGGTTACATACTTTGCCTTCGTATGGGTAAACGTCGATAACGTCGCCCATATTCAACTTCGTTACATCAACTTCGATAGGCAGCGCGCCCGCATCTTCCATTGTGTTGAAGAAGATAGGTGCAATTTTACCGCCAAGCACGTAACCACCAGCGCGTTTGTTAGGTACGTAAGGGATATCATCGCCCATGAACCATAGCACTGAGTTAGTTGCAGATTTACGAGAAGAACCAGTACCAACAACATCACCAACGTACACTAGCTGGTGACCTTTTGATTTTAGCTCTTCGATTTGTTTGATTGGACCGATGGTGCCTGGCTGGTCAGGGTTAATACCCTCACGTTCGTTTTTCAGCATCGCAAGTGCGTGTACTGGAATATCAGGGCGAGACCATGCATCAGGAGCTGGAGAAAGATCGTCCGTGTTCGTTTCACCTGTCACTTTAAAGACAGTCAGCGTGATTTTTTCTTCAAGCTTAGGCTTAGATAGGAACCATTCAGCATCCGCCCAAGATTGAAGCACTTTTTGTGCATGAGCATTGCCTGCTTTCGCTTTCTCTTCTACATCATAGAAAGCATCAAACATCAGTAGCGTATGAGACAGAGCTTTCACAGCGATTTCAGCCAAAGCTTCATCGTCTAGTAGCTCAACTAACGGTGCAATGTTGTAACCGCCTTGCATTGTACCCAGTAGCTCAGCCGCTTTTTCTCGGCTTACAAGCGGTGAAGACACTTCACCTTTTGCTACTGCAGTCAGGAAACCAGCTTTAACATAAGCAGCTTCATCTACACCTGGTGGAATACGGTTTTCTAGTAGGTCAAGAATGAACTCTTCTTCACCTTGCGGGGGATTTTTCAGAAGTTCTACAAGTCCAGCAACTTGCTCTGCGTCTAGCGGTTTAGGAACAACTCCTTCGGCAGCACGCTCTTCGACGTGTTTACGGTAGGCTTCAAGCACGACTTTTTCCTCTCATTGCGGTTCCTCCTCTATTATTACTATTGTTAAAGTAAAGGAGTGAACATCCTTGGAAACTTGGCTCTCCATTGCCCTTGTTTTCATTCAATTCTGATTGAGAAACAGCGCCGTAGAGGCCAAACTGTGGGCAAAAGAATAGCAAATTTAACCTTAAATTAAAATCTTATCATTTTGACCAACATAGCAACTTACGACTAAAGTCCTGCTAATTTTGACCAAATATGCCAAGGTTTTGCTTTCTACAACCCGATTATTTAAACGACGTTCCTACGATCAAATACACAGCTTCCATATCCTGTTCCGTACGACCGTATGCCAACATAATAGGTCCAATTGGCGAGTCCACACCAAAGAAAATTGATGCGGCGTTATACAATGGTGCTTCATTCAATTTCAGATCGTTGTCTGACCATGTACCGCCATGTTCTAGCGACGCGCCTACATAAACTGGCGCTTCAAACAATCCAAAATCATTGTCGAACCATTTGTAGCGATATACCAAACTGCTGAAGAATAAGTTTTGCCCAATCAAGCTGTTTCTCGGTATGCCTGACAAATGCAAAAAGCCCCCTAACTCACGAGGGTCCAGCGTTATCGACGAGTTTTTACTTTGCACAAAGCTATATTCTGCTTGTCCGACTAAAGTATGACGCTGATAGCTCATTGCCCCCTTAAATCGAGCGTCAATTTCATACACTGTATCTTCCACAATATCTTTAGGCTTGGACTGACCTATCTCTTCAGGGCTGGTATCGTGAGAAACCAAATATTCTAGGTCGACCAACAAACCTCGCGTAGGAAAAGCAAAATCATCGAGGGTGTCTAAGCGGTAATTGGCAAACAAGCCTCTTCGCTCAAAATCTAAATTGCCTACAGACGCCAATGTCGATAACTCAATGCTACCCGAAGAGTATCGACCGCCCAATCTCAACTCTTGCCACAACGTAGGCTGAATGCCAATCGCTATCTCGGAAACAAACTCGGTATAAGACACTGGCAAAAAATCGTTCACCGAACTTAAACTCGAGTCATCATCACTGACCGGCAAGTTTCGCCCTTCACTGCTGTACGCCAACTTACCAGCAACAAAAAACTCTTGGCTAGACAGAACCGGAGAATACAGCTCCGCCTCAATGAGCTTATCTGTGCCCATCTCAACGTTGAGTGCCATTTCAGCACCGTGCGAGTTTAAGTTGGTAAAGTTAGTCGACATCCCTATGCCGTATTGGCTGTCGGTATCAAAGTCATCTTCAAGGAAGAAACGGAAGTTGAGGTAGTTTGGGCCCCAAGATTTTTCGTTAACGTCAAACACCAATAAATTCGAACCATCGACTTCTTCAAAGTGATAAGTAATTAACTCAAATCGGTCCAATGCATAGAGGTTTTCTACCGCTTTTTCGATTTCAGCCGTTTCGATTTTACGGCCAGTTTCCAGTTCCAAACGGTTGGTCAACAAAACATCGCTATAGTGGGTATTGTTTACAATCACAATCTCATCCACTACGCGATCGTCACCATAAACAAGCTTTTTGCGAACTTCCTGCTTATGGTCGATGTACTTTTGATACTCCGCGTTTGATAAACGCAGTCCCGCTAGCTTCGACTCCATTTCTTTGGTGATGTCATAACCAGATTGAAAAGCCCAAGGCATTTTGTCGAACTCGACGGTTTCCATTTGGCCGACATTGGGACGAATGTAAACATCGTGTTCTTGCAGGGTTTCGACTTGCTGCTGGGTACTGCGACGCACCAGATAGTTGGAGAGTTGGTCTGCAACGGTAAACAGCCCAGTAAAATCATCTTCGGTTTTGTAGTCGGTACTGATGTCTACCGCGATAACCACATCCGCGCCCATCGCACGCGCAACATCCACTGGCATGTTGTTGACCACGCCACCGTCAACAAGCATGTGGCCATTTAACTTATACGGAGGGAGTGCGCCGGGTACAGACATACTGGCCATCATGGCATCAACTAAATAACCGTTGCCGATCACCACTTCGTCCAGTTCTAAAATATCTGTCGCAACGGAACGGTAAGGAATGGCAAGCTCATCAAAGGAGTCAAAACGTCCGAGGTTGCCTGTAGTCTCGCGCAAGACACGCAACATGTTTTGCCCTTGAACCACACCAGTTGGAGCACGAACCTCGCCGAACCGCAAACCAAGATCGGTCGTGATTTGATAGCGGTCTTCATATTCTTTGTCACGAACGCGACGCTGACTGCGATCGACGCGATCACGATAACCACTGTTCCAATCAACAGAATAGATAAAACTTTCGATTTCATCGGCGCTCATGCCTGTCGCGTACAAGCCGCCAACATAAGCTCCCATGCTTGTCCCTGTGATGATATCGACAGGAATGTGCATTTCTTCTAGAGCCTTGAGGACACCAATGTGGGCAGCACCTTTTGCGCCGCCACCAGCGAGAACAACCGCGACTTTAGGACGAGTCGGAGTATCCTCATTTTTGACTTGAGCAACAGAAGGAGTGGCTATCAAAAACAAACTTACCCACAACGCGAAATAGCGCGACATCGGGCTTGATGACAGCGTTTTGAACATCCACTTCTTCCTTTACTGAATACTTGATCACTAATATGTACTAAGAATTGACCAGTGAAACAAGTCCATGTTGTTGATTTGGAGATCCTACCAATCAAACAAACTATTCAACCAGTTAGATTTTTTCTCACACTGTTGTTTGATTTGACCCGTTTTATCCCATACTGGAAGTTTGTAATCGCTGCGGCAATTCATCTCTAAACCACCGTTGGAGGTCGGTTTAAAGCCAAGCGTCGTCACTTCTTTAGGCCAAGGCAGATCCAAACGCTCAGGAATTCGCTGCGCCAAGTATTCCGCGTAAACACGCAATGCACCGCTTGAGCCCGTAAGGTTGATTGGCTTGTTATCATCACGGCCTAGCCAAATGGTCGTCACTTCACGACCATCAATCCCGACAAACCAGCTATCACGAGTATCGTTACTGGTGCCCGTTTTACCCGCCAACGCAGCCCAAGCGAATTGGCTTTGAAGGTAGCGGCCCGTACCTTGTGCGACACCTTGTTTCATCGCGTAAGTCGTTAGCCAAGCCGCTTGCTCATCAACCGCGCGAGAGGAACGAGGCAACGATTGATAAAGCACGTTACCGTCCATATCGATGACAGAACGGAGCGCGGTCAGCTTAGCGCGTTTACCCGAGTTAGTCAGTGTTTGGTACATTTGCGCCACTTCAAATGGCGTCAATGAAAACGAGCCCAAGAACATAGAAGGCACAGGACGAATCTCATCTTTGTTGACGCCTAAGCGCTCAAGTGTGCCAGATACTTCAGGAATACCAAGCTCCATCCCCAACCTTACCGTTGGTACATTCAATGACTTCGCAAGCGCAAGGTAAAGTGGCACATCACCACGATATTTACGGTCGTAGTTACGCGGAGTCCATACCGAGCCTTTGCTACCTTTCAAACTTAGAGGGGTGTCGTGCAGCGTCGTCCCCAAATTGTATTTGTCTGGCTGTTCAAGCGCGGTCAGGTAAATTGCCGGCTTGACCAACGAACCAATTGGACGACTAGCATTAAGCGCACGGTTAAAGCCTTCATAACCCACGCGTTTACCACCAACCATGGCACGAATTTCACCACTGTGGCGATCAACAGCCACGGCAGCAGCTTCGAGTTCTTTACCGCCTCGCTTCGCTAAATCCGGTATTTTCTTCGCGATCGCCTGCTCCATTTTACTTTGAGAGACAGGATCAAGAGACGTAAACACGCGCAGACCAGTTTCAGCCTTGAAGCGATCACCGACCTTCTCTTTCAGCTCGATATTCAATTGCTGGAAGTATGCAGGCTGACGGCTCGCAATACGTGGTTTGCTTTGTGTATCAAGAGGTCGACTCACAGCTTGTTCATATTGCTGCGATGTGAGCATGTTTTGTTGCATCAGCAATCGAAGCACCAAGTCTCGACGCTCTTTAGTGCGCTCAGGATAGCGAACAGGATTGTAATACGACGGTCCTTTCACCATGCCCACCAGCATCGCAAGTTGATCAATTCGCAACTCTTGGATTGGCTGCCCAAAGTAGTAGCGTGATGCTAAGCCAAAACCGTGGATCGCTTCGCCGCCGCTTTGGCCCAAATACACTTCATTGAGGTAGGCTTCTAAAATGCGGTCTTTGCTGTAACGGTAGTCAAGAATAAGCGCAATATAAGCTTCGCGCACCTTACGCCACAGCGTTTTATCACGGGTTAGAAATAAGTTTTTCGCTAGCTGCTGCGTTAAGGTACTGCCACCTTGAACGGTGCGACCCGCTTTAATGTTCGCCACTAAAGCACGGGCAATAGCCAATGGTGAAACACCATCATGCTGATAGAAGTCTCTGTCTTCTGTCGCCAACAAGGCATCAACTAAAATTTCAGGGAACTGGTCACGACGTAAGAACAGACGTTGCTCATCACGATCTTTTTCAAGCATCCCCAGCATCTTTGGCTCAAGGCGCAAGTAGCCTAGATCGCCTTTTGATTCTAAAGATTGAATACGCTGCAAACCGCTGTCTGAGAAATGCAGCATGACGTGGCGATCCGGTTCTGGGCCATCAGCAAATTCAAAAGGACGGCGGATCAGTTCAACACGAGTCGAAGAAGAAGAATACTCACCAGGGTAACGAGGCTGACTTACCTTGCGGTAGTTCAGTACATCTAATTCGTTGCGAAGCTCTTGAATGGTAATATTTTCACCTGGATTGAGGTTCAAAATGCGCGCGTACACAACGGTAGGCAATTCGAATAGCTGCCCATCAAAGCGTTCTTTAACCACACTATCTAGGTAAATACCAACAAACAGCAACACCGCGGCAAGAGCAACGCCGGCTTTCCAGCTGAAAGACCACAACACTTTGAGCCAAGAACGTTTCTCGTTGGTTGGCTTTTTACTCGGCGTGCGACGAGGGCGTTTTGTGGTGCCTTTGCTGGCTGTACTTTTCTTCGCAGGCGCTTTCTTAGCGCTTGGCTTCTTACTGTCAGTCATTATTCAATTGTCTTTTCGTTTTCGTTGTCGCTACGTGGTTTGCCGGGTCATCTGGCCAAACGTGTTTTGGGTAGCGCCCTTTCATCTCTTTTTGAACGTCTTTGTAGCTTCCATTCCAGAAAGCCGCCAAGTCTGACGTCACTTGCAGTGGACGTTGTGCGGGAGAAAGTAGTTCAAGCACCAAACGCTTGCGGCCAAGGGCCACCGTTGGCGACGTACTTTCCCCAAACACTTCTTGCATTCGCACTGACAATACGGGCTCATGCCCATGTTGATAGCGAATGCGCTTTTTAGTCCCAGTCGGTAACTGATAATGTTCTGGCAACCATTCATCCAAGTGTTGATTGAGTGGCCAGCCTAATCGAGCATTAAGCGCTTCGACCAAGTTTATCTTGCTCAGATCTTTCACCGAAGCGACCGACGTCATGTACGGTTCTAACCATTCGTCTAATGAATCCAACAAACTGGCTTCATCAAACATTGGCCATGCTTGCTCAGGTAACCAATCCACCGCACAGCGAATACGTTCAAGCAGGCTTTCCGCTGCCGGCGTCCAGTTTAGATTGCTTAAGCCCTGACGGCGGACATAAGTGAGTAAAGCTTGTGTCATTTTTTCTTTACCCGGATTAGGTAATGACACCCTTTCAATCACCAATTGACCGAGTTTTCGTTGTTTCTCGGCCACTAAACGCCCTTTCTTTTCATCCCAATCCACTACTTCTTCAGTAGAAAATAGCGAATCAAAAGTCGTTTGCAATATATTGACGTCCAATTCACACGCTAAATGTATTTGGCTCGAATTGGAATGAGACCGCATCAGATCAATCGCGACCAAGTACTCACAGCCGCCTAACATATCGTCAGGACGACATTCTGCACCATGACCATTCGCTAGTGCAAAGCGACCAAATTGATTGGTGCGTTGCTGAGCGATCCTATCGGGAAACGCCAAGCTCAACACCAACGGCAATACATCTTCATCCACTTCTCGAAGGCTAAACATGGTATCGAGTTTATGCGCAAGAGATTGTGCGCGCTTCAATAACAACGATTTTTTCGGATGAGAACCGGACAACCAACGATGCAAGCTATGTGCGATATTCGTTACATTACGCTCTGGCTCTTCAATTAGGGCGACCGCCGCCAAAGCGACATTTACCATCTTATCGCTGTGGGATTGCGATTTAATTAACATCGCTGCCGCGCGAGGTTCTACGCCCAAGTCATGAGCCTGCTTTCCTTCCGCAGTCAGTTGTCCTTGCTCGGTAATAAGCCCTAATGAAAACAACAACTGCTTAGCTTGTTGCAGCGCGGCAGCAGAAGGAATATCGAGCCATTTTAGCTCATGAATATCGGTCGTCCCCCAAAACGCCAGCTCCATTACCAAGCTCGCAAGATCGGAATGCAAAATCTCAGGTTGTGGCACTTGTGGCTGTTGCTTGAGTTGGCTTTCTGAATAGAGGCGAACGCAAATCCCCTCTTCAATTCGCCCAGCACGACCAGCTCGCTGGATGGCTGACGATTGAGCAATACGCGTTTGCTCCAATCGTGTAAGGCCATTTTTCAAGTCAAAACGCGCAACGCGCTCCAAACCAGAATCCACCACAAGGCGAATGCCTTCAATTGTCAGAGAGGTTTCCGCAATGTTGGTTGCCAATACGACTTTGCGCTTACCTTTTTCTGCAGGAGAGATGGCTTTCTGTTGCTCAGTAAAGCTCAACTGACCATACAACGGGCATACTTCAACATCGTCCGGTAAGTGCGATAAACGCTCTTGCACTTGCTTAATGGCCGCCACACCGGGAAGAAACGCAAGCAGAGAGCCTGACTCTTTATTCATCAAACTCTCTATATTTTTTGCCATTACCGTTGAAAGATGATCGTTGGCAGTAAGCGGAACATAGCGAGTTTCCACGGCAAAGCTGCGCCCTTCAGATTCAATATAACAAGCTTCCGGCAGTAAGGATTGCAACGCTTCTTGATCCAACGTTGCCGACATCACCACCAGCTTAAGATCGTCTCGCAATGCTTCTTGAACTTCCAAGCTAAGCGCCAAAGCCGTATCGGCATGAATACTGCGCTCATGGAACTCATCAAAAATCAGCAAATCGACGCCATCTAGCTCAGGGTCATTTTGGATCATGCGAGTCATGACCCCTTCAGTCACAATTTCTAACTGAGTAGAAGCACTTACCTTTGTCTCGCCACGAACGCGATACCCCACTCGCTGTCCAACTTGCTCGCCCAGTTGCTCGGCCAAATATCTCGCGATATTGCGCGCGGCTAATCGTCTTGGTTCAAGCATGATGACTTTCCCAGTCACCACTTGGTTCTGGATAAGTTGTAAAGGGAAGTACGTCGATTTACCCGCACCAGGCGCGGCTTTTAAAATAACCTGATGTTGATGTTTGACCGCCGTAAGTAGCTGGGGCATCACGGCTTCAATCGGCAATTGTGACAAAGGAAATACCTTGTGGTGTAATGGTGGCAACATTGTACATAAAAACATTCCCGTCTAAATAAGCAAATGCAATTCAAACCCGCTTTAGAGTCAGCCACTCTACTTAAACGCTACAAACGCTTCCTTGCTGATATCGAATTTGATAATGGTGAGCTGCGCACCATCCACTGTGCGAACACCGGTGCGATGACAGGTTGCGCGACACCCGGTAATAAAGTTTGGTTTTCAACGTCCGACAACCCAAAACGCAAATACCCCAACAGCTGGGAGCTAAGTGAAACCGCGCAAGGGCATCGTATTTGTATCAATACTGCCCGCGCCAACCAATTAGCCGTTGAGGCTATTGAAAATAATGTCATTTCAGAGCTTTGCGGATATGACACACTTCAAACTGAAGTGAAATATGGCAATGAAAATAGTCGAATTGATATCTTGCTCAGCGCAAGCGACAAGCCAAAATGCTATATAGAAGTGAAAAGCGTCACTCTTCTTGATGAGACAGGCTCAGCTGGACAAGGATACTTCCCAGATGCCGTCACGACTCGTGGTCAAAAGCACCTGAGAGAGCTCACAGAAATGGCACAAAATGGAAGTAGAGCCATACTTTTATTCACTGTTTTACATTCAGGTATTGAAAAAGTATCCGCGGCACACCATATAGACGCGAAATATTCACTATTACTCAAACAAGCACAAGACGCCGGAGTAGAAGTTCTCTGCTATAAAGCCGAACTGAGCAATACTGAAATGAAGCTAATTTCCGCTATTGATTTTATCAATTAAGAGAAAAAATGATGTCGTCTTCACATTGACGACAACTTTGCGATTCAGTGTTTGCTTGCACCGCCTCTTTTTGCTATAGATACCCGCCTTAAATTGACTGCGTAGCAGTTGACTAGGTGTAAGTAGGAGATGCTGTATGCCAGAAGCAAAGAAGAAAACGATCGGCATCCTAGCCATTGCCGGCGTGGAGCCATATCAGGAGAAGCCTGGTGAAGAATACATGTCACCAGCGCAGGTTGAACACTTTACGAAAATCTTAACAGCTTGGCGTGACCAACTACGAGCTGAAGTAGATCGTACCGTTCACCACATGCAGGACGAAGCAGCAAACTTCCCAGATCCAGTTGACCGCGCCTCTCAAGAGGAAGAGTTCAGCCTAGAACTGCGTAATCGTGACCGTGAGCGCCGTTTGATCAAGAAGATTGAAAAAACATTAGACAAAATCAAAGAAGATGATTTTGGTTTCTGTGAGTCTTGTGGCGTTGAGATTGGCGTTCGTCGCCTTGAAGCACGTCCAACTGCAGACCTTTGTATTGACTGTAAAACACTTGCAGAAATCAAAGAGAAGCAGATGCAAGGTTAATCACCACGCATTTGATTACTGAAGGGAGCTAAGGCTCCCTTTTTGTTTTGGCTAATATCAGTCCCGTAAGCGCTCAGAACCACAAACACTCACCACAGGCAAAACGCTATTGCCACTTCGTGTTTACAAAACCCAGCTGAAGCGTTACTTACGATGACTAAACTGTACATCTAATAAATTCGAGATACACCCATGGCACGCTACGTAGGTCGATTTGCCCCATCCCCTTCTGGCCCATTACACTTTGGCTCATTGATTGCTGCGCTTGGCAGTTATT
Source organism: Vibrio sp. GLN_1 (assembly GCF_043106015.1). Lineage (NCBI taxonomy): Bacteria > Pseudomonadati > Pseudomonadota > Gammaproteobacteria > Vibrionales > Vibrionaceae > Vibrio > Vibrio sp. GLN_1. The sequence goes on from NZ_JBICMD010000004.1 coordinate 378,320, forward strand.
TTCAAGCCAAAGCAAACAACGGAATTTGGTTAGTACGCATTGAAGATCTTGATCCACCAAGAGAAATGCCCGGCGCTTCGCAACTGATTCTAGAAGCGCTTAAAGCTTACCAGTTGCATTGGGATGGAGAAGTGGTGTATCAAAGCGAGCGTCATGGCCTTTACCAAGCGCAGATCGACGCTTGGCTCGACAACGGTGACGCCTATTATTGCCAATGCACTCGCAAGCAAATTAAAGAGCACGGTGGCTTTTATCCGGGAACTTGCCGAGATAAAAACTTGAAAGAAGGCGCGATTCGCCTAAAAATGACCAAGCCTGTTGCCCGCTTCCTCGATCAGAAACATGGAATGATTGAGATTCCAGAGCAATTGGTTAATGAAGATTTCATTATTAAACGTCGAGATGGATTATTTGCTTATAATCTTGCGGTAGTATTGGACGACATCGACCAAGGGGTTACTGAAGTGGTTCGAGGTGCAGACCTGATTGAACCAACAGGACGCCAAATCAGTTTGTACCAAATCCTTGGACAACCTGAAGTTAGCTACTTGCATTTACCATTGGCGATGGATGACAACGGCAACAAATTGTCGAAACAAAATCACGCGACAGCTATTGATATCGAAAACCCTAAGCCAGCTTTATTGCATGCCATGACGTTTTTAGGCTTTGATGTGCCTGAAGAAATAAAAGCCGCCAGCATGAACGAAATTCTTCGTTGGGGCTGCGAAAATTGGCGCTTAGAACAACTGCCATCAGAGATCGAGATCACACCGCGATTCTCAAATGGCACTGTGTAGGCTATCATTAGCCGCAAAATCAGCCCTAGAGGCGCAGATAACTAACCAAAGCAAGATTGGATTAAACCCAGTTATTGCCAGATGCACATGAATACAAACGACTATACACCAAGCGAACCTGCCACAGTTCCAGAGCTCGCTCTCAATGTAATAACTCGTGAAGAGCACAACATTTCGCGTAAGCAGATCAGTGACAACGCACTGAAAGTGCTGTACCGACTAAACGGTGCTGGTTTCGATGCTTTTCTTGTGGGTGGCGGGGTTCGAGACTTACTGCTTGGACAAAAACCGAAAGACTTTGATATTGCGACCAACGCAACGCCAGAACAGATCAAGCAACTGTTTAGAAACTGCCGCTTGATTGGCCGACGCTTCCGTCTGGCACACATTATGTTTGGCCGAGACATCATCGAAGTGGCGACATTCCGCGGTCACCATCAAGAGCAAAAGAACAAAAACATCTCTCAGCAATCCAAAGAAGGTATGCTGCTACGCGATAACGTGTACGGCACCATTGATGAAGACGCTGAGCGCCGTGACTTTACGATCAACTCGATGTACTACAACATCGCTGATTACTCGATCCACGACTATGCGCGCGGTATCGAAGATTTAGAAGATCGTCTGATTCGTCTGATTGGCGATCCAGAAACACGCTACCGTGAAGACCCAGTGCGCATGCTGCGTGCGGTTCGCTTTGCCGTGAAACTGGACTTTGATATTGAAGAAGACACAGCAGCACCAATCGAAGAGATGGCGCCGCTACTGCGTGAAATTCCTTCCGCTCGTCTTTTCGAAGAGTCACTCAAACTCTTGCAATCAGGCCACGGTCTAGAGACATACCACCTGCTACGTGAATACAACTTATTCCAACAGCTGTTCCCAGCCATTTCGGAGCACTTCTCAGAAGACTACTCGTCGCATACTGAACAAATGCTCGATCTTGTGTTGGATTCCACAGACATGCGTATTGAAGATGGCAAGCGCATTAACCCAGCATTTATGTTTGCTGCAATGCTGTGGTACCCGCTGTGTGCACTAGCAGACAAACTCATGGATCAGCATAACTTGTGTCATTACGACGCGATCATGGAAGCGAGCAACATCATTCTTGATGATCAAGTTCGCACCATCGCAATTCCACGTCGCCATACTGCGACCATCCGTGAGATTTGGCAGCTGCAATTGCGCCTTCCACGACGTAATGGCAAACGTGCGTTCCGCCTAATGGAACTCAACAAATTTAGAGCTGGCTTTGATTTTCTTGAAATGCGCGGTGAAATTGAGGGTGGCGACACTCTGAAGCTTGCTAAGTGGTGGGAAACTTTCCAAAATGCAGGCCGAGAAATGCGCCAAGCTATGGCCGCAGACCTAGATGGTCAAGCGCCAAAATCGGGCCAACGTCGCCGCAAAACCTTTCGCAAGAAGAAGAGTAAGCCGAAATCATGATCACAGCGTACATTGCGGTAGGCAGTAACTTGGCTGATCCTGTCAGCCAAGCTCAGCAAGCGATTGAAGCTCTAAAAACGTTACCAAACTCTGAGTTTGTACAAGCGTCTTCGCTATACAGCAGCACGCCTATGGGGCCACAAAATCAGCCGGATTACATCAATGCGGTTGTGGCGATCAAAACAAATTTGACGCCTCTTGAGCTACTTGATTGCACCCAAGCAATTGAGCAAGAGCAAGGGCGTGTCCGAAAAGACGAACGTTGGGGACCAAGAACCTTGGATCTTGATATCGTTCTTTACGGCAATGAGGTGATTAATTCCGAAAGACTTATTGTTCCTCATTACGGAATGCGAGAGCGCGAATTCGTACTCTACCCTCTTGCGGAAATTGCACCAAGTTTACAACTCCCTGATGGGACCGAGGTCTCTGAACTACTGGAACAAGTAGATAGAAACGGCCTCAGAATTTGGCAGTCATAGCCAGCTCCTAGTAAGGATAAAACAATGAAAAAGATGACCATCAACGACCTTATCAAGTGGAAGCAAGAAGGTCGTAAATTTGCTACTTCAACCGCTTACGATGCGAGCTTTGCACAACTTTTTGAAAGCCAAGAAATGCCCGTTCTTTTAGTAGGTGATTCACTTGGTATGGTATTGCAAGGTGAAAACGATACGCTACCAGTAACGGTAGACGACATCGTGTACCACACTCGCTGTGTGCGTGCTGGCAGCCCAAATTGCTTGCTAATGGCCGATATGCCATTCATGAGCTACGCAACACCAGAGCAAGCGTGTGAGAACGCGGCAAAATTGATGCGCGCAGGCGCAAACATGGTAAAAATCGAAGGTGGCGACTGGCTAGTTGATACCGTTAAGATGCTTACTGAACGCGCAGTGCCAGTCTGTGCTCACCTTGGTTTAACCCCTCAGTCTGTTAACATTTTTGGTGGTTACAAAATCCAAGGTCGCGATCAAGAAAAAGCGGATCGCATGGTAAAAGATGCGTTAGCGCTACAAGAAGCAGGCGCTCAAATCGTCCTACTAGAATGTGTGCCTGCTGAACTGGCAGAGCGCATTACTAAAGTACTCGACGTGCCAGTCATCGGTATCGGTGCGGGTAACGTAACGGATGGTCAGATTCTTGTAATGCATGATATGTTCGGCATCTCTGCCAACTACATGCCTAAATTCTCCAAAAACTTCCTTGCTGAAACAGGTGATATGCGCAAAGCCGTTGCAAAATACATTGAAGATGTAGCAAACGGTGTATTCCCAGACGACGCTCATACCATTGCCTAGAGGATAAAAGCATGCAAACTTTTGCGGAAATCTCAGCAGTTCGTGAACACCTTAAAACCTTTAAACGTGAAGGTCGTAAAATTGCCTTCGTCCCTACAATGGGCAACCTTCACGAAGGTCACTTAACTTTAGTGCGTAAAGCACGCGAATACGCTGATATCGTTGTCGTAAGCATCTTTGTAAACCCGATGCAATTTGATCGTGCAGACGATTTAAATAACTACCCACGTACGCTTGAAGAAGACTTAAGCAAGTTGACGGCAGAAGGCGTCGATGTGGTATTCACGCCAACTCCAGAAATCATCTACCCAGAAGGTCTGGATAAGCAAACCTTCGTCGATGTTCCAGGCCTCTCAACGATTCTAGAAGGCGCGTCTCGCCCAGGTCACTTCCGTGGCGTGACAACCATTGTGAATAAGCTATTTAACATCGTACAACCGGATGTAGCATGCTTCGGCGAGAAGGACTTCCAACAACTTGCTGTTATCCGCAAGATGGTTGATGACCTAGCAATGGATATTGAAATCATTGGTGTACCAACCGTACGAGAGATGGACGGTTTAGCAATGAGTTCACGCAATGGCCTGCTGACACTGGATGAACGTCAACGTGCGCCAGTACTTGCTCGTACAATGCGTTGGATCAGCAGTGCCATTCGTGGTGGCCGCGATGATTACGCATCCATCATTGAAGATGCAAATGATCAGCTACGCGCTGCCGGTCTTCATCCTGATGAGATCTTCATTCGTGATGCTCGTACTCTGCAAGTGATCACACCAGAAACGACACAAGCTGTCATTCTGATGTCGGCATTCTTAGGTCAAGCTCGTCTTATCGACAACCAAACCGTTGATATGGTTGTGGAATCGAAAGATGAAGCAGAATCTAATGATGGCACAGCAGCAAACGCTGAATAAGCCAAACGCTCAAAAGAAAAAGGTCGACCTTGTGTCGACCTTTTTTATGTTCTACGTATAGACGCAATCAAATCCTTCAGGACGTGTTTTAAACCGTTTGTGCAACCACATCCACGCAGGAATATCGCGTCTTATCATTTTTTCGAGTTCTTGGTTCAAGATACTTGCCGCTTTCATCGCATTACGCTTTTCAAAATACTCACTGAGATCCTTCCCAATATACAACGTGTAGTGATGATTCCTGCTCACTGTGACACCTGATATGACCGCGCACTTTGTTGCGTCAATAAGCACACTAGACCCCACAGTGCTCGCAGCTTGTTCAACGGCAAAAAACGGTGCAAAAACAGAATGGTTGGCACCATAATCATGATCAGGTAAATACCAAAGTCGATGGCCATTTTTCAAAACTTTGAGCATTGATTTCACGTCTTTTCGATCGATCATTTGATGCCCAAAACGAGTTCGGCCTCGATGTTGAATAAATTCATAAGCAGGGTTTGAGTTTGGTCGATAAACACCATAGCCTTTGGCAAATTGGCTGAAGATACGAGCGGTTATTTCCAAGTTCAAATGGTGACTACACACCACTAATACACCGCGACCGTTCTTTTCCTCTGTGAGCAGACGATCTTTGCCAACAATAGAAGTTATGCGATTAATTCGCCAGTCAGGCCAAAACCAAGCGATACCAGTTTCGATGAGCGCCATTCCCGTGTATTGAAAGTTTTTTCGTACCACATCCTTGCATTGCCAATCTGTGTAATCAGGAAAACATAGCTGAAGATTACGCAAAGCGATCTTGTATCGGCGCTTCATTAACTGCATCGCAACGCAACCGATGCTTCTACCTAAGATTCGTAAAACCACATACGGCAGTACATTAACAATGATTGCTAGAGATCCAAATGCCAGCCAAACAGACCAATATTTGGGCTTAAGTAACTGATAGGAAAAAAGCGGCGGCGGGACAATATTCATAGGATCACTCATTTATTACAAATGATTGAAACCTATCATGATAAAAACCGGAAGATTGTATGGGTATGTATTGTTGTGCATGCAAAAGAGCAGCGTAAATAGCTGCTCTTTTTCTTTATGAGCATGGCTTAGCTTCGTAGCCCAATCCCTTTTGTTACCAAATAGTGGGCAATGGCGTACAGCACCACAACAAACACACCAAGTACACTAAATGAAGTCACGATACCGACATCCGATACGCCTAAAAATCCGTAACGGAATGCATTCACCATGTAAACAATTGGGTTGATTTTCGATACACCTTGCCAAAACTCAGGCAACAGGCTAATCGAATAAAACACACCGCCAAGATAGGTAAGCGGCGTTAATACAAACGTAGGAATGATTGAGATGTCATCAAACGTCTTTGCGTAAACCGCATTGATCAATCCACCAAGAGCAAACACCACCGACGTCATAAATACCGTCGCCACAATAATGCCCCAGTGCTCAACCTGTAGATCCACAAACAGCAGCGACACGCACGTCACAATAGCACCAACCAGCAAGCCACGGGTTACACCACCCATGACATAACCTGCGATGATGACGTAGTTTGGCACAGGTGCAACCAACAACTCTTCAATGTTCTTTTGCAGTTTTGCACTAAAGAATGAAGACGCGACATTTGAATATGAGTTGGTGATCACCGACATCATGATCAAACCCGGCACGATGTATTCCATATAGCTAAATCCGCTCATTTCACCAATTCGAGAACCGATCAGATTACCAAAGATGATGAAATACAGCGTCATTGTAATCGCTGGTGGTACCAAGGTTTGCACCCAAATACGCGAGAAGCGCGTCACCTCTTTACCCAGCAAACTACGAAATGCTGTCCAATACAGTTGGTACATTTACTTGCTCCCCTCTCTGACAATGCTGACAAACAGTTCTTCTAATCGGTTGGCTTTATTGCGCATCGACAGCACTTTCACGCCATGTTCCGTTAATTGAGCAAACACCGCATTGAGACCTTGGCTTTTATCTAACTCAATTTCTAATGAGCCATCGATTAAGCTTTGACGATTGACACCATTCAACTCAGGCACTTCGCCGTCAGTCTCGATATCTAGAATAAAGGTTTCTACGCTGAGTTTGCTGAGCAACGCTTTCATGGTGGTGTTTTCAATCAACTCGCCGCGATTGATAATGCCTATGTTGCGACACAGCATTTCCGCTTCTTCTAAATAGTGCGTAGTAAGAATGATAGTGATCCCTTGCTGCTGATTGATTTCTTTGAGGAAATCCCACATTGAACGACGCAGCTCAATGTCCACCCCAGCCGTCGGCTCATCCAAAATCAGCAGTTTTGGCTCGTGCATGAGCGCGCGAGCAATCATCAAACGACGCTTCATACCACCCGATAAGTTACGAGCACGCTCTTTGCGCTTCTCCCATAAATCGAGCTTCTTCAGGTATTTTTCGGCTCGCTCTTTTGCCAGAATTTTAGAAACACCATAGTAACCCGCTTGTTGAATGACGATCTGCTCAACCGTTTCAAATTGGTTGAAGTTGAATTCTTGAGGCACTAAACCAAGGTTTTGCTTGGCAAGTTCTAAGTCAGTATCAATGTCATAACCAAAAACTTTTGCCACTCCAGAGGTCTTATTAACCAAAGAAGAGATGATGCCGATCGTGGTTGATTTTCCTGCACCGTTAGGTCCAAGAAGCGCGTAAAAGTCACCTTTTTTAACTTGTAGACTGATGCCTTTTAACGCTTCAAAGCCGCCCGCATACGTTTTACGTAATTGTTCAATTTCTAATGCGTACATAGCGTAATGATTGCCATCTGTTAGTGAATTGGGATGACCAGTTCCAAGATAAGCATCACCTGAAGCTTAGTAGGAAGCTGGAGAAAGTTTCATTAGTTTATCGTCGAATAACGATGATTACAATTAAACCTTTCGACAATATTGGAAATATCAACCTTGTAATCTTCAAGGTTTTCAATTGAGGGGGTTAAGGGGAAACAAAAAAGCGCCGCTAAACAGACTGAGCAGCGCTTTCATACAGAGCGTGAAATTTAAGCGGTCATTCGCTGGTATTGATCCGATTCAACATGCGCGACAGCCGCATTCAAGGCCTCGTAGCGGAACTGATACATATTGTTATCCGGCACTAGATCGATGACATGAAACTTCTCTAGTTGCTCGCGAGTACGCTGATTCGGACACAACAAGTATACTTCACAGCGAGCATCTAACGCGTCTTTAATGGCGTTTTCGAGAGCTAGGCCCACCGTAACATCCAACATAGGAACATCGGTCAAATCCAAGATCATCACGTCGTAATCTGAAATACTGGTGTGTTGACGAGAAATGGCCTTCGACACACTGAAAATCATTGGGCCAGAGAGATAGAAGAACAACACTCGCCCATTGGCACGATCTAACAATCCTCGTTCACTGTCCGTCAGTGGCACATCATCTTCGTCGGCATCACTAATGGCTTTTACCTGACGAGCTTGTTCGCGACTCAAGCGCTCAATAATCATGATGTTTGAAACAAACACACCCAAACCAACGGCCACAATGAGATCAACAAACACTGTCAGTAGCATCACGCCATACATGATCGCCATGCCAGAAAAACTGACCTTATGCGCGCGCTGGATAAAGCTCCAGTCTAAGATGTTAAAGCCAACGTACACCGCGATGCCTGCTAGCACTGCCATTGGGATAGGTTCAGTTAATCCACCAGCCACCAAAACAACCAGAGCCAATACTAAGGCTCGCACCACACCAGATAATGGAGAGCGAGCGCCAACTTGGATGTTTGTCACCGTGCCCATCGTCGCGCCAGCTCCTGGAAGTGCGCCGAATAAACCTGAAATCATATTCGCTAAGCCCTGACCACGAAGCTCTTTGTCGGAATCGTGCTCTTTTCGGGTAAGTGAGTCACCGATAACCGCAGTTAACAAGGTATCAATACAACCGAGCGTACCTAACACCAATGCATCGATGACCATTTCAACGAACATATCGGGGTCGATATGTGGCGCGACCAAAGATGGCAGGCCAGCCGGAATTTCCCCGATACGGCGGATATCTTCCGTATCAAACAACATCACCGACAATAAGGTCACTGCAACCAGTGCGACCAATTGGGCGGGTACATATTTGCGATACTTCTTTGGGAAAAAGAACAGAATGCCCAATGTCAGCAAGCCAAGGAAAAGCTCGTTAAATTTTAGATTAGAAATGGTTTCAGGCAGCGCTGACAATGTCCCTAGCACTCCTCCCGCAGGCGCAGCGTGCCCCAGGAGTGGCGACAATTGAAGAATGATGAGTATGACACCAATACCCGACATAAAGCCGGAGATCACGCTGTAAGGCATTAAGGTGACGTATTTACCCATCTTCAGCGTTCCAAGCAAGATCTGAAATGCACCCGCCATCATGACAACAGTAAACGTCATCGCCATACCTGTTTCAGGGTACTTCACCATCATACTGGTTAATACGGCTGTCATGATCACCGTCATCGGCCCCGTGGGTTCTGAGATAAGTGTATTTGAGCCACCAAATAAGGAGGCAAACAAGCCCACCATGATGGCGCCCCAAAGGCCAGCTTCTGCACCCGCCCCCGAAGCAACCCCGAACGCCAACGCCAAAGGGAGAGAAATAATGGCCGTGGTCACCCCGCCAAATATATCCCCTTTGAAATTGATATCTTTAAAACGACTACCGAACACCGTTTAGCTCCCTGCATTAATTTCAAAATTAAATAAGTAAAATGTCATTACTTTAACGAGGAATGTGAAAAATTAAACCATAAATAAATTATGGCTTAATTCGTTATCTAATAAGCGGTCTGAATTGTACAAATTTATTTCCAAGAACACGTCAGATGAGTCCTGTCTGACGCATATTTAACGGGATCGAAATTGTAACATTGTGTATAGTTACAACACTGATCGCTTGATATGTTTCAATTGCGATGAGTGCTTTTGTCATTTAAGGGAAGTAGTTTGCAAGATGCCGGAAATTAAACAGTTATTTGAGAATAATTCAAAATGGTCGGAAGAAATCAAATCTGATCGTCCTGAATATTTCGCTAAGCTCGCCGAAGGCCAAAAGCCTGATTTTCTTTGGATTGGCTGCTCCGATAGTCGAGTACCCGCAGAACGATTAACCGGCCTTTACTCCGGTGAATTATTTGTTCACCGCAATGTTGCAAACCAAGTCATTCACACAGACCTCAATTGCCTTTCCGTTGTTCAATACGCCGTTGATGTACTCAAGGTGAAGCACATTATTGTGTGTGGTCACTACGGTTGCGGCGGTGTTAACGCAGCGATAGATAACCCTCAACTCGGGCTTATCAATAACTGGCTACTGCACATCAGAGATCTTTACTTCAAGCATCGTTCTTACTTAGATCAAATGCCTGTTGAAGATCGTGCCGATAAGCTTGGTGAAATTAACGTTGCAGAACAAGTTTATAACCTAGGCAATTCAACCATCATGCAAAACGCGTGGGAGCGCGGGCAAGATGTCGAAATTCACGGTGTCGTATACGGAATTGAAGATGGTCGACTTGAATATTTAGGTATTCGCTCTAATTCTAAAGAGACCGTTGAAGCATCGTACCAGAAAGCACTGTCGACGATTTTAAACCCTGACAATAAGCTTCTGTGTCGCTAAGCCATAAAATCTGAATAAATAAAAAACGCCCATTTATATGGGCGTTTTTTTGTATTTCGAATAGTGAACTCAATTATTCTTGAGGAACCACTTTACCGATGAATGGTAGGTGACGGTATTTTTGAGCGTAATCGATACCAACACCAACAACGAACTCGTCAGGGATCTCGAAACCAATCCAATCAACTGGCACATTTACTTCACGGCGAGATGGCTTGTCTAGTAGCGTACAAATCGCGATAGATTTAGGTTCACGTAGCGATAGGATTTCGCGAATTTTATTTAGCGTGTTACCTGTATCGATGATGTCTTCAACAAGCAAAACGTCTTTGCCTTTAATGTCATCATCCAAATCTTTTAAGATGCGTACATCGCGTGAGCTTTCCATCGTATTGCCGTAGCTTGATGCCGTCATAAAATCAACTTGATGAGTCAGTTCAATAGCACGCGCTAGGTCGGCCATAAATACAAAAGAACCACGCAACAAGCCAACCAAAACTAGGTCTTCACTGCCTTGGTAACGCTCTGTAATTTGTTTGCCTAATTCACGAATTCGTTCCTGAACTTCTTGCTCAGAAATCATGACTTCTATTGTATGTTTCATACTGTGCTCAATTTAGTTTGTGGGTTGAGGTAGGTCGCACGCAAACGATCACCTAATCTTACGGCGTGTAGTGTATCACCACGAAGAGTGGGTTGAAAGTCACATCCTTTTGCGGAAAATTCTTGGGAGCGCTGCCAAATTTTCGAAAGTTTACAGCAAAACTTATCAATAATAATGACATTACTGTCTATAAATTATCCATCAGATGTTGACCTTGTGCATATGCACCATTACACTCATCACTGCTTAAAGCAATTATTAAAATAATCAATTAGGGGGTTACCCCCAACAACAACTCAAATGGCAAGGAAAATGGATATGGACTCAATTGCAAAGAGACCTAGAACTAGGCTTTCTCCTCTTAAACGTAAGCAACAACTCATGGAAATCGCGTTAGAAGTATTTGCACGCCGTGGTATTGGCCGTGGTGGTCACGCAGATATTGCTGAAATTGCGCAAGTGTCTGTTGCAACCGTTTTTAACTACTTCCCAACTCGCGAAGATTTGGTTGATGAAGTTCTCAACCATGTTGTCCGTCAGTTCTCGAATTTCCTTTCGGATAACATCGACCTAGACATACACGCTCGTGAAAACATCGCAAACATCACCAATGCGATGATCGAGCTCGTAAGCCAAGATTGTCACTGGCTGAAAGTTTGGTTCGAGTGGAGCGCATCAACTCGTGATGAAGTTTGGCCTCTATTTGTGTCTACCAACCGCACTAACCAATTACTGGTTCAAAACATGTTCATTAAAGCGATTGAACGCGGTGAAGTGTGTGATCAACACGATTCAGAACACTTGGCAAATCTATTCCACGGTATTTGTTACTCGCTGTTCGTACAAGCAAACCGCTTCAAAGGTGAAGCCGAGTTGAAGGAACTCGTGAGCGCTTACCTAGATATGCTTTGCATCTACAATCGCGAACACTAAAGCTCAGATTTGAATACAAACAAGCCCACCACATGGTGGGCTTTTCTATGTTTGTCCGCTTCGAACATTAAAATACAAAAAACCGCTGAAATTCAGCGGTTTTTATTATTCTTTCAGTAAGAGAACTTACTTCTTCTTAACGGCTTTTTTATTTGGCAGGTCAGTGATTGAACCTTCAAATACTTCAGCAGCTAGACCCACAGACTCGTGTAGAGTTGGGTGAGCGTGGATAGTTAGAGCGATATCTTCTGCATCACAACCCATCTCGATCGCAAGACCGATTTCGCCTAGTAGTTCACCACCGTTAGTACCAACGATAGCACCACCGATTACGCGATGAGTTTCTTTGTCGAAGATTAGCTTAGTCATACCGTCTGCACAGTCAGATGCGATTGCACGACCTGATGCTGCCCATGGGAATGTAGCCACTTCGTACTTGATGCCTTCATCTTTCGCTTCTTTCTCAGTCTTACCAACCCAAGCCACTTCTGGCTCAGTGTACGCGATTGAAGGAATAACTTTAGGGTCAAAGTAGTGCTTCTTGCCAGAGATAACTTCAGCCGCTACGTGGCCTTCATGCACACCTTTGTGAGCAAGCATTGGCTGACCAACGATATCACCGATCGCGAAGATGTGAGGAACGTTAGTACGCATTTGCTTATCAACGTTGATGAAGCCGCGCTCGTCGATTTCTAGACCCGCTTTTTCACCGTCGATAAGTTTGCCGTTTGGTACACGACCGATAGCAACTAGAACCGCATCGTAGCGCTCTGCTTCAGCAGGTGCTTTTTTGCCTTCCATTGAAACGTAGATACCGTCTTCTTTCGCTTCAACTGCTGTTACTTTCGTTTCTAGCATTAGCTTGAACTTGTCTTTGATACGCTTGGTGTAAACCTTAACGATATCTTTGTCTGCAGCAGGAATTACCTGGTCAAACATCTCAACAACTTCAACTTTAGAACCTAGAGAGTGGTAAACCGTACCCATTTCTAGACCGATGATACCACCGCCCATGATAAGCAGTTTTTCTGGCACTTCTTTCAGTTCAAGAGCGTCAGTAGAGTCCCAAATACGTGGGTCTTCATGCGGGATAAATGGCAGTTTGATTGGACGAGAACCAGCCGCAACGATTGCGTTGTCGAAGTTAACAACGGTTGACTCGCCTTCACCTTCTACAAGGATAGAGTTAGGGCCAGTGAACTTACCGTAACCGTTTACCACTGTTACGTTACGCATCTTAGCCATGCCGCTTAGGCCGCCAGTTAGTTGGTTAACAACTTTTTCTTTCCAGATACGGATCTTGTTGATGTCTGTTTGCGGTTCGCCGAACACAACGCCGTGATCAGCCATCGCTTTCGCTTCTTCAATTACTTTAGAAACGTGTAGAAGTGCTTTAGATGGGATACAACCCACGTTCAGACACACACCACCTAGAGTGCTGTAACGTTCAACAAGTACAGTTTCAAGACCTAAGTCTGCACAACGGAAGGCAGCGGAGTAACCAGCAGGACCAGAACCAAGTACAACAACTTGGGCTTTAATTTCTTTGCTCATTTTGACCTCTTGTAGTCATTATCCCTAACAGGCTGAGTGGGTATCGATTTTATATGTTTAAGAGTTATTCGTTTTAAACAGTTATTTTCAGACCGCCAACAGTTTACAGAGATGTTAATGGTGTGAAAAGTAAATCAATTTAGCCTGTGAGCTAGACAACAATTCGATTGTGAAAACCCTGTTGTGAGTAAGGGCGCTAACCAAATTGTCCGGTAGTTATTATTAGCAGAGGCGGCTAAATTGCCGCCTCTCATTCATCTAATCTTGATTAAAGAACTAGACGACGAATGTCAGATAGACATGCGTTTAGGTAAGTGATGAAGCGCGCACCTTCAGCACCATCAATCACACGGTGGTCGTATGATAGAGACAGTGGAAGTTGTAGACGCGGTTCGAACTCTTTACCGTTCCATACAGGTTTCATCTCTGACTTAGACACACCTAGGATACCAACTTCTGGCGCGTTTACTATTGGAGTAAACGCCGTACCGCCGATACCGCCTAGGCTAGAGATAGTGAAACAGCCACCTTGCATGTCAGCAGCAGTTAGCTTGCCAGCACGAGCTTTCTTAGAAACAGCCATAAGCTCTTCAGATAGCTCGTAGATGCCTTTCTTGTTCACGTCTTTAAATACAGGAACAACTAGACCGTTTGGCGTATCTACCGCGATACCGATGTTCACGTATTTCTTCAGAATTAGGCTCTCACCGTCTTCTGATAGAGAAGAGTTGAACGCTGGGAACGCTTCAAGTGCTTTAGCCGCCGCTTTCATGATGAACACAAGTGGAGTGATCTTCATGCCAGTGTCTTTCTTCGCTTCAATCGCGTTTTGCTCTTTACGGAATGCTTCAAGAGCCGTGATGTCTGCATTATCCCACTGTGTAACGTGCGGGATCATTACCCAGTTACGATGTAGGTTAGCACCAGAGATCTTCTTAATGCGAGATAGCGGTTGAACTTCTGTCTCACCGAACTTGCTGAAGTCCACTTTTGGCCATGGTAGTAGACCAAGAGCTGCACCGTCGCCTTTGCCAGATGCTGCTGCACCAGACTCAAGACGCTTAAGCGCTTCTTTCACGTAGTTCTGAACGTCTTCTTTCAGGATACGGCTCTTACGACCAGAACCTTTAACCTTAGAAAGGTTTACGCCGAACTCACGAGCTAGACGACGAACAACTGGAGACGCGTGAGCGTACTCATCGTTCTCTTTGAAATCGCCAGTCGCTGCTGGAGCTGCTGCCGCTGGAGCTTCTGCTTTAGGAGCTGCCGCTGCAGGTGCTGCCGCTTGAGCTGGAGCTGCTGCCGGAGCAGGTGCTGCGCCCGCTACTTCGAATACCATAATTAGTGAGCCAGTAGACACTTTGTCGCCAGCTGCAATCTTGATTTCTTTAACTGTACCAGCGAATGGTGCAGGAACTTCCATAGAAGCTTTGTCGCCTTCAACAGTGATCAGAGATTGCTCTTCTTCCACCGTGTCGCCAACTGCAACCATGATTTCAGTTACTTCTACTTCATCGCCGCCGATATCTGGAACGTTAACGTCTTTCGCCGCAGATGCAGCTGGAGCTGCTGCCGCTGGAGCTTCAACTGCCGCAGGAGCTGCTGGAGCACCTGAACCTGCAGTTTCGAATACCATGATTAGAGAGCCAGTCGATACTTTATCGCCTGCTGCTACTTTGATCTCTTTAAGCGTACCTGCGAATGGTGCAGGAACTTCCATAGAAGCTTTGTCGCCTTCTACAGTGATAAGAGATTGCTCTTCTTCGATGCTGTCGCCGATTGCTACCATGATTTCAGTAACTTCAACTTCGTCACCACCGATGTCTGGTACGTGAACTTCTTTCAGTTCTGCCGCTGCTGCTGGAGCTGGAGCCGCTGCTGGAGCCACTTCTGCCGCAGGAGCAGGTGCAGCGTCAGCTGCACCCTCGGCTTCGAAAATCATGATTAGAGAACCAGTAGAAACCTTGTCGCCTTCTGCAACTTTGATTTCTTTAACGATACCCGCTTGAGAAGCAGGAACTTCCATAGAAGCTTTATCGCCTTCAACAGTGATCAGAGACTGTTCTTCTTCAACCTTGTCGCC
This sequence comes from Vibrio sp. GLN_1, assembly GCF_043106015.1. NCBI lineage: Bacteria > Pseudomonadati > Pseudomonadota > Gammaproteobacteria > Vibrionales > Vibrionaceae > Vibrio > Vibrio sp. GLN_1. The sequence goes on from NZ_JBICMD010000004.1 coordinate 393,633, forward strand.
AACGCTTACAAGAATCTCAGTAACTTCAACCTCATCCGCACCGATGTCTGGTACATTAATTTCGATTGCCATTTCTTATCTACCTTCTTAATTAAGCGTATAGCGGGTTAGTTTTCTCAGTGTCGATGTCGAACTTCTTGATTGCTTCAGCAATTACAGTCTTCTCAACTTCGCCACGTTTCGCTAGTTCAGTTAGCGCTGCTACTACTACGTAACCTGCGTTCACTTCGAAGTGACGACGTAGGTTTTCACGGCTGTCTGAGCGACCGAAGCCGTCAGTACCAAGAACTTTGAAAGACTCAGCAGGAATGAATGCACGAACCTGCTCTGCGTAGTTCTTCATGTAGTCAGTTGCTGCGATAGCTGGCTCAGTACCCATTACTGTTTGGATGTAAGGTACTTTCGCTTCCGCTTCTGGGTGAAGCATATTGAAACGCTCTGCATCTTGACCGTCGCGAGTTAGTTCGTTGAATGACGTTACAGAGTAAACATCAGAAGCAACACCGTACTCTTCGCTTAGGATTTGAGCTGCTTTACGTACTTCATTCATGATAGTACCTGAGCTCATTAGCTGAACTTTCGCTTTATCGCCCGTGTAAGTTTCTAGCTTGTAGATACCTTTACGGATGCCTTCTTCAGCGCCTTCTGGCATTGCTGGCATTGCGTAGTTTTCGTTCATTAGCGTCAGGTAGTAGAACACGTTCTCTTGATCAGGACCGTACATGCGACGGATACCGTCTTGCATGATTACTGCTACTTCGTACGCGAATGTTGGGTCGTAAGAGATACAGTTAGGAACTGTACCCGCCATGATGTGCGAGTGACCGTCTTCGTGCTGTAGACCTTCGCCGTTCAGCGTCGTACGACCAGCGGTTGCACCTAGTAGGAAACCACGTGCTTGTTGGTCGCCCGCCATCCACGCCATGTCGCCAACACGTTGGAAGCCGAACATTGAGTAGTAGATGTAGAACGGGATCATTGGTAGGTCGTTTGTCGAGTATGAAGTCGCAGCAGCAACCCATGAAGACATAGCACCTAGCTCGTTGATACCTTCTTGCAGAACCTGACCTGACGTTGCTTCTTTGTAGTAAGAAACGATGTCGCGGTCTTGTGGTGTGTAGTTCTGGCCGTGCGGGTTGTAAATACCGATTTGACGGAACAGACCTTCCATACCAAATGTACGCGCTTCGTCAGCAATGATAGGAACGATGTTCTTACCAATGTTCTTGTTCTTAAGTAGAACGTTAAGTGCACGTACGAATGCCATAGTAGAAGAGATATCACGCTTCTGCTCTTCTAGTAGTGGCTTGAATTCTTCTAGCTCAGGAACGATGAGTTCTTGAGTGAAGTTTGGTAGACGCTGTGGCGTGTAGCCGTGTAGCGCTTTACGACGAGCGTGTAGGTATTCGTACTCTTTTGAACCTTCTTCAAGTTTCAGGTACGGAAGTTCTTTAACCGCTTCGTCAGTTAGGATGTCTTGTAGACCTAGACGATCACGTAGGTGTAGTACGTGAGTCATATCCATCTTCTTAACTTGGTGCGCGATGTTCTTACCTTCAGCCGCTTCACCCATGCCGTAACCTTTAACAGTCTTAGCTAGGATAACTGTTGGACGGCCTTTAGTTTCTGCCGCGTTTTTGTAAGCAGCGTAAAGCTTAGAAGACTCATGACCACCACGCTTAAGTGCGAAGATTTCGTCGTCAGTCATGTCAGCAACTAGTGCAGCAGTTTCTGGGTACTTACCGAAGAAGTGCTCACGCACGTATGCGCCATCTTTCGCTTTGAACGTTTGGTAATCGCCATCGATTGTTTCGTTCATAAGCTGTAGAAGCTTACCAGTTGTGTCTTTAGCTAGTAGAGAATCCCAGTTGTTACCCCAGATCACTTTCACTACGTTCCAGCCAGCACCTTTGAACAGACCTTCAAGTTCTTGAATGATCTTACCGTTACCCATTACAGGGCCATCTAGACGCTGCAGGTTACAGTTGATTAGGAAACATAGGTTGTCTAGCTTCTCACGCGCAGCGAAAGAGATAGCACCACGTGATTCAGGCTCATCCATCTCACCGTCACCTAGGAACGCGTAAACGCGCTGCTCAGAAGTATCTTTCATGCCGCGGCCTTCAAGGTACTTAAGGAAACGAGCTTGGTAGATCGCAGAGATCGGACCTAGACCCATAGATACGGTTGGGAACTGCCAGAATTCAGGCATTAGTTTAGGGTGCGGGTATGATGGGATACCTTTACCATCCACTTCTTGACGGAAGTTGTCTAGCTGCTCTTCAGTTAGACGACCTTCAACGAACGCACGAGCGTAGATACCCGGTGAGATGTGACCTTGGTAGTAAACTAGGTCACCACCGTCCTTCTCGTTTGGCGCACGGAAGAAGTGGTTGAAACATGTTTCGTAGAATGCAGCAGAAGACTGGAAAGACGCCATGTGGCCGCCTAGTTCTAGGTCTTTCTTAGATGCGCGAAGAACGATCATGATGGCGTTCCAGCGAATGATGGAACGAATACGGCGCTCAAGCGTTGTGTCACCAGGGTAAGCTGGCTCTTGGTCTGCAGGAATCGTGTTGATGTAGTTAGTTGTGATACCTGTTGGCATATCAACACCGTCTAGACGTGCTTTGTCTAGAACCTGCTCTAGTAGGTACTGAGCGCGTTCTACACCTTCTTCACGTACAACTGACTCAAGTGCTTGTAGCCATTCTTGAGTTTCCAGTGCATCTACGTCATGCTTCATATCAGACATGGCGATCTATCCTTCTGTTGGTTGGATCTACTTATTTAAGTAACACTCTTACGAGTTGTTACCCTGCTGAATTCGACGCAGAGAACGCTCTCGTCGAGACTCTTCTCGAGTCAAATCCAACAATGTTTCTTCGATGTAAGCCAAGTGCGAATGAGACATCTCACGAGCCTTTTCAGGCTGACCAGAAACAATCGCATCCACAATGTTAGCTCGGTGTTTACTCACTTTCTCGACCGCCTCAGGGCGGCGACGTAGTAATTTAAAATTCTGTATAATGTTTTGCTCAAGTAGAGGAGCTAAGCTACGCACAATGTGCAGTAACACGACATTATGAGCCGCTTCTGTTATCGCAATTAAAAACTGCATAACTTCCGCTGATTCCGCTTCGATATCGTTGTTTGCTTGCTCTTTACTAATGCGCTCAAGGCAGCCTTGAATGCGTGCAAAATCTTCTTCGGTACCACGCAAAGCTGCAAAGTACGCTGAAATCCCTTCCATTGCATGACGTGACTCAAGCAAATCAAGTTGGGTTTCAGAGTGGCTAGACAACAAATTCAGCAAAGGATCGGAAAAGCTTTTCCAGATGTTTTCGCTAACGAAAGTACCGCCACCTTGGCGACGAGTTAACAAACGTTTCGCTTCTAAGCGTTGGATGGCTTCACGGACTGAAGGACGAGACACATCGAACTGTTTCGCCAGTTCGCGCTCTGGTGGCAATTGTTGCCCCGGAGACAATGTTCCTTCCACAATCAACCTTTCTAACTCTTGTTCAATAACATCAGAGAGCTTTGGCTGACGAATCCTTTGATAAGCCATAATTTATTGTTCTTCTACTCTTGCAGGTAATTGGTAATACCAATTTTAAGTTGGTGCAGAAATTAACATAATTAAAACGCAACTGTCCAGCCAAAAATTGACCTAAATCATAGAACGGACTTACAACCAACAGTCTGATAACAATTGACTATTAAAACGGCAAAAAAATTGGTCTGACCAATTACATTAACAAAACAAATGGGAATTAGACGTGCTAGCGGTTTTGGAAAAGAAATACAAAAAATGACAAAATGATCAGTCTATTTATTCACCAAAACGAACTCATTAGTCGTAAAAATGTAGTTAATTTTTAACAACCATTAATATTTCTCGTATCAAAAAAAGGCATACCTGATCGTATGCCTTATTTATTTCCGTTTTTTGAATTTACAGTTTTGCTACAAATCAACGTTGAACCAGCTGCCTATATTTAACCCAATCAAAGCTTAGACCAGGATCGCTTTTTCTCAAGGGAGCAATGTATTGATGACCGGTAATTCGCGGCAAGGTAATTTGAGGATATTGGTGCATGATGGCTTGAGTTAATCGAGCAAGTGATTGATATTGCTCTTCTGTATACGCCACAAATTCTGTTCCCTCTAGCTCAATGCCAATAGAGTAATCATTGCAACGGTCTCTCCCGGCAAAGCTTGATTGCCCCGCATGCCATGCTCTATCAAGAAATGAAACGAACTGAACAATCTCACCGTCACGCTTAATTAAACAATGCGCTGAAACGCCCATTTTGTGAATTACCTCAAAAAATGGGTGCGCGTTAGGATCAAGATTACCGCTGAAAAAGTCTTCAATATACGGCCCACCAAACTGGCCAGGTGGCAAACTGATGTTATGAACAACTAATAGAGAGATATCGTGTTCGCTGTTACGTGCATCAAAAAATGGTGATGGAACATGCTTTGCTTGAGTCAACCATCCATTATCGATAATTGGGAGCATATCAACCTCTATAGTTTGCAAATTAACTGCTGAAATTATTGACACCGGAGAGTATCATTCGATGCCATCTCCCTTTCAAGACTAGATTTGCGATGAAGAACACACACAACAGCCAAGAACGCCTAGAATACCTCAAGCAACAGCTTCCTTTAGAAATCACCCGCTCTGTCGCCGATACCTTAAAAGAAGATCTAGGTGGCACGTTGGATGCGTCACAAGATATCACTGCATCTCTTATTCCTGCTGATGCAATGAATACAGCAACCATCATCACTCGTGAACACGGCGTGTTTTGTGGTCAAGCTTGGGCAGATGAAGTATTTAAACAGCTTGGCGGCAAAGTCACTATCGAATGGCATGTAAAAGATGGCGATAAAGTCGAGCCAAACCAAACACTTTGTACGCTGACAGGCCCAGCTCGTGACCTGTTAACGGGTGAGCGCAACGCAATGAACTTTATTCAAACCCTTTCTGGCTGTGCAACAACAACCGCTGAGTATGCAGCAAAAATCGCGCATACCGATTGTCGTTTGTTAGACACTCGCAAAACCATTCCAGGTCTTCGAAGTGCTCTGAAGTACGCCGTTGCTTGTGGTGGTGGTTTTAACCATCGTATCGGAGTGTTCGACGCTTACCTCATCAAAGAAAACCACATCATCGCTTGTGGTGGAATTACTCAAGCAATCACCACAGCAAAAGAGCTCAATCCTGGCAAACCAGTAGAAGTAGAAACAGAAAGCCTGGCTGAGCTACAAGAAGCGATCGACGCAGGTGCCGACATCATCATGCTAGATAACTTCACCAAAGAAATGATGCGTGAAGCCGTAGAGATTAACGCAGGCCGTGCCGCTTTAGAAAACTCAGGCAACATCACGCTAGAGACTATCGCTGAATACGCAGAAACCGGCGTCGATTACATTTCGGTAGGCGCACTAACTAAGCATCTAAAAGCGATGGATCTTTCGATGCGCTTCAAATAATAAAAGCAACAATTTTCAATTACTTCAACTAACTCAGTAAGTTGTGAGTAATTCATCATTAAAAAGGGCCACTAGGCCCTTTCTTTTTATCCACTAAAAAAATAGCACTACTCGCAAAACTCTGCATGCGATATGCAACTTTTCACCAAAGAGTTTTACCTCACTCGAGACCCCATCTCTTCCCCATTTTCAACCTTTATGAAGTCTCCATAATCCTTCGCTAATGCAAGGGCATTATTTATTTCATTAAGAAGGAAAGAAAATGAAACAGAGTAAACAGAAAAAACAACAAGGTTTTACCTTGATTGAATTGATGATTGTAGTGGCAATTATTGGTGTACTGTCCGCAATTGCAGTCCCAGCATATAAAGATTATGTATCAAAGAGTGAGTTAGCATCTGGTTTCGCTACCATAAAATCAGTAATCACTCCTGCCGAATTATATATACAAGAAAATGGCGCTATATCTGGAGCAAGCCCTAGTGACCTAGGAGTATCTGCTGGTGCCAACAGCCTAGGAACACTATCTATCAGCGGTAATGCCGTTGTATTTACTCACAACAATGGAGCTGTATCTGGTGCGGCTTTCACATATAGCAGAGGCACTAGTTCCGGTTGGACATGTGCTTTGACAGGACAACCAACTGGGGTTGATGCTCCAAAAGGTTGCTCATAAGTGCTAACCAACCTCTCAACAGTTCTTCGCCAAGCAGGGATACTGACGTTTTCCCAAGAAGAGCTGTTACTTGAGCAAGCTAAAGCTTCTGGTATATCAATGCCAGAGGCTTTGCTCAACTCTGGCTTGTTTCAATCTCATGAATTAACGGAGCACCTAAGCTCTGTTTTTGGGCTTTCTTGCACTTCTCTCAATCAATACGAATACGCTTCGTTATGCCAAACGCTAGGTTTGCGAGATTTGATCACTCGGCACAACGCTCTGCCGCTTAATCGCACCTCATCAACTTTGATTCTCGCGGTTGCTGACCCAACCAATCTTCAAGCCGAAGACGACTTTCGTTTTGCAACAGGTTTGCAAGTCGAACTTGTTCTGGCTGATTTTCGAGAGCTGACCGCTGCCATTCGGCGCTTATATGGCCGAGCACTTGGGCAGGAAAAGTCGAGGTTAAAAGAAATAAACCAAGACGAACTCGCAAGCTTGGTTGAGATTGGAGATGATGAGATTGAGAACATCGAAGACCTCAGCCAAGATGATTCTCCGGTCAGTCGTTATATCAACCAAATCTTACTCGATGCCGTTCGTAAAGGGGCTTCGGATATTCACTTCGAACCCTACGAAAACATGTACCGAGTCCGTTTACGCTGCGATGGCATCTTGGTTGAAATTCAACAGCCACCTAGCCACTTAAGCCGTCGTCTCTCTGCCCGAATAAAGATCCTATCTAAGCTTGATATTGCCGAGCGACGTTTACCACAAGATGGGCGAATTAAACTCAAACTGAATCAAGACACCGCGATTGATATGCGGGTATCCACGCTACCTACCTTGTTTGGAGAGAAAATCGTACTCCGACTGCTCGATAGCAGCTCTGCATCACTGGATATCGACAAGCTTGGTTATAGTGAGCAACAAAAACAGCTGTATTTAGAGGCTCTGCGTCGTCCACAAGGTATGATTCTGATGACAGGTCCAACAGGAAGCGGCAAAACCGTTTCGTTGTACACTGGGTTAAATATTCTCAATAAACCAGAGATCAACATCTCCACAGCGGAAGACCCGGTAGAAATTAACTTATCGGGCATTAACCAAGTTCAAGTCCAACCTAAGATTGGTTTTGGCTTTGCAGAAGCACTACGTTCTTTTCTGCGTCAAGATCCCGATGTGGTCATGGTGGGTGAGATTCGAGACCTAGATACTGCGGAAATCGCGATTAAGGCGTCCCAAACCGGTCACTTAGTGCTCTCTACTTTGCATACCAACTCTGCGGCTGAAACCATCATTCGTTTATCAAACATGGGCGTAGAAAGTTTTAACCTCGCCTCTTCTCTTAGTTTGATTATTGCCCAACGCCTAGCTCGCAAACTTTGTCCATATTGTAAACAACCGCAAGAGCATACCGTTCAACTTCAGCACCTCGGTATTCAAACAACTGACAACATCTTTAAAGCCAATCCAGATGGTTGCAACGAATGCACCCATGGTTATTCTGGCCGAACAGGTATCTATGAAGTCATGCGCTTTGATGAATCTCTATCCGAAGCTCTTATTAAAGGAGCCTCGGTACATGAACTGGAAAAGCTTGCCATTGCGAACGGCATGAGCACCTTGCAAATGTCCGGAATAGAAAAACTCAAACAAGGCATCACAAGCTTTAGTGAGTTACAACGCGTGCTCTATTTCTAATCCTTTAATCAGCAGTTACCCCTATGAAAACTACGACACCACAATTAAAGAACTTCCGTTGGAAAGGCGTCAACAGCTCAGGGAAAAAGACCTCTGGTCAAACTCTGGCAATGAGCGAAATCGAAGTACGAGAGCGCTTAGATGCCCAGCACATCAAAATCAAAAAGCTAAAGAAAAGCAGCATCTCTTTTTTGACCAAACTTAGCCATCGCGTAAAAGGAAAAGACATCACGGTTTTCACTCGTCAAATCTCAACGATGCTAGTAACCGGTGTGCCGCTAGTACAAGCATTGAAATTGGTCTCTGATAACCACAAAAAAGCGGAAATGAAATCCATTTTGATGAGTGTAACTCGGGCTGTTGAAGCGGGTACGCCGATGTCCAAAGCGATGCGTACCGCCAGCAACCATTTTGACCCGCTATATACCGACCTGATTGCGACAGGAGAACAATCGGGCAACTTAGCCGAAGTGTTCGAACGCTTAGCTACCTACAGGGAAAAAAATGAGCAGCTTAGAGCCAAAGTGATCAAGGCTCTAATATATCCAGCCATGGTTATTCTAGTTGCACTGGGAGTATCGTTTATCATGCTAACCAAGGTCATTCCCGAGTTTGAAAAAATGTTTGTTGGCTTTGGCGCTGAATTGCCATGGTTTACAAGGCAAGTCTTAGATCTTTCCGCTTGGACACAAAACTGGAGCCCATTTATCGCACTTGGCTCCATCAGTGTATTTATCTCCGCGAGAGTACTCTCTAAGCGTTCAGATTCTTTTCGCTTAATGCTCAACCGCTCTGTGCTTAAGTTTCCAGTCCTTGGGGCAGTTTTATCGAAAGCCGCTATCGCAAAATTTAGTCGAACCCTCGCTACGAGCTTTACGGCGGGCATTCCGATTTTAACCAGTTTAAAAACCACCTCGAAAACGTCCGGAAATATGCATTATCAATTGGCTATCGAAGAGGTTTATCGCGATACCGCAGCAGGAATGCCGATGTATGTTGCAATGCGCAATTGCAACGTGTTCCCTGAGTTGGTGCTGCAAATGGTTATGATCGGCGAAGAATCCGGCCGACTTGACGATATGCTCAATAAAGTTGCCACAATTTACGAGTTTGAAGTGGACAACACCGTCGATAACCTCAGTAAAATCTTAGAGCCATTGATTATCGTTTTTTTAGGTATCGTTGTCGGTGGCTTGGTCACAGCAATGTACTTGCCAATCTTTAACTTAATGAGTGTATTGGGCTAGAATGAGCCGTTAATCCCTTCAAAACAGCATGTTGCTGATTTGACTTATCGCTCAAGAGACAAATATGGAAGTGTTGCAGTACTACCCTTGGCTATTCGTTGTGTTTGCCAGTATCTTCGGTTTAATTGTGGGTAGTTTTCTTAATGTGGTCATTTATCGGCTACCTAAAATCATGGAATTAGAATGGCGCCGTGAATGCGCCGAATCATTCCCTGAATATAAGATTAAGCCACCTCAAGAAGTTTTGACATTAAGCGTGCCTCGCTCTTCGTGCCAAAACTGCGCGACGCCAATTCGTATTCGAGACAATATTCCTGTAATCAGCTGGCTATTGTTAAAAGGAAAATGCCATCATTGTCATACCGCAATTAGTCCTCGCTATCCGCTGATAGAATTACTCACTGCAGCGTGCGCTGGTTTTGTGGCTTATCATTTCGGCTTTAGCTACTTTACGGTTGCGTTAATCTTTTTCACATTTGTCTTAATAGCCGCGACTTTTATCGATCTCGATACTATGCTGCTACCGGACCAATTAACATTACCATTAACTTGGGCTGGCATTGCGTTAGCATTAACAGAAATAAGCCCTGTTAGTCTACAAGACGCCGTAATTGGTGCGATTGCCGGTTATTTGTGTCTTTGGTCAGTATATTGGGGTTTCAAACTGCTTACTGGTAAAGAAGGCATGGGTTACGGTGATTTTAAATTGCTGGCTGCCCTTGGCGCTTGGCTAGGATGGCAATCATTACCAATGATCATCCTACTTTCTTCCGTCGTCGGTGTGATATTCGGGCTCGTTCAGTTACGACTACAAAAACAAGGTATAGAGAGAGCTTTCCCTTTCGGCCCATATTTAGCGATTGCAGGATGGGCAAGCTTAATCTGGGGCGATCAAATTCTAAGTTGGTACTTCACGTCAATTTTAGGAGTGTAAATGGCTTTGGTAATAGGCTTAACGGGTGGTATCGCCAGCGGTAAAACCACCGTAGCGAATCTGTTCAAGCAGCAGTTTAAAATTGGTATTGTCGATGCAGATATTGTCGCACGAGAAGTCGTCGAACCTGGAACTCCCGGGTTAAATGCAATCATTCAACATTTTGGTCAAGACATTACGCATGACGACAACACCTTAGATCGTGCCAAGTTACGCGAAAAAATCTTTTCTAATCCAGAAGAAAAAGCTTGGCTCAATGCATTGTTACATCCGATCATTCGAGAAAAAATGATAGAAGACCTTCAACAGGTCACGTCGGATTATGCATTATTGGTCGTGCCATTACTCGTTGAAAACAACCTCGATAGTTTGTGCGATCGTGTCCTCGTTGTAGATGTAGAACCTGAAACTCAAATTTCTCGCACCGTTAAACGCGACAACGTAAGTGAAGAGCAAGCACATGCGATTCTCGCCTCTCAAGCTTCGAGACAGCAGAGACTCGATATCGCTGACGATGTGGTTAAAAACAATCCAAATGACCCAGATCTTTTGCTTCAAATCACAGATTTGCACGAAAAGTACCTAGCCATGTGTAAGAAAAATCTGCGAAAATAGGAATGAAACTCACCAAGGCTTATGTCGATGACCACGCACAAATTTGAACATCCGTTAAATGAGAAAACTCGTATTTATCTAAGAGTAGAGTCTCTGCTGCGTCAGGCTCACTTGGCCTCTGGTTTTGCCGATAATCACCAGTATCAACTTTTTTTCCGTGCTCTTTTTGACATGGTAGAGATCTTCGAGCAGATCCAACTAAAAAGTGAATTGGCCAAAGATCTTGAGAAACAGCGCCTCTCCTATCGCCATTGGCTAAATGTAGAAGGTGTTGATCAAGAAGCCCTCAATTCCTTACTCAACGAAATTGATGTGGTTCATAGTCAATTAATGGGTGCAGAGCGTTTTGGTCAAGCGTTAAAAGAAGATCGCTTCCTTAGCTCTATTCGCCAACGTTTCAATCTACCAGGTGGCTCGTGCTGCTTTGATTTACCTGCATTACACTATTGGCTTCATCTGCCTATTGAACGTAAAAAGCATGATGCCAACCAATGGCAAAAGAGTTTGAAACCACTTTCCGATGCGCTCACCTTGTGGCTAAAGCTTGCTCGTGAAACCGGTCATTTTAAAGCCCAAATCGCGCGCGCCGGATTCTTCCAAAGTGACGCAGATGAAGCAAATATCCTCCGACTTCATATTCCTATGAAGTATGGCGTCTACCCTATGATTTCAGGTCATAAAAATCGTTTTGCGATTAAATTTATGGCTTTTGAAAATGGTCAGGCATGCACACAAGATGTCGAGTTTGAATTAGCCGTTTGTAGCTAATCAAAACATCAGGCTATTATTCTAAATACTTCGCTTTAATACCAAGATTACAATGGGACGATTCAACTATGTCTAAAATTACTATCGTTCAATGCCCTCAATGTGGTACCGACGTTGAATGGGGAGAACAAAGTCCTCATCGCCCTTTCTGTAGTAAAAAATGCCAAATGATCGATTTTGGTGAATGGGCAGATGAAGAAAATGCCATTGCTGGCGCCCCAGATATGTCAGACAGTGACGGCTGGTCAGAAGATCAATACTAGAGGTTCTAGGTTCTAAAAGTTGAGGAAGTTGGCGTGAAAGCGTCAACTTTTTTATTGCCTGTCGGAAAACTTTCCCTGAAGGCTTCTCCACTACTATCGGGGTTGTAACCTTTCAAGTTACAGTTCCACTCAATATCAGCGGGTTAAGTAAGTTATTTAAACACAAGCAATTTGTTTAGCGCAGAACGCAGATATTTTTCTTGCTACCTAGGAAGAGGCGCGGAGTGTACGCCAGTACATGAGCACCGATGACAACGGTAAAAAGAGAAATAGCCAGTTATGAGGCAAACATAAAAAAAACGGAGCCCAAAAGGGCTCCGTTTAATGAGAACGCTAGTTATAGCATTACTTCTTAGCAAGTTTCTCTTTGATACGAGCTGACTTACCAGAACGCTCACGTAGGTAGTACAACTTGGCACGACGTACTGCACCACGGCGTTTAACTTCGATGCTATCAACGATTGGAGAGTGTGTTTGGAACGTACGCTCAACACCTTCACCGTTAGAGATCTTACGTACAGTGAAAGCAGAGTGCAGGCCACGGTTACGGATTGCGATTACAACGCCTTCGAAAGCCTGTAGACGCTCACGGTCACCTTCTTTAACTTTAACCTGAACTACAACAGTGTCACCTGGTGCAAATTTAGGTAGGCCTGATTTCATTTGCTCTTCTTCAAGAGCCTTGATGATGTTACTCATTTTTAAAATTCCTAGAATAAACTGATACTAAATAAATTAGGTTACTTTGCATTATGCTCACTAATGAACTCTGCAAGTAATTGTTCCTGTTCGTCAGTCAGAGCTAGGTTTTCCAGGAGCTCTGGTCTTCTAAGCCAAGTTCGGCCCAGCGACTGCTTTAGTCGCCATTGACGAATGTCCTTGTGATTGCCTGACATCAGTACCGATGGCACCTCTTTGTCATCCAATACTTCTGGACGCGTATAGTGAGGGCAATCTAGCAAGCCATTAGCAAAAGAATCTTCTTCTGCTGACGCAAAATCTCCTAATACGCCCGGAATAAACCGAGATACAGAATCAATTAACGTCATGGCTGGTATCTCACCACCCGTCATCACAAAATCCCCAATCGACCATTCTTCGTCGACTTCAGATTGAATGATGCGCTCATCTACCCCTTCATAACGACCACAAATCAGAAGCAAATTCTCATTTGTTGCCAGTTCTTCGACTCCTTTTTGGTCGAGCTTACGACCTTGAGGAGATAGGTAAATGACTTTCGTCTTACCCGGTGAGGCTTTCTTTGCGGTATGAATGGCATCGCGCAAAGGCTGAACCATCATTAACATACCAGGGCCACCACCGTAAGGTCGGTCATCGACAGTGCGATGTTTGTCGTGAGTGAAATCGCGAGGATTCCATGTCTCAATCGACAAAAGACCTTTTTTAACCGCTTGACCTGTTACTCCAAAATCAGTAACAGAACGGAACATTTCAGGAAAAAGGCTAATAACGCCAACCCACATGTTTATCTCGCTCTGTAATTTTGGAGATTAGAATCCAGGATCCCAGTCAACTTCGATCCGTTGAGCTTCGCGATCAACTTTGATGATCACTTGCTCTTCAAGGAACGGAATTAGTCGTTCCTTTTGCCCGAAAGCATCTTTAAGATTTGCTTTAACAACCAGAACATCGTTTGAGCCAGTTTCTAGCATGTCAGTAACGACACCTAGATCGTAACCTTTAGTGGTTACTACATGCATTCCAAACAATTCACGCCAGTAGAATTCATCTTCTGACAATTCAGGAAGTACTGCAGGGTCAATAGCAATTTCAAAGTTAGTCATTAAATGCGCGTCTTCACGAACATCCATGCCTTCCAGCTTAGCCACCATACCTTTGTTATGGCGCTTCCAGCTTTCTACTTTGTACTCAACCCACTTGCCCTTTTGGTTAATATACCAAGGGCTGTAATCGAAAATGCTTTCAGCATTGTCTGTGTAGGAAAAAACCTTAAGCCAACCTCGAATGCCGTAAGTAGCACCAAACTTGCCTACAACAATCTTTTCGTTGCTCATTGTTTCTTTACCTTTCATCGACATAAACTAGTTTCTACTTCTGAAGTAAAAATTAAGCCGCTTTTTGAGCGTCTTTAACTAGCTTAGCAACGCGGTCAGATACAGACGCGCCTTGACCAACCCAGTGGTTAACGCGGTCTAGGTCTAGACGTAGACCTTCTTCTTGACCTTTAGCAGTTGGGTTGAAGAAACCAACTTTCTCGATGAAACGGCCAGTTGCAGCGTTGCGGCTGTCCGCTACTACGATTTGATAAAATGGACGCTTCTTAGCGCCGTGACGTGCCAAACGAATGGTTACCATGTCGTCCTCTTTGCTTTCTCAAAAATAAAATTAACCCCAAAAACCGTTCAATAACCTGAACAATCTGGGGTCTCGTGCCAAAATAAAGCTCCGGAATTTTACTCTTATCCCGGAGCAATGCAAGGGTTTAGTTACTTTTTCACCAACATAAATCGAAATTCAAGTTTGTGACGCAGCTAACACCCTGAAACTATAGTCACATCGATGAATTATCGACCAAATGGATTGAAGCCGCCGCCGCCACCCATACCGCCCATCATGCCTTGCATGTTACGCATCATGCCTTTCATGCCGCCCTTCTGCATTTTCTTCATCATCTTCTGCATTTGGGTGAACTGCTTCAGTAGACGGTTAACATCTTGAACCTGTACACCTGAACCTGCAGCAATACGCTTTTTACGCGAGCCTTTAATGATTTCAGGACGTTGACGCTCTTTCATCGTCATTGAGCTGATGATCGCTTCCATTTGCTTGAACATCTTGTCATCGACTTTGTCTTTCACGTCAGATGGTAGCTGAGACATACCTGGTAGCTTGTCTAGCATGCCCATCATGCCACCCATGTTTTGCATTTGACCTAGCTGTTCACGGAAGTCTTCAAGGTCGAAACCTTTCTTCTCTTTGAACTTCTTCGCTAGCTTCTCTGCTTTTTCTTGGTCAACATTGCGTTGTAGGTCTTCAATCAAAGACAGAACGTCGCCCATGCCAAGAATACGCGATGCAACACGATCAGGGTGGAACGGCTCTAGTGCGTCAGTTTTCTCACCGACACCTAAGAACTTAATTGGCTTGCCCGTGATATGACGAACTGACAGCGCCGCACCACCACGCGCATCACCATCAACCTTAGTAAGAATCACACCAGTAAGTGGTAGTGCATCACCAAAGGCTTTTGCTGTGTTCGCCGCATCTTGACCTGTCATTGCATCAACAACGAACAGCGTCTCAACAGGATTGATAGCTGAGTGAAGATCTTTGATCTCCCCCATCATCTCTTCATCGATAGCCAAACGACCCGCGGTATCGACAATTAATACGTCGTAGAATTTCTTCTTCGCGTGGTCGATTGCTGCGTTAGCAATATCAAGTGGCTTTTGATCTGGTGAAGATGGGAAGAAGTCGACACCGATGTCTGATGCTAGTGTTTCTAACTGTTTGATCGCCGCAGGACGATAAACGTCGGCAGACACCACAAGCACTTTCTTCTTATCACGCTCTTTTAGAAGCTTAGATAGCTTACCTACCGATGTGGTTTTACCCGCACCTTGTAGACCTGCCATCAAAAGTACTGCTGGCGGCTGTGCTGCTAGGTTAAGCGCTTCGTTAGACTCACCCATTACCGCTTCAAGCTCTGCTTGAACGATCTTGATGAATTCTTGACCCGGAGTTAAGGATTTAGAAACTTCTACGCCAACCGCTTTTTCTTTAACGCGGTTTACGAATTCGCGAACAACAGGAAGTGCAACGTCAGCCTCTAAAAGGGCCATACGAACTTCACGTAGGGTTTCTTTAATATTGTCTTCGGTCAGACGACCTTTGCCACTGATATTTTTCAGCGTTTTGGATAATCGATCCGTTAAATTCTCAAACATCTTTGTCTCTTCGCTAAAATGGCGATTAATTAGGGTGAGTATACCTTAGCCAACGTCACAGTCATACCCGAACACTACTCTTATAACTAAGTTGAGGGCTAACTTGTTAATTTCAATATCTCATCTCTCATGATTGATGACGCATATAACGTAGCCCCAAAGAGTAATGCAAGGTATAATTTCGTCACCGTGCACAACAACATTTAGGATTCATGGATAGCTTAATTGCCATCGCGGCCGCCATGCTCTACGTTTTGGCGATTGCGACCATCATACCTGGACTCTCTCAACAGTCAGGAATCAAAGCAAAAACAGTGTTTGCCAGTGCTGCCTGTGCGCTTGTTTTTCATGCGTGGATTTTGAGTGACCTGATATTTGATGGTTCTGGTCAAAACCTGAGTATTCTTAACGTCGCGTCTTTGATCAGTTTTATTATTTCGCTGGTCATGAGCATTGCAATGTTGAAAAACCGACTGTGGTTTTTATTGCCTGTCGTTTATAGCTTTGCTGCCATCAACTTAACTGCTGCCACATTTTTACCAAGCACGTTTGTCAAGCACTTAGAAAATGACCCGAAGCTGCTCATTCATATCTCTTTTGCACTATTTTCCTATGCAACGCTCACCATCGGCGCTTTGTACGCGCTGCAATTGGCTTGGCTCGATCACAAATTAAAAGCGAAGAAGTCGCTGGCTATTAACCCTAATTTACCACCGCTTTTAATGGTTGAACGTCAGCTATTTAAAATCATTCTGATTGGTAACTTACTGCTGACAGGCACACTCATCACTGGTTTTGTGTTTGTACAAGACATGTTTGCGCAAGGCAAAGCGCATAAAGGTATTCTTTCCTTCATTGCGTGGATCGTTTATTCCACCTTACTTTGGGGCCACTACCATAAAGGTTGGCGCGGTCGAAAAGTAACGTGGTTTGCGGTTGCTGGTGCGACGTTATTAACGTTGGCCTATTTTGGCAGTCGTTTTGTAAAAGAAATCATCTTGAATTAAGGAGCTCTCGGGCTCCTTAATCCTTTATATTCGCGGACAGATAAAATACAGTACGCATTAATTCATTGAATTCGCAGCTCACTTTGCTGTTGAATTGCCAAAAACATACAAGGAACAGCTACGTTTTGGACGACATATCTACGGGTATCTTATTTGCGCTACTCGCGTGTCTTATCGTCATATCAGGTTATTTTTCTGGTTCAGAAACAGGGATGATGTCTTTGAACCGTTACCGCTTGAAGCACTTAGCGAAAAGTGGGCATAAGGGCGCCAAACGTGTCGAAAAGTTATTAGACCGACCAGATCGCTTGATTGGTCTTATTCTTATCGGCAACAACCTCGTGAACATTCTTGCTTCAGCAATTGCGACCATCATCGGCATGCGCCTATACGGCGATTTAGGTGTCGCGATCGCAACGGGTGCGCTAACTATGGTTGTCTTGGTGTTTGCCGAAGTCACACCAAAAACCGTTGCAGCGTTGTATCCAGAGCGTGTTTCCTACGCGAGCAGCATCTTGCTCACTATCCTAATGAAAGTGCTATCACCGCTCGTAATGCTGGTGAACTTTATTACTAATGGTTTCATTCGTTTGCTTGGCGTGAAAGCTGATCACACGGTAGAGGACCATCTAAGTTCGGAAGAGTTACGCACGGTCGTAAATGAAGCTGGCGGACTTATCCCTCGTCGTCACCAAGACATGTTGGTGTCTATTCTCGACCTCGAACACGTTACTGTAAATGACATTATGGTGCCACGTAATGAGATTACGGGTATCGATATTAACGATGACTGGAAATCCATTGTTCGTCAGTTAACACACTCGCCACACGGTCGAATCGTTTTTTATCGCGACCAAATCGATGAAGTGGTTGGTATGCTGCGTTTACGTGAAGCGTACCGTTTGATGCTAGAAAAGAACGAGTTCAACAAAGAGACGTTACTGCGCGCGGCAGATGAAGTGTATTACATTCCCGAAGGAACGCCGCTGAACGTACAAATGTTGAAGTTCCAACGCAACAAGCAGCGCATCGGTCTGATCGTAGACGAGTACGGTGATATTATCGGTCTAATCACCCTTGAAGACATCCTAGAAGAGATCATTGGTGAGTTCACGACGTCTATTTCTCCTAGTTTGTCTGATGAAATCAGCCCACAAGGCGATGGCAGTTTCTTAATTGAAGGCAGCACCAATATCCGCGATATCAACAAAGGTTTGAAATGGGATTTACCTACCGATGGCCCTAGAACCTTGAATGGTCTGATTTTGGAACACCTAGAAGATATTCCAGAGAGTCATTTAAGTGTCCGTGTCGCGGGCCACCCGATGGAAATTGTTGAAATCGAAGAAAACCGAATCAAGTTAGTTCGAGTCTATCCGAAGAAGAAAAAATCAACGTCCAAATAACCAAAAGAAAAGCCTGACTCATGTCAGGCTTTTTGTTTTGTGTTGCCGTTCCAAAAGAACTTAGTCTACGCGCAGCTCTTTTAGCATTGATTCTGGCAAAGCCAACTCGTCGTTTTTATTAACAGACACACCTGCGGCTAGAATGTTCTTGGCAATTTGCTGTGCTTCTTCTAAAGAATGCATCGCTGCAGTACCACACTGGTACTCATTTAGCTCAGGGATTTTGTTCTGGCTTTCCACTTTTAGCACATCTTCCATAGAAGCAAGCCATGCGTCTGCAACTTGCTGTTCAGAAGGCGTACCAATGAGACTCATGTAAAAACCAGTGCGACATCCCATCGGGGAGATATCAATGATTTCCACACTGTCACCATTTAGGTGATTGCGCATGAAACCTGCGTACAAGTGCTCTAGTGTATGAATGCCTTTCTCTGAAAGAATGTCTTTGTTAGGCGCAGTGAAGCGTAAGTCGAAAACCGTAATGGTATCTCCTTTTGGAGTTTGCATGGTTTTCGCGACACGCACTGCTGGTGCATTCATGCGAGTGTGGTCTACGGTGAAGCTATCGAGTAAAGGCATTACATCTCTCCTGATCGTAATTCCAACACCTTGAGGTATTGGTTTGGTTTTTATACCCAAATGGGGTTAAAAGAACCAGCTGCTGTTGTCTTCCAATTCCTGACGACATTGTTTCAGCTGCCAGCCATAAGTCTTTGCGGTTTGCTCAACTCGCCGAGCCACTTTCATCAAACTAGGCTTTCTTTTGTAAGTTCCACGTTTATAACCGCCTCGCCCTTCATGATAGGCCAGATACTGGTTATAAGGGTCCCACAATGAAATGCCTAACTGGCGACGAGTCTCGTGGGTATACCACCCAACAAACATTATCGAATCATCAAAATTGGTGCGCGAACCACCTTGCCCGGTGGAATCTTGGAAGTCATCCCAAGCTGGATCTTGAGCCTGTGCATAGCCATACGCACTGCTTACGCGTCCCCAAGGGATGAAACCCAATACGTAATCTTTGGGTGGTTTGGCATCATGGCGGAAGCTGCTTTCCTGCTTGATGATGGCCATGGCAACATGAATGGGGGTTCCCCACTCTTTTTCCATGTCTTTCGCATCATCATACCAACCAGATTTTTCTCGGAATATCTCACACAGGTTATCTTGCTGTTTTGGTGGCGCTGTCGCACATCCCGCAAGCAACACACTTCCTAGCACCGATACAACCAACGGCTTAATGTTCAATCCCACCCAATCCTTACTTATTGATTATTGTTTTAAATAAGCGAAGTAGTTTTCCAGAAACTCGTCAAAAGATAACGTATCGCTTTCTTCCGCTTGTCGCTGTTTCTCAACTGAAGAAGCCACTTCCGTTTCCATTATATCTTGCGAGTAATGTTGGTAACCATGAGCCAGATTTTCTTCACGGAACTTCATGCCAAGAGCACAACCTACTTTGCCAAGTCCACCAAGTTCTTTGGTTAGCTCAAGCAATTGGCCAGAAATCGTCAGTTCAGGGTTATCAATCCATGCTTCTAGCTTGTCACATACAGCTTGGTAAGCGTCGCCACCAGCCGCAGAATCCATCTCTACTGCAATTTGGCGCAACTCAACGAATACTCGCTTCGCCCAATCTTGCAAAGATAAGCGTTCACCTTGGCAACCGATTTGCAGCATCAAACCTTTTTCACGACCAGAGATGATCACTTTGTTCCAGTTGTCACGCCAGCATTCTAGTTCGCAGTTATCCATTGGGTCAGAATCTGACAACGCCGCCCACGTTAGGAAAAGATCTAAGAAACGAACTTGCTCTTCGCTAACACCAACGGCACTGAATGGGTTCACATCTAATGAGCGCACTTCAATGTATTCCACGCCCGCGCGACTCAATGCATCTGATGGCTTCTCACCACTTTTCGCTACGCGTTTCGGACGAATTGGTGCGTACAATTCATTTTCAATCTGGAGAATGTTGGTATTGAGCTGACGGTACTCACCATCCACTTTTACTCCAATTTTTGCGAATTCTTCAGATGGTCGACGAATCGCATCACCTAAACCTTCAAGATATTGGTCAATACTGTTGAAACCAATTTTCAATACGCTTTGAGCACTGTTGGTATAACCAAGATCACTCAAGCGAAGAGACGTCGCTTTAGGGAGATACAGTGTCCCACCGATGCTTTCAAACGGGAGTTTAGTCTCACGGCCTTGAATGAACGAACCACATAACGCTGGCGATGCACCAAAGAAGTAAGGGATCATCCAACCAAAACGGTAATAGTTACGAATCAAAGCAAAGTAAGCAGCTGATTTGGTGTCTTGGCGAGCTTGCTCATCCTGCTCACCATAAAGCGCATCCCAAAATGACTCAGGGAATGAAAAGTTGAAGTGAACACCAGAAATAATCTGCATCAAGCTACCGTAACGGCGTTTTAGCCCCTCACGGTACAATGTTTTCATTTTCGCCGAGTTCGATGAACCGTACTGAGCAAGCTGAATATCATCTTCACTGCCGACATAACATGGCATAGAAAGTGGCCACATCTTTTCTTCGCCCATTTTGGTTTGAGTGAAATGGTGAATGTCTTTCAGTTGCGCCATCAATTCTGGAATGTCATGAGAAACCGGAGTGATGAACTCCAGCAACGATTCAGAAAAGTCGGTGGTGATCCATTTGTTTGTGAACGCTGAGCCCAAACCCTCTGGATGAGGTGTTGTTGCTAGGTGTCCATCCTGACGATAGCGCAAAGTTTCTCGCTCAACACCGCGTCCAAACTGCTTAAATACTTCGGGGTTTGATGCAACTTTTTTTAGTCGCGCAGCAAAATCAGTCAAAATGAGGTTCGCTTATATTAGGAGCAGGACACTTGTCGCTCGGGACAAGTGAAAGCTAAGTTATTGATAGTTCATGCATCTAGATAAACAACCCATTAAAAGTCGCTTATCTAGATGAATAGCGGAGAGATCACTCTCCGCTATTAAATGTGTACTCTATCGAATGATTTCAAGCTCTTCTACGTCTTTCCCCAACTTTTCTAGTTGAGGACGAAGTGATTTAGCATCACCAACGACAATGATTTGATAGTCATTCGAATCAAACCATTTTTGAGCTAATGCATTCAAAGTTTGCTTATCCACTTTCTCAACGATAGCGTTTCTTTGCTGCAAGTAATCTTGATCGAGGTTGTACTTGAGAATATCACTAATGAGTTCCGCTTTTTGTGTCGGCGTTTCATACTTCAGTGCATCTTTTTGACCGACCGCTTGGCGCATAAATTTCATTTCTTCATCAGTCATTCCAGATTGAGCGTATTCATTCAGCTCATTTTCCATCTCGATAATCGATGCGACCGTCGAATCGGCACGAACTTGCGCGGTAAATACAACCGAACCGGTTTCAGGATTCCCCGAGAAGTAACCGTAAGCACCGTAGGTGTAGCCTTTGTCTTCACGCAGGTTTTGGTTGATGCGACTGTTAAAGTTACCCGCTAGGTTAAAGTTCGCGAGCTGGCTTAGATAAAAGTCACCCGTGGCATCATAAGGCATGCCTTGACGAACCATCATAACCACACTTTGCGGTGCCCCTGGTTTGTCGACAAGATGAATTTTCTGCTCACCTAATGCTGGTATTGTTTGAGGAGCATAAAGTGGTGCCGCTTCATCTTTCCATTCAGCCCAAAACGCAAGCTTCTGCTCAATGTCTTGTTTAGCAATGTCACCCACCACCACGACTTGTGCACTCTGCGGTGTGTAGTGCTTAGCGTAGAACTCACGTACATCATCAAGCGTTAGCGCACTGACCCCGGCTTGCGTGCCGTCTTTCGGACGAGCGAAAACAGAATCGCCATACAGCACTTGTCGACTTGCTTGAGATGCCATCCAACTTGGATTTTGATGTTCGTACACAAGCCCTTCGAGTGCCTGCATTTTCACACGATCAAAATCTTCTTGTTTGAACGCTGGCGACAGCAGCATCTCTTCAACAATTTTCAGTGTTGGCTCTAAATTCTTTTCTAAAGAAGAAACGCTGATGTTCGTCGTGTAGCCTGTGGCATCGACAGAGATCATGCTGCCGAGTTTATCGAGCTCAGCTTGAATTTGTTCCACGCTACGTTTGGTCGTTCCTTCTTGCAACATAGCGGCTGTCAGTTGCGCTAGGCCTTCTTTGCCTTTTTCCACAAAACGCGTGCCCGCAGGCAAGCTGAACTGCATCATGACTGTCGGGGTTTCGTTGCTCACGGTACCGAGTAGTTCAGAGCCGTTGTCAAAGTGCACATTGTACAGTTCTGGCATTGTTGCTTTCACTGGCTCACCGACCGGTGGCTGCACTGAACGATCAAAATTATCCGTTGCGCGGCGATAGGCTAACTGATCATCGGTAATTTTTTTGTACTCTGGCAAGGTACGTTCTGGCGTTGTAAATGTCGCAGACTTAACAGCAAGATCCGTTTTGCCTTTTGGTACCACGCTCAAGGTGACTTTCGACTTACCTTGAATAAAGTTTTGGTACACCTTCTCAACAGATTGAGGAGTCACGGCACGAATCTGTTCCAATTGTTTTTCAATCAAATCAGGTTGGCCAAAGAAAGTTTCATTCGACGCTAGCTGTGTGACTTTACCTTTCACGCTTTCAAGCGCGAAAATCGCATCCGCTTCAGCTTTACCTTTCAACTGCTCCAGACGATCGTCAGTGACGCCTTTCTCTGCAAACTTGCTCATCGACTTCATAAGCTCATCATACAAGGTCGAAAGATCGCCTTTGTCTCCAGAATCTCCCATCGCGTACACATAGAAATTACACGCAAGCTCTGCACAGTCATGGAAGGAACCCGCATCAACCGCTTTTTGCGTCTTCACTAAATCTTGGTACAGCACGCTGTTGGTACCACCACCTAATACTTCCGATAGCGTATCCAGAGATGCTTGGCTCTCTTCGCCGCTGTATGTGGTTGGCCACGCAATCATTACCATCGGTTGTTGGATACGATCTTCCAACGTAATGTATTTGTCTTCTTGCAACTTAGCTGGTTGTTTCGGTGCGTTTTCAACTTCTGGGCCGCGAGGAATGGAACCGAAGTATTTGTTTACCCACGCCAGTGTTTGCTCGACATCTAAGTCACCACCGATCGTGATCGTCGCATTATTTGGACCGTACCAACGCAAGAAAAACGCTTTAAGATCATTCACATCAACACGTTCAAGATCTTCAACGTAACCGATGGTTTGCCATGAGTAAGGATGACCTTCTGGGTATAACGCTTCAGACATACGTTCCCAAATCAAACCGTACGGACGGTTGTCATAACGTTGCGCACGCTCATTTTTCACCGTAGATCGTTGAATTTCAAATTTTCGCTGTGAAACCGCATCAAGCAAAAAGCCCATACGATCCGATTCAAGCCACAGCATTTTTTCCAGCTGATTCGCAGGAACGGTTTCAAAGTAATTGGTGCGATCGCGATTGGTCGTACCGTTTAACGTACCACCCGCCTCTGTGATGATTTTGAAGTGTTCTTGATCGCCAACATTCTCTGAACCTTGGAACATCATATGTTCAAAGAAGTGCGCAAAGCCCGACTTACCAATTTCTTCACGAGCTGAACCGACGTGATACGTGACATCAACGTGTACCAATGGATCAGAGCCCTCTGGCGCTACAATTACGGTCAAGCCGTTATCGAGTTTGTATTTTTGATATGGGATCTTAACTTTGCCGTCTTCTGCTTTCGATGATTCGACGAAAGTCACCCCTTTTGGCAACGATGAAACAGGGGAATTTGATGCACAGCCCGTGATCACTAACAGTGAGCACGCGCCAACCCAAAACATTCTCATGTACTTTCCTTAAAATAATCCGAGATAAATGGCCGCCAACAAGCTGTACCGAGCAGCTTTTCCTAAAAATATTAAAATCACACACGGCAGAAATTTCATCCTTAACCATCCAGCCGCGAGACACAACGGATCACCAATAATTGGTAACCAACTGAAAAACAATCCCCAGTAGCCATATTTTGCTAGCCACTTTAAAGCGGTATGACCATGTTTTTCTTCTTGGGTTTTATTGGGGATCCATAACCCAAGCCAGTAATTGGTTAAGCCACCAAGCGTATTACCTATTGTGGCAACCAATAGAATAGAAGAAACCGCATATTGATTGAGTGAGAGAGTTGCTATCAGCCCAGCTTCAGAGCCACCAGGCAGTAAGGTGGCGCTCAGAAAGCCCGTTAAAAAAAGCACCCACAATGCTGAATCAGAAAACCAAAGGGCTAAATGTTCAAAAGCTGAATTGAATGCGTCTAGCATGTCATATCAAGTAATACCTTGCCTCTCGTTCGCCCCGATTCCACTTGTTGGTGTGCGGCGATAACTTCAGTCATTGGGTAAATGTGTTGCACTTCTGTTTTAAGTAATCCCACACCTACCATGTACAACAACGTGTCTAACTGTGAAGGATCTGGCTCAACCAACATACCGCTTGCCTCGAAGCCTAACAGCTTGGCCTTGTCACAAATTAATTCAGCGCTAATCGTTGGTACCGTGATCACGCGGGCATTGTCTTTTAGGCACTTGAGAGCATCTAAAGCCGCATCGCCACCAACCAAATCAATTAAAACATCAACGCCTTCAACACGTTCTGACACTGGTGCAAATTGATAGTTCACTGCATGAGCGCCAAGTGTGGCGAGGTAATCTAAATTTCGTTCACTGCAGGTGGTAAACACTTCGGCTTTTGTCGCCACGGCAATCTGCACCGCTAAGTGCCCGACGCCACCCGCTCCTGCGAGAATTAATACTCTATCGCATTCGCTGACATTCGCTTTGCTTAATGCTTGAGCAGCGGTTTGCCCCGCCAATGGTAAAACCGCCGCCGCTTCTAGCGTAACCGAACTTGGCACGTGACTTAGCTCCGACTCCGGAACACAAACATATTGGCTGTAGCCACCACCTTGGAGAGGAAAGCCAATAAAACCGGCCACTTCATCTCCCACAGCAAAGCGAGAAGTCTTAGAACCACAAGAGACGACTTTCCCAGAAATATCGTAACCTGGCACCCAAGGCAGTTTGTCTTTATTCTGGGAAGCAGCCCAGCCAAGTCCCGCTCGTGTTTTGACATCGATAGGATTCACGCCAGCATAATGCACCTTGACCAACACTTCGCCAGACTTAGGGATCGGAGTTTCAGCGCTTTGAATCGCCAGAACATTGGCGTCGCCAAACTCAGTGATAACAATCTGTTTATGTTCCATAACTCACTCCCTGAGGGACAAATAAAAAAGGATGCCGGAGCATCCCTTTGACTATAAACCATTTTGTTTAACCAAGTTAATGGCAAGCATGTAAATTGGTTGATAATTTTATCTTCAACACGATAACTGTATTTACGTGTTACAAGAGTCTTTATCCAACCAAGGCCAACAGAATACCTGCCGCTACCGCGGAGCCAAGTACGCCAGCTACGTTTGGTCCCATCGCATGCATCAACAAGAAGTTTTGAGGGTTTGCATCAAGCCCGACTTTGTTCACCACACGCGCTGCCATAGGTACAGCAGACACCCCTGCCGCGCCAATGAGTGGGTTGATGTCCTCTTCTGAGAACTTATTGAGAAGCTTAGCCATGAGCACACCTGCGCCTGTACCGATACTGAACGCCACAGCGCCTAGACCAAGAATGCCTAATGTTTCCAAGTTTAAGAACTGGTCAGCTTGCAGTTTCGAGCCAACCCCTAAACCCAAGAAGATAGTCACAATATTGATCAGTTCATTTTGTGCAGTTTTCGATAAACGATCCACTACACCCGCTTCACGCATCAGGTTACCGAGACAGAACATACCAACCAATGGCGTCGCAGAAGGTAGGAACAGAATCGTCATCAACAGCACGGCCATCGGGAAGAACACTTTTTCCCACTTACCAACATGACGAAGCTGTGCCATTTTGATTTCACGCTCTTCTTTGGTAGTCAGCGCTTTCATAATTGGCGGTTGAATGATCGGAACTAATGCCATGTAGCTGTATGCCGCTACCGCAATCGCCCCCAATAAGTCTGGCGACAACTTGCTGGCCAAGAAGATCGCCGTTGGACCATCAGCACCACCGATGATGGCGATCGATGATGCATCTGCCATCGAGAATTCCATCCCTGGCACAAAGTTAAGTAAAATCGCCCCAAACAAGGTCGCAAAAATACCAAACTGCGCTGCCGCCCCTAACCAAAGTGTTTTAGGGTTCGCGATCAATGCGCCAAAGTCCGTCATCGCACCAACGCCCATAAAGATCAACAATGGGAAAACTCCCGATTCGATCCCGATATAGTAGACGTAGTACAACAAACCGCCCGGCTCAGTGAAGCCCGCATTAGGAATGTTAGCTAAGATAGCGCCAAAGCCAATTGGCAATAAAAGTAATGGTTCAAAGCCTTTACGAATCGCTAAAAACAACAGCGTACAGCCAACCAGCATCATGCAGATTTGGCCAAACTCAAAGTTAGCGATCCCTGTTTCTGACCATAAGGTCATCAATCCGTCCATGATACTCCCTTACGCCAAACTGAGAAGAGGTGCACCAACGGTAACGGCATCACCCTCTTTTACGTTCAGTTCTTGAACGATACCACCGCGAGCTGCACGAACTTCCGTTTCCATCTTCATTGCTTCAAGGATCAGTAGGACATCACCTTCCGCGACTTCAGCACCCGGCTGAACGTTCACTTTAAAGATGTTTCCTGCAAGCGGTGCAGGAACCGATTCCGCATTTGCCGTCACAGGAGCAACGGGAGCGGCCACTTGTGCAGAAGCTGAACTTGGCGTCACAGAAGTCAATTGTCCTTTTGGCCCCACTTCAACTTCGTAGACTTGTCCATCAACGCGAACACTGTAAGTTTCTACGCTACCAGACGCGACTGGAGCCGCAGGCGCTGCAACTGGTTTTGCACTTTCCAATGTAGGTGCTGGTTCAAAAGCGTCAGGGTTACCACGGTTTTTAAGGAACTTCAGACCAACTTGAGGGAACAACGCATAAGTAAGTACGTCATCAACGCGTTCACTCGCAAGCTTAATGCCTTCTGATTGAGCCTTATCCATTAAATCCACCGTTAGAGCTTCCATTTCTGGCTCTAACAAATCAGCAGGACGGCACGTAATTGGCTCTTTACCTTCAAGGACTTTAGCTTGTAGATCGGCATTCACTGCCGCAGGAGCGGCACCGTACTCACCTTTGAGAACACCAGCGGTTTCTTTAGTGATGCTCTTGTAGCGCTCACCGGTCAGTACGTTAATGACGGCTTGAGTACCAACGATCTGAGACGTCGGTGTTACGAGAGGAATAAAGCCAAGATCTTCACGTACACGTGGGATTTCTTCTAACACCTCGTCGATACGATCCGCTGCACCTTGCTCTTTTAGCTGACCTTCCATATTCGTCAACATACCACCTGGCACTTGAGCGATAAGGATACGAGAATCCACGCCTTTTAGTTGCCCTTCCCACTTCGCGTATTTCTTACGTACTTCACGGAAGTAAGCTGCAATAGGTTCTAGTTGATCAAGTTTCAGGTTGGTGTCGCGCTCAGTACCTTGCAGCATTGCTACAACCGTTTCTGTCGGAGTATGCCCGTAAGTACAGCTCATCGAAGAAATAGCCGTATCGAGGATGTCGATACCAGCCTCTACCGCTTTGATTGCCGTAGCAGTAGAAAGACCAGTGGTAGCATGGCAGTGAAGTGCCAGTGGTACATCACAAGAGGATTTAATGCGTGTGATTAGCTCTTGCGCTTCGTAAGGCTTTAGCAAGCCAGACATGTCTTTAATACACAGTGAATGACAACCGAGATCTTCCAAACGCTTTGCTAAATCAACCCAAGTATCCGTATTGTGTACAGGGCTTGTTGTGTATGACAGGGTGCCTTGCGCATGAGCGCCAACATCTACCGCCGATTTCACCGCTTTTTGGAAATTGCGAACATCGTTCATCGCATCAAAGATACGGAATACATCCATACCGTTGGCATGAGCACGCTCAACGAACTTCTCTACTACGTCATCAGCATAATGGCGATATCCTAAAAGGTTTTGACCACGAAGTAGCATTTGCATTGGTGTATTTGGCATCGCCTTTTTCAACTCACGTAGACGCTCCCAAGGGTCTTCCCC
This sequence comes from Vibrio sp. GLN_1, assembly GCF_043106015.1. Lineage (NCBI taxonomy): Bacteria > Pseudomonadati > Pseudomonadota > Gammaproteobacteria > Vibrionales > Vibrionaceae > Vibrio > Vibrio sp. GLN_1. Next base: position 421,833 of record NZ_JBICMD010000004.1, read on the forward strand.
AAGGAATCGAATACACGAATCAAACGTTGCACCACCCCAGGTTTCTAGGGACCAGTATCCAATCTTATCCAACTCAGCTGCGATAGGCAGCATATCTTCGATACGCATACGCGTAGCAAACAGTGATTGATGGGCGTCTCGAAGGACCACATCGGTAATAGCTAGTGGTTTAGACATGCTCTTAAACTCCTTTTTAATCCTATATTCGGCTACTTCGCGATTGAAGCGCGATGTTGATGAATCGCCGCTGAAATCGCTGCCACTACTTGTGGACTAACAGCTGAAGAGGTTGATTGAACTTTGGTATTTGTTTTTGGTGCTGCGATCGGCTCTGGTACTTCTTCTGGTACCAGTTTCGACAATAGCCGAACGAGATAAACAAGAATGGTGAGGAAAATAAATACGACCGCCATCCCCGTAACCATAAGGGTGGCCGCATCTACTAGCAGGCTTCCTATATTCGTCATGTTGCTTCCTTTCTTTGTCATCCTGACAACGTGCAGGACTTTATTAGCGTCAAATCCCGACCAATGGATTATCTCGATTGGTTAAATTTTGTCAATTTTGTTTAAGGAAGGATTTAAATAATCTCCATAATTGATTATTTATTCACTACCCAGATCACAATTCAAACTTAAACCATCGAGTTAGAACGAATGCTCAATATATAAACAGGTTAATTCAAAGAGCACGAGAAAACTGCGATTAAGATTTCAAAACAAAACAAGTGAGATTAAAAGAAAGAACCATTAAAACAAAAAGATAGGAGTAAAGATCAAAACAAAAACACCATTACAACATGTGATTAACATATTTTATTTAAATCACGCTAGTCATCATTTTGCTGGAAACGAAGAAAGCATGGAGCACCGATGATGAATTATTAGAGATGATTGACTAGATACGCAAAGTGACATTGCAGTTCAATCAGATAAGAAAAGAAACCTACTTTGACAGCGCAGACTAGAGAATAAGTAGTGAGTGTTTGTTTTTCAGATACAAAAAAAGCCTCGCATAAGCGAGGCTTTTTGATAAGTGGCGCGTCCTGGAGGATTCGAACCTCCGACCGCCTGGTTCGTAGCCAGGTACTCTATCCAGCTGAGCTAAGGACGCGCAGTTTTCGATATCAGTATTACCAATATCAGGAGTTCACAAGGAAACCCTAAAGAGTGGCGCGTCCTGGAGGATTCGAACCTCCGACCGCCTGGTTCGTAGCCAGGTACTCTATCCAGCTGAGCTAAGGACGCGCAGTTTTCGATATCGGTATTACCAATATCAGGAGTTCACAAAGAAACCCTAAAGAGTGGCGCGTCCTGGAGGATTCGAACCTCCGACCGCCTGGTTCGTAGCCAGGTACTCTATCCAGCTGAGCTAAGGACGCGCAGTTTTCGATATCAGTATTACCAACATCAGGAGTTCACAAGGAAACCCTAAAGAGTGGCGCGTCCTGGAGGATTCGAACCTCCGACCGCCTGGTTCGTAGCCAGGTACTCTATCCAGCTGAGCTAAGGACGCGCAATAATCTTTATTTTACTTTGTATAACCCGTTTATCAAACGAATTATTAAATAGTGGCGCGTCCTGGAGGATTCGAACCTCCGACCGCCTGGTTCGTAGCCAGGTACTCTATCCAGCTGAGCTAAGGACGCGCAGATCTTCTTGCTAGGAAGTTGTGAAGTAAATCACATTCATTTCTTGCGAAACAAAAAAAAGGCCATCGGGCCAATCAATGAATGGCGGTGAAGGAGGGATTCGAACCCTCGATACGGGATAAACCGTATACTCCCTTAGCAGGGGAGCGCCTTCAGCCTCTCGGCCACCTCACCGTTTTCATTGTTATATCTCAAAAGAGATATGGCGCGTCCTGGAGGATTCGAACCTCCGACCGCCTGGTTCGTAGCCAGGTACTCTATCCAGCTGAGCTAAGGACGCACTTTTTGTTGATAAATCAACGTTGCAAGAATGGCGGTGAAGGAGGGATTCGAACCCTCGATACGGGATAAACCGTATACTCCCTTAGCAGGGGAGCGCCTTCAGCCTCTCGGCCACCTCACCGTCTTGCGGAGGCACATATTACGTTTTACCGAAAATATGTCAAACACTTTCTTTGAAAAAAAACGCAAAAAACGCTTAACCGATGCGGATTTAATCAAAGTGACTATAAAACAAACCTTATCACTCTATTATGATGAAAAAAAGAGAATCTTCTCTTAAAAAATGACATTTATCAGAAACTAAAAAGGCTAGCCGATCGGCTAGCCTTTTTCATTCAAACTAAGCTCTGTAAACAGGAGCGACTTAGTAGTTACCTGAAGCAACGTTGCCATTGCCTTTTTCAGCCTGAATGCGCATGTAGATTTCTTCACGGTGAACCGAAACCTCTTTCGGAGCGTTAACACCGATACGTACTTGGTTACCTTTAACACCTAGTACAGTTACAGTCACTTCATCACCAATCATAAGTGTTTCGCCTACGCGGCGAGTCAAAATTAGCATTCTTTGCTCCTTGAGTAATCTCTAAATTTTCTTGCTACAAAGCTATTATCCAACAAAAGTTATATTTTCGTAAACTACCTTGTCACGGAAAATCAGCCTAAAAAGGCATGTTTTTGCTGAATGTTCAATGCTTCACTAGACGTAATGTAAGCATCATGAAGAATGTTTGCAGCTGTATCCACACTCTCAGGTGGCAATACCAGCATCATAGTGAGTGCATTCGTTGCGCAGAAATTGATCGCAATATCTTGCTGAGCCAACAAACCGCATGCATGTTCCACCATTCCATTGGCTTCAAGCCCTACTGCGGTTAACAGACTTACTGCTTCACTATTACGGATTTTATCGCTGAACACCAGATCGAACTTGGCACATGCTTCTTGTTTTATCATGATACCTGTTCGTTCTGTTTCCTCGATCACATTCCAAATGTCTATGCCTAACATCTGACATTGTTTTGTAGCACTAGATAAATGTTCTTTATCGACTTCAATAATGGCAAGGTCACGTTGAATGGCTATACCAGAGACGGCTTGATGGCCTGATTCCCCCTTAACCAAACTGCCTTCATTAACTTCAAAGGTCGAAAGCACGCGTAGCGGTACATTATTCTTCCATGCGAACTGCACAGAAGGTAAATGTAGAACTTTTGCTCCTCGACTTGCCATTGCTTCCATTGAAGGAAAGTCAATGACCGCCATTTTCTGAGCATTTTTCACTACACGTGGGTCACAAGTATAAATACCATCAACGTCGGTAAAGATTTGACACTCGTCAGCGCGCAATGCGCCTGCAAGCGTCACGGCGCTCGTATCAGAGCCGCCTCGACCTAATGTGGTGATATCCCCATTTTCATTCACACCTTGAAAACCTGCGACAATGACGATTTGATCTTGTTCAAGTAAATCCGTAATCGTTGAGGTATCAATATGTTTAATCGTCGCGTCATTGTGTTGATTATCCGTCACAATGTTCGCTTGTGCTCCGGTAAGTGAGCGAGCTACATAGCCCAATTTATTGAGTGTCATCGCCAATAGCGCCATTGACACTTGCTCACCAGCAGAGAGCAAAACATCAAGTTCTCGAGCCGTAGGAACACTATCTACTTGTTTCGCTAGGTCCATTAGTCGGTTTGTTTCGCCTGACATTGCAGACACAACTACGACAACTTGATTACCATCATTTTTCGCCTTAATGATGTGTTCAGCGACCTGGTGGATTCTTTCAATTGAACCCACGGAGGTTCCACCAAACTTTTGCACGATAAGGGGCTTTTTCACCAGTCTTCACCTTCCCAAGACCAAAGTCTCATTCGGACCACTTATATTCCACTAGTTGAAATTATATAAGCGGTAGTTACAACAAAAACCAAGCAGCTTAAATGACCTGGTTATTTTTCGGTCAATTAAACCACTTGGTTACCGTAAAAAAATTACGCCCAATCAAAGAAACTTGATTGAGCGTAAATTCGTTATGTAATGCTTATAAGCGCTCTTCTAGCCAAGGCTGAACAGTTTTGATCGCTTCTGGTAATGCTGACACATCAGTACCACCAGCTTGCGCCATGTCAGGGCGACCACCGCCCTTACCACCAACCTGCTCTGCAACCATTTTAACGAGGTCGCCCGCCTTAACTTTGCCTACGAGATCTTTCGTCACACCAGCAATCAAGCCAACTTTGTCATCAGTTACGTTTGCTAGAAGCACAACACCTGAGCCCATTTGGTTCTTGATGTCGTCAACCATTGTACGTAGGTTTTTGCTATCTGCGCCTTCTAGTGCAGCAACCAGTACTTTCGTGCCGTTTACTTCCACTGCTTTACCCATGATGTTTGCGCTTTCAGCAGCAGCCATCTTGTCTTTAAGCTTCTGAAGTTCTTTTTCTAGCGTTTTCGCTTTTTGTGCAGATTCTGCTAGTTTCTCTTCGTATTTTGCTGCTTGAGCTTCGATCGCATCTAGAGCTGCTTCACCTGTTACTGCTTCAATACGACGGATGCCCGCCGCGATGCCGCTCTCAGAGGTGATCTTGAATAAGCCGATATCGCCAGTGTTAGAAGCGTGGATACCACCACAAAGCTCTGTAGAGAAATCGCCCATAGACAGTACGCGTACTTCATCATCGTACTTCTCGCCAAATAGTGCCATTGCGCCTTTCTTCTTCGCAGACTCAATGTCCATCACGTTGGTTTCAATAACGTGGTTGCGACGAATTTGCGCGTTCACTAGACGTTCAACTTCTTTTAGCTCTGCCGCCGTTACCGCTTCTAGATGAGAGAAGTCAAAACGTAAGTTTTCTGCTTTAACCAAAGAGCCTTTTTGCGTCACGTGCTCACCAAGAACTTGACGAAGTGCGGCGTGTAGCAAGTGCGTTGCTGAGTGGTTTAGAGAGATAGCTGCGCGACGTTCTGCGTCAACGATAGTAGCGACTTCATCGCCTTTCGCTAGAACGCCTTCCGCCATAACACCGTGGTGTGCGATTGCGTTGCCTAGCTTTTGAGTATCTTCTACTCGGAATACACCAGCTTCAGTGCGGATTTCACCCGCATCACCACATTGACCGCCTGACTCAGCGTAGAATGGGGTTTCACCAAGCACAATGATCGCTTTGTCGCCAGCAGATAGAGAATCCACTTCGTTGCCTTCAACGAACATTGCCGCCACTGAGCTAGAGCCTTTTGTTCCAACGTAACCACAGAATTCAGTTTGTGTATCAACTTTAATTGCTGCGTTGTAGTCTGTACCGAACTGACCCGCTTCACGCGCACGCTGACGCTGCTCTTCCATTGCTTTCTCGAAGCCTTCTTCGTCAATCGCGAACTCACGTTCACGCGCAACGTCGTTAGTCAAATCAGCTGGGAAGCCGTAAGTATCGTAAAGTTTGAATACGGTTTCACCGTCGAGTACTTTACCATCTAAGTTATCTAGCGCTTCGTTTAGAATCGCCATACCGCGTTCAAGTGTACGACCGAAGTTTTCTTCTTCGATACGCAGTACTTTTTCTACGACAGCTTGCTGACGTTTCAGTTCTTCACCTGCAGTGCCCATGATGTCAGCTAGTACACCAACCAATTTGTGGAAGAATGCACCTTGCGCACCTAGCTTGTTACCGTGACGAACAGCACGACGAATGATACGACGTAGAACATAGCCACGACCTTCGTTTGAAGGCATAACACCATCAACAATCAGGAATGAACATGAACGGATGTGGTCAGCGATAACGCGTAGCGATTGGTTTGATAGGTCTTCGTAACCGATCACTTCTGCGGCTGCTTTGATAAGAGCTTGGAATACGTCGATTTCGTAGTTTGAGTGAACGCCTTGCATGATTGCAGAGATACGCTCGATACCCATACCTGTATCTACCGACGGTTTTGGTAGCAGTTCCATCGTGCCATCAGCATGACGGTTGAACTGCATGAATACGTTGTTCCAGATCTCGATGAAACGGTCACCATCTTCTTCAGGTGTGCCAGGACGGCCACCCCAGATATGCTCACCGTGATCGTAGAAGATTTCAGTACATGGACCACAAGGACCAGTGTCACCCATTTGCCAGAAGTTGTCTGACTCGTATGGCTTACCACCTTTCTTGTCGCCAATGCGGATGATGCGATCTGCAGGAACACCTACTTTCTTGTTCCAGATATCGAATGCTTCGTCATCAGTTTCGTAAACGGTCACCAATAGACGGTCTGCAGGCAGCTTAAGAACGTCTGTTAGAAATTCCCAAGCGAATGAAATCGCGTCTTCTTTGAAGTAATCGCCAAAGCTGAAGTTACCTAGCATTTCAAAGAAAGTATGGTGGCGAGCTGTAAAGCCCACGTTTTCCAGGTCGTTGTGTTTACCGCCAGCACGTACACAACGTTGAGCCGTAGTCGCTCGAGTATAGGCTCGTTTTTCCAAGCCTAAGAAACAATCCTTAAATTGGTTCATACCTGCGTTTGTGAACAGCAGGGTTGGGTCGTTATGTGGAACTAACGATGAACTTTCTACGATTTGGTGTCCTTTGCTTTCAAAGAACTTGAGGAACGCGTTACGAACCTCGTCAGTGCTCATGTACATGCAGCTCTTCCTGAAAATAGTCGAGTTAGAATTTTGCCGTATTGTAGATCATGCAATCAGCTGAGACTAGTTTTCTTGCGGAAAAGAGGGGGTAGAAGAAAAAATTTGAAGCAAAACAAAAATCAGCGTGAATAATTCACGCCTAATCTTCGTCTTCAAAGCTTAACGCATAGCTAATTTGGTCAAAACTGTAGCCGCGATATTGTAAGAAACGAACCTGTTTAGCGTACTCTTTCTGGTCTTTGGCCTTTATTCCTTTAAATTTCTTCTCTGCTGCCAACTTTGCCAATTCAAACCAATCTTGGGGCTCTTCTGCCATTGCTTGTTCAATGACAGATTCTGCAACTCGCTTCTGGTTAAGCTCTTGGCGAATACGACGCTCACCATGACCTTTGTAAACGTGTTGACGCACTTGGCTTTTGGCGTAACGCAAGTCATCCAAATAATTGTGTTCTAAACAAAAGTTAATCGCAGCTTCAATATCAGCCTCTTCATAGCCTTTCATCGCAAGCTTTTGATGGAGCTCATATAAGCCATGATCTCGACGACTAAGTAACTGAATCGCGGCTTCTTTGCTAGATAGCGTCGGTGCTTGTCGCTTTTGGTACATAGTGATCCTAAAGGTAATTTGGCTGTACAGGCTTTTCGTTTGCCTTAAATTTCTTCGATTTTGATTTCGACAAATACAACAAAGCCCTGCAACGCAGGGCTTTATTTTTAGTCTATCAGAAGATTAAAACTCTTCTTCTTGCTCAGGCTTCTCACCGGCAGCAGGTGCTTCTGGTTGAGCTGGAGAAAGTAGCATTTCACGCAGTTTGGTATCGATTGTTTTCGCGATTTCTGGATGCTCACGCAGGTAGTTACAAGCGTTTGCTTTACCTTGACCAATCTTATCGCCATTGTAGCTGTACCAAGCACCCGCTTTTTCTACTAGCTTGTGCTTCACGCCTAAGTCAATCAACTCACCTTCACGGTTAAAGCCTTGGCCATACATGATTTGCGTGTTTGCTTCTTTAAATGGTGCTGCAATCTTGTTCTTAACCACTTTGATACGCGTTTCGTTACCTACAACTTCATCGCCTTCTTTGATTGCGCCAGTACGACGGATATCTAGACGAACAGAAGCGTAAAACTTAAGCGCGTTACCGCCAGTAGTCGTTTCAGGGTTACCGAACATCACACCAATCTTCATACGGATTTGGTTGATGAAGATACACATACAGTTAGACTGTTTCAGGTTACCTGTAAGCTTACGCATTGCTTGAGAAAGCATACGAGCTTGGAGACCCATGTGGCTGTCGCCCATTTCGCCTTCGATCTCAGCTTTAGGTGTTAGAGCAGCAACAGAGTCAACAACCATTACGTCGATTGCGCCAGAGCGAGCTAATGCATCACAAATCTCTAGAGCTTGCTCACCAGTGTCTGGTTGAGAAACCAATAGTGCATCGATATCAACGCCAAGTTTCTTTGCATATACAGGATCTAGAGCGTGCTCTGCATCGATAAACGCACAAGTTTTGCCTTCACGTTGCGCAGCAGCAATAAGTTCAAGAGTTAGTGTTGTTTTACCTGAAGATTCTGGACCGTAAATCTCAACGATACGACCCATTGGTAGACCACCAGCACCCAAAGCGATATCAAGAGAAAGCGAACCCGTTGAAATGGTTTCTACATCCATTGCGCGGTTATCACCAAGGCGCATGATAGAGCCTTTACCGAATTGCTTTTCAATTTGACCTAGCGCAGCGGCGAGCGCTTTCTGTTTGTTCTCGTCCATTACTTTCTCCGATTTATTCATCTTCTTTGGGCGACGAATAGTAATTCATTTTTCTTAAGCAGAAGTTCTGCTCAGCAATGAAAGTCATTATACTGTTGATTCATACAGTGTCTATACCTGTATGAAAAAAATTTGGCTCACAATATCGTGCAGTTTTCTCTAGCCCTTGTTTTCTCTGGGCTTACGCAGATCCAAAAAATCTAGATTAAGTGTTGGTGCAATTGACTCAATGCATGAATCACCGCTTGTTCGCGAACTTCTGCTCGATTTCCAGAAAAATGCATGGTTTCTACTAACTGCCACCCCTGATTATCTGCAAAGGCAAAACACACCGTTCCAACCGGCTTTTCCTCACTGCCACCACCAGGACCAGCGATGCCACTGATAGACACCCCAATTGTTGCATTGGAATGTTTTAATGCCCCCTGCACCATTTCAGTTACAACTGGCTCACTCACTGCGCCATACGCTTCGAGTGTTTGAAACTGCACTCCAAGCATCTCCATTTTGGCCTCATTACTGTACGTAACAAAAGCGCGGTCAAGCCAACCGGAGCTACCTGCAATATCAGTAATTGCGGCTGCAACGCCACCGCCAGTACAGGACTCTGCTGTAGTCAGCACATGCCCATGTCGCGCAAGTAACACACCTAAATCAGCACTTAATTTTGTTGTTTTTTCCATAGCCAAAATGCCCTTTGTCTCTTTTTACTTGATAGGGATTCACGTATCCTAAGCCGCTACGGAAATAAACAAAAGAACTTACCTGTGAAAGCTGAACAAAAACACACTCCGATGATGCAGCAATATCTCAAGCTAAAAGCTGAGAACCCAGAAATTTTGCTGTTCTACCGCATGGGCGATTTCTACGAACTCTTCTATGATGACGCGAAACGAGCGTCTCAACTGCTTGATATTTCATTAACCAAGCGCGGTTCATCGGCCGGAGAACCTATTCCTATGGCGGGAGTGCCATTCCATGCAGTGGAAGGGTATCTCGCGAAACTAGTTCAGCTTGGTGAGTCAGTCGCGATCTGTGAACAGATTGGCGATCCTGCAACAAGCAAAGGTCCGGTTGAACGTAAAGTAGTACGCATCGTCACGCCAGGTACAGTGACTGACGAAGCACTGCTGTCTGAGCGCATCGATAACCTGATTGCGGCGATTTACCACCACAATGGTAAATTCGGTTACGCGACATTGGACGTGACTTCTGGCCGTTTTCAATTAACGGAGCCAGAAACCGAAGAAGCCATGATGGCAGAACTACAACGCACCGCACCGCGTGAGTTGTTGTTCCCTGAAGATTTCGAGCCAGTCCACTTGATGTCGAACCGTAACGGGAACCGTCGTCGCCCTGTATGGGAGTTTGAACTAGATACTGCCAAACAACAGTTGAACCAGCAGTTTGGCACTCGTGATCTTGTCGGTTTTGGTGTTGAGCACGCCTCTCTTGGTTTATGCGCCGCAGGTTGTTTGATCCAATACGTAAAAGACACACAACGCACTGCTCTACCACATATCCGCTCACTAACGTTTGATCGCCAAGATCACTCTGTAATTTTAGATGCTGCAACGCGTCGCAATCTAGAAATCACCCAAAATTTAGCTGGCGGCACGGACAATACACTCGCCGCAGTTCTCGACCATTGCTCAACCCCGATGGGCAGCCGCATGTTAAAGCGTTGGCTGCATCAACCGATGCGTTGTATTGATACGCTAAACAACCGTCTGGATGCGATTGGTGAAATTAAAGATCAAGGCTTATTTACCGATCTTCAGCCAACTTTAAAACAGATTGGCGATATTGAACGTATCTTAGCGCGTCTTGCTCTACGTTCTGCTCGTCCACGAGATATGGCTCGCCTACGCCATGCCATGCAGCAACTTCCTGAACTAGAATCACTCACTGCATCCTTAACTCATCCATACCTAGTGAAGTTGGCTCAATATGCTGCGCCAATAGATGAAGTATGTGAGCTTCTTGAACGTGCTATCAAAGAAAACCCGCCGGTAGTGATCCGCGATGGTGGTGTGATTGCAGAAGGCTATAACGAAGAATTGGATGAGTGGCGCAAGCTCGCTGATGGTGCAACCGAGTATCTAGAAAAGCTCGAAGCGGATGAACGCGAGCGTCATGGCATCGATACGCTGAAAGTTGGCTACAACGCCGTACATGGGTTCTTCATTCAGGTAAGCCGTGGCCAAAGCCATTTGGTACCGCCACATTACGTGCGTCGCCAAACTCTGAAAAATGCCGAGCGCTACATTATTCCTGAGCTTAAAGAGCATGAAGACAAAGTTCTGAACTCAAAATCAAAAGCACTCGCACTAGAGAAAAAACTGTGGGAAGAGCTGTTCGATTTGCTGATGCCTCATCTTGAACAAATGCAAAACCTAGCTTCTGCCGTTTCACAGATGGACGTGTTACAAAACCTAGCAGAACGCGCAGACTCATTGGATTATTGCCGCCCAACTCTAGTTAAAGACGCAGGTATTCACATTCAAGCAGGTCGCCACCCGGTAGTAGAGCAAGTCACCTCGGACCCGTTCATTGCTAACCCAATAGAATTAAGCCCAAGCCGTAAAATGCTCATCATCACGGGTCCAAACATGGGGGGTAAATCAACCTACATGCGCCAAACTGCACTAATTGCGTTGATGGCTCACATCGGCTCTTATGTACCTGCAGAATCAGCACAAATTGGCTCATTGGATCGCATCTTTACTCGTATCGGTGCTTCAGATGACTTGGCATCAGGTCGTTCAACCTTCATGGTAGAGATGACAGAAACAGCCAACATTCTCCACAACGCAACCAAGAACAGCTTGGTGTTAATGGATGAGATCGGTCGCGGTACCAGTACTTACGATGGTCTTTCATTGGCATGGGCAAGTGCCGAATGGCTTGCAACACAAATTGGCGCGATGACACTTTTCGCTACGCACTATTTTGAACTAACCGAATTACCGAACTTGCTACCAAACTTAGCGAATGTTCACCTAGATGCGGTAGAACATGGCGACAGCATTGCTTTCATGCACGCTGTTCAAGAAGGCGCCGCAAGCAAATCATACGGCTTGGCGGTTGCGGGCTTAGCTGGCGTACCTAAAACGGTCATCAAAAATGCTCGTACTAAACTGTCTCAACTAGAGCAACTCGGTCAAGCTAGCGACTCGCCTCGTCCAAGCACTGTGGATGTAGCAAATCAGCTCAGCTTAATCCCTGAACCTAGCGAAATTGAACAAGCGTTATCAAACATCGATCCAGACGACTTAACACCTCGTCAAGCCCTTGAAGAGCTGTATCGTTTGAAGAAAATGCTTTAACGAGAATATCTAATCTCCCCTAAAACAGAAAAAGGGCTATGGTTATCCATAGCCCTTTGTGTTTCGAGAAAGCTTAGTATTAATCGTCTTCAACGTTAAACAAGTTTTCCATATTTAGGCCTTGTTTAATTAGGATTTCACGAAGTCGACGTAAACCCTCCACTTGAATTTGACGTACACGCTCACGGGTAAGACCAATCTCTCGTCCCACTTCTTCAAGCGTAGACGGCTCATAACCAAGCAAACCAAAACGGCGTGCAAGCACTTCTTTTTGTTTTGGATTCAACTCTTCCAACCAATGGATCAAAGACGATTTGATGTCATCATCTTGAGTCGACACTTCTGGATCAGAGTTATTTGCGTCAGGAATAATATCCAGAAGTGCTTTTTCACCGTCACCACCAATTGGGGTATCAACGGAGCTAATACGCTCGTTAAGACGCAGCATTTTGCTGACATCTTCTACTGGTATATCTAATTGAGCAGCAATTTCTTCTGCAGTTGGTTCATGATCGAGCTTTTGAGAAAGTTCACGCGCAGTACGCAGATAAATGTTCAGCTCTTTCACGACATGAATAGGCAAGCGAATGGTGCGAGTTTGGTTCATCAACGCACGTTCGATCGTTTGACGGATCCACCATGTTGCGTAAGTTGAGAAACGGAAGCCTCTTTCTGGATCGAATTTTTCAACCGCTCGGATCAAACCGAGGTTACCTTCTTCAATAAGATCGAGTAGCGCTAGGCCACGGTTGCTGTACCGACGAGAAATTTTTACTACTAAACGCAAGTTACTTTCGATCATGCGCTTACGAGCCGCTTCATCACCACGCAATGCTCTGCGGGCGTAAAGGACTTCTTCTTCAGCAGTAAGTAGAGGTGAGAAGCCAATTTCACCTAGATACAATTGAGTTGCGTCTAGGCTTTTACTGCTCGCGTCAAACTCTTCACGGACAGCTGTTTTGCCTTCGGTAGTAGATGATGATTTTTCGAGTTCGTTATCAATGGTCGTCTCTGACGCATTGTCGTATTCAAACTCTTCAACTTTGGATACTGTGTTGCTGATACTCATAACGCCTCCCCCTGGCGAGTTAGCAAGACATGACAACTCAATATGTCGCTAAATGATTTCGCAAGTTGTTTTTCAAAGTCTTACGGTAAATAGCGTTTTGGATTCACTGATTTACCTTGGTAGCGAATCTCAAAGTGCAGCTTGACGGATTTTGCGCCTGAACTACCCATGGTCGCAATTTTCTGTCCGCTTTTTACACTCTGACCTTCTGTTACCAGCAGTTTGTCGTTATGTGCGTATGCGCTTAAATAATTGTCGTTATGCTTCACTATAATTAGGTTGCCATAACCTCTTAGCGCATTACCCGAATAAACGACCGTGCCGGCTGCGGTTGAAACGATAGGCTGACCACGCTGTCCTGCGATGTCAATGCCTTTATTTCCCTGTTCTCCCGCCGAGAAGTTCTTGATTACTCTCCCTTTTGTCGGCCACAACCACTTCGATACTTTGTCGTTTTGTACCGTCGTTGTTGGCGGCTTCGGTTTAGTAGGTTGGTTATCTTTTGAACCAACATACTCCTTTGCTTTGGTTTGTTCAACTTTCTTTGGCGGCTCTTTTTGTGCGACTTTAGTCGGAGTTGTTGTAGGCTTTTGACTAGAGTTTTTACTTGAAGTCACAGGCTTTGTCGTCGTCGTTGGCTTCACCACTGGCGGCGGTGTCGTTGTAACTACAGGTACTACAACGGGTTCAACTTTTTGGCCATATTTTGGCGCGACATATTTCGGAGCCCAAAGTTTTAGCTTTTGACCTGGATAAATGGTGTAAGGCTGAGAGAGTTCGTTGTAACGTACAAGATCATTTACATCTTTATCTGTGACGTAAGCAATGAAATAAAGTGTGTCACCTTTCTTTACTTCGTAGTAACTCCCTCTATAACTACCACGCTCAACGCTCGAATAATCCTTCTTTAAGCTGGAAACAGGCGCAGGTGAGTGAGCCGCACAACCAACGAGTCCCGCAGCTAATACAAAGCTAATACCAATATGACGCAGTAACTTACTCACCTAACCTCAGATCCTTAAGCCAAATCACCCGCGACAAGAGGAACAAAGCGAACCATTTCCACAACGGTAGAAAGGTACTCGTCACCCTTGCGTTCAATTCTAAGTAGTTGCTGCTCAGCATCTCCGACAGGAATCACCATTTTACCGCCATCTTTTAGCTGTGAGAGAAGCGCTTGGGGAATCACTTCTGCAGCAGCGGTAACAATGATGGCGTCAAACGGACCTTTCGTTTCCCATCCTAACCAGCCATCACCATGCTTCGTCGAGACATTGTAAATATCAAGTTGCTTAAGACGACGTTTCGCTTCCCATTGCAAAGATTTGATGCGTTCAACGGAATAAACATGGTCAACGATTTGTGCTAAAACTGCGGTTTGGTACCCAGAACCGGTTCCGATTTCCAAAACGTTACTAGCACGTTGAAGCTCAAGCAGCTCGGTCATGCGAGCGACGATGTAAGGTTGAGAAATAGTTTGTCCCTGACCAATCGGTAGCGCATTGTTATCGTAGGCTTGGTGCATCATCGCTTGAGAAACAAAGCTCTCTCTCGGTAAACAATGCATTGCATCCAAAACGCGTTGATCTTTGATGCCACTGGAGATAAGAAACGCTATCAACCTGTCAGCATGTGGGTTACTCATTACTTCTCTTCCTTCAACCAACTATCCATCGCACGCAGAGACTCATGAGCCGTGAGGTCTACTTGCAGTGGGGTAATAGAAACTCGACCATGCTCAATCGCATAGAAGTCGGTACCTTCACCCGCATCTTGTTCTTTCCCCGGAGGCCCTAACCAATAGATATCATGCCCACGCGGATCTTTCTGCTTGATCATATTCTCTGCGTGATGACGAGCACCTAAACGGGTCACTTCGATTTCACCAAGACTCTCGAGAGGCAAATCAGGTACATTCACGTTCAACAAACGGTTGGTTGGAATTGGCGCTGCCAAGTGTTGCTCAACCAACTGTCGAGCAATTTTAGCAGCCGACTCAAAATGACGTTTACCAACCAGTGAAAATGCAATGGCTTGCACGCCAAGAAAATGCCCTTCCATTGCAGCAGCGACGGTACCAGAGTACAGAACGTCATCCCCCAGATTTGCACCATGATTAATGCCAGATAATACAAGATCTGGCAGGTCATCTTTCATCAGCTCATTTAGAGCAAAATGAACGCAATCTGTCGGTGTCCCTTGAACCGAATAAGTATTAGGAGCAATTTCTGTGACTCGCAGAGGCTGTTCCAATGTCAGTGAGTTTGATGCACCAGAACGATTTCGGTCTGGGGCAACAATGATCACTTCCGCGATGCTTCTCAGCTCATCCGCTAACGCGTGAATTCCTTGAGCATGCACACCGTCGTCATTACTAATTAGAATTCTTAAAGGTTTTGTATTTAGTGAATCCAGTTCCATTAGTATTCTCTTTCTACTTTGACCTCATTCACCAACTCACGAACAATAGATGTGGCAAAAGAGCCTGCATCGAGTGAGAAGGTCAACGTAATATTGTTACCTTCAACGTTCCAAGCTAAGTCTTTTGGTTTGAGTGCGATTTCACGACGATCGTGACGCATACGATTACCACGGATCAGAGCCATTAAATCAGGTTCTTCATCAATAAATGGCTGTTCTAATGCAAGTGCATCAGCTTGGGTCGGTAACGCATTATCACCCGCTAAAGCGGCAGTAATCTCAACTTCACTCAATGCAAGCTTGTTTTGCATATCAGCAAGGTTATTCGCATCAACAGCCAACAATCCTTGTGATGTCTGTGCGATGTCACCATCGATGAATTTATCAAACACACCATTTTCTAGACGAGCAGAAACGATGCGGTTGAAGATCCATGAACGCGCGGCAGACAGGTACATGCTGCGTTTGTTTTGGTTACGCGTACGAACGTTCTCTCGTCCCCAACGACGGGCTTCGTCGAGGTTATTTCCATCGTTACCAAAACGTTGGCTACCAAAGTAGTTTGGCACACCAACTTGTTTAACTTTTTCAAGGCGTTGCTCTACATCCGCCACATCTGTCACTTCAGACAAGGTAACCACAAACTCGTTCCCGATTAAGTCACCAGGACGCAGTTTTTTGTTGTGTCGATCGGTCGCTAGAATTTCAATACTTGGGTATTGCGCCAAAAATGTCGAAAAATCTGGAGTCTCACCTTTAGGCAGATGAACACTTAGCCATTGTTCGGTTACTGCATGGCGATCTTTCAGGCCTGCCCAACTAACGTCTTTAGACTTAACACCACAAGCTTTCGCTAGCTCGTTAGCGACGAAACTGGTGTTCTCACCTGTTTTTCGAATGCGCACCATTAAGTGTTCACCTTCTCCCGTGAAGGCAAAACCCAAATCTTCGCGAACCTGAAAGTGTTCTGGTTGCGCTTTAATTTTTGCTGATGCGACTGGCTTGCCTGTGAGGTAAGCCAATGAGGATAAAATATCTGACATGATGTATTTCCACTGCTTACGCAGCTTTAAGGAGCAAATTATTCGATTATTGCTTAAATAGAAGCACGACTGCTTCTGTAGCAATGCCTTCTTTGCGTCCAGTAAAACCAAGACGTTCTGTCGTCGTTGCTTTTACGTTAATGTTGCTAATATCGGTTTCTAGATCTTCGGCAATGGCTGCACACATTGCATCAATGTGAGGCGCCATTTTCGGCGCTTGCGCCATGATGGTGACGTCTGCATTACCAAGGCGGTAGCCTTGTTCTTTTACTAGACGGTAAACGTCTTTCAATAATTCGCGGCTGTTTGCACCTTTCCATTTATCGTCGGTATCTGGAAAATGACGGCCAATATCACCCGCAGCAATCGCACCTAACAAAGCGTCAGTGAGAGCATGCAGAGCAACGTCGCCGTCTGAGTGCGCAATCAGGCCTTGTTCGTAAGGAATTGCAACACCACCAATAATCACAGGGCCTTCACCGCCAAATTTGTGTACGTCGAAACCATGACCAATTCGAATCATTTTTTATCCTTTATTTTCTAACCGCGCTCGCGGCTAAGATAAAACTCGGCTAAGGCGAGATCTTCTGGCTGAGTAATTTTAATGTTATTCGCACTACCTTGAACTAAAGCTGGCGTTTCTCCCAACCACTCTAAAGCCGATGCTTCATCAGTGATCGCAACACCTTGCTGCAATGCGTCTGCCAGTGCTCTTGTTAGCTGCTGAGTTTTAAACATTTGTGGAGTCAGTGCATGCCACAATGCTTCTCTGTCTACGGTATGATCGATGTTGTTTTCTTTGTTCGCTCGTTTCATTGTATCTCTCACGGGCGAGGCAAGAATGCCACCAGTAGGATGAGCACAACAAACATCAATCAGACGATCAATATCGTTTAATGTTACGCAAGGTCTCGCGGCATCATGGACCAGAACCCATTCACACGGAAGCTGCGCACTTACATAGTTTAGCCCTGAAAGCACTGAATCGGCTCTTTCTTTACCACCAGCGACACGTATTACGTCTGGGTGCTGGGCAATCGATAGTTCAGGGTAGTATGGGTCACCTTCTGTAATCGCAACCACAACTTTCGCGATTTGAGGGTGAGCAAGCAGTTTCTCTACGGTATGTTCCAATACCGTTTTTCCATCGATTAACAAATACTGTTTAGGTCGATCTGCTTTCATTCGGCTACCAACACCAGCCGCAGGTACAATAGCGATATGAGATGAAACGTTCTCTGACATCTTACGGGTTTTCCTCACCAACTATGCGGTAGAAGGTCTCTCCTTCTTTCACCAAGCCAAGTTCATGACGAGCTCTTTCTTCAATCGCATCAAGTCCTTGCTTTAAGTCATCTATCTCAGCAAACATTTCATTATTGCGAGCTTGTAGCTTGCTGTTCACCTGCTGTTGAACTTCAATTTCATCTTTTACTGTGTAGTAGTCAGACACCCCGTTTTTACCAAACCATAGAGTGTATTGAAGCCAACCAAACAGTAACGTAAGGGCTATAACAAAGATTCGCATATCGCTGCTAACATTCTGTACCGGAAGGAATTAGATAAGGTGACATATATAGCATAAATGCCGAGTTGCCTCTAGGGGATAAAGGGAGACTCACACGCTCCTTACAGGAAATAAGCACGAAAATAAAAAATGCCTAAGTTCGATGGCACTCTTTAATCGAGAAAGTAAAGAACCGTTTACGTGCTAGAAAGAGGAAGGCTCGGTTTCAATTACCTGAGAAACCAGGGCAGTTAGCTAACTAAGAGCTTGCTAGATACAGATGAGTTGGTTGCTTTCTTTTAGGTATAGCAGCAACACGGTCAAAACAGCTCATCGCTCTTAACCATCTGCTTTTAAACATACGCCAATAAACAAAAACCCCCGCCTTAGCGAGGGTTTCAAAAAGCTATTTAGCTAAACTAACTCACTAAGAATTAAGCTTGGCCTTTAACTTCTTTAAGACCGTTGAAAGGAGCGCGCTCACCTAGAGCTTCCTCGATACGGATTAGTTGGTTGTACTTAGCAACACGGTCAGAACGGCTCATAGAACCAGTTTTGATTTGACCTGCAGCTGTACCTACCGCTAGGTCAGCGATAGTTGCATCTTCAGTTTCGCCAGAACGGTGAGAGATTACTGCTGTGTAACCTGCGTCTTTAGCCATCTTGATCGCAGCTAGAGTCTCAGTTAGAGAACCGATTTGGTTGAACTTGATTAGGATTGAGTTAGCGATGCCTTTCTCGATACCTTCAGCTAGGATCTTAGTGTTTGTAACGAATAGATCGTCACCAACTAGTTGGATCTTGTCGCCTAGAAGTTGAGTTTGGTGTGCGAAACCATCCCAGTCAGACTCGTCTAGACCGTCTTCGATAGATACGATTGGGAATTGCTCAACTAGACCAGCTAGGTAGTGGTTGAACTCTTCAGAAGTGAAAGTTTTGCCTTCACCTTTCATGTTGTAGATGCCAGCTTCTTTGTCGAAGAACTCAGATGCAGCACAGTCCATAGCTAGAGTAACGTCTTTGCCTAGCTCGTAACCAGCAGCAGCAACAGCTTCTGCGATAACTTCTAGAGCTTCAGCGTTAGATTTAAGGTTAGGAGCGAAACCACCTTCGTCACCAACAGCTGTGTTGTAGCCTTTAGACTTAAGAACTTTAGCTAGGTTGTGGAATACTTCCGCACCCATGCGTACAGCTTCTTTAAGAGTTGCAGCGCCAACTGGTTGAATCATGAATTCTTGGATGTCAACGTTGTTGTCTGCGTGCTCACCACCGTTGATGATGTTCATCATTGGTAGAGGCATAGAGAACTGACCAGCAGTACCGTTTAGCTCAGCGATGTGCTCGTATAGAGGCATGCCTTTAGCTGCTGCTGCAGCTTTAGCGTTTGCTAGAGAAACTGCTAGGATAGCGTTCGCACCGAATTTAGATTTGTTTTCAGTGCCGTCTAGTTCGATCATTACTGCGTCGATTGCAGCTTGGTCTTTAGCGTCTTTGCCAACTAGAGCTTCAGCGATTGGGCCGTTTACAGCTTCAATTGCTTTAAGAACACCTTTACCTAGGAAACGTGCTTTGTCACCGTCACGTAGCTCAAGAGCTTCGCGAGAACCAGTAGATGCGCCAGATGGAGCTGCCGCCATACCTACGAAACCGCCTTCTAGGTGTACTTCAGCTTCTACAGTTGGGTTACCACGTGAGTCGATGATTTCACGACCTAGAACTTTAACGATCTTAGACATTAATGTTTCCTCTCGTTTCAAATATAAATGTCAATTTTAAAGGGCAGCAGCACAACCTTCGCCGCCGCCCGTATCCTTTTACTTCTCGAATTCGCCGCGTGAGTATTGACCCGCAGCCTTAACGAAACCTGCAAACAATGGGTGACCATCGCGAGGAGTCGATGTGAATTCAGGGTGGAACTGAGCCGCTACAAACCATGGGTGAGCTGGGTTCTCAATCATTTCCACTAGCTTCTTGTCCGCAGATAGGCCTGACACTTTAAGACCTGCTTTTTCAATTTGTGGACGAAGAACGTTGTTCACTTCGTAACGGTGACGGTGACGTTCATGGATCGTCGCGCTACCGTACAGTTCACGAGCTTTTGTACCTTTTTCTAGGTGACATAGCTGAGAACCTAGACGCATCGTACCGCCAAGATCAGATGATTCAGTACGCTCTTCCACGTTACCTGTTTCATCAACCCATTCTGTGATCAAACCTACCACAGGGTACTTCGTGTCTTTGTTAAATTCTGTTGAATGTGCACCTTCCATACCCGCAACGTTACGCGCGTATTCAATAAGGGCAACTTGCATACCTAGACAGATACCTAGGTAAGGCACTTTGTTTTCACGTGCGTATTGAGCCGCACGGATCTTGCCTTCAACACCACGATCACCGAAACCACCTGGAACTAGGATAGCGTCTAGACCTTCTAGAAGCTCAACGCCTTTAGTTTCGATGTCTTGAGAGTCTACGTACTTAATGGTTACGTTTAGGCGGTTTTTCAAGCCTGCGTGCTTAAGTGCTTCGTTCACAGATTTGTACGCATCTGGTAGTTCGATGTATTTACCGACCATACCGATAGTTACTTCACCTGTTGGATTCGCTTCTTCGTAGATAACCTGTTCCCATTCAGAAAGGTCAGCTTCTGGCGCATCAATACCGAAACGAGTACACACTAGGTCATCAAGACCTTGAGACTTAACAAGTTGAGGGATCTTGTAGATTGAATCTACGTCCTTCATTGAGATTACCGCTTTCTCAGGAACGTTACAGAAAAGTGCAATCTTCTTACGCTCGTTCGCTGGGATCATGCGATCGCTGCGGCAAACTAGGATGTCTGGTTGGATACCGATAGACAGTAGCTCTTTAACAGAGTGCTGAGTCGGTTTAGTTTTCACTTCGCCAGCTGCTGCTAGGTAAGGAACAAGAGTTAGATGCATGAACATTGCGCGTTCACGGCCAAGTTCTACTGCTAGCTGACGGATTGCTTCCATAAATGGTAGCGATTCGATATCACCTACCGTACCACCAACTTCAACGATAGCAATATCGTGGCCTTCAGAACCTGCGATTACGCGGTCTTTGATAGCGTTAGTGATATGAGGGATAACTTGAATTGTTGCGCCTAGGTAGTCACCACGACGTTCTTTACGAAGTACGTCGGCATAAACACGACCTGCAGTGAAGTTGTTACGCTTGGTCATCTTGGTACGGATGAAACGCTCGTAGTGACCAAGGTCAAGGTCAGTCTCTGCGCCATCTTCCGTAACAAACACTTCACCGTGCTGAGTTGGGCTCATTGTGCCTGGATCAACGTTGATGTAAGGGTCAAGCTTCATCATAGTCACTTTAAGACCACGAGCTTCTAGAATAGCTGCAAGAGATGCTGCTGCAATACCTTTACCTAGAGAGGATACAACCCCGCCAGTAACAAAAATGTAATTTGTCGTCATGTTTAACCTGAAATTGGTTGAATGAGGGAAATGGAGTGCTTCTGGACGGGAGATAAATATACCAGAAGCTCCTTACCGCCACAACGTGAAATCTATCACACCGTAATTTTTTATTTTTTGCTTCAAATCAAAGTGGGTAGAGACAAAGCAAAGTGCTTATTTATGTTCTGAGTCAGACTTGTCCCATAAATCGCGCTGTGACTATTTTGTCTGCAACTTCACTCTTCTTTTTTCACTTCATTCCAAAAATTGTCGAGTTCTGACAACGTACACTCGGTGAGTGTTCTTCCTGATTGTGCGACCTTACCTTCAACTTGCTTAAAACGCTTGGCAAACTTAATGTTCGCTTTGCTTAATGCCACTTCTGGGTCTTTGCCAAGATGACGTGCTAAGTTGACCGTGGCAAACAACAAGTCCCCTAACTCAAGTTCAACTTTCTCTTCATCTGGTTCGATTTGAAGCGCTTCTTCCATCACCTCATCCACTTCTTCTTGAACCTTACTGACTACTGGCCCAAGCGAATCCCAATCGAATCCGTATTTCGCACATTTTTTCTGAATCTTTGTAGCACGAGAAAGCGCCGGTAAAGAGTTTGGTATTGAGTCTAGGATACTTTCTTCAGCTTTGCCTACTTGCGCTTTTTCTTTTGCTTTTTCCGTTTCCCAGTTGGCATTAATTTCCTCGTCAGACTCAAACTCAACATCCGAAAAAACATGCGGATGGCGACGCGTCAGTTTTTCGTTCACGGTTTCGACCACATCCGAAAATTCGAACAGCCCTTGCTCTTTCGCTAATTGACTGTAAAAAATCACCTGGAACAACAAATCACCCAGCTCTTCTTTCAGATTTGACCAATCACGATTCTGAATCGCATCCACCACTTCGTAGGTTTCTTCGATGGTGTGCGGAACGATGGTGTCAAAGGTTTGTTTTAAGTCCCAAGGGCAACCGCTTTCAGGGTCACGTAGCTTCGCCATGATTTGTTCTAATTGTTCAATTGGATGACTCATTTTCGTTCCTTTAAACCTTGTTATCTAAAGAAAAAGGTGAGCAGCCAAAACCACTCACCTTCTACATTATATTTTCTCAGCAGCTTTCACTAAGTAATTGTTACTTTGACAAGGCAACAAGTTTTCGCGACTCCTGAGCATAGCTCGCCTATGTGATGAGCCTGGGCCGGCACTCCGGAGTAAACGCAGTAAAAGTGACAAGTACGACGTGAAAGTTAGCCTAAGCGTTTTACCGACATAACATCCTTAATCTGCTCGACACGTTTCGAAACGCGAGAGAGCACCTCAATATTGGTCACCTCAAGATCAAAGTCCATGATGGCGAGCTGACGACGGTAATCGACACGGCTCTTCATGCTGGTCACTTTGATTTTCTCGTTGGCAAATAGTGTGGTGATGTCTTTCAATAGACCGCCTCGCTCCATCGCTTCAACACGCACGGTGAGGATGTATGACCCTACAAATCCGCTGCCCCATACGGTATCAATGATACGTTCTGGAGCGTGATGACGCAGTTCTTCGAGCTGTTCACAGTCACTGCGGTGCACTGAGATGCCTCGGCCTTGGGTGATGTACCCACAAATGTCATCACCTGGAATTGGCTGACAACAGCGAGCTAGGTGCGTCATTAGGTTATCAACACCTTCTACTACTACCGCGTCTTTTTTCGGGCGACTTTGCGCTGGTGCTTTGTGCTCGGCTTCTTGAAGTTTTTCTAGCGCTTGCTGATCCTCTTCTTCCGCGGTTGGTTTATTCACCAGTGCATTAATGTGGTTGATGATCTGATTGATACGCAGGTCGCCACTGCCTACACCGACGTAGAGTTCATCCGGCGTATTGACATTGAAGCGTTTTAGGGCGTAATGCTCTGCATCTTTTAACGTCGCACCAATCTTCACCAACTCGTGTTCTAGGATTTCACGTCCCGCTTCGAGGTTTTTCTCACGACTCTGTTTACGGAACCAAGCGTTGATCTTCGCACGAGCACGACCTGAGTGAACAAAGCCTAGTGATGGGTTTAACCAGTCTCGCGATGGGTTTGGCTCTTTTGCAGTGATGATTTCGACCTGATCGCCCATGTGGAGTTTATGGGTGAACGGCACGATTCGGCCACCAACTTTGGCACCAATACAACGGTGCCCGACTTCTGAGTGAATGTGGTAGGCAAAGTCTAGTGGAGTTGCCCCCATTGGTAAGTCGACAACATCGCCGCGTGGTGTAAATGCGTAGACGCGATCATCGAAGACTTGGCTTCGGAGTTCATCCAACATTTCACCAGAATCGGACATCTCTTCTTGCCAATCCAACAGTTTACGCAGCCAGGTAATTTTCTCATCGTAACCACTGCGGCTGCTCGCACCTTCTTTGTATTTCCAGTGTGCGGCAACGCCCAGCTCAGATTCTTCGTGCATTTGCTTGGTACGAATTTGAATCTCGATAGTTTTGCCTTCAGGGCCAAGAATCACGGTGTGAATCGATTGGTAACCGTTTGGTTTTGGGTTTGCAACGTAGTCGTCGAACTCACTCGGTAAGTGCTTGTATTTGGTATGAACCACACCTAACGCAGCATAACAATCTTGCAGTTTGTCGGCGATGATACGTACTGCACGCACGTCAAACAATTCATCAAACGCCAAACTCTTCTTCTGCATTTTTCGCCAAATGCTGTAGATGTGTTTAGGACGACCACTGACTTCGGCATTAATGCCACAAGCTTTCATCTCTTGAGATAAGTCTTCGACAAAATCTTTGATGTATTGCTCACGGACAATACGACGCTCAGCAAGCTGCTTTGCAATCTGCTTGTAAGTGTCCGGTTGTTGATAACGGAAAGCGTAGTCTTCGATTTCCCACTTAAGCTGACCGATACCTAGGCGGTTAGCCAGTGGAGCATAAATGTTGGCACACTCTTTTGCCGCAGCACGTCGAACTTCGTCCGGCGCTTTTTTGACTTCAATAAGGTTGCAAATTCGTTCTGCTAGCTTGATGACAACGCAACGAAAATCATCCACCATGGCAAGCAGCATGCGACGAACGTTGTCTACTTGAGACGACGCAGCGCTGCCTTCCATCGTGACGTTAAGCTGACCGATAGCGGCCATTTCTTCTACGCCATCAATGAGCTTAATGATTTCTTTGCTGTATTTTTCTTCAAGAAGTTCTCTGTTGAAAGCACCACTTGAAACCAAAGGAAACAGTTGAGCCGCCACTAATGTTGCTTTGTCCATCGACAAGGTGATCAGAATTTCGATCATCTCTCGTCCACGCCACAACAGGAGTTCGGCTTGTTCGTGACCCGCCAAAATCGTTTGGCAATCTCGATAAACTTCGATTAAGCGTGATGCTGTGCTTTTCTCTTGTCCTAGGCTAGCCACCCAGTTTTCAAGTTCAAACTGTTCATTTTGGTTTAAATGCGCGCTTCTTACCGCAACCATCTCATCATCCTAATTATTATATTTGTGTGGTTTGACTAACACCGTCCAGGTTAGTTCTTTGCCTCCACGTTGAGTGTTGGCTTTATGACCGCCCACCACAAGTAAGCGGCCAAAGTCTTAAAAGTTAAGACTTTTCAAACAGTGCCATCGATTCTAGATGGCTGGTATGAGGGAACATGTCCAGCATACCTAATTTGGTTAGTTGATAGCCTTGCTCTAGCAAGCTCTGACTGTCCCTTGCAAGGGTAGCAGGATTACAAGAAACATAAACTACACGCTGAGCGCCAAGCGCAGAAACTTGATCGATGATCCCACTCGCTCCTGCTCGTGCAGGGTCCAGCAATACTTTGTCAAACTTTTCCGCAGCCCAAGCTTGGCCGTCAAAATCCTGCTCAAGGTTAGCGTGATAAAATTGCGCGTTATTGATTTGGTTCAAAGATGCATTATTTGAGGCTTTTTCGACCATCTCAGCCACACCCTCTACGCCAACGACATGTTTAGCACGCTTTGCGATCGGCAAGCTGAAGTTGCCTAATCCACAGAACAAATCTAACACTCGTTCGTCACTTTGAGGGTCTAACCACTCAATCGCCTGTTCCACCATTTTCTGGTTCACCGCTTGGTTGACCTGAATAAAGTTGTTCGGTGCAAAAGGGATTTTTACGCCCGCTTCTTGATAGAAAGGCACCTCACCTGCAACTAAGTTAAGTTGGTCAGTTTCTGGCATCAGATACAACGAGGCTTGATGGCGTGTCGCTAATTCAACTAATGCACTGACTTCTTCATCGGCCAAATTACTTAAGTGTCGCAGCGTGATACAAGGCCCGTTGTCACCCAACACCAGTTCTACATGCCCCAATTGCTCTGGCTTTTTGAACGCTGTTAGCACCGAATAAATCTCAGGTAATAGTACATTCAACTCAGGAGCCAATACCGGACAATCCGTCACTTGCGCAATTTGCTTGCTTTGCTTTTTGCGGAAGCCGAAGTGCAACTGACGCGTTTTCTTATCGACAAACAAACTCACGCGAGCACGACGTCGGTAACCTAAAGACTCGCCCAATACTGGCGCATCCAACTCAATGTCACTGCCAGCAAATTTTCGCATTAACTGACGAAGCGTCTGCTGTTTGTGCGTCAATTGTTGGTCATAATTGAGATGCTGCAAATCGCACCCGCCACATTCATGATAATGCGGACAAAATGGCTCAACGCGCGCGTCGCTTGGTTTTAGGATTTTAATCAGCTTGCCGCGAGCAAATTTGCTCTTCTCTTCCACCAATTGCGTCACCACTTCTTCACCTGGTAATGCGCCGTCAATGAACAACGGTTTCTTTTTAAGGTAAGCAATACCTGCGCCGTGGTGATCCAAACGCTCTACTTGTACCGCTTGGTGACGAGTGTTTAATTGCGTTTTCTTTTTAGGTTGAAAGATACGTGCCATGCTCTGTGCCTGATTAGTGTCTAATTGCTCTGCTGCTTCACTATTCTTGATTGCAGCCGTTGTGTGATTCGAGTGACTTGATTATGCTTACCGTTTATCCGGTGACGTCACTTCTTTGCTCAAGGCAGTATGACTACTCTTGAGAAATAATGCGTTATTTTCCCATATCCAGACTCCGATGTAATTAGATAACATGACCAGATATGGCTTACGAGCACGTGTAATTACGCTGACTCTCGCTCCCACTCTCATTATTGGTTTATTACTGAGCGGCTTTTTCTCCTTTAATCGCTATCAGGACCTAGAGAAACAAGTTATCACTACGGGCAATAGCATTATTGAACCTCTTGCGATCGCCAGTGAATCTCACCTACTTGCTGAAAGCCGTGAAGCCGTACGTCGCCTGATTAGCTACGCGCACCGTAAAAATTCCAAACTCGTTCGCAGTATTGCCGTATTTGATGAACACCATGAACTGTTCGTCACGTCAAACTTCCATCCTAATTTTGAAGCGCTGATGTTCCCAAAAGATAAGCCGATCCCGAAGCTGGGAAATTCGGAAATCTATGAGAACTCCCTAATCCTGCGTGTGCCGATTTTATCGGAAGGACACTATTTATCAGAACTGTCTAACGAAAACCAAGGCACGAAAGCCATTGGCTACATCGCGGTAGAAATGGATCTTTCTTCTCTGCGCTTACAGCAATACCAAGAAGTCTTCTCCGCTTTCCTTGTTTTGATCCTTGGTCTAGGGCTTGCAAGCGTGTTTGCTTCCCGCTTAATGCATGATGTTACCCAACCAATCACGCACATGAAAAACGTCGTTGATCGCATTCGTCGTGGGCACTTGGATGTGCGTATCGAAGGCAAAATGCACGGCGAGTTAGACCAACTGAAAAACGGTATTAACGCCATGGCGGTTTCGCTATCGGAATACCACGTCGAGATGCAGCACAGTATAGACCAAGCCACGTCAGACCTACGCGAAACCTTGGAACAGTTAGAAATTCAAAACGTTGAACTCGATATTGCGAAGAAGCGTGCACAAGAAGCCGCACGTGTGAAGTCAGAATTTTTGGCCAATATGTCGCACGAATTACGTACGCCATTGAATGGCGTGATTGGCTTTACTCGTCAAATGCTCAAAACGCAGCTTTCTAATAGCCAAACCGACTACTTGCAAACCATTGAGAAGTCCGCAAACAACCTATTAAACATCATCAATGACATTCTCGATTTCTCGAAATTGGAAGCCGGTAAGCTGGCGTTGGAAAACATTCCGTTTGATTTCCGCGAAAGCTTAGAAGAAGTAATCAACCTACAAGCCACCAGCGCGCATGAGAAAGGTCTGGAGATCACCTTGAAAGTGGATCCGAAGATCCCGCCAGGTCTAGTCGGAGACCCGCTACGTATCCAACAAATTTTGACTAACTTGGTGGGGAACTCCATTAAGTTTACTGAGCGCGGAAACATCGATGTTAGCGTCGAAATGCGTTCACAAGCAGGTGACTCGGTTGAGCTGCAATTTATGGTGCGAGACACCGGTATCGGTATTTCAGAGCGTCAACAAGCGCAGTTATTCCAAGCATTCAGCCAAGCGGATGCCAGCATCTCTCGTCGATATGGTGGTACGGGTCTGGGCTTGGTTATCACCCAGAAACTGGTTAGTCAGATGGGCGGCGAAATCAGTTTGACCAGTCGTCTTCACCAAGG
Organism: Vibrio sp. GLN_1; assembly: GCF_043106015.1. Classification (NCBI taxonomy): domain Bacteria; kingdom Pseudomonadati; phylum Pseudomonadota; class Gammaproteobacteria; order Vibrionales; family Vibrionaceae; genus Vibrio; species Vibrio sp. GLN_1. Next base: position 449,596 of record NZ_JBICMD010000004.1, read on the forward strand.
TTCGACATTCTGGTTTACGCTTCGCCTCAACTCGACAGAAATGCCAATGAGCGATCTGATTGAAGTCGAGCTACTAACGGGCAAACAGTTGCTGTTGGTAGAACCAAACATGCAAGCGGCATCGGTGACTCAGCAGATCTTGAGTCAAGAAGGTATTCTCGTGACCTATCGTTCTTCCTTACCAGAGAACGAAGAGCACTACGATTACGTATTGCTGAACTTGGCAGCTAACCAAACTTATGACGAGCAATCAGTCGCTGCTTGGATTGAGCAAGCGAAGCGCATGGCGCCAAGTGTCATCATGGGTACACCGAGCACCGAATTAGCGCTTGCCGACCAAATCATGACCGAGCATCAAATCCAGTGCTTAACCAAACCGCTATCACGCCGTAAGCTGCTGCAAAGTTTGATCAATGAACATGTTGAAGCACCTCAAGCTATTGCCGCTCCTGTTGAAACAGAAGAAAGCGAACGACTGCCACTGACAGTGCTCGCGGTGGATGATAACCCTGCAAACCTAAAACTGATTTCAGCACTACTGAAAGAAAGGGTTGAAACCGTAACGGCTTGTAGCAATGGCCAGCAAGCCGTAAATCTCGCTACCGAGAAGAAATACGACCTGATTTTTATGGACATCCAAATGCCATTAATGGATGGCGTGACCGCTTGTCAGAACATCAAAGAGCTTGAGTTAAACAAAGACACACCAGTTATCGCCGTTACCGCGCACGCCATGGCCGGGGAGCGCGATCGTCTGCTCGCCGCAGGTATGGATGATTACCTAACCAAACCAATTGAAGAGCATGTACTGCAACAAGTGTTGGTCCACTGGAATCCGAATACCTGTACAGAAAGCATAGGGAAAGTTGCGCCGTCCTACGTCGATGAACCAGCAAGTGAAGCACCTGCTACAGCTGAAAATACACAACCTGATGTGATTATTGACTGGCAAGCCGCATTGAAACAGAGCGCTAATAAGGAAGACTTAGCCAAAGATATGCTGCGTATGTTGATCGATTTCATTCCAGAAGTAGAAGAAGTTGTCGACCACGCACTTGAACAAGACGATTATTCGCGTGAAGAGTTAATTCATGTGATCCACAAACTGCACGGCAGTAGCTCTTATTGTGGCGTACCAAGGCTAAAATCTCTCTGTGCTACGCTTGAACACGCACTTCGTTCAGGAGCCAGCATTGAAGAAATTGAACCTGAAATGTTTGAACTGCAAGATGAAATGATTAAGGTCACCACCACTGCAAAACTTTATCTAGAGCAGTAGCATTCTGACTAAACTTCATACAAAAAAGCCAGAGCATTTGCTCTGGCTTTTGTTATTCAGCTTAAAGGGTTAGGATTCAAGAATCACGGTCGCAACCGCGTAGTGACGTTCATCAGAAATGGATAAGTGCACGTGATTAACGCCCATCGTCTGCGCCATTTTTTGAGCCACGCCAGACAGCATTAAAATTGGCTTACCCAACTCATCATTCGAGACGGTAAAATCATGAAAAGTTACGCCTTGTGCAATTCCTGTACCTAGCGCTTTCGATGCTGCCTCTTTAGCGGCAAAACGCTTAGCAAGATAACGCCCTTGCTGCTTAAGTTGCGAAAACTTTGCCATTTCATCCTCAGAGAGAATACGTCGAGCAAAAGGTTCACCACTGCGGCCTAGCGCTTTCTCTATACGCTCGATTTCAGCAATGTCGGTTCCTAAACCTAAAATAGCCATTCGCAGAACCTAGTTATTTGCGTGCCGCGATCATCAGTGCTTTCATCTCTGCCACTGACTTTTCTAGGCCATCAAACACTGCACGTCCAATGATAGAGTGACCAATGTTCAACTCGTAAATTTCTGGTAGCGCAGCAATTGGTGCCACGTTGTGGTAAGTCAGACCGTGGCCAGCGTTCACAATAATACCAAGGTCATCAGCGTAGCTTGCACCCGCAGCAATCTTCTTCAACTCTGCTTGTTGCTCTTCTTCTGTTTCTGCATCAGCGTAATGACCAGTATGAAGCTCGATAAATGGTGCACCACACTGCTTCGCCGCTTCAATTTGCTGACGATCCGCATCAATAAACAGAGAAACTTTAATGCCCGCTTCCGTTAGCTTTTGCGTTGCCGCTTTTACTTTCTCAAGTTGGCCAACCACATCTAAGCCGCCTTCAGTGGTGAGCTCTTCACGCTTTTCTGGTACGAGACAAACAAACTCTGGCTTAGTTTTTAGTGCGATCTCAACCATTTCCTCAGTGACCGCCATTTCTAGATTCATACGTGTTTGAATCGTCTCACGTAGAATACGCACATCACGATCCAAAATATGGCGACGGTCTTCACGCAGGTGGATGGTAATGCCGTCCGCCCCAGCACGCTCTGCGATTTCCGCAGCGTGTACAGGATCTGGGTATTTTGTACCACGCGCATTACGTAGAGTGGCAATATGGTCGATATTAACGCCTAAATAAATTGAGCTCATTTTCCATTACTCCGTGCTCTGGGTGTCTGAATAAACAATTCACGACTTTTTAAAGGTTTGCCGCCAAGATACGGCTTTAAGGCTATACGTGTAAAGCGTTTTGCCGCTTTTAACTGCTCTTTAGTGACAAACCGCCGCTCACTGATTGCAATCAGCTCATTGCCCAGAAATGTTAGGTTGTCCCGCCTTACCGATGCGATAAATCCCTTTTGTTCTCGATAGCGGTACGTCATCTCAGGATCGACCGGCTCACCCGTGCCAGCACAGTGCAAAAAGTCGACGCCATACCCCATTGAAGAGAGCAAAGCCAACTCAAAACGGCGTAATGCGGGTTCTGGGTTTTCACACTGAGCGAGCTCGGTTAAGGCATGCAGGTAATCATGAAACAGTGCAGGCATTGGGACTTCTGCCATTAGCACTCGCCCAACGAGCTCGTTGACGTACATGGCGGAGTACAGGTTGATCCCAAATAAAGGTAAACCGAGGCTGATAGGCTCTGCTTGGCGCAACGTTTTCATCGACCCTTTACCAGACCATTTAAGCAATAGCGGCGTAAAAGGTTGCAGTGCGCCTTTTAGATTGGAGCGTTTACTACGCGCGCCCTTGGCCATTAGCGTGATACGACCATACTCCTCGCTAAATACATCAAGGATTAAGCTCGATTCACTGTAAGGGCGTCGGTGCAGGACAAAGCAGCGTTGAAAACCTTCTGCGGATAAGTTGCTCATCTAAATCTGTGTGCCTAAAAATCTAATGCCAGAATAGTAAAAAATAAGGAGCCATGCGGCTCCTTATTTTAATCGATATTGGATTCTACTTAATATTGAAACGAAGTGTTCTCGCCTCAAATTATAGATCGTCGATGTAACCTAGTGAGCGTAGTGCACGTTCGTCATCTGCCCAACCAGACTTCACTTTCACCCAAGTCTCTAGATAAACTTTACGGCCGAACAACTCTTCCATATCTAGACGTGCTTCACGACCAATGGTTTTGATCTTCTCGCCGCCTTTACCAATCACCATTTTCTTCTGACCATTACGTTCAACAAGAATCAAAGCATTGATATGGAAACCGTCCGTTTCTGGGTTGTAATCGAAACGCTCAATCTCAACCGTTACAGAATATGGCAGTTCATCACCAGTAAAGCGCATTAGCTTTTCACGTACGATTTCTGAAGCCATGAAACGCTGAGAGCGATCCGTTACGTATTCTTCAGGGAAGTGATGCGTCGCTTTCGGCAGGTGATTACGTACGTGCTTGCGCAATACATCAATGTTCTTACCTTGCTTCGCAGAGATTGGCACTACATCGACAAAGTCCATTTTTTTAGACATTTCAGCCATGTGTAGCATCACTTCATTACGATCTTGCACGTTATCAACTTTGTTAACACAAAGTACAACAGGGAAGTTCGATTTCTGAAGCTTGGTCAACACCATCTCGTCGTCTTTAGTCCAATGGGTACCATCGACCAAGAAGAAAACTAGGTTCACGTCACTCAACGAGGAGTTTGCAGCGCGGTTCATCAAACGGTTGATTGCACGTTTTTCTTCAATGTGAAGTCCTGGTGTATCAACGTAAATCGCTTGGTAATCGCCATCTGTGTCGACGCCCATGATGCGGTGACGCGTCGTTTGTGGCTTACGTGACGTTATCGAAATCTTCTGACCTAGAATTTTGTTCAGAAGCGTCGATTTACCCACGTTAGGACGACCAACAATGGCAATGAAACCACAATGCTGGTTTTCCGGTGAGCTCACCTCACCATGTGATGCGAAAAACGCATCGATGTCGAATTCGTTATCAGCCATTAGTTAATTGCTCTAGTGCTGTTTCTGCTGCCGCCTGTTCTGCCTTGCGGCGGCTGGTGCCTTTACCGATTACAGGCTTATCCACACCTGCTACTTCACACTCAACCGTAAACTCTTGGTTGTGCGCTTCACCTTTAATATTAGTCACTGTGTAGGCAGGCAGCGGTTTTCTTCTGCCTTGCAGGAACTCTTGTAGGCGAGTTTTTGGGTCTTTTTGTGATACGCCAGGTTTGATGGCTTCAAGACGCGAGTTGTACCAACTCAGAACAATACTGCGTACTTTCTCAATATCACTATCTAGGTAAATCGCACCGATAATGGCTTCTACCGCATCGGCTAGAATAGAGTCTCGGCGGAAACCGCCACTCTTCAATTCACCTGGACCTAATTTTAAATAATCTCCTAGATCGAATTCACGACCCAGTTCCGCCAATGTGTGCCCACGTACCAGAGTAGCGCGCATACGGCTCATGTCACCCTCGTTCACTTTCGGAAAACGATGGTACAGATCATCAGCGATGACAAAACTTAAAATTGAATCGCCCAGAAACTCAAGACGTTCATTGTGCTTGCTGTTGGCGCTGCGGTGAGTCAGCGCCAAGTTGATAAGCCCAGCATCCTTAAATTGGTAGCCGAGCTTTCTCTCTAGTTTATCAATTGGAGAATTCATACTCTCTCGATATTAAATAGTTAGTGAATACCACCGATGCGGTTGAAACGCACACCAGTTGGGATCCATGAAGGTAGAATGCTATCTGCGCCACGATCAAACTCAAAGCTGATCCAAATGGCAACAGCTTTGCCGACAAGGTTAGCTTCAGGAACAAAGCCCCAGTAACGGCTGTCTGCACTGTTGTCACGGTTATCACCCATCACAAAGTACTGACCTTGAGGTACCACCCATTCAGTTGTACCGCTACGTGGGAAGTATTGCTCCACACGGTTACGAACAAGTGGGTTAACCAAAATATTGTGCTCAACGTTACCCAATTTCTCATCCAGTTGGATCATTGGGATACCGTTTGATTTGAATTGACTCTCTTCTACATTACTCAGCTTAACTGGCTTACAGCTGGATTCGCCTTGGCTTTGAATGCACAACTGCTTATCACCAGAATAACGAACAATATCACCCGGCAAACCAACGACACGTTTGATGTAATCAACGCTTGGTTGAGGTGGGTATTTAAAGACAACAATATCACCACGTTCAGGCTTACCAGTTTCCACTAGCTGAGTACGCCATACTGGGTCTTTTAGACCATACGCGTACTTCTCAACTAAAATGAAATCACCAACCAGCAAGGTTGGCATCATTGAGCCTGACGGGATTTGAAACGGTTCATAGATAAAAGAACGTAATACTAAGACGAAAGCGATAACAGGGAAAATAGACACACTGTTTTCAATCCACCATGGCTGGCGCTCCACTTTCTGTAGAGTGACCGCATCCAAACCATTTGTAGTTTGCGCTTGAATCTCCGCTACTTTCGCTTGACGTTTTTTTGCAAACACCAGCTTTTCCAGTAGCCAAACTACACCCGTTACCAAGGTGACGATAACCAGCATCAGTGAGAATGTATTCGCCATTAAATTCCCTTATCTAAAAATACGAAAGTGAAAGAGCCTAAACCCTTTCACTTATTTAAGTTCTAACGTCTTATGACCAACAACAGTGGGACAAAGTTCAACTCTAATCTTTGCCGACGTGAAGAATTGCTAGGAACGCTTCTTGAGGCAGTTCAACGTTACCGATCTGCTTCATACGTTTCTTACCTTCTTTCTGTTTCTTCAGAAGTTTCTTCTTACGACTCACGTCACCACCGTAACATTTTGCGATTACGTTTTTACGTAGCTGCTTAACGGTAGAACGCGCAATGATGTGGTTACCAATAGCCGCTTGAATCGCGATATCGAACATCTGACGAGGGATAAATTCTTTCATCTTCTCAACCAGCTGACGACCACGAGTCTGAGACTGATCTTTGTGCGTGATAAGCGCAAGTGCATCCACTTTGTCGCCGTTCAATAGTACGTCGACGCGTACCATGTTTGACGCTTCAAAGCGTTGGAAGTTGTAATCCAGAGACGCGTAACCACGAGAAGTTGACTTCAGACGGTCGAAGAAATCGAGTACTACTTCTGCCATTGGGATGTCGTAAGTCACTGCCACTTGGTTACCGTGGTAAACCATATCAACTTGGAGACCACGCTTCTCCACACACAGTGTGATCACGTTACCTAGATAATCAGAAGGCACCAAGATGTTACAACGCGCAATCGGCTCACGAATCTCTTCGATGTCGTTAATTGCAGGTAGCTTCGCTGGGCTATCAACGTACAGTAGCTCACCATCCGTTTTCTCAACTTCGTAAACTACCGTTGGCGCTGTGGTAATCAGGTCGAGATCGTATTCACGCTCTAGACGCTCTTGGATAATTTCCATGTGCAGCATGCCAAGGAAACCACAACGGAAACCAAAACCAAGCGCTGCTGAGTTTTCTGGTTCGTAGAATAGCGATGCATCGTTTAGGCTCAATTTACCCAGTGCGTCACGGAAGTTTTCGTAATCGTCAGATGATACAGGGAACAGACCCGCGTATACCTGAGGTTTTACTTTCTTAAAGCCAGGGAGTGGCTTATCGCTGCCGTTTTTCGCTAACGTTAGCGTATCACCTACTGGTGCGCCTAGGATGTCTTTGATACCACAAACAACCCAACCTACTTCGCCAGTATTTAGAACATCAGTATCCACTTGCTTAGGTGTAAAGATACCCAAACGGTCTACACCCCAAGCTTGGCCTGTGCTCATTACTTTGATCTTGTCGTTCTTCTTCAGTGAACCGTTTTTGATTCGTACCAAAGATACTACGCCAAGATAGTTATCAAACCATGAGTCAATGATCAGCGCTTGTAGCGGCGCATCAGGATCACCTTCTGGCGCTGGAATTGCTGATACGATGTTTTCTAGAACGTCCTCAACACCCAGACCTGTCTTCGCAGAACAGCGTGTTGCGTCCATCGCATCAATACCAACGATTTCTTCAATTTCTTCAGCTACACGTTCAGGATCAGCGGCTGGCAAGTCGATCTTGTTTAGGATTGGCACTACTTCCAGATCCATTTCGATCGCGGTGTAACAGTTAGCAAGTGTTTGCGCTTCTACACCCTGACCAGCATCAACAACCAATAGCGCGCCTTCACAAGCCGCTAGAGAACGTGATACTTCGTATGCAAAGTCTACGTGTCCCGGAGTATCGATGAAGTTCAGCTGATAAGTTTCACCGTCTTTAGCGGTGTAGTTTAGCGTCACACTCTGAGATTTAATGGTGATACCACGCTCACGTTCAAGATCCATAGAATCCAGAACCTGTGCGGCCATTTCACGATCGCTTAATCCTCCACAAACTTGGATTAGACGGTCTGATAGGGTCGACTTACCATGGTCGATGTGGGCGATAATCGAAAAGTTACGAATGTGCTTCATAGATTTAGGGTGACTAACTCTTTACAAATTGGGACAGTAAGAAAGCCATCATTTGACGGCATTTCAATCAAGTTGGCAGATTCTACCGAATTTCGTTAACGGGCGCACCTAATTTAAAGTGTAGAGCTTATTGGATAGGTTCACCGAGAACTCGAATGAGGGTGACTTGGCGTTTTGACTCATCTTCAAGCGGTTTTGATAGGCGTTTTGCGAACCACATACCACCGCCTGCAAATAGCACGGATGCGAGAATAACAATGCCTTCTCCACCAGCGGTCAAAGGAGTCAGTAAGAAATGACCAACCATAGCACCAAGAATCAAACCAAATAAAGGCAGTAGATACACTGCCATGGCTGACTTGATAAGGCTGGATTCAGGAAAGCCGATTTCCACGACTTGACCGACTTGCACGTTTTTTTCTGTGCGCAGATGCCACGACAGGCTCTTATTACCTATCGCTTTAGTGACAACACCTGTGCCACAACTTTTTTGCGAGGAGCAGCTGCTGCAACTCGTTTGCTGCTCGCAGCTTAAATCTATCTCGTACTGCTTACCGTGACGCTCTACTCCGATCACGGTAGCTAACGCAGTCATCATTATTGCTTACTCTTTGTTACATTAAATGTGACAGATTGAGCAATGCGCTGCGCCGTAGCTGGCGGAATATCTCCGACCACAGAGATTTCATAATCACCATTAACAAAACTGTGTAAGGTTCTACGGCCTTGACGAACCAGTTGTCCTTTTAATGAATGCTCATCTTTGTTTGCTACGTAAACAGAGAAGTTGAACAAGCCATCAGAATACAACTGACTTTCTACCATTTGGTCTGTTGATGCCATACGGTAGCGGTTGAGATCGTTTGGATGAAAACCGTCTGGAGTCCAGCCCACAGTCCAATTGCTCGTGCCAATTTCACCTTTCGGCATGGTAAGCACAGCAGGAAGTTGAACGTCTTCAAGGCCGCTCATCAACTCTGCAATTTTAGGGTTTACTGTGTAAGAGATCGTGCGGTATTGCTCTAGCATCTCGCCATCACGATCGACAAGATCGGCGCGAAGTGGCAATTTGCTCTTTTCGTCAATCCAAAGGACATAGGAATAACGTAGTCCGTCTTTCGGCACAATGCGTAATACCTGAGTTGGAACACCGGCTTCACGCGCACGCCCTACTTGAACGTAGTCGTAATACAGGTTTAGCTCGTCGATATTGGTGTTAAGCATCGGTATCGTTGGTGCAACCATTTTGCCTGATTCGATAGTGAACGGTTCCACGCCAGTTTCGATATAACTCACTTCTGTTCCGCGACGAATCACCTCACGTACAGGTCCACTTAAATAAACAAGATGAGCGTACTGATCTTCGCCGTGTGTCGCGTGACGATACAGCAAAGGCTCAATGCTGTTCTTTTTGATAAGGATGTAAGAAAGTTCGTAACTTAAATTCTTACTCGCCTCGCTCATTTGATGCAATAAAGCCTCCGCCGGCTTATCACCAGCAAAGGCTTGCGAAGACATCATACTGAACAGAGCGCAAGCGCTGATCAGAAATTTTTTCATTCACTATCCGGAGTCAGATGCGCATCTTGCTGAGATGCGTCACTGTTAATTCTTAACTGCAATTCGTAGTCACGCAGCATAGCATGAACGCGTTTACGTTGCTCCTGCATATTTGCCTCACCCACTGAGCGCTCTACGGACTCACGAGTTAAGCTCACAGGTTCAGCACTGCCTGCAAACGGAACGGTTTGCAAAACTGGTAACTGTTCAGCTTGTGGCGACATTGGATCGCTACCACCGTATTGCTGCACACCTAAGATAACGACTAGCGACACACATGCAGCAACAGCGACTTGCCCAAACTGAGTTAACCACGCTGGCAACTGACGTTTGGCTTTTTGCGGTTCTGGTTGCGACTCTTTAGGCGCATCAGCGATTGAAATGACATTGGCACTGCGCGAATCGATCGCACGATGCACAGGTTCGTCTTCTAACGCTAACGCTACGCTTTCAGCAATATTCCACTCAGGTTTTGCTGGCGTTTCGCCTCGCATCACATCACCAATTAGGTGATAATTCTGCCAAGCTTCACGGCTCTCTTGGTCTTGCTCTAACTCTTGAATTAAAGCCTTATCGACCAATTCTCCATCCATGAGAGCTGAAAGTTGTTCTTTGTCAGCCATTGTTTTCACCATAGTTATTACTTGTACTAGCGCTGTAAAAGAGGTCTGATTTTCTTTTCCACCGCTTCACGAGCACGGAAGATACGTGAACGTACCGTTCCTACCGGGCAATCCATCACTTCAGCAATTTCTTCATAACTTAAGCCATCGAGCTCTCGCAATGTCATTGCTGTTTTTAAATCTTCAGGTAAAGCTTCGATTGCACTGAACACTACCCGTTGCAATTCTTTGGACAACGTTAAGTTCTCAGGGTTCGAAATTTCTTTAAGTGCACTACCTGTTTCGTAAAATTCAGCTTCTTCAGCATCAACATCTGTCGCTGGGGGTCTGCGCCCTTGAGCCACAATGTGATTTTTCGCAGTATTCACTGCAATGCGATACAGCCACGTATAAAACGCACTTTCCCCACGAAAGCTAGGGATAGCTCGGTAAGCTTTGATAAAGGCTTCTTGTGCTACATCTGGTACATCGCCAGGATTACTAACGTATCTGGAAATAAGATTACACACCTTGTTCTGATACTTTGTTACCAGCAGGTTGAATGCTTGCTTATCACCATTCTGAACTCGCTCAATCAATACTTGATCGGTCAGCTGCTCGTTCATTCGAGCGGATACTCCTATTTGTTATGCCCCTACTCTTCTCAGATATGGGTACTAATTATGCAAAACGTAGTATTGACACCACTGCTTACTTGAGCACTATTGTGACTCCAATGTGAATGAGAAAGTTCCATGGTTTCTCAAGTTTTTTGTCATTGTTTTTTCACAGTGTGATGTCATGCGCCAAATCCCATGCACTGCCTGACTTATGTCTAATTTGACAAGCGAGCATATTAAAGGGAAATGGGTATAATGGATGATCTCTGTCCCAGATTGTGCTGGGTAGAAACTAGAAAAGCAATGAGATTGACAAACTATTACTTTTCATTTGCATGGCTATTGGCTGTCTGAATAACGCGTTTTCAACCAAAACTCAGAAAACAACCGTGTGTCATTAGGCCTCAATGACCTAAGCATGCAAAAAGAAGAGTGGCTCAAGTCACCAGAGTAACTGTGATTTAGATAAGTCTCCCAACTTAGCCCTTAGTGACGGATGTCACGCATATGGAATGCACATGGTGTGCAAATAATACACAAGGTAACGTTGTTACCTTAGCTTGGGATTATAAAAGTTATATGAACACAAATCGTGAACATGAATGTGATGTGTTAGTGGTAGGGAGTGGCGCTGCGGGCTTGTCGTTGGCTTTACGTGTCGCAAACCACTGTAAAGTAATGGTACTCAGCAAAGGACCGCGCAGCGAAGGGGCAACTTACTACGCTCAAGGCGGTATCGCCGCTGTGTTCGATGAATCCGACACCATTGAGTCGCACGTTGAAGATACCCAAATTGCCGGGGATGGTATCTGCGACGAAGAGACCGTGAGATTCATTGCAGAACACTCAAAAGAATGTGTGCAATGGCTGATTGACGGCGGTGTACCGTTTGACCGTGAAGACGATGATTCTGACGATGAACCTCGTTACCACCTAACCCGCGAAGGTGGCCACAGCCGCCGCCGTATTCTGCACGCCGCAGACGCAACCGGTATGGCAATGCAAACCTCATTGCAGGACAACGCCCACAACCATCCCAATATTCATGTTCTTGAACGCCATAACGCTCTGGACTTGATCACTGAAGATAAAATCGGCGGTGATAAAAACAAAGTCATCGGTGCCTATATCTGGAACCGAAACGAAGAGCACGTAGAAACCGTGCGCGCCAAATTTGTGGTTCTAGCGACAGGTGGCGCGTCAAAGGTTTATCAATACACCTCTAACCCTGATGTCTCATCGGGTGATGGTATTGCTATCGCGTGGCGAGCTGGCTGTCGAGTGGCGAACTTAGAGTTCAACCAGTTCCACCCAACTTGCCTTTACCACCCTGAAGCTCGCAACTTCTTGCTGACCGAGGCCCTTCGTGGTGAAGGCGCCTACCTTCGTCGCCCAGACGGCACTCGCTTTATGCCAGATTTTGATGAGCGTAAAGAACTCGCCCCCCGCGATGTTGTCGCTCGTGCCATCGACTTCGAAATGAAACGCTTGGGTGCAGACTGCATGTATCTCGACATCAGTCATAAACCAGCGGACTTCATCACCAAGCACTTCCCGACCATTTACTCGCGCTTGATGGACTTGGGCATTGATATGACCAAAGAGCCTATTCCAATCGTACCAGCTGCGCACTATACCTGTGGCGGCGTGATGGTGGATCAAAACGGTCATACGGATTTGAAAAATCTATACGCGATTGGCGAAGTGAGCTATACCGGCTTGCATGGTGCTAACCGTATGGCATCGAACTCACTGTTGGAATGTGTGGTTTATGCGTGGTCTGCTGCAAAAGATATTCTGAAACATCACACCAGCATTGAGCTGCCTTCACGTGTTCCATGTTGGGATGAAAGCCAAGTCACCAACAGTGATGAAGAAGTTATTATTCAACACAACTGGCACGAACTTCGCCTGTTCATGTGGGACTACATGGGCATTGTGCGTACCGATAAGCGCTTAGAGCGTGCATTGCGCCGCATTCAACTGCTACAACAAGAAACGCATGAGTACTACAGTAACTTCCGCGTATCTAATAACTTGTTGGAGCTGCGTAATCTACTGCAAGTTGCAGAGCTTATGGTTCGCTGTGCAATGCAGCGTAAAGAGAGCCGCGGCCTGCACTACACGCTTGATTACCCAAATCAACTGGAAAACAGCGGCCCGACAATTCTGGTACCAGCAAAGCAGTTAACCGATAATTAATATCGAATGTAACGCTTATCAACAGGGAGCTTTGGCTCCCTGTTTCATTTTCCATTGACGCAAAATCAAGGAAAGTTGCCGATAGCACCGTTCATCACAACTGTCTCGCCAAATCGTCACCATTTCACCCGACTCTAGCGTAAAGGAGAGTTTAAAAGGCAGCGTCGTCAGGTTGACGTGTTTGATATGCGAATTACTCGTTTCATTTTTTACCGTGCCGTCGCTGTGCACATACCAATGTCCTTGACTCGACAAAAGGACAAAGCCTGGATCACGTAGCTTGCTAGCAATCAGTAATAACAAATAAATCGATAATACGAGCGGAATGTCGGAAAGCGACACGGCCCAAGTCAAGCTTAAGAAAACGGTCAGATTGCTGACTTGAGCCGTAATTGAGGAAGATACGTTAAGATTAACGAACTTTGCTGAGGTTGTGGGCAACAATTTTATCAACCATTGCTGCGTGGCCTAGGTTCTCGCTACGACCATGTCCCATCACCCAAGTGAACAGATCTGGATCATCACATTCAAGCAGAGAAACAAAGTCACGCTGTTCTTGTTCGTTCAGCGCATCAAAGCACTCTTCAAAAAACGGCATAATCACCACATCCAGCTCAAGCATGCCACGACGACAAGCCCATTTAATACGCGCCTTTTCTTCAGGAGTGTACATTCATTATTCCTTCATAGATGTCTTGTTATTAATGCGGAGTGTAACAAGGGATGTGCTACGTCACTAGTGTGCGGGTCACAATACGTTAAGTAACTTCAAGGTGTCAGATTCAAAGCTGGTCACTGATTCAACACCACTGAACCTCACGTTTAGCAACAGCGAGCTCTTTCCTAATTATTCTGCCATGAAATCACGATAGAAAACGTCACCTATCCTTGATTGGCATACGTTGTTGACGTTTCTTACTCAAGGTTGATTAGATTTCCAAATTACCGCTACATCTGAAAACTGAGCGGTTCTCGCTAAACCGAACACCTTAAGGTGACTTGGGCATATTGAAAGCTGACAAATCGTGAATCTGCATTTAACATAGCTGAAAAATATCTTCAAAAGGCATTGTAATCATGGAATGGCAAACTCGCTTTTCACCGCTCAACCTATCGACTCAAGATGCTCTACCAGAACTGTCTATCTCGCGACTCGATCATCTAGGCATGATCACCATGGTAGGCGATGACAAAAAATCGTACCTGCATGGTCAAGTTACCTGTGATGTGGTTTCTCTAGAAAAAGACCAATCAACACTCGGTGCGCACTGCGACGCGAAAGGTAAAGTGTGGAGTGTATTCCGCTTATTCCATCATGGTGATGGCTACGGCATGATCCAGCCGAAATCTGCGATTGAAATCGAACTGAAAGAAATAAAAAAATACGCCGTATTTTCCAAAGTCACGATTGAAGAATCTAACGATGTGATTCTTGGCGTTGCGGGTGTCAACGCCGATGCGTTTGTGTCTGCTTTAAATGAAGATGCCGGTGATGTACGCATCATCAATGGCGGCACTGCGGTAAAAGTAGAGGCGAACCGTTGGCTACTTGTTGTGACAGAAGAAGCGGCGCAAGCACTGATCGAAAACAGCGATGCAACGCTGACAACACACGAGCTTTGGACTCGTTTCGACATTGAATCAGCACTGCCATTCGTTTCTGCCACAGCGCAAAACGAGCACATTCCACAAGCCTTGAACATTCAAGCCCTAGGTGGCATTAGCTTCACTAAAGGCTGTTACACAGGCCAAGAAACCGTAGCTCGAGCGAAATACCGCGGCACAAACAAGCGCGCTATGTACATCGTGAAAGGCGCAACGTCGACCGCGTTAAACGATGATGCGATTGAACTAGAACGCAGCGTAGGCGACAACTGGCGCTCAGTCGGCACGTTACTGACTCACTATCAATTCAGTGATAACCAAGCTATGGGTTTGATCGTGTTACCAAATAATCTGGATGAAGACACTCGCCTTCGTTTGTCGTCTCAACCTGATTGTGAATGGACCATCGCAGAATTGCCTTACAGCCTTGATGATGAATAATGCCATTCATACTCCTTTGATGCAGTTTCTTGCCGACCAAAACATCACGTTTCGTCTGCTTCCGCATCAAAGACCAGCCACAACAATTGAGGATGCCGCGCAACAACGCGGCATTCGCCCTTCTCAAATGGTCAAAGCGATATTGCTGCGAGACATGGGCAATCAATACGCCCTCGCCTGCGCCCCTGGTGATCGCAGTGTGGATCCCAAAAAGGTACGAGCTTTACTGCAATGTCGCCGCATGACTTGTGTCGACCAGGCCGATGTAGAAGCCATCACTGGTTATAAAATTGGCACTGTGACGCCGTTATTACTCAAACGACAGATGCCGATTGTGTTTGACCCAAGCTTATTGGAAGAACGTGAAGTCACCATCAGCAGTGGGGACCGCATGGCAGGGCTGGCGTTATCCATCGACGATTTGGTTCAGCTATGCCAACCCACCGTGGCCGAAATCTGTCGTTAACATCCAATTCATAATGCAATAAAGCGCAGTGTTCTCATCACTGCGTGATCTCCCTCATATCTATAAAAACACGCCGCAGAATTTTTAATCAAAATTAAAACATAAATAGTCACCATTATAAAACTCGTATATGCTGATTCTGTTGGTTAAGTTTTCAACAAGCACTTAACCAACATAAAGTGAATCGGCTGACAGACATGACCACGCTCGTGATGTCAGCTATCCACTTTTGTGTAATGCATCTGTGACTATTCGCCCGCTCAAGCGGGCTTTTTTTTGCTTGGAACTTTTTTCAAGCAGTCTCATCTAATCTTGTGTAAGCAAGCTATAACACTTAGATAGAAGGTGTAGGTTTGAAAAAGAAACAATTAGCAAACAATCATTTTCCTTCTATTCTTATTTCTGTAACAAAACTATTGCTTAATGCACCACGTATGAAGGAGAACAGAAACATTTGGGTTCCTTCCAGTGTAATTTTTTGGGGTAATCCTCACGCTATTTGAGATATCAGTCTGTCAATTTGTCTAAGGCAGCACAATTCTCCAAAGCGATACATTTCACCTGTACTTAATACTATTGCTGTCACAATAATTTTTACGTCCAAAACGTAGAATAACTGGGCTAGGTAAGAGAAAAGGAAAGTAAATATGAGACTGTTTAAGCGCTATACACCAAGTATGATTGCTAAACATATAAGTCGTCTTTTTAAGGGAAGAATCTATATTTACGGGGTCGGAAGATTCGAGTTTGATAACGGTAAATTGATACTACCGGAAAAAGCGGAGCAACGTCATTTTCGAGCGGTAAAAGAGATTAACCAAGAAATAATGAAACTCCGATGCGCATACGCTTAGCACTTCATCGATGTCAAAAAGACAAGTAAAACAAAGGCTGGATTATCCAGCCTTTTGTGTTTTTAGGTAATGTAACTCAGAGCTATTGACGAGCCAGTTCTGGTAGGTGCCCCTTCAAACCCAGTGCACGTTTCATGATCTCATCTTTAGCACCCGGTAATTGTCCCGCTAAACTCAAGCCAATACCGCGAACCAGTTTTTTCGCTGGATGGTCACCAGAGAATAAATCACGGAAACCTTGCATCGCCGCAATCATCTTCGCCGCTTCAGCCTTACGCCAACGCTCATAGCCACGCAGATTGCGTTTACTACCAATGTCTTGCCCTTGTTTCCAAAGAGTCAGTACTTCTTGCGCCAGACCGGCAGCATCCAATAAGCCGAGGTTCACGCCTTGGCCAGCTAAAGGGTGGATGGTATGAGCCGCATCGCCAACCAGTGCAACACGCTCAACCACAAAGTCTCGGGCATAGCGCATTTTTAGCGGAAACGCCGCTCGCTCTCCCACCACTTCACACACGCCTAAACGAGCATCGAATTCGCTGGTTAGCGTTTTGTTGAACGCTTCATCGCTCATGGCCAGCAATTCTTCCGCTCGGTTTGGCTCTGTCGACCAGACGATAGAACACATGTTTGGTTGAGACATCGGTAAAAATGCCAAAGGCCCGTGAGGTGTAAAAATCTGACGCGCGATGCTGTGGTGCGGATCCGCTGTTTTCACATTAGCAACCAACGCATGGTGACCGTAGTCCCAATGCGTCAAAGGAATATCCATCTGGTTACGCAGCCACGAATTCGCGCCATCTGCGCCAACCACCAGCTTCGCTGTCATCGCTTGGCCGTTATCGAGCGTTAACCAACTCTCTTGTTCACCGACCGCGAGTGTCGCACAGCGCGCTGGCATGAATAGCGTCACATTCTCTAGCTTTTGCACTTGTTCCAACAACGCTAACTGGATCACGCGATTTTCAACGATGTGACCCAAATCAGGTTGCGCCATACTTTGTGCATCAAACTCTATTTTTGCGAAGCTGTCTTGCTCCCACACTTCCATACCGTAGTAAGGTGCAGCACGGCGTTGCTCAATACCCTGCCAAGCTCCTAGCTTACGTAAAATGGTTTCACTTGAGCGGCTCAGTGCAGAAACTCGCACATCAGGCAGTTCATTCAACGTTTCATCTGGCACGCTACCTTCGATCACGGCGATACGCAGGTCACTGTCTTTGAATGCGGCGGCAAGCGCCAACCCAACCATCCCTCCGCCGATGATGGCGATATCTACACTTTGCATCATTGCTATTTATTACCTAATAACTGGTTGTTACCTAGTTTGTTGCAGTCAATCATCGTTTCACTAAACCAAGAGTATGGCGCAAGAGCGGCTGCTTAAAAATAGAAAGGTTATCCATCGCGGCTAAGGCTGTATTTCGCCCAATTCGCATCGCGAGTAAATCGTTTGAAAACACATGGACTAACGAGCTTGTTAGCCAAATGGTTTCGTTGCGGTCTGCTTCTCGGCGTTGACTAAAGCGGATCAGGCCTTGGTAACGCCCAACATCTTCACCTTGCTTGACCAGTTCCTCAGCGAGAGTGACCACGTCTCGGATCCCCAAGTTGAAGCCCTGCCCAGCAATCGGATGCAGCGTTTGTGCTGCGTTACCGACTATCGCAAAACGGTGTGAAATATTTTGCTTACGGTGACGAAGCAACAACGGATAGCTCGCACGGAGGCCCACTTTTTGCATCGCACCTAATCGCCAACCAAAATCTTGCTGAAGCCGTTCAAGAAATTCGCTTTCAGACAATTCCATTACAATTTGAGCTTCATCAGGGCGTAAGCACCATACGAGCGACATTCGATTATCACTCATTGGCAGCAGGGCAACTGGGCCGTTTTCAGTAAAACGCTCAAATGCGCGACCTTGATGCAGCTCTTGAGTCACAATATTGGCAATTACGGCAACTTGGTCGAAATCATGCTCAGAAAGCTCCAAACCAATTTGCTGACAACATTGCGAAACCGCACCATCGGCGGCAACAAGTAATTTCGCATTAAGCAACTCACCACTAGCAAGCTCAATCGTCACATTTTCTTGAGTTCGGGTAATGTGCTTCGCGGAGTCTGGGCAGTACAAATCGATAGCGGTACTGTGAGTCAGCAATTCTTGGTAAACACGACCAACATCGGCTAACTCTACGACATAACCTAACGCTTCAACGCCAACGTCGTGCTTAGTGATGTCCGTCATTCCCGCATGAGAACGATCGGACACATGGATGTGTTCAATCGGGGTCGAAAAAGGTTCAATCGCAGACCATAACGCTAAGTGACGCAGCAGGTTAACCGTACCATAAGACAAAGCAATCGAGCGCGAATCAAAGCCCGGATGCTGATCAGATTGCGCTTTAAACGGTTCAACAACGGCAACACGCAAAGCCCCTTGAGACAAATGCTCAATCGCTAAAGCTAGTGTAGCCCCAGCCATGGCACCACCAGCAATTACTACGTCATATTGCTTCATGTTAACCTCTGGTCTATCTAGATTAATGAATCGTCGGTTTGCTTTCGCTGCTTTCTGGGCGAGCTCCGAACTCTGCATGAATGGTAAGTACGCAAGCTTTCACGTGTTCAATGACTTGTTCCAGCAATTGTGCTTGTTCACCAAAGTCATCATCTTCATCAATGCCTAACTTGGCAATTTCTTCTAGGTCAGCCAACGCTTCTTTTGCATCATCCGATGCATTGTTCAGCGCAATGCCTGCTAAACCAAGACCAGAGATAAAGTGATTCACAAAATCAGACAAGCTATCTGCCAACGCGAATAAACCCTCTTCGCCCGACTCATCCGGCAGAAGTAGTGACAGCTCCATGGATGAACCCGTTAGCTCGTTCGCCGTCACTTTGAAGACCGTCTGTGCAAAAGCTAACGCAGTCGTTGGCCAGCCCATGCCATCATTGGTGTAATCGAATAGAATTGGTTGCCAGGTTTGATCGTTAATCGCCAATCCACCACTTAGCATGCCGACAAGCAAACCGTGCAGCTCCGCAGGTGTCACAGCTAAACTTGCAGATTGTAGCTCTGCAGCAATAGATTGATATTCTGGAAGGGTGATTTCACTCATAACTTGGCTCATTCTTGCGTAATAATGTATCGACATATCCTACCATCAAGGTTAGTCGTCTGAAACGGCTATCAAATTCAATTTTGAACACCATTTGCTCAATTTGCCCAATTCCTGTGTGATCACGTCATCATTTCTCTTTCTGTGATGGGAAATGCTTGAATCTTAATAACGGTTTTCCTATAGTTTCCTCCTCGGTAGTTGCACGTAGCAACACCTTAGATAGCGCGAATATAGAGTTTATTCATCATGAGCAATCAAGCGATCGACGTAGAAATACTAGGCAAAGTTACACGAGTAAATTGTCCAGCAGGGCAAGAAGAGTCTCTCGCTGCAGCAGCAAAAGATCTTGATCGCCGATTGAAAGAGATGAGCGAACGTACTAAGGTAACCAATGAAATTCAACTGCTGACGTTTGCTGCATTAAACATTTGTTATGAGTTGCACACCAAGTCATACGAATCAAACGGTCAACAGCAAGAAATTACTGAGCGCATGGAAAAGCTCACCGCGTCTTTAGAGAACGCACTAAGTAAAGTTACGCAAGGACAGCC
Organism: Vibrio sp. GLN_1; assembly: GCF_043106015.1. Taxonomy (NCBI): domain Bacteria; kingdom Pseudomonadati; phylum Pseudomonadota; class Gammaproteobacteria; order Vibrionales; family Vibrionaceae; genus Vibrio; species Vibrio sp. GLN_1. Next base: position 469,393 of record NZ_JBICMD010000004.1, read on the forward strand.
GTAGATACAAAATTTACCCTGGGGTGTTCGTCAGACGGATTTAAGTCCCTGAGCCGATAAGCAATACCAAAGGGTTAGTACTTGATAGCTATTGAGCAAGCTTGGCATGCACCGAGAAGCCTACGGTTATCATTGCTGATCCGCCTTGAACCAGCTGGTTCAAGGGCCACAATCCTCAACGGCACCCTGGGGTATTCCTTTATGTCATCACAATCCATATCATCACGCTCCCGGCAAGACTTCCGCAAACTTATCCGTGAAAAACGTAACGCCTTGTGTAGCGATACGCAGTTTCAAGCGGGGCTAGACCTAGTTACTCAATTCGCCCAACTTCCAGAAATCCAACAAGCGCAGAACATTGCCATTTATCTCTCTGCCGATGGTGAACTCGATACGAAGCCACTGATTGAATGGTTATGGCAACAGGGAAAGTCGGTGTATTTACCCGTCATCCATCCGTTCTCAAAAGGCCAGTTATTGTTTCTTCAATACGTGAATGAAGATCAACTGGTCTACAATAAGTACCGCATTCTCGAACCAAAGCTCGATATTCGCCACCTTCTTCCCGTCAAACAATTAGATGTAATCTGCACGCCTTTGGTCGGCTTCGACAGCATCGGGCACCGCTTAGGTATGGGTGGAGGCTACTACGATCGCACTCTTTCTCATTGGTTCAAGACAGGAGAAGGTGCCAAACCGATTGGCATTGCTCACGATTGCCAGCATGTAGAACGCTTACCAATTGAAAGCTGGGATATTCCATTACCTAAGATCGTGACTCCAAGCCAAATATGGCAATGGGAAAAGTAACGCTTAGCCGCTATAATCACGCCCGCAAACGTTAACGAACATCTATTCAGGAGATTGGCATGACTCAAGATGAAATGAAAAAAGCGGCTGGTTGGGCAGCACTTAAATATGTTGAGAAAGGCAGCATTGTCGGTGTTGGCACAGGCTCTACCGTGAATCACTTCATCGATGCACTAGGCACTATCAAAGATGATATCAAAGGTGCAGTGTCTAGCTCAGTTGCTTCTACAGAGCGTCTAAAAGAGCTTGGTATTGAAGTTTTTGAGTGCAACGACGTAATTAAGCTAGACGTATATGTTGATGGCGCAGACGAAATCAACCCTGCGCGTGAAATGATCAAAGGTGGCGGTGCAGCGCTAACTCGTGAAAAAATCGTTGCAGCAATCTCTGAAAAGTTTGTATGTATCGTTGACGACACGAAAGCGGTTGACGTACTTGGCCAGTTCCCTCTTCCAGTGGAAGTGATTCCAATGGCACGTTCTTACGTTGCTCGTGAGTTGGTGAAACTTGGTGGCGACCCTGCATACCGTGAAGGTGTTGTAACGGATAACGGCAACATCATCCTAGATGTACACAACATGCAAATCACCAACCCGAAAGAGATGGAAGACAAAATCAACGGCATCGCGGGTGTGGTAACGGTTGGTCTTTTTGCTCACCGAGGTGCTGATGTTGTGATCACTGGCACGCCAGAAGGCGCAAAAATTGAAGAGTAAATAACAGCCATGAATAGGTCTATCTGATTCAGTTTTCTGTTATTTCATTACAGACGGTGCTGCAAGGCACCGTTTTTTATTCCTTTCTCTAAGAAAATTATCTCTTATTCCGTAATTTTCTTACCCAAAGCAATTTTTTTTTGTTACTTTATTGAACAGAAGACGCACAAGGAAACGTTTGTCCTCCTACAAAACTATTAATTATCCCCTTTTTAATGGTTTTGCCCAATGTGCGCCACATTAGCCCACCTTTCCATTTTAAGGACGAGAAAAAATGGCCAAAGTTTCACTGGAAAAAGAAAAGATTAAGATCCTCTTACTCGAGGGACTTCACCCTTCTTCAGTTGAAGTTCTTCAAGCAGCTGGTTACACCAACATTGAATATCACAAAGGTTCGCTTTCAGAGGAAGAACTGATTGAAGCAGTTAAAGATACGCACTTCATCGGTATCCGCTCCCGAACGAATCTATCCGAGGAAGTGATCAATGCGGCAAACAAACTGGTTGCGATTGGCTGTTTTTGTATCGGAACTAACCAAGTCGATCTTGGTGCGGCGGCAAAACGTGGTATTCCTGTATTCAATGCACCGTTTTCAAACACGCGAAGTGTAGCAGAACTCGTGCTTGGTCAGATTCTTCTGCTCCTTCGTGGGATTCCTGAAAAGAACGCTTTAGCACACCGTGGTATTTGGAAGAAGAGCGCAGACAACTCTTACGAAGCGCGTGGTAAACGTCTTGGTATCATTGGTTACGGCCATATCGGTACTCAGCTGGGCATTATTGCTGAAAACTTAGGTATGCGCGTGTACTACTACGACATCGAAAACAAACTATCACTTGGCAACGCAACGCAAATCCACACGATGAGCGAGCTGCTAAACAAATGTGATGTTATTTCGCTGCACGTACCAGAAACACCTGAAACGAAGAATATGATGGGCGAAGAAGAATTTGCTCGCATGAAGCCTGGCGCAATCTTCATCAACGCCGCTCGCGGTACCGTTGTTGATATTCCTGCGCTTTGCCACAGCCTAGAAGCAGGTCACTTAGCTGGCGCAGCAATCGACGTATTCCCAGTTGAACCAAAAACAAACGCTGACCCGTTTGAATCTCCACTACAGAAATTCGATAACGTCATTCTAACGCCACACGTGGGCGGCTCTACTCAAGAAGCACAAGAAAACATCGGCGTGGAAGTAGCGGGTAAACTGGCGAAATATTCAGATAATGGTTCAACACTATCAAGCGTTAACTTCCCTGAAGTATCTCTGCCTGAACACGGTCGTGAGTGCTCTCGCTTACTGCACATTCACAAAAACCGCCCAGGTATTCTGACTCAAATTAACACCATCTTCGCAGAAGAAGGCATCAACATCGCAGCGCAGTACCTACAAACTGAAGCTGAGATCGGCTACGTAGTTATTGATGTGGAAACTGAGCGTTCAGAAGAAGCACTAACTAAGCTGAAAAGCATTGAAGGCACGATTCGTGCTCGTATTCTTCATTAAGAAGAATCCATACAACAAAGGCAGGGATTATCCCTGCCTTTTCTTTTTGTGTTACCAAAACAAATTATTTTAATTTGTAAACCACATCCACTTGGTCACGAATTACAAGAGTCGAGTCTTGGTAACTGTTCGAACCTTGCTTGCTGTCCATCGCCATTGAGCGCATCAACACAGGCTGTACATGCATTTGGTTATAGTTAATTTGCCAGATGCCGCCGAGTTTTTTATCAAAGCCAGATGCAAGCGATGCCGCTTTTTCTCTCGCATCTTTGATCGCAGCCATGCGTGCTTTTTGTTGGTATTCCGCTTGATTGCTCACTTTCAATTGGATGTTGTCGACCTGATTAATGCCAGCTTTCAACGCCATATCCAAATACTGGTTAAGATCGGCTAAATCTGTCACTGTTACATTGATGCTGCGTGATGCTCTGTATCCAACCAACTCCGCTTTGCCCGATTTAGGGTAGTGATACTGAGGCGCAAGATACAGGTTTGAGCTGGTGATATTGTCCTTTGATAAACCAGCATCAGACAGATATTGGAGAAAATCTTCGACTGTTTTATCGACTGATTGTTTTGCTTGTTCCGCTGTCATGGTGGTATCCACCACTTTTACAGAAAAGGTCGCCATGTCTGGTGTTGCGACCACCTCACCGTAACCCGTTGTTGTTACGTGAGCAAATTCAGGCACATCAGCCAAGACTGAAACACTGCTAAGACTAAGTGCTGAAGCCAGCAAACACGAATACAGTTTCATTCGACAAATCCATCCATATCAATAGTGAAGTGTCTCCACAAATCAGCATCACCGACTTTGTTAAGTCGCCGAGCTGTAGGAGTAAGTGGTTTCATAATAGAAACTTCCGGTGATTATCCAAGCTCCTAACTTCACTTCTAACACAACTTTGACTGTGTAACTTTGGTGTAATTTCAACCATTCGTCATTTAATATTCGTCAGAAATGGTCGTCTATTCAATCACTACTGTGGTAAATGACGCTGTGCATAATTGACAATCGCTTGTGAAATCTCCTGCAATACGCCAGTTTCCAACTGCCAATGGTGCCAATAAATACGATAAGACATCAGGAAGCCAGGCGTAATATCAATTAACGAGCCTTGCTCTAGCTCATCAGTAATTTGCAAACGAGGGATCAAACAATATGCCACTCCAGCTAACGCCATTTTGAGAAAGGCCTCTGAGCTACTGATGTTATGATGAATCACGCTATCAGGACGCACATTGAAATGCTCTGTGAGAAACTTTTTATGTAAGTCATCATACTGATCGTAGGAAACCGCTGGCGCCTTTGCTAAGGTCTGATTGTTTACACCTTCAGAAAAGTAACGCTGATAAAACTCAGGGTTAGCCACACAAACGTAATCAATTCGTCCTAAGTAATCGGCGCGACAATTTGGTATCGCTTGAGACTCTAAACTGATCGCCCCTGCGACCTCACCACTTTTCAGTTTTTCTATTGAACGTGATTCACCGTAAATCGTCAGCTTCAACTCTACTTGACGAGTTTTCATGACGTCTTGCAAAGCTGGCAGTAACCACGTTGCCAAACTGTCGGCGTTAGTAGCCAAAGACAGTTGCACTGGGCGCGTTGTAGTATCGTTTTTGATCTCAGGTAAAATTTCGTGCTCTAGCAACCGAACTCGACGGTAAAGCCCCAATAGTTTTTTTCCAATAGGAGTTGGCTTGGGTGGCTGCTCTCGAATTAACACAGGTTGCGCCAAGAATTTTTCGAGCTGTTTAATACGCTGCGAAATGGCAGATTGTGAGACAAACAGATGCTCAGCAGCTCGTTCAAAACTGCCTTGATAAACAACGGCATCCAAGGCTTCTATCCATTTGTAATCCAACCCTCGCATTCACTTTCTCCCAAAAACCCGACACCAAACCACCAAATAAGTAACTCTAATAATATATTAAAATCATTAATTATACTTATTTAACCAAAGCCATTATCTTTCCCCTCTCTGTCGTTTTCTTAATTATTTGAGGTGTATTGTGAGCTTTTGGGTTTTATTGCAAGGATTTGGTTTAGGGGCATCGATGATCATTCCGATCGGAGCACAAAATGCGTATGTCTTGAATCAAGGCATAAAGCGCAATCACCACCTGACGACAGCCACTATTTGTAGCGTCCTAGATATGATCTTCATTTCTCTAGGTATCTTTGGTGGTGGTGCTATTCTGTCTCAAAATGAAGTCCTACTGACATCGGTGACGCTTGGTGGTATTGCCTTCCTGAGCTTCTATGGACTACTTTCGCTTAAAAGCGCATTCAAGCCAGAGAATGAATCGGAATCAAAAGGGGAAGTCGTAGCTCGTGGACGCCGAACGGTCATTTTAGGCGCATTAGCTGTCACCGTGCTCAACCCACATTTGTACTTAGATACCGTTGTTATCTTAGGCTCAATCGGTGGACAATTTGAAGGCCATGATCGAATCGCTTTCGCGTTAGGCACTATTATGGCGTCATTTGTTTGGTTCTATACCTTGTCGATGGGCGCCGCAAAACTCGGGCCTACGCTATCTAAACCGAAAGTGAAAAAAGGCATCGATATCGCCGTTGCACTGATGATGTTCACCATTGCTTATGTACTCGCGAGCGAGCTCATCACTAAATACTGGTAACCAAAACCAAAGGATATGAATGACATGGAGTCACTGGAAAACATCTATCGCATCAACAAAGAGCGATTGCATTCGCTCTCGATTCCATTTCGAGAATGGCGACATGAAGCCATTCTCGACTTCGACACCGACCTTAAAGTCGCGAAAGAACTCGGCTGGCAAGGCACACATAGCAAAAGCCTGTTTTTAACACTCAAAGGTGGCGGGTATGCCGTGTTCATTACTGATAAAGACTCTCGCCTTGATGCCAACACGATTAAAGCAATATTAGGCAAGCGACCTTCTATTGGCAGTGATGAACTCATGCAGGAATTACTTGGCTGCCTACCCGGTGCTGTTTGCCCGATAGGTTTACCACCAGAGGTTGCGATCGTGGTGGATACCAAGCTCTATCATCACGAAGAGTTGCTTTATACACCAGGGCTACCAGAGCGCACCTTCGGTATTGCAGGCATTCATTTAAAACCACTCTTACAGATAGGTAATAACCCTCTGTTTGAAATATAAAAAAGCGAGGCTAGTGCCTCGCTTTTTAGATTATCTATCGTTCGAATTAAGATTCGACACGGTTCAAATGAACATCCATTTGTGGGAATGGAATTTCGATACCGTTCTCGTCCAATGCTTCTTTAATGCCTTGCATTGAATCGAAGTACACACCCCAGTAATCCGCAGTTTTAACCCAAGGGCGCACTACGAAGTTAACTGAAGAATCTGCTAGTGTTAGAACACCGATAGTCATATCAGGATCTTTCAAGATACGAGGATCTTTTTCTAGCGTTTCGCGAATCACTTTCTTCGTTAGCTTAAGATCGGCTTTGTATGAAACGCCGATGACCAAATCAACGCGTCGTGTTGCATGACGAGAGTAGTTCGTGATTGCACCACCAATAACAGACGAGTTAGGTACAACAACCATTTTGTTGTCTGGTGTTTTTAGAACTGTTTGGAAGATTTGAATCGCTTCAACACTACCCGCTACGCCGCCAATCTCTACATAGTCGCCAGATTTAAATGGACGGAATGCAACAATCAGTACGCCTGCCGCAAAGTTTGATAGAGAACCTTGTAGAGCAAGACCAACAGCAAGACCTGCCGCACCGATTACAGCAACAACCGATGCCGTTTGAACACCTAAGCGGCCCAGAGCTGCGATAAGTACGATAACGAATAGTAGGTAACGAACAAGACCGTGAATAAATTCTACGACCGCCTTATCCATGTTTTTCTTTTCAAGTACTTTGGAAACACTGCCAGCGACTGCTTTAACGATAATATTACCGATAAATAGGATAATCAGCGCTGAAATAATGTTCACACCGTACTGAATAAGTAGGTCTGAGTTGTTTGTAAGCCAAGTCTCAGCTTGAGTCAGCCCATCTGTTAGAGTGGTATCGATACCCATCGATTCACCTGCCATAATTCTTATCCTCAAAAAATAAAGATATATAAATCTAATTGCCGTTAACTTATGAGCCTTGTTTTTTATAGGCCCTTATCTACAACAATATCCCTATTGCCCAACTGAACAGTGTCAGATTTTTGGCACGATATCCCAACTTTGACATTTTGCAAAGTCAGAGTTTCGCAAAGATATGCAAAACAAGGCTTTATCAGAATTTTCTGATATCGACCTGTTACAGAGTACGCAATGCTTTAACATTTCGCCACTTCTATTACCTAGATTCATGCGAAGCGGCTAAAAAACAACCTAATGATTATTGGCGTATTATTGATACGTGCTTACATGCCCCCATCCATTATTCTATTCAGCATGGGTATAAATCTATTTAACGTTGAAGAAAGCCAAATGACAGACACAAAAAAACCCGCTCAAAGAGCGGGTTTTTAGATAACTCAATTCAGACGAATTATAGTACGTCGATTGCGTTAAGGTCAGCAAATGCTTGCTCAAGACGAGTAACCATTGAAGCTTGACCAGCACGTAGCCATACGCGTGGATCGTAGTACTTCTTGTTTGGCGCGTCTTCGCCAGTTGGGTTACCGATTTGACCTTGTAGGTAATCGTGGTTTTCAGCTTCGTACTGACGGATACCATCCCAAGTTGCCCACTGTGTATCTGTATCGATGTTCATTTTGATAACACCGTAGCCGATAGATTCACGGATTTCTTCTAGAGAAGAACCAGAACCACCGTGGAATACGAAGTTTAGAGAGTTCGCTGGAAGACCGAATTTCTCAGAAACGTACGCTTGAGAATCACGTAGGATAGTTGGAGTTAGAACAACGTTACCTGGCTTGTAAACGCCGTGTACGTTACCGAAAGATGCTGCAATAGTGAAACGGTGGCTGATTGCGTTTAGTTTCTCGTATGCATATGCAACGTCTTCTGGAGAAGTGTATAGCTCAGACGCGTCCATATCAGAGTTGTCAACGCCGTCTTCTTCACCACCAGTACAACCAAGTTCGATTTCTAGAGTCATGTTCATTTTAGCCATGCGCTCTAGGTACTTAGCAGAAATTTCGATGTTCTCTTCTAGAGACTCTTCAGAAAGGTCGATCATGTGAGAAGAGAATAGAGGTTTACCAGTTTGCGCGAAGTACTCTTCACCAGCGTCTAGTAGACCGTCGATCCATGGTAGAAGTTTCTTAGCAGCGTGGTCAGTGTGTAGGATTACTGGAACACCGTAAGCTTCAGCTACAGCGTGAACGTATTTCGCACCAGCAACAGCACCTAGGATTTGAGCTTCTTGACCTTCAAGTTTTAGACCTTTACCAGCAAAGAAAGCAGCGCCACCGTTAGAGAACTGAACGATAACTGGAGCTTTAACTTTTGCAGCTGCTTCAAGTACTGCGTTTACAGAGTCAGTACCAACACAGTTTACTGCTGGAAGTGCAAAGTGGTTTTCTTTTGCAACTTCAAATACTTTCTGAACGTCATCGCCAGAGATAACACCTGGTTTTACGAAGTCGAAGATCTTAGACATGGATGTAATCCTATTTATCTGTCGTTTTTAAACAAAACTTGTTAAGTTGAAAATCTTGCAAACGTTTGCTCACAACTGAGGCTATTCTAGCAGAGTTCCTCTCACGTTGCAGCAAACAAGAAAGCGGGAGAGTAACTCCCCCGCTTTGCTTTAATTACTTAGCGCGTGCTTCTAGCATTTCTACTGCTGGAAGAACTTTACCTTCTACGAACTCAAGGAAAGCGCCGCCGCCAGTAGAGATGTAAGATACGTCAGCTTTGATACCGAACTTGTCGATAGCTGCTAGCGTGTCACCACCACCTGCAACAGAGAAACCTTCAGAAGCTGCGATAGCTTCAGAGATACCTTTAGTACCTGCTTCGAAGTTCTTGAATTCGAATACACCTACAGGACCGTTCCATAGGATAGTTTTCGCGTTTTTAAGGATTTCAGCTAGAGCTGCTGTTGATTCTGGACCAAGGTCGAAGATCATATCGTCGTCTTGTACTTCAGAAACGTGTTTGATTTCTGCTTCTGCGTTCTCGTCGAATGCTTTCGCACATGCAACGTCAGTTGCCACTGGAATTGCACACTCGTCCATTAGCTTCTTAGCAGTGTCTACTAGGTCAGCTTCGTATAGAGATTTACCAACGTTGTGACCAGCAGCAGCGATGAATGTGTTAGCAATACCACCACCAACAACAAGTTGGTCAGCGATTTTAGATAGAGATTCAAGAACAGTTAGCTTAGTAGAAACTTTTGAACCACCTACGATAGCAACCATTGGACGAGCAGGCTTGTCCATTGCTTTGCCTAGAGCTTCTAGTTCGTTTGCTAGTAGAGGACCAGCACAAGCTACAGGAGCGTGCATACCAACGCCGTGAGTTGACGCTTGAGCACGGTGAGCCGTACCGAATGCATCCATTACGAATACGTCACATAGTGCTGCGTATTTCTTAGATAGCTCTTCTTCGTTTTTCTTCTCGCCTTTGTTGAAGCGAACGTTTTCTAGAACAACAAGCTCACCAGCGTTTAGCTCTAGGCCATCTAGGTAATCTTTAGCAAGTTTAACTTCGCAATCTAGTGCGTCGTTTAGGTAGTTAACAACTGGTTGTAGAGAGAACTCTTCAGCGTATTCACCTTCAGTTGGACGACCTAGGTGAGAAGTAACCATTACTTTAGCGCCAGCTTCTAGGCAGTGCTTAATAGTTGGAAGAGATGCGATGATACGTGCATCAGAAGTTACTTTACCGTCTTTTACTGGCACGTTTAGGTCAGCACGGATGAATACACGTTTACCTGCAAGATCCAGGTCAGTCATCTTGATTACAGACATGATGTGTCCTCTCAAATATTTAATAATTAAAGTTTTTGAAAACTCGGCAACCCTGCCAAGCCTGTTAATTCTTCAAACTGGTTATAGATATGGAGATACGTCAGATTTATTTCAAGGCTTGAAATAAAAATTCTCTCCATCACTTCTTCACCTTTAAAGCTCCACTTGTGAAGAAGCTTTCATTGCTAAAGCGGTATCCAGCATCCGGTTAGCAAAGCCCCATTCGTTATCGCACCAAACGAGCATTTTTACTAATTGCCCGTTACTCACTCTTGTCTGAGTTCCATCCACTATCGCGCTATGGGGATCGTGGTTAAAGTCGATGGAAACGAGTGGCGATTCAGTATAGTCAACAATGTTACGTAATGTACACTGAGATGCGTTAACAATGGTTTGATTTACGTCATTAACTTTCACATTTGTATTAATTGTGACACTTAAATCCATTGCAGTGACGTTAACTGTCGGAACTCGAACGGAAATGGCTTCGAATTTGTTGGAAAATTTCGGGAAGATTCTTTCAATTCCTTTATGCAACTTGGTGTCAACAGGAATGATAGATTGGCTCGCAGCTCGAGTACGACGTAAGTCATTATGGTAGGCATCAATAACTTGTTGGTCGTTCATGGATGAGTGGATTGTGGTAATGGTACCTGACTCAATCCCAAATGCTTCATCCAATACTTTGATTATGGGAACAATACAGTTGGTGGTACATGAACCATTGGACACCACGCGGTGTTCATCTTTGAGAGTTTCGTGGTTCACACCGTAAATAATGGTGTTATCGAGATCGTTCGCTCCTGGGTGAGAGAAGAGCACTTTCTTCGCTCCGGCTTCGATATGGGCAAGACCATCCGCCTTTGAACCATAAACGCCGGTACAATCTAAAACGATATCGACCTCAAGGTCGCGCCACGGAAGCAGTTCAATTTCAGAGAGATGAAGAATTCGGATGGCATCATATTCACCGCTTTCATGGTGAACATTCAAATGTTCTTGATCGTGGGAGATTTTCTTACCAAAACGGCCATGACTGGTGTCATATTGTAGAAGGTGAGCCATTGCCTCTGGTTGAGCAAGCTCATTAACCGCTACCACTTTAATCTGCTGATGTTTGCCGCTTTCATAGACAGCTCGCAGAACATTACGACCTATACGTCCAAATCCATTGATCGCAACTTTTAGCATTTATCCTTCGCCCCACCAAAAATTTCGTGGCACAGATAGTACCTGATAAGGCTGAAAAACGCACCTAATGAATCATAGTAAAGCATGATTTAAAAAGGCTGGGACATAGCCCAGCCTTCTTTGAAAGAGATTAGAACGCTACGTCTAACCCTAACCAGTAACGACGTCCATCTTCGACGTACCCATATTCTTTGTAGTTGATGTCTTCATCGAACAGGTTGTAAATCGCACCTTTGATCTTGGTGTTATCCGTCAACTGATACGTTACGCCGGCATCTACAAACGTATAAGCAGGTTCAACGATACTGTTGCGTGATGGGCCAGTGACCGGATCCATTTCTTTGCCTCGGTAGGTCACTTTCGTCCAACTCTCTAGGTTGTCTGTTGTTTGCCAAGTGACATCAACATTAAACAGATGCTTTGGAAGTTGCTGAAGTGGCATGCCTTTGTATTCACCCGTTTTTTGCTCCGAGTCGGTAAAGGTATAGCTTGAGCTTAAGTAGATAGTCTCGGTTAGTGGTTTCGCCAACGTTGCTTCTACACCCTGAGTAACAGCTTCATCCACATTAATGCGGTAAGTAGGATCCGCCCCCCATTGGTTTGGGCCATCCGTACAAATTGTATCTGGGCACACCACGCGAGTAATCTTATCTTTAAACTCATTGTGGAAGGCGGTTAATGTCACATCAAGACCAGAATCACCTTGGTAAAGCACACTGATTTCTTTGTTCAGGGAAGTTTCCGGATCCAAATCTGGGTTACCATAAATATTACCGCCACCACTGACTTGCGCCCAACCTGGGGTAATTTCACGTAACTGAGGAGAGCGGAAGCCTGTCGCCACACCGCCTTTGACCGTCCAAGCAGGATCAACACGCCACACACCATACACTCTCGGGCTAAAATGCGCGCCATAGTTTTCATCGTGATCCAAACGACCACCTAATGTCAGACTAAAAGGTTCTGCGATCTTCCATTCATCTTCGATGAACACTGCCCATTGTGTATTTGATGCTTTCGTTTTAGATGATGCTTTGTTGGACGTAAAATCTTCCAACTCGGCATGCGTTGCATCGACACCAGTTGTTAGAGTATGCGCGCCCAGCCCTTTAACTACGCTGGATTTAAACGTGGTATTTACAATAGTCATTTCGCGAGATTTGTTTTCACTCTCCTCGCGCTGCAAGTAGGTATCAGAGTTACCCAATAACTCCCACTCCCCGGTGTGACTAAGCGTAACGTAGTTACGACGATATTCATTCAATGAATCTTCACAGCCTCTACGACAGCCCGTCGTAGGTACAGAAAGACCAACATTACCGCGACGACTTTGTGCCGATGTACCACCCTCTAACTGCACAGAGTGACGATCATTGATTTGATAGATCAGTTTTGAAGAGATGCTCTGCATATCTTTGTCTTCATAACCATAATCAATGTCATCTTCTTCCCTTGCGGTGTATTGACCATAAACCTGTAGCAACAAGTTTTCTGCAAGAGGGCCATTTACAAAGAAGTTTGCACTCTGTTCACCACCAGAACGGCTGTTTTCTTGGATAACCGTCCCCAGCTGCACATTACCTGTCCACTCAAGCGCATCTTTACGGGTGAGCACGTTAATCACACCACCAATCGCATCGGAACCATACAGCGTCGACATCGGGCCACGGATCACTTCGATTCGCTCAATGGCTTGAAGTGGTGGCAACCAACCTTGTTCAATACCAGGGCCATCGCTATTTGGGCGAGTTTCGCGAGTACTTTGGCGCTTACCATCCACAAGAATTAACGTGTACTTAGAGCCCATACCACGAATGCTGATATCGGTTGTATCACCACCACCAGTCACAACAACACCCGGCACACTTTTCAGTGCATCAGTCACGTCGCGGTAGTAGCGCGAGTCCAATTCTTCTCGCGAGATAACACTAATACTTGCAGGCGCATCCGCTTGGGATTGCTCATAACTTGACGCTGTCACCACGACGGTTTCCATTTTAGAAACTGAGTCGTTAGCAAATACATGAGGGACACTGACGAAGGCTAAAACACCAGTAGCAGTTAGCACTGGCAGTCTAAGAGTGGACATCTACATCTCCATAATTGATAATGATTATTATTTTCGAAGTGGAATTATTCATAAATAGAATGAGATGCATAGTGAGAGTTATGGAACGGTTCTTCCCATATATGGAATCCGTACATAACGCAGTAAGGAGTAAGATATGCACGACTTAGCATCAATTCGTGCTTTTGATGCGCTTAACCAACACAAAAGTTTGACCGCAGCCGCCAAAGCACTGAATCAGCCGAAATCCACCGTGAGCCGCCGCTTAGCACAATTAGAAGCCGACTTTGGCCAAGCGCTAACAACTCGACAAGGCAACCGCTTGATTCTGACACGCGCAGGGGAGATTTTTGCCGACTACAGCCGCCAGATCCTAGAGCTCAGCGAGGAAAGTTATGAGGCGCTTCAAGGCTTAAATAATCAAGTATCAGGCTCTCTACATATCGTTTGCCACGCAGCGTTAGTTCGCAGTTGGTTAGGCGATGTGCTCAATGAATTTCTGGCGGAGAACCCTGATGTCAGAGTCCAGCTCACCAGTGATTTTTCCGATACACACCACGATCCAGATTTGTTTATCTGGCTAGGTGAACACAAAGGGCTGGATTGGCGCAAAGAAACGCTTGGCGTATTTCGTTACACCCCATTCGCGTCGCCAAACTACATCGAAAAACATGGCTCCATCCACCACCCGAGAGAACTAAACAAACATCCGTGGATAGATTTTGGGTCGATACAAGAGAATGGTTTGCTACTCTCGCACCCAGAACAAGGGGAGTTTTTTCTAGAACCATTTGTCAGCCGACTCTATAGCGACAACATTGCTATGCAGATCGATAGTATCGCCAACGGACACGGCATTGGTCTCTTGCCAACTTGGACTGCACAAGGGTATGAGAAACATCACCCCGGCCGTATCACCCCATGCCTTGAAGGCTGGCTTTCAGAGCCAATAACGATCAACTGTTATACACCAGCAGGGCGTCATCCTCTTCGCTTATCCGTACTGCTTGAAGATATTCACCAAAGTATTCCGCTAGATTGGAAATATTGAGACAAATAAAAAGGCCATCAACATGATGGCCTTTTCTCACAACCGCTCAACAGAGCCGGTTTAAACAACTGCCTCGATTACGCTAGTAGTTCTTTTGCTGTGTTCACTACGTTTTCTACAGTGAAACCAAACATTTCGAACAACTGGTCAGCAGGTGCAGATTCACCGAATGTTGTCATACCGATGATGCGACCGTCGAAACCAACGTACTTGTACCAGAAGTCTGCGATGCCCGCTTCAATAGCGATACGAGCTGTTACGTCTGATGGTAGAACTGCTTCACGGTAATCTGCGTCTTGTTTGTCGAATGCATCTGTTGATGGCATTGAAACAACGCGTACTTTCTTACCTTCTGCGGTTAGTTGTTCAGCGGCTTTCACTGCTAGCTCAACTTCAGAACCTGTTGCGATTAGGATTAGCTCAGGCTTGCCATCGCTGTCTTTCAGGATGTAACCACCTTTCGCGATGTCTGTAACTTGCTCAGCGCTACGTGGTTGTTGCGCTAGGTTTTGACGAGAGAAGATAAGTGCTGTTGGTGCATCTTTACGTTCAATCGCTAGTTTCCATGCTACAGCAGACTCAACTTGGTCACATGGGCGCCATGTGTTCATGTTTGGAGTCAAACGTAGAGACGCCATTTGCTCAACTGGTTGGTGAGTTGGGCCATCTTCGCCAAGACCGATAGAATCGTGTGTGTACACTTGGATGTTCTGAATTTTCATCAAAGCAGCCATACGCATTGCGTTACGAGCGTATTCCATGAACATTAGGAATGTTGCGCCGTAAGGAACGAAACCGCCGTGTAGTGCGATACCGTTCATAATAGCAGTCATACCAAATTCACGTACACCGTAGTGGATATAGTTACCAGAGAAGTCGTTCGCTTCTAGAGACTTAGAACCCGACCACATGGTTAGGTTAGAAGGTGCTAGGTCAGCAGAGCCGCCCATAAATTCTGGTAGCATTTGACCGAAAGCTTCTAGAGCATTTTGAGATGCTTTACGTGACGCAATGTTTGCTGGGTTTGCTTGAAGATCAGCAATGATTTGGTTTGCTTTCTCTTCCCACTCTGCAGGAAGTTCGCCGTTTAGACGACGCTTAAGCTCTGCTGCTTCTGTTGGGTAAGCCGCTGCGTATGCTTCGAACTTCGCGTTCCACGCCGCTTCTTTTTCAGCGCCAGCTGCTTTTGCATCCCACTCTGCGTATACATCAGCAGGGATTTCAAATGCAGGGTGTTCCCAACCTAGGAATTCACGTGCTGCTGCGATTTCTTCAGCGCCTAGTGGTGCACCGTGACAGTCGTGAGAACCCGATTTGTTTGGAGAACCAAAACCGATGATAGTCTTCGTACAAATTAGCGTAGGACGAGGATCTGCTTTTGCAGCTTCAATCGCTGCGTTGATTGCTTCAGAATCGTGGCCATCTACTGCTGGGATTACGTGCCAACCGTACGCTTCGAAACGCTTAGGTGTATCGTCAGAGAACCAACCTTCAACGTGACCATCGATAGAGATGCCGTTGTCATCCCAAAATGCGATCAGTTTACCTAGGCCTAGCGTACCAGCAAGAGAACATGCCTCATGCGAGATACCTTCCATCAGACAGCCATCACCCATGAACACGTAAGTGAAATGGTCAATGATGTCGTGGCCTTCTTTGTTGAATTGTGCTGCTAGCGCTTTTTCTGCTAGAGCCATACCAACAGCGTTCGTGATACCTTGACCTAGAGGACCTGTTGTCGTTTCGATGCCTGGTGCGTAGCCGTACTCTGGGTGACCTGGAGTCTTAGAGTGAAGCTGACGGAAGTTTTTCAGATCATCGATAGATAGCTCGTAACCGCTCAAGTGCAGTAGAGAGTAGATCAGCATAGAACCGTGGCCGTTTGAAAGTACAAAACGGTCGCGATCTGCCCACTCTGGGTTAGCTGGGTTGTGGTTTAGGTGAGAGCGCCAAAGAACTTCAGCGATATCAGCCATACCCATAGGTGCGCCTGGGTGGCCAGAGTTAGCTTGTTGAACACCATCCATGCTTAGAGCACGAATTGCATTGGCAAGATGTTTACGAGACGACATGTCTGCTCCTGAGTACATTAAGCGAAACGAAAAAAGAGGTCACAATTCTCTCAAAGCCAAGTGGGGTGTGCAAACGTTTTCCAACCCAAAACCTCACAAATATTGCACCTTTCAGTTCAAATACATCGAAGTTCTAAAAATTATCAATAATTCAAGCAAACGTTTGGTTATAACAAAAACCAAAAAAGAGCTTGTAATTCGAGCAATCAAAATTAGAATAGACGTCTAGATGTAGATACACCTACAAATATTAGTATTAATTTGCGCTGGGGAGTTTATCATTCCTCAGTTTTAAACCAGATATAGTGGAGCTAACATGGCTAAGCACCTGTTTACTTCTGAGTCAGTATCAGAAGGTCATCCAGATAAAATTGCAGACCAGATTTCTGATGCGGTTCTTGACGCGATTCTAGAGCAAGATCCAAAGGCTCGTGTTGCATGTGAGACTTACGTTAAAACCGGTATGGTAATGGTGGGTGGTGAAATCACGACTTCAGCATGGGTTGACATCGAAGAGTTAACTCGTGAAACCGTTCGTGAAATCGGCTACGTACACTCAGATATGGGCTTTGACGCGAACTCTTGTGCAGTTCTAAACACAATCGGTAAACAGTCTCCAGATATCAACCAAGGTGTTGATAAAGCTGACCCTAAAGAGCAAGGTGCAGGCGACCAAGGCATCATGTTTGGTTACGCATGTAACGAAACTGAAGTACTCATGCCAGCGCCAATCACTTACTCTCACCGTCTTGTTGAAAAGCAAGCAGAAGTTCGTAAAAACGGCACACTACCTTGGTTGCGTCCAGACGCAAAATCTCAGGTAACGTTCCAGTACGACCAAGGTAAGATTGTTGGTATCGATGCTGTTGTTCTTTCAACTCAGCACTGTGATTCAATCTCTACGCCTGACCTACGTGAAGCAGTAATGGAAGAGATCATCAAACCTGTTCTTCCTGCAGAGTGGATCAGCAAAGACACTAACTTCTTCATCAACCCAACCGGTCGTTTCGTTATCGGTGGCCCAATGGGTGACTGTGGTCTAACTGGTCGTAAAATCATCGTAGATACTTACGGCGGTGCAGCTCGTCACGGTGGCGGTGCATTCTCTGGTAAAGATCCATCGAAAGTAGACCGCTCTGCAGCTTACGCAGCACGTTACGTAGCGAAAAACATCGTAGCGGCTGGTATGGCTGACCGTTGTGAAATCCAACTTTCTTACGCAATCGGTGTTGCTGATCCAACGTCTATCATGGTTGAAACGTTTGGTACCGAGAAAGTATCTCACGACATCATCATTGAAGCGGTTCGTCAATTCTTCGACCTACGTCCATACGGTCTACAAGAAATGCTTAACCTACTTCAACCAATCTACAAGAAGACAGCAGCATACGGTCACTTCGGTCGCGAAGAGTTCCCATGGGAAGCGACTGATAAAGCTGAGCTTCTACGCGATTTCGCTGGCATCAAGTAATCGAGCCACGCAAGAATCAACAAAGCCCTCGCCTTATGGCGGGGGCTTTTTGTATCGAACATTCCTCCCTCCCCTTGCCGAACAAAAATTCAGCAATTATTTGTAAATTCCCCTATCACCGCCAATAGTTAACATAATGTTAAATGCACTTTTCGATGCATATAACACCGAGTAATAAGATGTAGGTTCACGTGGTGAAGTCCGTGATTAAAACACGTAAACCAAACATCCTTTTGTATGGCTCGATACCAAGTCACTGTACTCCTTAAGATAACCATTGAGATGATCGAGTACTGACGACCTTGGTAAGCGTTGACACCGTGGGAATTAATCAAGGAGGAGTTATGCCTCGTACCGTGAATCCATCTGACTTCCAAAGCAAACGAAAGGAAGTGCCAGATAATGAATACGCCAGAACCATTCCGTGTAACACCGTCAATCTGAGTGCCCCCTTTCATTGGTTAGCTCTGGGGTTACATGATTTCGTACGTATGCCTCTCATCAGTGCTTTTTACGGCATCTGTTTTATGGCAGCAGCGATTGGTATTGTGCTTCTGGTGCAATGGCAAGGCACACACTTAGTGGTGATGCCAAGCCTCATCGTCTATATGCTCATAGGTCCGTTTTTAGCACTGGGTCTTTATGATGCGAGTTGGGAGAGAGAACGTGGGCACAAAGCGCGCCTGCTCCATTCCATGAAAGCGATTGGTCGTAACTCCAGCTCACAATGGGCGTTCGCAGTATTGCTCGCCGTCTGTATGATTTTCTGGATGCGTATCGCTGCGCTGCTCCACGCGTTGTACCCATCCGTACAAGGCGCACCACTGACTGAGTTTTTGCCTTTTCTGGTCATAGGTTCATTGGTTGGATTCGTGTTGGCGTGTATCGTATTTAGTATCTCTGCATTTTCGATTCCATTAATGATGGAGCGCCGTGTCGACATGATGACAGCGGTGTTTACTAGCTTTAACGCAGTGAAATCCAATATTCCGGCCATGATTGTTTGGGCAGCGATTATTTGTGGCGGTATCTTAATTGGCTTTGCTACCTACGGAATCGGTATGTTGTTTACCATGCCAATTTTGGGCTACGGTACATGGCACGCCTACCATGCAACCATCAAGAAAAAACACACGCCTTAACGGACAAATGCTATGATTCAGCCCTCGCCAACGCGGGGGCTTTTTATTGAATACACCGGAGTATGGATGGACATTGAACTGAGTTATAAAGCCAAGCAAGTCATGGTTGATTGTATCTCTTTGGCACAGCAGGCATTTAAGCGCTCATTCCCTATCCCAAGCATCACATTCAACGTTCGTGGCAAAGCAGCGGGAAAAGCCTACCTTCAATTAAATCAGATTCGTCTCAACCCTATTTTATTTAGAGAAAATCCACAGGCGTTTTTGGAAGAAGTAATTCCTCATGAAGTCGCCCACTTAATCACCTACCAAGTGTACGGCAGAGTTCGACCACACGGAAAAGAGTGGCGGGGCGTCATGGAATCCGTATTTGGTATTCCTGCCAACACCACACACCGCTTTGAAGTTACCTCAGTCCAGGGCAAGACGTTTGAATATCGTTGCAGCTGCATGACCTACCCGCTCTCGATTCGCCGACACAATAAAGTTCTGCGCAAAGAGGCAACCTACTCCTGTCAAAAATGCCACCAGCCTTTGAATTTTACAGGTGTTCAACTTTCTTAATTTCTCCGGTGAGAAACAGCGACGATCACTTGTTTATTTTTATTATTAACAGACTCATTACGAAAGCCAATCTCTGAGTGGTAGAATGATTAAAGTCATACTTTTTAAAGACTTTAATCATGAAATACTTGTTTACTCTGTTTCTCTTTGTTCTTTCTACTTCCGCTTTTTCTGCCCCTCCTAGCTCATTTTCTGCCGCCAAACGTGAAGCGGTGAAAATCTATCAAGACCACCCAAGCAGTTTTTACTGCGGTTGTGATATCCAGTGGCAAGGCAAAAAAGGGGTTCCTGACTTAGCCTCTTGCGGTTACCAAGTTCGCAAACAAGAAAAACGCGCAGCTCGCATTGAATGGGAACATGTGGTTCCTGCCTGGCAATTCGGCCACCAGCTCCAGTGTTGGCAAAGCGGTGGGCGTAAAAACTGTTCGCGCAACGACACGGCTTTTAAACTCATGGAAGCGGATTTACACAACCTGACCCCAGCGGTTGGTGAGGTGAACGGTGACCGTTCTAACTTCAACTTCAGCCAATGGAACGGCATGGATGGTGTCAGCTATGGCCGCTGCGACATGCAAGTGAACTTCAAGCAACGCAAAGTAATGCCACCCGACAGAGCTCGCGGCTCGATTGCACGCACATACCTGTACATGAGCAAGGAGTACGGATTCAAACTCTCCAAACAGCAAACTCAGCTAATGAGTGCTTGGAACAAAACCTATCCGGTAGACAAATGGGAATGTGAGCGTGACGAGCGCATCGCCAAAGTACAAGGTAACCACAACCCGTTTGTTCAAGAGGCTTGCCGCGCACTGTAAAAACACAAGCGCACCCGAGCTTTGTTTGAGGCGTTTCCTTCATTCGAAACGCCTCTTGCCCCTTGTTTTTTCGGTGGAAAGCATCCATGTTAGGAACTAAGTTTATTCTCTTGCTGGAAATCTCATGCGTATCCCTCGAATTTATCATCCAGAAACCATTCATCAACTTGGTACCATCGCTTTAAGTGAAGACGCTGCAGGCCATATCGGCCGAGTACTTCGCATGAAAGAAGGCCAAGAAGTTCTATTATTTGACGGCAGTGGCGCAGAGTTCCCAGCAGTGATCAGTGAAGTCAGTAAAAAGAACGTTCTCGTTGACGTGACTGAGCGCGTCGAAAGCAACATTGAATCCCCTCTCGACTTACATCTTGGCCAAGTCATTTCACGTGGCGATAAGATGGAGTTCACCATTCAGAAATCAGTAGAGCTTGGCGTTAATACCATCACACCACTTATTTCTGAACGTTGTGGCGTAAAGCTGGATCAAAAACGTTTTGAGAAAAAGCTCGCGCAGTGGCAGAAGATTGCGATCAGTGCGTGTGAACAATGTGGTCGCAACGTAGTACCAGAAATTCGCCCAATCATGAGCTTGGAACAGTGGTGCCAAGAAGAGTACGATGGTCTAAAGCTCAACCTTCACCCTCGTGCAAAATACTCAATCAATACCCTGCCGACACCTGTAGAGAAAGTGCGTCTTCTGATCGGCCCTGAAGGTGGCTTGTCGTCAGAAGAGATCGACATGACTCGCGAATACCAATTTGAAGAGACGCTACTCGGCCCGCGCGTTCTACGCACCGAAACTGCGGCTTTGACAGCAATTACAGCCTTACAAGTTCGTTTCGGCGATCTTGGTTAAAACGGAGAAAAATAATGATCAAACTCGGTATTGTAATGGACCCAATCTCGTCCATTAACATCAAGAAAGACTCTAGCTTTGCCATGATGCTTGAAGCGCAACGCCGCGGCTATGAAATCCACTACATGGAAATGAACGATCTTCACCTAGACCAAGGCAAAGCGATTGCCGACACTAAAGTGGTTGAGCTGAAAGAAGATCCAAACGGCTGGTACGAGTTCAAATCAGAGCAGACGATCGAACTGTCTGAGCTCGACGCGGTACTCATGCGCAAAGATCCTCCGTTTGATACCGAGTACATCTACGCGACTTACATTCTTGAGCGTGCTGAAGAACAAGGCGCCTTGATCGTTAACAAACCTCAAAGCCTACGCGACTGCAACGAAAAACTGTTTACCGCTTGGTTCCCAGAACTTACGCCAACCACAATCGTGACACGCAAAGCAGAAAAAATTAAAGCCTTCCGTGAAGAGCACGGCGATGTGATCCTAAAACCTCTTGATGGTATGGGCGGCGCTTCAATTTTCCGCGTAAAAGAAAACGATCCAAACGTGTCGGTGATCATCGAAACGCTGACTAACCATGGTCAAAACTACGCGATGGCGCAAACCTTCGTGCCAGACATCAGCAATGGTGATAAGCGTATTCTTGTTGTTGACGGTGAACCGATGCCTTACTGTCTTGCGCGTATTCCTGCTAAAGGCGAAACGCGCGGCAACCTAGCTGCTGGTGGTACTGGTGAAGCTCGTCCGCTAAGCGAAACAGATATGAAGATTGCTCAAGCTGTTGCTCCGACTCTAAAAGAAAAAGGGCTTATCTTTGTTGGTCTTGATGTGATTGGCGACAAGCTAACTGAAATCAACGTGACTAGCCCAACTTGTATTCGTGAAATCGAAGCGGCATTCGACATTTCTATCACTGGCAAACTGATGGATGCCATTGAACGTCGTGTGAAAGGCGAATAACTGAATTTATAGTACAGTTATAGTAGAGAACCAGACATTATCTTAAGCAAACTCATGCACATAGTCGCGAGTTTGCTTAAGTGCATTTACGAGTCTTAAAGGTCGGTATGAGAATGAACCTCACAAACCATTTTTTAGTAGCCATGCCTGGAATGAAAGATCCGTATTTCCAGAATAGCGTTATCTACGTTTGTGAACATAACGAAGAAGGCGCTATGGGACTGATGATCAACGCGCCTGTTGATATCACCGTAGGCAACATGCTCAAGCAAGTTAACGTGCAGCCTGTTCACCCGCGCCTGTTTGAAGCCAGCTTAGATAGACCCGTCTACAATGGCGGTCCAATCTCAGAAGACCGTGGTTTTATTCTACATAAACCGAAAGATTACTATGAATCCAGCATTCAAATGACCGACGACCTTGCTGTCACCACTTCGCGAGATATTCTTTCCGTATTGGGGACAGAGGCTGAGCCAAGTGACTATTTGGTTGCTCTTGGTTATTCCGGTTGGAGTGCTGGTCAGTTAGAAAATGAACTGGTTGAAAACTCTTGGCTAACCATCGAAGCCACACCAGAAATCATCTTCGATACGCCCATTACAGAGCGCTGGAAAAAAGCGGTAGAAAAGCTAGGTATCGACCCAAGCCAATTATCGGCAGACGCAGGTCATGCGTAACGCAACTGCCTTCCTTAACTTCCACTTCATTAAGATTTGAGACACTGTATGTCACGTACAATAATGGCCTTCGACTTCGGTACTAAAAGTATTGGTAGCGCGATTGGTCAAGAAATCACTGGCACCGCTTCACCACTGAAAGCGTTTAAAGCCAATGATGGCATTCCAAATTGGGATGACATCGAAAAGCAAATTAAAGAATGGCAGCCAGACTTATTGGTCGTAGGCCTGCCAACGGATTTGCATGGTAAAGATTTAGAAACCATCACCCCGCGAGCGAAAAAATTCGCGAAGCGTCTGCAAGGTCGTTATGGCTTGCCTGTTGAATTGCATGATGAGCGCTTATCAACTTCAGAAGCGCGCGCAGAATTGTTCAGTATGGGTGGCTACAAAGCCTTATCCAAAGGCAATATCGACTGCCAATCTGCCGTGGTCATTCTGGAAAGTTGGTTTGAAGCGCTTTGGGGCGAATAAACCTCGCAAGCACAATGAAAAAGGTTGGCAGAAGCCAACCTTTTTTGTGTCTTGAATACGCTTAATCCATATCGATTTTGACGTTGGCAAGACTGCCTGTAGAGAACGGCTCACCACGCTGTGTTTTCAGCATTAAACGAAGATCGTTGGCAGAATCCGCACTGTGCAGTGCATCCTCTTCGCTGATCTTACCTTGCATCACCAGCTTGTAGAGCGATTGGTCAAACGTCAGCATACCAAACTCATTGGATCGTGCCATGGTTGATTTCAATTCGTGTAAATCACCACGACGGATCAAATCCGACACTCGTGGACTGTTTAGCAAGATCTCAAACACACCATGTCGCCCTTGACCATTCTTATCACGGATCAGCTGCTGACCAATCACGCCTTTTAGGTTCATCGACAAATCAAACAAGAATTGCTCTTTTTGATCTTTAGGCACCAAATGGAGAATACGCTCTAACGCTTGGTTGGCGTTGTTGGCGTGCAACGTTGCCATACACAAGTGACCCGTTTCGGCGAAGGTCATCGCGTATTCCATCGTTTCTCGGCTACGGATCTCGCCAATCAAAATCATATCTGGCGCTTGGCGCAACGAGTTTTTCAGTGCGACTTCATAGCTTTCGGTATCCAAACCCACCTCACGCTGAGTCACGATACAACGCTTATGCTCATGCACAAATTCGATCGGATCTTCGACCGTCAAGATGTGACCGGTTTTGTTGCTGTTTCGATAGCCCGTCATCGCCGCCATCGTGGTCGATTTACCCGAGCCAGTCGCGCCGACCACCAGCACCAAACCACGCTTGGCAATCGCTAAGTCTTGCAGCACTAAAGGCAGTTTTAACTGCTCAAAAGTAGGAATGATGGTTTCGATACGGCGAATAACTGCACCCGGCAGTTCTCGCTGAAAAAAAGCACTAACACGGAAGCGACCACAATCTCTGACGATAGCAAAGTTTGATTCGCGGCTTTTGCGAAACTCCTGACGCCGATCCGGATCCATTGCGCTATCAAGCAACTTTGCAACATCATGTTCGGTGAGTTTCTCCCCTTGCGGACGCAATTCGCCATCCACACGAAATAGAATTGGCGCACCAACCGTGATGTAAAGATCCGACGCTTTTAGCGTCAACATACCTTCAAGAAATTTATTCAGATCCATCTTCCGTATTCACCATTATCTGTATGAGCGTTACGAGAATTGCTGCACTTCAAGCCCAATCTTGCTGTCGACTTCTTCGCGCGAAACCATACCTTGCGCCATCAACTGACGGGCATTTTGTTCCATGGTTTGCATTCCATGCGCGGCACCCGTTTGAATGATTGAGTACATCTGCGCGACTTTGTCTTCGCGAATCAAGTTACGAATCGCGGGCGTTGCCATCATGATTTCGTGACAAGCGATACGACCACCGCCATTACGTTTCAACAGTTTTTGCGCGATAACTGAACGAAGGGATTCAGACAACATGGAACGCACCATGTCTTTGTCACTACCAGGGAACACATCGATGATACGGTCGATGGTTTTTGCTGCTGAACTGGTGTGCAACGTACCGAAAACTAGGTGACCCGTTTCCGCCGCCGTTAACGCTAGGCTGATGGTTTCTTTGTCACGCATCTCACCGACAAGGATCACATCTGGGTCTTCACGCAATGCGCTGCGTAGCGCGTTTTGGAAGCTATGGGTATCACGGTGAACCTCACGTTGGTTGATCAAACACTTATTGTTGTTGTGAACAAATTCAATCGGATCTTCAATTGTGAGGATATGCTTGTTGTGATTACGGTTAATGTAGTCAACAATGGCTGCTAAGGTTGTCGATTTACCAGAACCCGTTGGGCCAGTAACCAAAACCAAACCTTTTTCAGCATTCGCGATTTTTTTGAAGATCTCTGGCGCTTCTAGCTCTTCCAGAGTTGGGATGCTACTTGGGATGGTACGGAACACTGCCGCACAACCGCGAGATTGGTTGAAAGCGTTGACACGAAAACGGCCAACGTTATGCAATTCAAAAGAGAAATCGACTTCGAGTTTTTCTTCGAACTCACTGCGCTGGGCATCGTTCATGATTTCAAAAACCAAACGATGCACTTCTTGGTGTGTAAACGCTGGAATGCCCAGTTTTCTCACATCACCATCAATACGAACCATTGGTGGTACACCTGCAGAAAGATGTAGATCCGAAGCATTATGTTTTACACTAAAATCCAGTAACTCAGTGATATCCATTTAAAATCCTTAAGTCTAAAGTACAGCTATGAGTAGTATTCAACAAAATATTGAACATATCACCTCTCAAATTCGACGCGACGAACAAAAATGTGGTCGATCTCCAGAGTCAGTGCAACTTCTAGCGGTAAGCAAAACTAAACCTGTCGAGGCAATTCTCGAAGCCTACCAAGCGGGACAAACCGCGTTTGGTGAAAACTACGTCCAAGAAGGCGTCAGTAAAGTTCAGCACTTTGCCGAGCATTATCCAGATAATCGAATCGAATGGCACTTCATTGGCCCGATTCAATCTAATAAATCGCGACTTGTTGCTGAACATTTCGATTGGGTTCACACCATTGATCGCGCTAAGATCGCACAGCGACTCAATGAGCAACGTCCGCAAGAACTCAAACCATTGCAAGTGCTGATTCAAGTCAACACCAGTGGTGAAGATTCCAAATCTGGCGTTAGTGACGCAGAAATATTCGAACTGGCTGAGTTGATTTCTCGCCTTCCCAACCTCACTTTAAGAGGATTGATGTCGATTCCTGCGAACGTGTCAGACTACGACGCCCAGCTTCGTGAATTCGAGAAGCTAGCGACACTGAAGCAAGCCCTTGAACAGCAATACCCAGAAATCGATACCTTATCGATGGGCATGAGTGGCGACATGACCGCTGCGATTGAAGCAGGCAGCACCATGGTTCGTATCGGAACGGCTATCTTTGGCGCGCGAGACTACAGCACGAAAAGTGAATAGTCATTTAAGAGCGAAAATGCTTAATTGATACCGCGATGAAACAGCGGTTAACGCAAAGCGGCGCCATTATACACCTGAGCGCACAATAAATCGTAAATATCATGATGGAAATCAGACAAATGGAACATAAAAAGATCGCCTTTATCGGTGCGGGAAACATGGTCAGAGCCATTGTTTCTGGCCTCGTGGCTAACGGCTACCCTGCACAAAACATTGTTGCAACCGCCCCATCAGAGGCGCGTCGTCTGCCGCTTGAGCAAGATTTTGGTATCCGTACCACCAGCGACAACATGCTGGCAGCGTCCGAGGCCGATGTGGTGGTTCTGTCTGTGAAACCACAAATGATGGCGGATGTTTGTAAACCTCTGCAATCTATCGACTTTAGCAACAAGCTCGTGATTTCTATTGCGGCAGGCATCAATTGTTCACGTTTGGATGAGATGCTAGCGACAAAATTGAATTTGGTTCGCGTAATGCCAAACACTCCATCTCAGTTGGGTTTGGGCATGAGTGGCTTATTCGCTCCAGAACATGTCAAAGAACAAGACAGAGCCTTTGCCGCAGAACTGATGCAAGCGGTTGGTAAAGTTTGCTGGGTGGAACAAGAATCTGGCATCAACAATGTGATTGCAGCCGCAGGCAGCGCTCCGGCATACTTCTTCCTGTTTATGGAAGCGATGCAAGCTGAAGCGATAGCTCAAGGTTTTGATAAAGAAACGGCTCGTTTGTTGGTTCAACAAGCAGCGCTGGGTGCGGCAAGTATGGTGGTGAGCAATCCAGACACTGAACTTTCGACACTGCGTGAAAACGTGACTTCGAAAGGCGGCACAACCGCCGAAGCACTTCGTACATTCAACGAACATCAGTTAACGGACATCGTTGCAAAAGCCATGCAAGCTGCGGTTGCTCGCGCAGAAGAAATGGAAAAACTGTTTTAATTATCTGGATGATTCTCAAGAAACATCATCCACTACTTGTTAAGGGTACCTTATGAATTCAATGAGTTTTCTCATCTCAACCCTATTTGACCTGTATATCATGGTCGTGATTTTGCGAATTTGGTTGCAAGCTGCACGTGCAGATTTCTACAACCCGTTCTCGCAATTTATTGTAAAAGCGACTCAGCCAGTCATTGGCCCACTGCGTCGTGTTATTCCATCAATCGGCAATATTGACCTTGCAACGGTTCTGTTCGCTTACGTGCTGTGTGTATTGAAATTTGTCGCGCTGATTCTGATTGCGTCTAACGGCTCTGTCTCTTTTAGTGTTGATTTCCTATTCTTAGGCTTGTTATCGCTACTAAAAGCTGCTGGTGGCCTTCTGTTCTGGGTATTGTTGATTCGCGCAATCCTAAGCTGGGTGAGCCAAGGCCGTAGCCCAATTGAATACGTGTTCCATCAATTAACCGAGCCAATGTGCGCACCAATTCGTCGCGTACTTCCTGCTTTTGGCGGCTTGGATTTGAGCGTGCTGGTTCTGTTCATCGGTTTACAATTCGCAAACTTCTTGATGGGCGATATTATTGGTCCTATTTGGTTCCAACTGTAATGTCCGCAGCAGTTTGGCAAGATGGCGAGGACATCGTCCTTAAGCTTTATATTCAACCAAAAGCAAGCCGCGATAAAATCGTCGGCTTGCACGGTGAAGAGCTCAAAATCGCCATCACTGCACCGCCTGTCGATGGCAAAGCCAATGCTCACCTCACCAAGTTCTTAGCCAAGCAGTTCAAAATCGCTAAGGGTTTGGTTCACATAGAAAAAGGTGAACTAGGACGGCACAAACAAATTCGGATAGAATCGCCCGTACAGATACCTGCTGAAGTAAAAGCCATCTTATGATGGCTTTTTATTTATAATTTTGTACCACACTTACTAGTACCAACTATCGGACATGCTTTTTTAACCTGCCACTCGGGTAAAATTGCAACTATGGTTGGCTCATAACGAGTGCTTTGAGGAAGTAACAATGAGCAAATGGATTACCGCATTACTGATCAGTCTGTTGTCATTACCGACCTTTGCTGAACAGTTCAAAAACATGAAAGACATCGAAGTACACTATGTGGCTTTTAACTCGACTTTCCTGACACCTAAAGTCGCTCGCAGCTACGACATCAAACGTAATGGTTACGTGGCTGTAGTGAACATCAGCGTGTTAGACAGCGCCTCTTTAGGTAAGCCAGCGGTCGAGGCGAAGGTAGGCGGACACGCGAAAAACTTAATTGGTCAAACTCAAAAGTTGACCTTTCGTGAAATTAAAGAAGGTGAAGCCATTTACTACTTAGCCGAGCTGCCAATTACTCACGAAGAAACTTTTACCTTCGATATTGACGTTAAAGCTGGAAACAAAGGCTCAGGTAAGCTTAAATTCACCCAGAAATTTTTGGTCGAAGAGTAATTGGGTTGTGATGATCTAAATGCTTTTTGATCTAAGTAGGCCAAAAGCCTCTATCAGTTCCAGAATATCTAGAGGAGAACGATTTGTTCTCCTCTATCACTATTAAAAGAGATTCCCATGAAAAAAATTGTGCTAGCAACAGGCAACCAAGGCAAAGTTCGCGAGATGGCAGATCTACTGTCTGACTTCGGTTTTGAAGTATTAGCGCAAAGTGAATTCAACGTATCAGAAGTTGCTGAAACGGGCACCACATTCATTGAGAACGCAATCATTAAAGCTCGCCATGCCGCGCAAGAAACTGGCTTACCAGCGATTGCAGATGATTCTGGTCTGGAAGTCGATTTCCTAAAAGGTGCACCGGGCATCTACTCAGCACGTTACGCAGGCGAAAAAGCCTCTGACCAAGAGAACTTAGAGAAATTGCTAGCCGCAATGGAAGGCGTGCCAGAAGCAGAGCGTACCGCGCGTTTTCACTGCGTATTGGTATTGATGCGTCACGAGAACGATCCAACACCTATCGTTTGTCATGGCAAATGGGAAGGTCGCATTCTGACTGAAGCACATGGCGAAAATGGCTTTGGTTACGACCCTATCTTCTTCGTACCAGAAGATAACTGTGCGTCAGCAGAGCTAGAGCCGGCACGTAAAAAGCAGTTGTCTCACCGCGGTAAAGCACTGAAATCACTGTTTGCTCAGTTATCAGCGCAAGCCGCACAGTAAGATCGAGTGAACTTGTCCATGTTAACGCCCCCAGCACTCAGCTTGTATGTACACATCCCATGGTGTGTACAAAAGTGCCCTTATTGCGACTTTAACTCCCATGCGCTTAAAGCGGAGATCCCAGAAGAAGAGTACATCAGTGCCCTTCTAGAAGATCTGGATACCGATATTGATAAGTACCGCTTAAATGACGCACCGCGTCCGCTGCATTCCATCTTCATTGGCGGTGGTACGCCAAGTTTGATTTCTGCAGAAGGCATTGAGCGTTTGCTAAAAGGCATCGAAGCGCGAATTCCATTCAAGCCAGACATTGAAATCACTATGGAAGCAAACCCTGGCACCATCGAAGCAGAGCGTTTCGTGGGTTATCGTAAAGCGGGCGTCACGCGAATTTCCATCGGAGTTCAAAGCTTTGAGCAGGAGAAGTTGGAGCGTCTAGGACGAATTCATGGTCAAGACGAAGCCGTTAATGCAGCGAAACTTGCCCATCAAATTGGTTTGAACAGCTTTAACCTCGACTTAATGCACGGCTTACCCGATCAAAGCATCGAACAAGCGCTAGCCGATTTGGACAAAGCGATTGAGCTCGCACCGCCGCACCTGTCTTGGTATCAGCTCACCATCGAACCAAACACCATGTTCTACTACAAGCCACCGACACTACCAGATGACGATGACTTGTGGGACATCTTCGAACAAGGGCATGAAAAGCTAGCAGCAGCAGGTTACGTTCAGTACGAAATCTCTGGCTACAGCAAACCGGGCTATCAGTGTCAGCACAACCTGAATTACTGGCGCTTTGGTGATTACCTCGGCATCGGCTGTGGCTCACACGGCAAATTGAGTTTCGCTGATGGCCGCATCATTCGTACCACGAAAGTGAAGCATCCTCGTGGCTACTTGGCCGCTTATCAAAATATGGTAAAACCGTATTTGCATACCGAGCAGCTCGTTGCCGATGAAGACCGCCCATTTGAGTTCTTCATGAACCGCTTCCGCTTGATGGAAGCGTGTCCGAAGCAAGATTATGTGGATACCACGGGCTTACCGCTCAGTACCATTCAAGACACCATTGATTGGGCGTTAGAGATGGGCTATTTGAGTGAAACGGAGACGCACTGGCAGATCACCGAGAAAGGAAAGCTGTTCCTCAACGACTTACTTGAAGCCTTTATGGCTGAAGAAGACGAAGAGTAAACCACGCGAACTACAAAAAAGCCTCTCAGACGAGAGGCTTTTTGTATAGAAACAGTTAACACTAAAAAATCGAACGGCCAATTCGCTCAGAGAGCAGTTCCAGTGCTTTCGTACCCGCCAGCGAGTTCCCTGACGCATCAAGTTCTGGAGACCAAACCGCAATGGTCATTTCTCCCGGCACTACGGCAATAATACCGCCGCCAACGCCAGATTTACCCGGCATACCGACACGGTAAGCAAACTCACCTGCGCCATCGTACAAACCACAAGTCGCAAGCAATGCATTCAGTTGCTTCGTTTGTGTTGGTGACACCACTGGCTTGCCCGTTTGCACGGAAGTGCCTTTATTAGCAAGGTAGCTAAAGGTTTTTGCTAAATCCACACAGCTCATCTTTAAAGCACAGGCATGGAAGTAGTTTTGTAGCACAGGAATAACCTCGTTTTCGAAGTTCCCGAATGAACGCATTAGGTAAGCAATCGCCGCGTTGCGATCACCGTGCATCATTTCCGACGCGGCCACGACTTTGTCATAGACAATGTGAGTATCGCCCGACAACTGACGAACAAACTCAAGTAAGCGCTGACGAGGTGCAGACAAACGACTTTGCAGCAAGTCAGCCACAACAATTGCACCCGCGTTAATAAACGGGTTGCGTGGAATACCCTGTTCCATCTCCAACTGAATCAGCGAGTTAAACGCCTGACCGGATGGCTCTTTACCTACTCTTGCCCAAATTTCTTCTCGTTTGTACAAGCACATGGCCAACGTTAGGCTCAGTGCTTTCGAAATAGACTGAATAGAAAAAGACTCATCGGCATCGCCAGCCTTAATCACTTCACCTTCATTGGTGTATACCGCAATAGCTAATTTATTATTCGGTACTTTTGCCAGAGCCGGAATGTAGTCCGCCACTTTTCCTTGGCCGATCAAAGGGCGCACTTCCGCCAGAATATCTGTCAAAATTTCCGCTGTCGGTTTCATTGTCTACCTTCTTGTCACAAGAGTATTCGCTCAGAGGTAAAAAAAGCCAACAGAGCGTTGGCTTTTCATCGGATTCGTTATCGAAGATTCGATTATGGTTTCACTGCCACAATAATATTGCGGTTGATAGATTGATCAACACGGTGAAGATAACCGATGTAAGGCTCTTCTGAAAGTACCTTCCACCCTTGCTCTTCAAATAATGCCGCGACATCTTTCCATTTCAACGTGAATTCATTGAAAGACAGCACTACAGAACCTTGTTTTTTCAGCACCACTTTCCATGCAGGCAGAGCCTCTTTCAAAAGCTCTAGTGGGCTACGGTTCAGCTTGCTGTCTTTGGCATTTTTGCTACCGTGCTGCACACCATAAGGTAGGTCAGACACCATGACGTCAACCGAGTTTTTCTTCACAACTTGGTCAGCGATACGGGTATCTGCTGAATACAACTTCATGGTTTGAAGATTACCCTGGAGGTAGTCTTCTTTACTTGCAGCCGCTTCAACAACGAAGCCATCTGCCACTTTCTTGCCACCAGAAGTGCGCTTTTCTTTGCTCACTTTGTGCTTGAAGCGGCCATTCTTCATAAACTTAACGATGAAGGTTTGGATCTCTTGAACCCATTTCTGGTTGATCTCCACACCCACGACATTCAAGCCATGGATCAAACCTTCAAACAGTGTCGTACCCTTACCACACATTGGATCCATCAGCGTTAGCTGCGTGCTGTCAGTATTTGCAGCACTCACGCCAAGGTTAACCATCAAGCGAGTAAACTGCTCATTGGTTTTACCTGTATAACGCAGGATCTGGCTCATGCTCTCAGGGAAAGTATTGAATGCAGGCGCCTGAATTGGACGAAGCAAACCATCTTCACGCACTTCAAACAGCGCGTAATAGATAGAAGATGCGGCAATCTTACGAGACTGCGCTTCACTTAACGCTTGCTCACAAGAAAACACCAGCGCCGCAGGTAAACCCACGTCTTTGCTGCCAATTTCAGTCACTTCAACACCTTCAGAGGCCAAAATCGCTTTAAGCTCTGAGCATGCAATGGTCATTGCGCTATCAAAGTAAATTCGGTTGTGACCCGGATTCGCTAATATCGCGTAGTGGTACATCAACTGACTCCTTAAGCAGTGCGTTTGTATTTAATATCCCACACACCGTGACCTAGACGGTGACCACGAGCTTCAAACTTCGTCAGTGGACGATCTTCAGGACGAGGAACAAAGTCACCGTCTTGCGCAATATTTTCGAAACCTGGCGCTTGGTTCATGATTTCAATCATGTGCTCTGCGTAGTTTTCCCAGTCTGTTGCCATGTGGAAAATGCCTTCGTTCGGGATAAGCTTTTGACGAACCATTTCAGCAAACTCAAGCTGCACGATACGACGCTTGTGGTGACGCTTTTTGTGCCAAGGATCTGGGAAGAATAACTGTAGCGTAGCAAGGCTGTCATTTGGGATCATGTGCTCAAACACTTCAACCGCATCGTGACACATTACGCGAAGATTAGTGATACCCGCTTCGCGTGCATCTGAAAGACAAGCACCAACACCTGGGCTATGTACTTCAATACCGAAGAAGTTTTTCTCAGGCGCATTCTTTGCCATTTCAACTAATGAAGCACCCATACCAAAACCGATTTCTAGTACGACTGGATTATCGTTACCAAACACTTCTTTCCAATCAAGAAGTTCTGCTTTGTAGTCGATACCCATTGTTGGCCAGCACTCGTTCATCGCGTTCTCTTGGCCTTTCGTTAGACGACCTTCGCGACGTACAAAACTGCGGATTTTACGGATCAGCTTGCCGTCTTCGTTGTATTCGTTAGTGGTTACTTCACTCATTGATTTTGCCTGCACATTGATTAATCAAAGCGGGGATTATCCAAAGAATTTACTCGGGTGCAAGTATTTGTTGAGCTTGTGGCCTATCGCTACCCAAAAGCCATCACACCCCCTGTAATATCCCCACTGTTTACCAGTTGTACTTCTTACCCATTCTGTGGTGCAATTTTGCCCCTAACCAATAATAGAATACAGAGCAAGTCGTGACCCCTTTCGCCAGTGCCATCTTAGAATGGTATGACGCATACGGAAGAAAAGATCTTCCGTGGCAACAAAACAAAACCGCATACAGTGTCTGGTTGTCTGAAATCATGCTTCAGCAAACACAGGTCACTACCGTTATTCCTTATTACCAACGCTTCTTGGAACGCTTTCCGACTGTCGTCGACCTTGCAAACGCAGAGCAAGATGAAGTGCTACACCTTTGGACTGGCCTAGGTTATTACGCGCGTGCTCGCAACCTTCATAAAGCAGCTAAAGAGGTCGCCCATAAATACAGTGGCGAGTTTCCACTTAATCTAGAACAAATGAATGCGCTTCCTGGAATTGGTCGCTCAACCGCAGCAGCCGTATTGTCATCGGTACACAAGCAACCGCATGCCATTCTTGATGGCAACGTAAAACGAACGCTATCACGCTGCTTTGCTGTAGAAGGTTGGCCAGGCCAGAAGAAAGTTGAAAATCAGTTATGGGAAATTGCCGAAGCGCATACTCCGCAAACTGATGTAGATAAGTATAACCAAGCCATGATGGACATGGGGGCGATGGTTTGTACCCGCAGCAAACCTAAGTGCACCCTATGCCCTGTTGCTGATTTATGTGTGGCGAAAAAACAAGGGAACGTGCTCGACTACCCGGGTAAAAAGCCGAAGAAAGAAAAACCGGTCAAACAAACCCGCTTCGTGATGCTTCATCACCACAATGAGAACGGACACGAAGTCTGGCTAGAACAAAGACCACAAACTGGTATTTGGGGAGGTTTATTTTGCTTCCCACAAACCGAACATGTGGACGTCGAAAGCGATATCGATTTACTACTTGAGCAACGTGGTATAAAAGCCAGCGACATCAATAAGCAGGAAACGTTAATCACGTTTCGCCATACATTTAGTCATTACCACCTAGATATCACACCGATTTTGATTGACCTGTCAAAGCAACCCGATGTGGTAATGGAAGGCAGCAAAGGTCTTTGGTATAACTTATCTCAACCTGAAGAAGTGGGGTTAGCCGCACCAGTAAAACTTTTATTGGAAGCGCTACCTCACGAACTTCGTTAATTGAATACAAGGAGTCATTATGAGCCGCACTGTGTTTTGTGCTCGACTAAAGAAAGAAGGCGAAGGTCTGGACTTTCAACTTTACCCAGGTGAACTAGGTAAACGCATTTTCGATAACATCTCGAAAGAAGCTTGGGCTCAGTGGCAACACAAACAAACCATGTTGATCAACGAGAAAAAGCTCAACATGATGGATCCAGAGCATCGTAAACTGCTCGAAACCGAAATGGTGAACTTCCTATTCGAAGGCAAAGACGTTCACATTGAAGGTTACACACCACCAAGCGAATAAAGCCAATTTGTTCAAAAGCAATGACATCACAACCTAAACTGTGATGTCATTTTTCCTCCAGCGTCTTGTCCTCATCACCTAAAAACTTATGAAGAAAATTGCTTTTATTGCCACCGCTCTCTTATTGGCGGGCTGTAGCCGCGAATTCGTCGAAAAAATTTATGACGTGAACTACGAGCCAACCAACCGCTTTGCAAACAACCTAGCAGAGCTACCAGGTCAGTTTGAGAAAGATACCGCCGCACTCGATGCGTTGATCAATAGCTTCTCAGGCAATATCAAAAAGCGTTGGGGACAACGTGAAGTGAAGTTCGCAGGTAAAAGTAACTACGTTAAGTACATCGACAATTATTTAAGTCGGGCAGAAGTGGATTTCCAGAAAGGTCTTATCACTATCGAGACCGTTTCTCCGACCGAACCACAAAAACACTTGAAGAACGCGATCATCACCACATTGCTAACGCCAGATGATCCAGCAAACGTCGACTTGTTCTCATCGAAAGAGATCAAACTCGAAGGCCAACCCTTTTTGTACAAACAGGTGCTCGATCAAGATAAAAAGCCCATTCAATGGTCATGGCGCGCGAATCGCTTCGCTGACTATCTGATTGCCAATAATATCAAAACCAAAGATGTAGACTTTAAAAAAGCGTATTACGTTGAGATTCCAATGGTAGAGGATCACTTCTCTCAGCGTAGTTACCAATACGCGGATATCGTGCGTCGCGCGTCAAAAAAATACGACATTCCTGAAGATCTGATTTACGCCATCATCAAAACCGAGAGCAGTTTTAACCCTTACGCAGTAAGTTGGGCCAATGCTTATGGATTGATGCAAGTAGTGCCTAAAACCGCTGGTCGTGATGTATTTAAGCTCGTAAAGAACAAATCAGGACAACCTAGCCCAGAGTATTTGTTCAACCCAGAAAACAATATTGACACAGGAACCGCCTACTTCTACATCCTCAAAAACCGTTATTTACGCGAAGTTCAGCATCCAACTTCGTTAGAGTACAGTATGATTTCCGCTTACAACGGTGGAACTGGTGGTGTTTTAAACACATTTAATCGCAGTGACCGAAAACGCGCGATGCGAGATCTCAATTCTTTGCAACCCAACCAAGTTTATTGGGCGCTAACTAAGAAACATCCGAACGCTGAAGCGCGTCGTTACCTAGAAAAAGTTACAAATTTCAAAAAGGAATTTAACTCTGAGCACACTTTGTAATGACAGTTGAATAAAAAGCGTTCGAACAACCACTTTTTTGAAATTATTTAAAAAAAGTGGTTGACGCAAAGCGGGAAAATCCGTTTAATAGCGCTCCGTTGCCCGGATAGCTCAGTCGGTAGAGCAGAGGATTGAAAATCCTCGTGTCGGTGGTTCGATTCCGCCTCCGGGCACCACAATTTGATTTGTTGGTGTCTTAGCAAAAGTTATTACACGAACAAAAGCACAAAGAATA
>NZ_JBICMD010000005.1:0-2186 GCF_043106015.1 Vibrio sp. GLN_1
AAAAAAGGAACTTAACAGAAAGCCAGTCAATCATAAGGCTAGGGTTTGTAGGCTCGTGAGAAACGAAGTTCTCAGGCACCGGATTCTTACGATGAGCCTCTAAAAGTTTCTGCACCTCTGGAATCAGAGGAACGGATTCGATAGACCTGACAAACTTTCCGTGTCCCATTTCTATTCCTCAGTGTCAGAAGATCCATTCATCTTCAAAAGAGTGGTTCCAAGAGCTTGAGCCATTAAACTTTCATAACCGCTAATATTCCCGCTCTTAGCTTCTCTAATTGCTTGAGTCATAAGCTTTAAAGCCTGAACATTTTCAAGAAGACAATGAACAACGAAAGTCGATTGAGCTTGCCCGCTAACCTCAGAGAACTCCGCCAAAGCCTCATCCAATTCCTTGGGTAATGAGATAGTTATACGTCTCTTATCAGTAGCCATTTGTAATCCAAAGTAAAAAGGTGATGCACCAAGATTATTAGTGAAGTATTCCGATGTCAAGACTCAAGTGCCATTTCGTGGCACAAAAGTCGGAGGGTGTGAAGCACGCTGGAATAAGGGGATTTAGCAGGTAGTGGTGTCATCCGTGGCACAAAAGTCGGGTATCACTAAGACCCGACTCGAACTAACTGCGGAATTCCGCACCCTCTCCTCCTTCTCCTTCGCTCAGCCTCGCTTCGTCGTGCGTCGTTGAGGGATGCGAATTCGTGAGAAAGATTCTCAACTGATTTATATGTATATTTTGGGAAGTGGGGAAATGGATGCGAAATTCGCACAAGGGTGCAGGGGATGCTGACGCGCGGATTCAAATATTTAGACAAGGGTTCGGCATGGGTTCCGCTTGTCGGCTTATCGGAAAAATAAAAAAGGGGCACAAGGCCCCAAAATTTTTATTGTTCCAACAAGCTTGGATTTACTTCGAGTGCTTGGAGCATCATGCAGTAACCATTAACAAATTGGATGAGTTCGTATTGTTGCTCTGATAATTCCCCCAGAACGGAGGCACTTACATGTTCTTTTGGTAAGCCTGCAATGCAGGTCGAAAGATTTTCTAAGTCAGTAAGTAGATCTTTTAAGCCAGAAATAGAATAATTTAAGTTAGTCATAATTAACTCCAGTACAGTTAGTTTTGATTAGCCTTGGGTATGTTGTAGGAAACATGCCCAAGGCGAAATTAAAATATTATCCCCTCGATAATTTTCTCGGTTCAAATAACAATTCAGTTCCAAATGCCCAATCTGGAATACCACAAGGGCGCATTTCAATAACTCGATTTAGCGGTACAACATTGGAGGTCGGCTCCTTTGCGTTTGGTATGGAAATATCAATTCCAAACTCAAGCAGCTCACGGCGATGTCGATAGAAAGTTCGTTTAGGAAGAGTAGTTTTAAGGCAGTAGCCTTCCTTCCAGGAAAGGTAAGTTAGACCGAGGTGACGCGGCAACTTCAAGGTAATATCATCAATTGGTTTCTGGTCACTCATTTCCACACGCCCAAGGTATTCTTTGTAAACTTCCCATATATCAATATTAAACCAAGAAGATCCAACATTCAGCCCAAGCTTAACAAGTTCCTTGCTTCTCAAAGTAAGTTCAGCCCTAAGTTTGTTATTGGCAAAATCAGGAAGTGAGGTTAGTTGAAGTGGGGCAGGAAGTTTGTGAGATTCAATCTCTTGTCCCTTGGAGTAAAACTTGATACTCCATCTTTCTGAATTCTTACCAAAGTAGACCGTGTTGCCCTTGGCGACCGCAGTCCCGTGCCGTGTTCTTGCTGTTCGCTCAAGGGCAGACAACCACGATAAAACATCCAAACGAGAACCAAGTTCAAACATTCCATTTATATCGATACGGCTAATCGTATATTGTCCTTCTCGTATCCCTTCACGAATAAAATCAGGTTGTTCTTTACCAAACTTTTTAGCTAAAGAATCAAAGAGTTCATAGACCAAATTGCAAAGGTCGGAAGTGCCAAAAATGTTATGGCCTTGGAACCATTTTACAGGGTTCCCCGAAACAGAAAGAATCCAAATATTTCTTAATTGGGGAAGGTCTGGCAATCGCGCTGGCTCAGTGCGTATTAAAAGGCGAGTGTCATGACTCCCATCAACCTTCAAGTGCTTATCTAGTGTGTACTCGATTTCACCATCTGGAGTCGTGGAGATAACATTGCCCCCATTGAGGCATTCATCAGACC
>NZ_JBICMD010000007.1:0-464603 GCF_043106015.1 Vibrio sp. GLN_1
AAGTCTCAGAATAGTACTAAACAAGATCAAGGACAGCAGTCACAAAATCAGCAAGACGCTGAAAATAAAAAAGAAAAACAAGAATCCGAACACAAAGCTAAGCAGCAAAAGGCCGAGACGGAAGTAGAAAAGCAAGGTGAGCAAAAAAAAGGTGAACCTATGCAAGCGCAAGCCCAACCAGAAAAAACACCTCAGGATGCTCCTGAATTCCGCCGCCTAGAAGCTGTCGAAAGTGCTCGAGATCCAAGCTTTTTGATTCGTGCACAAATGCAGTTGCAAGCTCAACAAAAACAACGTCCACAACAATCTCAGAAGGAGTGGTAAGCCCGTGATGAAAAAAGGCGTACATCTGGTATTTATTCTTGTGGCCAGCCTGTTATCTAGTTTCTCGGTGATGGCACAAAGCCTCCAGGCAAGTGTCAACAAAACTGAAGTGGCTAAAAATGAAGTCATCAACCTACGGATAATGGCAGACTCAGAAGTTGCGTCCGACGCCATCGACTTCAGCGTATTGGAAAAAGACTTCTTCCTAGGACAGCCTCGCTACGGGCGTTCGAGTAACAACATCAATGGTCGAAAATATCAGCGCACAGAATGGAGCATTTCTATAGCGCCAATGAAAGAAGGGATAATTACGATCCCGAGTTTTTCGGCCGATGGCATGAAAACCGAGCCAATTCAGCTAAAAGTCACGGCGAACAAATCGGCACCCGATCTGGATGATTTGTTCAGCTTCAATATGAGTGTCGATAACCATACGCTATATCCGCAGCAATCTGCGAATTTACGCATGCAACTGATCATCAAGGCCGACACTCGCCGTTTAGACAACCCACAAGTTGTGCCACCACGTATTGAAGGCATGAATCTTGAACCTGTTGGTGAAATGCAACAAGGGCAGCGAGTCATTTCTGGGCTTGAAGTGACAGTGGTGGAGCAATCTTTCCGCTTAACCGCAGAACAACCGGGAACATTCACGCTCCTTGGCCCACAACTGACTGGATCTTATATCTATGGCGATAGTCTGACGGGCTCAACCAAGATCATGCCGATCAGCACAAAAGTGGAGCAAATGCCAATAACGGTAAAAGCCATACCTAGTGAGTTTAAAGGCAGTTGGTTACCCGCATCGGCATTGCAAATGACTCAGAGCTGGCAAGACGATCAAGGCAATACGCTATCCGCCAATACGGTAAATAACGTGAAACAAGGTTCGTCTATTACTCGTACCATTCAAATCAAAGCTCGCGGTACACAAGCCGAATACTTACCGCGTATTACTATGGATTACCCAAACTCCTTACGCGTTTACCCTGAACAGCCTCAATTCGACACAGCAAGAGATGGCACGGTAATCATGACGGTAAAACAAGTGCTGATCCCAACAGAAGCTGGCGAATTCACGCTGCCAGGCTACGCACTGAATTGGTGGGACAGTAAAAGCGATGAAGCAAAGCAGGCAAACTTGTCTGAACTGAAACTGAATGTGGAACAAAGCGATGCAGGCTTGATTACCTTACCTGAAACCGCGCTTCCTATACCAACCGTTTCAAATGCAGCTCCCGCCCGACAAAATGGCGTCGATAAACTCTGGCAAACGCTCACTTTTGTTTTTGCAGGCTTGTGGATTCTTACTTCCGCAATTGCATTTGTAATTTGGAAAAAGCGTCCTGTTGCTTCCACAGAACCATTGTCGGCATCAGAAAGACCACTTTGCGTTGAAGCGTTGAAACGCATCATTAATGAAGGCGACGAAGCGAAAATCGAACGCTCAGTAAACGAGTACTTGAGTACCCATCGTGACCGACTAAATCCCGAAGATGTTCAAGCGGTCAAACTCGAACTCGATGCCATGAACAGAGCACGTTTTAGTCCAAATCAACAGCCATGGAGTCACAAAGCCCTGTTGGAGAAAGTGCAAAAACTGGCCAAGGCCAAACGTGACAAATCTAGCCACCAGCTAGAAAAACTATAAATAAGAATGGCAGCGCTCTAAACGCTGCCATTTTTGGTTTCTGATGTTCAGGAAGTACGTAAAAACAAACTCACGCTACAATTTGATCTTTTTGAGGGTCTTTTAACTCATATCGCTTCACGCAATTTCTCCCACTGCTTTTCGCCTGATAGAGCGCCTTGTCGGACAAC
Source organism: Vibrio sp. GLN_1 (assembly GCF_043106015.1). Classification (NCBI taxonomy): domain Bacteria; kingdom Pseudomonadati; phylum Pseudomonadota; class Gammaproteobacteria; order Vibrionales; family Vibrionaceae; genus Vibrio; species Vibrio sp. GLN_1. Next base: position 2,146 of record NZ_JBICMD010000007.1, read on the forward strand.
TGATACAAGTGGTCGAAATTGAAGTCTTTGCCTTTGGTTTTGTAGCAGGAGTACCCCACCGAAACCGTCAGCAATTCACCTTCTGGGTTATGTTGATGCTTGATGCCTTCATCTTCAATGCATTGACGGGTGCATTCCGCTCTCAAACGAACCTCTTCTTGGTTCGAGCCGATCATCAATAACACAAACTCTTCACCCCCAATACGACAAAAGACCTCGTCTTCATCTTTGGTATGGTGTTCAAGAATGTTCCCAATCCGCATCAGTGCAATGTCCCCTTCAAGATGGCCATAGTGATTGTTAAACAAACCAAAATGGTCGATATCAATCAGAATCAGACCAAATGACATCGCCTCTTCGCAATCCAATGCGCAGTATTTTTGCATCACATGCTCCAGCATACGGCGATTGCCAAGGCGCGTAAGTGGATCGAGTTTAGACAGTACTTCGAGCTGGCGATTCGCCTCTTCTAGCTCTTTGGTTCGGTTCTGCACTTCTAACTCAAGGTTTTCATTTAACTCTCGAATCGCCTCTTGAGCTTGAGTGCGTTGCAGCACCTCGGCCAAACTGGAAGAGAACATACGAATCACTTCGCGCAGTTGAGAGGTTAACGGCGCGCGAGTGAGCAGGTTATCGACGGCAATAAAAGCGATGGGGCCACTGCTGTTTGAGGTGAGAACCGTCATTGCCGCCCAACCAAAACCGACGATATTACAGTCGTGGTAAATGGGAACGGATTCTTCGAATGCGACTTCACTCGGTACGGCGCGAGCCAAATTGATCAGAGAAAAGTTTTGCGTCTCACCAAAGAAATAGGACTCATCGACGACATTCCCTTGAATGTCAGTGCCCCAAGTGCCCTGCATGTATGAGCAGTTTTCATCGGTCAAAAATACCGCCATACGATCAATACCGAGGTTTTTAATCGCGAAAGTCACTGCCGATTTACACACATCACTAACGGTTGTACAGCGTGATAGCTCAACCATGCTTGAGTGCAACATACGCACATTTTGCTCTTGGCGCTTACGGATATAAATTTGCGAGAAAAGAGAACCAAACGAGTCCAACATCTGTTTTTGATACGCCGTTATCGGCTTGCGATGAATAAAGTTATCGAGTGCAAACCAACCGAAGGGCTCATTGCCGTCACGCAAGATTAACATCGCGTTCCATCCCTGCCCGACCACTTTGCCCGCCGTGTATATTGGCGCATCTTCGATGATCACTAAATTACTCTCAAGGCTCGACAGCGCAGCGATGTATTCCTCACTCAGTTGATGTAGATCGTATTGCGTGTGGAATTCATCGATCGTAACGCCAGACTCATCTGTGCCGTATGTACCGCTGAAACTGCGCTTTTTCATGTCCAGTAGCATCAGTGTGGTGCGGTCAAAGCCCAATCGTTCACGCAGGGCTTCGACGGCTTTGTAATACAAATCTTTTAAGGAATCAGGGTTGGAGATCTCGAGTGCGACTTGCTGAACTAACTTCATGTTTTCGATAAAACGTTCGCGCTGGCTAATTTCATCGACGTATTGAGCTTCACGGATGTCTCGATGTCGCATCTCTTGTGATGCATTTTTCTCGGCTCGAATGCATTGCCAACGCGCAGCCGCGAGCTGCATTGCGTCGTAGCTTTCTTCGTAAATATTGTGTGCGGTGCGAGCTTGGACAGATTGGATAAGTAAATAGGTGCGTTTTATTGGCGTGTTGTCGAGCATCATTATGTAGCTGTCGCCACCTAAATCTTGGGTGTGATTCCAGTTACAAGTGTTAATCGCCAGAGGAATAATGCTTTCGGATGTATCAAATTGGCAGGCCCAGTCCCAGAAAATCTCAGGGTACTTTTGAATAGGGTAAAGCTCTCCGCGAGAAAAACTCACAGAACAACGAGGATTGGTTAAAGGGTCTTCAAAAATGGCGATCGCGTGGGGGGAAAAGAGGTTCTCTAATTGATCGAATATTGCTTCGGCCAGCAGCCGGTGGTCCCTCGTTGAAGACACTTTTCTCGTAAAACTTTTTAAATTCACCCTACCAACCTAATTTACTTTTTTATCCTCGATAAAAAACTACGCAGGTGGTGATATGCAATCAATATAATCAATTTTGAGCTGTTAAGTAATTCGCAAAATTTTCGGACTAAGTTTCACATTCGAGAACTCTTCAGCACTTTTAGCACCATGTTTCACGAGAATTACATGTTGCATAAAAGTGGCCAATGTCGCTTAATTTTTAATAATTATTTATGCAGATAGATTTTATAAATCAGTATCTTAAAAAGAAAAAGGCCCCTCATAAAGAGGGGCAAAGTTACCATCGCTTATAGTTATCTGGTTATTTCAAAAATGCGGTTATTAACCGAAGTCGCCGTTTACGTAGCCTTGCGTACGGTCGTCTTGAGGGTTGCTGAAGATCACTTGAGTATCGTTGTGCTCAACCAGTTCACCCATTAGGAAGAACGCGGTGCGGTCAGAGATACGACGCGCCTGTTGCATTGAGTGAGTCACGATTACGATGGTGTAGTTCTTCTTCAGTTCTTCCATCAATTCTTCAATTTTGTGGGTTGCAATCGGGTCAAGTGCCGACGTCGGTTCATCCATCAGGATTACGTCCGGTTCCATCGCGATAGTACGCGCGATACACAAACGCTGTTGCTGACCACCAGACAGACCAAAAGCATGCGATTTCAGACGATCTTTCACTTCATCCCAAAGTGCTGCGCCGCGTAGCGAACGCTCTACCACTTCATCAATGGTCTTTTTGTCTTTGATACCTTGAGCGCGCAAGCCGTAAGCCACGTTTTCGTAGATGCTCATTGGGAATGGGTTTGGCTTTTGGAATACCATGCCGACTTTGATGCGAAGGTCCGCAACGTCAATGTTGCCGTAGATGTCTTCGCCATCCATTGCGAGCTTACCCGTAATTTTTACGCCTTCGATAAGGTCATTCATGCGGTTCAAACAGCGTAGAAGCGTTGATTTACCACAACCTGATGGGCCGATAAGAGCCGTCACTTGACGAACAGGAATAGGCAGGTTGATCGATTTCAGTGCTTGGTTTTCACCGTAGAATAGGTCTAGGTTTTCAATATCAAACTTGTTCATTGTCTTAATCTCTTAAATCTTGAATTCGTGTCTTTTAACGTGCGCTTCTGTTTTGGTTTTGTTAGTAAGTTGCTGTGTTAAAACGTCTTGCAATCAGTTTAGTCACCATGTTGATCAAAAGAACAACGACGATCAGCACTGTTGCCGTACCGTAAGCCTGATTCCATTCTTCAATGGTAAACAGCTCGGTAGTCAGTTTGTAAAGGTGAACGGTTAACGTACGGCCTGAATCCAATAGAGAATCCGGAATACGAGCAACCATACCTGCTGTCAGGAATACTGGAGCAGACTCACCAATGACACGACCAATACTTAGAATGACCGAGGTTAAGATACCTGGCATCGCGCTCGGAAGAATCAAACGCCAGATAGTGTAAATTTTTGAAGCGCCAAGGCCGTATGAACCTTCACGATACGTTTGTGGCACTGCCATCAATGCTTCTTCCGTGGTACGGATGATAACTGGCAGGATTAGGATACTTAGCGTCAGTGCACCCGATAGAATCGAGAAACCAAGACCAAGAATTGCCACGAAGAAAGTCATACCAAACAGACCGAAGATGATCGACGGGATACCTGCTAGGGATTCTGTACAGAATCGAATCACTTTCACCAAGCGGCTGCCGACTTTTGCGTATTCAGTCAGGTAAATCGCCGTCATGATACCCAATGGTGCCGCTACCGCGATGGATGCAATAACCATGTAAATGGTCGACACAATCATCGGGAAGATACCGTGCTCATCGCCGGTACGAGTGTAATTGTCAGTAATGAAGTTCCAATCTACGTGTTGTAGACCGTTTGATAGGATGTACCAGATAATCCAGAACAGAAAACCTACCGTTAGTGCAGCCGAAATCCAAACGAAAGCGTTAAAGACGTTATCTTTGAACTGGCGTGCTTTTTTCAGTTTTGCGCGATCCATAATAGTCACCTTTAACGAGCGATTACTTCGCTTTTTCTCGGTTTAGGTAAAGAAGTACAGCGTTCAACGACATGATGAAGACCAGCAGTACCACACCTGTTGCGTACAGTGCGTTCGCGTGAACACCACTTGCGTAAGACATTTCAATCGCGATGTTCGCGGTCAGCGTACGTGCTGAGTCGAGAATGCCTTCTGGCATTGCCGGTGCGTTACCCATCACCATGATGATTGCCATTGTCTCACCCAACGCACGACCGATACCAAGAATCACACCAGTCATGATGCCTGAACGAGCCGCAGGAACGAGCAGTTTGAAGATTGTGTAGATTTTTGAAGCGCCAAGAGCCAAAGAGCCTTCTTTGTAAGCACGAGGAACCGCTCGAATAGACGTTTCAGATACCGTGATTACGGTCGGTAGAATCATCACACCAAGAACAATAATACCCGCCAAGATGGTGTTACCCGCTGGCACATTGAAGATGTCTTGAATCAAAGGAACGATGATAACGAGGCCGAAGAAGCCATACACCACCGAAGGGATACCCGCTAGCAACTCAACCGCAGGACGAATAACATCAGCCAAACGCTTAGGTGCGATTTCAGCGATGAAGATTGCGGTAAGCACACCAACAGGAACGCCAACCATCACCGCACCCGCAGTAGAGACTACAGAAGCGACAATCATTGTTGCTACGCCGTAAAGCGCAGGTGGAAGCCAGTTTTGGCCAAGAACGATGCCCGATACTCCAGCTTCTTGGAAGGCAGGAATACTCTCTCGAACAATAAAGTAAGCAATTACTGCTAACGACACAATGCCGATAACAGCACTGGTTAGGAACAAGCCGTGGAAGATACGCTCTTTCCAGTCTACACGACGTTTCTCGCGTAGGCCTGGCTTGCTGATAGCTTTAGCGTCAGTATTCATAAGCTTTTCACTATTTGTTGCGATGGTCATTTAAAAATCTCACGGTTCTGGGTATTGCCAATGAACGCTATGGATAGAAAAGGCTCAGCCCTAAACGGTGGGCTGAGCAAACTTAAGAGTCCCGATAAATTAGTGAACTGAGATGTAACCGTTTTGGTCAACTAGCTTTTGCGCATCTTCAGTTAGCATCCAATCTAGGAATTTTTGCGTTTCTGCAGATGGCTTGCCTTCTTTGTAAAGCACAAGGAATGGGCGAGCTACTTTGTAAGAACCGTTTTTAACGTTAGCGACTGTTGCATCAACACCGTCGATTGCTAGAGCGTTAACTGTGTTGTCTACTGTACCTAGTGAGATGTAGCCGATTGCGTATGGGTTAGACGCAACCATTGTTTTAAGTGCGCCGTTACCGTTAGCAACTTGAGCACGTTGAGAGATTGCTGAAACTTTCTTGCCAGAAATTTTCATTTTCAGCGCCATGATGTCTTCAAATGCACCACGAGTACCAGAAGCGGTATCACGAGTGATTGCTACGATTGGCTTGTCTTCGCCACCCACTTCTTTCCAGTTTGATACTTCGCCTTTGTAGATTGCTGTCACTTGCTCAGCAGTTAGACCTGCTAGCTTGTTTTGTGGGTTAACAACAACCGCGATACCGTCACGAGCAACCACTTCTTCAACAAGTGTTGGCTCTTTTTCTGATTCCTTCAGGTTACGAGAAGACATACCTAAGTCTGCTGAACCGTTTTTCGCCGCTTTAACGCCAGCTGAAGAGCCAGGGCCTTGAACCTCGATAAATACGTTCGGGTTCGTCTTCATGTATGTTTCAGAGAAAACTTCCATCAGTGGAGTTACGCTGCTAGAACCCACTGCAGAGATAGTTTCTTTAGCAGAAACAGAAGTCACTGCCATTGCGCCTAGAAGTGCGATTGCACCGATTACTGTCTTTTTCATCACAATTTCCTTAAAGTGGCTTTATTGCCGTTGTGTTTCACTTGAACGGTGCCCACTTTAGAATCCGAATATGACAGTTGTGTTTCACTTAGTTGAACCCTCTATGACACGTTGTCATTTCTGTATATTAATTCCGCAACATTTCAGGTTGTGTTATTTCCTCGCCTACTTCCGCGCCTTTCTACTTCTATACAAAATGCCAAGTCCTTCAATTTTGCTACATTTCATAACAATTCGGCATTAGTAAGTAATTGATTTGAAAAATGTATTCATTAGAATTCTTAAGGTTATTAATAATAATGATAATAATCAAAACTATAGAGGGTCAATCATGCGTCAATTTCTTAGTACGCTTTCTATTAAACTTCAGGTCTTTTTACCTGTTCTATTCACCGTTGTATTACTCGTCATTGGATTGAGCGTCGGAATCGGCAAGCTCGATCAAGCATTCAATAAGGTTTCCACTTCCACCAACAAGCTGATCATTCATAAAGAGGAACTCAGCGCCATCGTAGACAACACCTACGCCATGCGCATCAAAGCCATTTACAGTCTATTTAGAGCCGAAGATGTCCAAACTCTCAACCAAGAACTGTCTGATAGACAAAACAAAAACTGCGATTTTCTCAATTCCATCGATAGCCTCCCAGGCGTTCAAACCGAAGTGAATGCCATGCGCAAAGCCATGGATCACTATGTTGATTTCACGCGCGTCACCATGACACCTCTGCTCACCACCAAACACTCTTCTGGCTACACCACATCCGATTTCAATCAAAAGTACGAATCTGCGATGGCAGAATATCGATTGGCTGGCGAAGCAATGATCAACGCCATCGACAACCTGTCTAAGCAATTGAATCAAATCGTCACTGATGAAGTGGAAGCGAATGGCGAACAGCATTCAGCCACGCTCACTTACAGCGCGGTCTCGCTTGCGGTGATCTTGAGTGCCGCTTCGCTTATTAGTTGGATACTAGCCAGCTATATCGTTGCACCGATTCGTAACCTTCAAGGAACCATGCAAGAAGTCGCGAAGGGAAATCTATTGGTTAAAGCCGAAGCCATCGGAAAAAACGAAGTGTCGCAGCTGGCTCAGGATGTAAACCAAACCATCGACAAACTGCGTGAAACAGTGAGTGCATTAGTTCGCATTAGTGAAGATGTGGCATCAGCATCGACCGAGTTAGCGACCGTTATGACTCAAAGCAGCGTCAATTCGGATCAAGAAAAACAAGAAGTTGAGCAAGTGGCTTCGGCGATCAACCAGCTAGAATCTACCGCAGCTGAGGTGTCGACCAATGCACAAGAAGCCGATAGCGCATCAAATCAAGCACGCATGCTGACCTCACAAAGCCTGAGCATGTTTGAAGAAAGCACTCGCGCAAGCGAAAAAATGGCGGAGCAACTCAACGAAGCCGCTGCCGTCGTGACGTCGCTAAAAGATCAATCAGAACATATTGGTCGCGTGATCGAAGTGATTGAAGGCATTTCTGAGCAAACCAATCTGCTTGCACTGAATGCAGCAATCGAGGCTGCACGTGCGGGCGAAAGTGGCCGAGGCTTCGCGGTAGTGGCCGATGAAGTCCGTATGCTAGCGGCGCGAACTCAGGAGTCGACAAAAGAGATCCAGACCATCATTGAAGAGCTTCAACAGCAATCTGGTCACGCGAATGAAAGCATGCACTCTAGCTTAGCCATGCTGTCAGACAACCAAGCTCTGGCACAAGAAGTTAGCCAATCACTTGCTAATATCAGTAACGCTATCGCCGAGCTGAACTCAATCAACACTCAAGTGGCGACCGCATCAGAAGAGCAGAAACAGGTCACGGCTGATATCAATAACAACTTAACAAACATCTATGAGCTGGTGAGCCAGAACGTAACTGGTATTACGCAATCCGCCGCTGCCGCTCAAGAGCTTTCTGGCCTAGCGGAAAACCAGCAGCAACAGTTAAGACAGTTCCAAGTGTAATCACTCATTGTGGTGTAAACACATGCGAAACACTGAATGAAATACGAAAAAAGCTCCGCAAATGCGGAGCTTTTTAACGTCATTGTCTTAACAGCCACTTGTCGATTAATCTTCGTCTGTGACAAGCAACACTGAAAACTGGTTCGCCTCAGGAGAATAGCCAATAACATCTCCATTCACACTTTCGAACGTCATGATTTGCCTAGCGTCGGTGCCGGGCGTGTTGCTCCAGATATAACTACCTAAATCACCAGTTTCAAGCGAGTATGCGCTTTCAAACGCCGTACCATTCATCGAAGGATGGAAACACGCTCGCTCTGTGAGTGTAACTAACTCTTTAATATTCGGTAATCGCCACTGTTTTTTATCTGCAAAATTGTGTAGCACATGGTTGCCCGAGGCATTCCGAATTTGCTCCGCAGTAAGCAGCGCGTTTTGCCATGTTACTTTTTGAGCTTCCCCAGAACACGCTTTTTGAGCCATATCCCATGTCATACCAACTGGGCAGCGCATCCAAGTGAGTCCTGTTTTTAAATCTGTTACAACACCTAGATCAGAGTATAAGTAGCGAGAATTCGGCGCTGACTTCACAAAATCCAAAGAGCATTCCTGAGCGGCCATCGACGCGTAAGAAACAAGTACAAGAGATAATGCGGTAATAAGTTTTTTCATCTTACTCTCCTTTCTCAGCAACTAGACGAATTGGAAATTGGTATGAATCATCAGCTGTTGGATCTTTTTTATCGGAATAAATCTCAATCGAGCTAGATTGTCCACGGTCGGCACCTCGAACCGTTACCAACGGCATTCTTAAGTACTCGGGCGTTTTTACCTTGTCATTTTCAGTAAAGGTAAACGCCTGGAACCAAACCGAACCGTATTCCAAATAAGGACTACCTAACGTTTGCTGTGGGAAGAACTTAACATTCATTCCATAAACGACGCCACTTGCATCTTTCTCTGTTTCACCGAAGTCGAGAACATCATAAAACTCCTGATAATCCGGTAAGCGCCAATTTGTGATACCACACAGTGACTTCTGGTTGATGTGCTCAATGTATTGCTTAGTTGAGCAAATATCATCTCTTGCGTTGACACAACCAACCTGTTCCAAGTCTTTAGAAAATGGCTTAAAGTCTTCTGATTCGTAAACAAACAGACGATCTTTAAACTGAAGCGAATTTTCGTCAGCACTTTTGTTTTCCCAAACCAAACCCGTGCGCTCATCTAATGTACAAGCCCAAGTGGTTGCATCCACCTTTAGCTTCTCGCCCGTTGCACTTAACTTAACAAACTTGAAGCCATTACCTGTCGCCGCCTGCTTCTCTAATTTGTCAAAACCAAATTCAGCATCTTGTCCTGGGAAAAGTTCTTGAGGCGTCGCTGTGTTCGAATGTCCTTTAGCGACCGTATAATACAAAACGGTACCCGTATCATTACCTACCGAGCCAAGCGCAGATAAAGAAGACAACTTAGCCGCTAACTCAGAGACCTCCACATCACTCAACAAGTACGCCGCGAGAGATTTGTCGTTATAGCTGAGTGTTTGCGCCATCGTCGCCATGCCAAGTGTGATGTGTTCTGGCTTCATTTTGCTTAGCAACCCGACCGTGTTTTGCTCGATGTATTCCAACTCAGACGCATTGGGATCCGACATCACGGTGCCAGACAGTTTCACGTTAGCATGTGCAAGCCAATCTTTTAGAACTTGTTCTGCTTGGCTGACGGTTTTACCATCAATAACCAGCGCTGCGATTAATGTGGTAACGCCATTAATGTCGTTACCTTTGCTCAAACCACGTCCCGGCGTCATCATGTTCAGTGTGAGCTCGTCGCCTTGGTCAACCTGAGCCAAAATTGGACTGGTTAAAATGTTCTTGTTTGTCGAGGTAATCGAGAACTCACCTGCGTTATTACTTTTTGTGCTCGGCTCAGTCGCATCACACACAAAGTTCTGGTTGAGGTCGATGCACACTGGTGTATCTAACAACGTACCTTTCGCAGAAATGGTTCCCGCTACGTTGTAACTTGGCGCCGTTGCGTCACCACCACCAGAACCGCCACCACAACCAACAAGGGCCAGTGAGACTGCAATGAGAGAATATTGAAACTTCATAGGTCTTATCTTCTTTTTGATGAATCGTTATTACGAGAGCGAACCACTCTCAACATTGAAAGCACAAGCAAGCCAAAGAGCGCCCAAGGTGAGCCACTCCCACCCGAGCCATTGCCGTTGCTTTTCGAAGTGGTATCAGCACCGCACTGATACTGGTTAAAGTGACTCACACCCCACGCTTTTAGTGCGCCCGAGTTGCCGACCACCCGATCGGAGACTTCTAGTCGCCACGTTCCCCAACTAGGCTCTCCAACCAATGCTTGCAGCTGTGGATCGTGCTGAACCGTGAAATAGCCCGTAAACCCACCCGATTGACTCGGCTGATGGTTAAACAGCACTACAGACTGGCCTTGTGGCGACGTCAACGTGATGTGTAAATCCGCTAAATTCGCGTGTTCGATATCGAGATAAACGGCAAATGAGTCATCAATTTTCTGCGTTTTGTCTGATAGTGTTTGAACAAAAATTTTGTTTCCTTGCACTTCTTGACCGCGCGAGTTAATACTCGCATCGGTGAGCGCATCCTCGATAGTCTTGGGCTTATTCAGAAGTAGAGGAACACCGTTCACTAGCGCCGTCACGTTTTGCCAAGATTGCGCCTTAAGCCCTTCAGCAAACTGATAATCCAACGAAACTTTAGATTCAAACGGTGCACCACACGTCAGCCCCGTTGGTAAGTTGGCACTGAATGAGGCCGTGTTTGCCAGTTCCACATCGACCGCTTTCGATGTGTCATTGTTCAGTGACCAATTGCCCTTTACGCTTGCAGATCGGCCAGTGTGAGAAAGCGTCAACTCGACCATTTCCCCAGCTTTAATGTAACGAGATTGATATCTGGCGTTAAAAGGAACTTTGAGTAAGTTATGTTGTGCGAAGCTGTCTTTCAGAATTTGTGCGTACTCTTTTTCAGGGAAAAGCATTGTCGCGGCAAATACGGTGGACTCCGCCAAATCATGCATTTTTACACCACGACCCACGCCGTACATGCCTTCAAGCACAATCGAGTCAAAGTCACGGAAAACACGATCCGAACCATCTCCATAACGAGCAACGGACGCTTTTAAGGCTTGGAACAAAGGTGTCGACCACAACTCGTCGCCCAATTCACCACCAACGCTTTCATGCGCTCGGTATTCCGCTCCTTCAAAGTAACGAGCACGTTGGTTCCAGAGACTGCGTGTTGCGCGGCGAACGCCAAACATGCCATCCCAGTTGAACACGGTATCAATCTCAAATTCCTGACCACGGCGAGCCGCATCTAAATACTGTGTTCGGAAGCTCGCGCTGCCCGCCCAGTAATCACCGACACCTTCTCCAATCGCGCCAGTGTGGCCATACGCCCAGTCGGGAACGATTTGATAGTGAATCCCGTGTCCTAGCTCGTGCAAAATCACATCTGCATCCGCAGCATCCGGAGATACTCCGCCAACGCCTAACATCAGCGCACGCGAACCTGTGTAGTAAGAAGAGTTGTCTAGCGCTAAACCTCGTCCATCAAAACGAAGCGGCTCTTCAAACAAGTCATAGCTCAAGCTCGATAAGTACTGCAGTGAGTTGTCAAGATGATAAAACGCCATCAACTGCAAAAAGGCATTGTCGCCAAGCTGAGCACTTTGCATCGCTTTTACATCAGCAAAAGATTGAACACCTTCAGGCGGCAAAATACTGCTTGTATCGCGTACGGGCTCCGCACCTACCGAAGGTGTAGGCAGTAATGCAAGTACATCCACCTGTTTAACGCGCTCGTTGGCTAGGTAGAACTTGCCGTCAGACTGCAAAACTTGAATCTGCTTCTCAACATATTGAAGTGGCTGCGGATAATCCTCTAACGAATTCCAAGCGGAATCAGGCGCAGCTTGTTGCTGCATCGTACGTAAATCAGGATCAAACACTGAGACGGGAACCGTCACTAACTCACCGGAGCTCAACGCTGGCGGCTCGGTCACTTCCAATCGAACAGGCAATTCCAGTTCTGCGGCTGGCATCGCCTGACCATTACGAATAACCGTATCTTCAAGGCTTTTGAAAATACGCTCGATTTGGTGGTCTTGGTTAGTCGACAACACAATAGTGCGTTGCGGTTGATACTGACCATCGACCCACACATCAAAGTTATAATGATCTCCAAGCTTAGAACGGGTTTGATAGCGAAACTTAAGTTCGCCAGCGCTAGCGTAATTGGCTTGTAAGTAGCGTAGCGCTTCGGCTTGGTTCGTGACCGTAATAGCCGCGCTAGGGTAATCCCACTGCGCTGCGTTCGTCACTTGAACGCCTGCCAACGCAAGAGAAAGCGCTAAAAGTTTGAGTTTCATGCTGAGCTCCTACTAAAAGATGTACTTCGCGTTAACCGTAAAGTAACGACCTGGTTCCGTTGAGTAGCGTTTGCTCTCATCAGCTATGCCAGCAACGTCTTGGTAACGAATGTATTCTTTGTCGAACAGGTTGATGATGGTCGCACTCAAACGGAAATCTTTGGTGATTTGGTAACTTGCTCCCAAATCGAGCGTGTTCCATGCTTCTGTTTTTGCGCATTCAGTCTTTTGTCCGAGCGACGTTTGGCAACTCGGCACACGATCCATCGAACCAGCCCAATTCCACGTCGCGAACGCATTAAAGTCTTGTTGCTGGTAGTTCAGCCCAACATTGCCCTCAAAAGGCGTGATGCTACGAACGTATTCGCCCTCAGCGTCCTTTCCGTCCACATAACCAAGCTTGGTACTTAGCTTCCAAGACGATGTGAAAGCATACGCGGCAGAAAGCTCCGCGCCGTAGGTTTCAACGCCGTGTAAGTTTTGGTATTGCTTGACGTAGTTGCCGAAGTTATCTTGACCCGTGGTAACAACATCAATGAAGTTTTGGAACTTGTTGTAAAACGCAGAAACGTAAAGTTGCGCGCGGCCATTATCGAATTTGTTACCGATTTCAAACGAGTCCGAAGTTTCAGCCTCTAGATCCATATTTGGTGCAATAACAAAAGGCGTCAGCGGCACAAAGTCGTGGCTTACGAAGCCATACGCCTTATCGTATTCTGGCGCTCGATAGCCGTGATCGTAAGAGAGGTAAACTCGGTTGTTTTCGAACACTTCACGAGAAATCGACAAACTTGGTGAAATTTCAGAACTGTCGATATCTTTCAATGGATATCCACCGATATCATTCTGGCCATCAGGTGAAAGTCGGTGCGCATCGAAACGCAAACCGCCAGTCAATGTCCATTTTTCCAGCTCAATCATGTCACGGAAATAAAGCCCAATGTTGTAAGCACGTGCAGCCGCAAAGGGTTGCTTTTGCGATGCGTTGGAACCCGTCCAATCGAGGACTTTCTGATTATCTTCCCGTTGGTAGTAATCTGATGCTATCTCAACGCCATACGCTAACTTGTGCTCAGCCGATGAGGCGTGAAGCGTCTGTTTGAAATCCGCTCTCAAACCGACGGTGCTATCGGTAAATGTTTTGTGCTCAAGTTCGCGGCGCTTGATCAACAGACCATTGGCGTCGGTAGAGTTCATTAAGCGATTGGTGTCTGTGACCACTTCGGTATGACGCCAATAAACTTTGGTATCCAACTCTTCAAACCATGCTGGATCAAGCGGCGTTAGCTCTGCACCTAAATATGCACTGTATTCTTCTGTCGATTCATCTTCTGCAAAGTCTTCGATATGCCACTTGCCATCTTTTTGTATGGATGACGAACCTTCAAGGCGTTGTTGGTCTTGTCGATAGAGTTCGGCACGCGCTTTGATCATCACTTCATCATTGAAGAAATGATGGATGGCGTATGACGCGCTGTAACCATCCAAATCGCGGTTGTACAAATCTTGGCTGAAGTTACGCGTCTCTTCACCTTGCCAATAAGCCGCGTTGACCAAGCTTTCCGTATCGCCAGAACGAAATGCCAAATTGCTCGCGCCTTTGTATTTATTGCTTATCCCCGTATAAGTGCCCGTGGCGTCAACATAAAAGTCACGATATTCTAAAAACTCGCCCGGCTGTTTGGATTTTAGAATCACAGCACCACCAATGGCACCAGAGCCCAAGACTGAGGAACTTGCCCCTTTCACTACTTCTAATGATTCAAGATTAGATAGATCGAACGTGTCGCGGCCCACTTTGTCATTGTTGTCATTCGCCCCAAAACCGTCTGCAGAGCGAATGCCGTCACGAATGATCATAATGCGATTACCCGTCATGCCCCGAATCGTGATGTTTTGTGGACGACCAGCACCACCCGACACACTTACCCCAGGCTCGTGACGCAGCGCATCATAAAGCTCTGTTTCGCCCTTTTGTTCAATCTCTTCGCTGGTGACAACCGCAACACTGCCTGCTACTTCAGACACAGGTTGTTCAATCCGATTCGCCGTCACCACAACCTCTTCCATAGAGAAAACGTCAGATTTGGCGTGCACTTGGCTGGCAGCTAGTACCGAAAGTACTGCCGCTGACACTGGGGTAAGCTTCATTTACTGCTCCGCTTTAGATGTATTAATCAGTGATAAAAGAAAGGCGTATTCTTTTGCTTGTTGTTCTTGCGCTTGTCGCGGGTCCATTTGGTGACCCGAGTTAAAATCGGTCTGTAACAAGTACGGCCCGGTGTGCTCACTTAGCTCAGAAACCTTGGCGAGATACTTGGCACCTTCCCAGTAAGGCACGCGCTGGTCGATCAAACCGACTTGAACCAGCATCGGTGGGTAAGCGTCTTTGTGAATGTTGAGAATTGGATCGTACGCCTTCATTAGTGCCAGTTGTTCAGGTTTGGTTGGGTTACCCCATTCGCCATACTGCTGTGTGGTCAGCGGAAGTGAGGTATCCGACATGCTGGCTACCACATCAACAAAAGGCACTTTAAGCACGACACCTGAAAACAACTTAGGATCTCGATTAACCGCTCCCGCGACCAACGTGCCACCAGCACTAGAGCCAATGGCGAAAACCTCTCTATTACCGCGTTCAAACGTTTTCAGCGTCTTAGCGGCCGCGACAAAGTCGCCAATAGAATTGGCTTTGCGCACACCACGGCCTTGCTCGTGCCACTCATCACCAAAGTGCCCACCACCACGAACATGGGCGATAGCGTAAATCACGCCTTGGTCGAGCAAGCTTATGACTTGAGGCATAAAGTACGGTTTCATCGTAAAACCGTATGCGCCATAGCCATAAATCATCACGGGTGATTGAGCGTGTAATTTGTCTTTGCGATACGCTAAAGAGACGGGAACAGAAACACCATCGTGCTTAATGAAAATTCGTTTTGAAACGTAATGTTGGCTATCAAAATCTTGGTAAGTATCTTGAGAGTACAAAGATTTAGTCAGCGTTTTTACATCGAACTCTTCCCATTGAGGAGGCGTGGTCATCGACATGCTTCGGATACGAATCTTGTTGGATTCAAAATCGCCTAACGTGCTCAACCAAGCGACATTGCCATCGTGTTCCAATGGCAGTATCACTTTTTCCTGACCTTGATAAGAATACACCGTCAACGTCGACACATTGTTTGGCTTACTAAGTGCCACAACTCCTGCATCATAAAGGTAGAACTGCTCAAGCGGCTCACTAGGGTTGGTAAAGCGTTGCCATGTTGCGCTAAGCGGCGTGAGTTCGGCTTGGTAAAGCGCGAACTTTCCTTCAAGATTACTGTTGAGGTAAACATGCCCTTTCGCGACATCTGCGTAATATTCCACGCCCACTTCTGGCACTCGCAATGAATCGGTGACTGTGCCCGTTTCTAGATCGACAAGCTTCTGCTCTGTTGTTGACTCGTTGTTGCTTTGCAGTACGGCGTAACGACTATCTGCCGCGCGATAAAAAGAGAGTAACCAATCTGATTTGTACTCATTCCATACTACTGTTTTAGCCAAAGACTCCGTGGAAATACGTAGGATCTGATGAGGTCGCTGGGTACGCTTGTCCTTTGCTACAAGGTACGCCATTTTTCCATTTTTTGATAACAGTGCACCACTATCGACGTGTGTTGCCAGTTCCGAAGATTGGCCTGAGAGTAAATCAACGACCACGGCTCGATATTGCTCGCTGCCGTCGATATCCTCAGTAAAAAGCAGTTTATCACCACTCACTTGCCACTGACCAAGTTGATAGTATTGATGCGCCGATTGTCGCTCAGCGAAATCAAAAACCGCGTTTTCTGGTGCATGCTGACTCGCACGTGATAACAACACGTAGCGACCGTCACGACGCGTTAACGTCCACTCTCGTCCATTCACAATCGACCATGGCTGCTCGCCTTTGTCTGCCACCATCGTTTCCCACTGTGCCAGCAGATCTTGTGTCAGTGCCTGATAACTTTTTTGATACTGTTCGGTTTTGCGGTTTTGCTGCGTCAAGTAGGTAAGAACTCGCTCATCTTTACGAGCGTCATCTCGCAGCCAGTTAAAATCATCAGCGGCAGTAGCGCCAAAACTAGAGGTAACTATGAGCCCTAAAAAAACATGAGTAAATTTCATATAGAGAGCGAATTCATTTATAGGATTAATGGAATCCGCGTATTCTGCCCTTAAATAAAAATGATATCAATTATCATTTTCATAATTAAATAATATTTTTATCTAACCTGATTGAAAAAACGTTTGCTTTAACCAGTGTAAACACAATCAACATCTTGCTAAATTAGCAATCTGTGCTGTTTATATGAAATCAGACAAATATAAGCATTGGGAGAAACGGTTAGTAAGAAAAGACAAGGGTTGGCTAAGTGACGGGCATAAAAAATCCGAGTGCGAACACTCGGATTTTATATGCATTAGAATCAGTTTAGAACTGAGGCGATCATGACTCTTCAGAGCTTGGTGCCGCAGGCTTTTTCTTAGGGATGAACACGTCATCACCCACCGATACGTTTTTGTAGAAGCTCTTGTCGCGTTTAGCTGGTTGCTTCGCCACTTTCTTCGCTTGAGGACGCGCTTTTTTCGTCGTCGCTTTCTTATTACGGAAATCTTTCTTAGGTGGTTTCAGACCTTTAAATTTACCTTTCAAATCTTCAAACACTGAGAATGCAAGATCTTGCTGTAGGTAAGTTTCGATACGCTTGAAGCTATCCCAGTCTTTTGGACCAACCAGAGAAATCGCATCACCTTTGTTGCCCGCACGGCCAGTACGACCAACACGGTGCACGTATTCTTCTGTATGCTTTGGCATATCGAAATTGATGACGTGAGTCACTGTTGCAATATCCAAACCACGAGAAGCGACATCAGTCGTTACCAGAATCTTAAACACCGCACGCTCAAACTGGCTCATGATGGTGTTACGTTGCGTCTGGTTCAAGTTACCACTCAGTGCAACGGCCTTCAGTTTTTTCTCGTTCAGCTTCGCGGTTAGACGTTCGGTATCGTCACGCGTTGCCGTAAAGATGATCACTTGACGGTATTCCGCTTCAGAAAGTACGCGTTCCAGAATCGCTTCTTTGTGATCAAGGTGATCACACAAGTAGAATTTTTGCGTGATATCTTTGTGTTCTTCGTTAGATACGCCAACTGCGATACGTTTTGGCGCATTCAGCATTTCAGAAGCAATATCATTCACTTCTGCGTGGTCCAGCGTTGCTGAGAACATCAACGTTTGACGACGACGGTGCTTCGCCGCGTTATGGATACGACGTAGCTCAGGCGCAAAGCCCAAGTCCAACATACGGTCTGCTTCATCAAGAATCAGCGTTTCCAAACCGTCAAGGTACAGAGAGCGGTGCTCTAGGTGGTCAGCCAAACGTCCTGGTGTCGCCACGATGAATTTTGGGTAACGACGCAGTGCTTTTACTTGATCGTTAAAGTTCTCACCACCAAGAATCAACGCTGCATCGTAAGATAGACCAGCCAGCATAGAGCGAAGTTCGCCATACACTTGTTTAGCCAACTCACGCGTTGGAGCCAGAATCACAGCACGAGGATCTTTCGCTGAAAACGATTTTGTCTTCAGTGACTTGTGAAGCATTGGCAATACAAACGCCAAAGTCTTACCTGAACCCGTTTTCGAAGATGCCAATAAATCCTTGCCTGCAATCGCAACAGGAATAGCCTGTTTTTGAATATCAGTCGGTTTTTTAAAATCGTAGTGTTTTAGGTTCTTCAACAATCGGTTGTCTAGGCCTAGATCTTTAAATTGCAAAGTATTCTCCAATAAATCAGTCAGCGTCTGAGCGCTCTGTAATGTCGTTTCCGCTCTAACGCAGCAAAAAAATAAAGCTCGGTATAATACCGCAAATCATAGGAGTATAGATAGAGATCACACAAACTAATTCCCACGGATGAAAACAAAACATCATTTGCAACCCAGTGAAGAAGAAGCGTCGGCTGTAACTGGCGAAAACCTTGGCTAGAATTCGAGAAAAAACACGCCCATAAAAGTGTCGAATTCACTTCGTAGAACTAAGCCGATTGCAGTTATTTAGGGGTAGAAACTTTCATTTGTGTCAATATCGTCTAAATTATTGATATCAGGAACGTGGCAAAAATACCTGCTATGTGGACTGTTGTGGGAGCAATCGAAAGGATGAGTAATTACTTTTGTTAGGCTCAGGTAAAAGTTAACGTCAGGTACTCCATGAAATTCTTGGATTTTTTTGACTTTTGCTACATCATGTACTGATAAAATGTAACCACATTTAACCTCGCTACTGTATAAAAAAAGAGTTATAGGGCGAGACTTTCACTATAAGCAAGGAGTTCTTATATGAACAAAACGTTGATCGCAGCTGCAGCAACTTCAGTACTTCTACTAGCAGGTTGTGCTTCATCTGATGACGCAGCAACAGCAAACGCAGCTAAACTAGATGAACTAAGCAACCAAGTTAGCCAACTAAGCCAAGACGTACAATCTCTTCAATCTGACGTTCAAAAATCAGGTGACGCAGCAATGGCTGCTCAAGAAGAAGCAGCACGTGCTAACGAGCGTATCGATAACATCGCTCAGTCTTACACTAAGTAAGATGTTGTTCCGCGCTTTAACGCCCGTTAAGGCGCGGTTATTTCTACTGGGACCCCATTCTGAGCGGCAATAACGGCTTTCGCTTTCACATTCGTCAGTCCAAATTCATTTAGCCACCAGCCCAATTCTTTCGGAACTTGTAAATGATCTTTCTCGCCATTGCTGCGAGTTAACGGTTCATGCGCTTCCACAAACACACTACGATCCGGCTCTAGTGACACTTTCACTGGCTGATTGATGATGTTTACTTTTTCACCACGACGAACTTTGTCGAACAACCATTCGATATCACTTGGGTCCATACGAATGCAACCAGCACTCACGCGCATTCCGATGCCGAAATCTTTGTTGGTACCGTGAATAAGGTACTCACCATTTCCGTAAGCTAGACGAAGTGCAAACAACCCAAGCGGGTTGTCGGGGCCTGCTGGCACAACCGCAGGTAAATCCACCCCTTTCGCTCTGTATTCTGCACGAATAGACGCAGGTGGCGTCCATGTTGGGTTCGGACGTTTTTGGCTGATGCTGGTTGTCATCACTGGTGTATCTCGCCCAATTCGCCCAATACCAACAGGGAAAACATGCACCACATCTTCGCCCTCTGGGAAGTAGTACAAACGCAGCTCAGCCAAGTTAATCACGATGCCTTGGTGAGGAACTTCAGGAAGAATAAGTTGAGATGGAATAGTAAGCACGCGCCCTTCTTGAGGAAGAAATGGATCAACGCCTTTGTTCGCTGCCATCAACGCTAGCATGCCCACGTCGTAATGCTTGGCGATGTTTGCCATGGTCTCGCCTTCTTGCACGACGTGGTTTTCGAGGCGACCAATCAAACGGCTGCCGTCCTCTGGTAACTCGTACATTTTGGCGAATGACAATCCACTCACTAATGATAACGAGACAGATAACAGGGTTCGTTTTGCAAAACTCATTGATCGCTTTTTGCTAAGCATTTCACTCTATTCCTTGGCACTTTTAAAGAGCCGTAAGGTTATCTCTCTTTCAACCTTGTGATCAACCATCGGCTTGTGATATTCCAGTAAAGAAAATCCCTCCCAAGTCCATGGTTTATGGACGAACTTATTCGGCACACTCTTAATTTCTGGCACCCAATGACGCACGAACTGACCGTCGGAATCGAACTTCTCGCCTTGGCTTATTGGATTGAAGATACGGAAGTATGGTTGGCCATCACATCCAGTCGATGCCGACCACTGCCACCCACCATTATTTGCCGCAAAGTCGCCGTCGACGAGCTTGCTCATAAAGTATTCTTCGCCCCAGCGCCAGTCGATATGTAAATCCTTGGTAAGAAAGCTTGCGACAATCATACGAAGTCGGTTGTGCATCCAGCCAGTTTGATTGAGCTGACGCATTGCCGCATCAACAATTGGATATCCAGTCGTCCCCGTTTTCCAACATTCAAAAGCTTGCTCATCGTAAGACCATTGAATTTTGTCTTCCCAGTCGATGAATCCGCGACCTTTGACAAGTTTAGGTTCAAACACCAATAAGTGCTGGTAGAACTCACGCCAAATGATCTCGCTCAGCCATATTGCTTTGCCTTCTGACAAATCCGGTTGTGGATTCTCAGCATACAACCTCGCGATGCACTGTCTTGGCGACAATGCTCCGATGGCAAGATAAGGCGAGAGCTGACTCGTACCATCGATAGCGGGGAAATCTCGCTTCATCTGGTAACCGTCACTACGCTCGCGTGCAAACGTCCTCAATTGCTTGAGAATGTCGTTGGTCGATGCACACCAAGCTTCGCTCGATTCCCTCGGATAAGAGAACGTAAAATCGTCATCAAAACCGTCTTGTTTTACCGCTTCTAACTGCTCACTAGGCAGTTCATTTTGTCTCTGAGGCTTGGATACCGTTGGCAAGGAAAACTTTTGCAACCATGCTCGTTTGAATGGCGTAAATACTTTGAAATACTCGCCTTGCTTGTTGAGTACGGTCGTTGGCGCATGAACGCATTTGTCGTGAAAGGCGTGAAACTCTACCCCACGATTATCCAGTGCTTGAGATACCTTTCTATCCAACTCAACTTCATTCACTTCATAATTGATGTTGACCATTACCGCCGTTGCGTTGAGCTTATCCGCCCAATCGCAAATGACTTTTGTACAGTCATCAAAACGCGGAACTTCTTTATATAGAAGAGGAATGTTTAACTCTGTGAGCTCTTGATGAACATGCTCAAGACGCCTGGCGATTAAATCCGCCTGCATCGGCGCCATGTGGTGCTCTTGCCACTGTTCTGGCGTTGCAACAAAACAAGCAACAACAGGTTGCCCTGTATCAAGTGCCGCCTTTAACGCCGTGTGGTCTAACGTGCGTAAATCACGCCTAAACCAAACCAGAATCATGTGGTCTCCTTACTGAATCTGTGTTTGTGCAAGATGAAGTTTCTCAATAACTTCCGAACACTGCACTTGCTCAGGATACCGCGCTAACAGCGCTTTGAATGCTTCCACTTGCTTGGCAGGTAGCGCCCTATTCGAGAACACATAAACACGCTGGTAGCGTTCAATCACGTCGTGACCCACCAAGCCAGAAACGTCGTCCACCTTGTCGATTAAGGTGATGTGGTAACCTTGCTCACACAACTTCGCCGCCTGAATCCAGCTTTCCGCATCTCGACTTTGTTCAAAGCTGATCAACAGACATTTCCCCTTAGTAGATGCTTTGTTTTCAGAATCGATCACCAATGCCAAACGCGTGATTAAACAGGTTTGGAACAATCCCATCTGCAAAGAGCGCAGCGAGCCCTTAACCAAATCCAATGCTTCAAACACAGGATTGATAAACTGATCTACGACTAAGTTGAGCGGGTACTCTTTCAATACCGATGACAGGACGCTTTCCGTTTTGCCACGATTGAGTTGCGACAAGGCAGACAGTACGGTTTCCACCTCTTCAAGCGAATGGTTTTCTGCACTGATTTCTACATCCGATTGGCCGAGCAATCCTTTCACTTTGCCGATCGCAATACCTTTGGATAGCCAACCTTGAATTTCACGAATCGTATCGAGATCTTGCTGACAATATAAGCGATGTCCTTTTTCCGTTCTTTGCGGTTGGATTAGGTTATAGCGCCTTTGCCAAGCTCTCAGCGTCACAGGCTTAACGCCCGTAATTTCTGCAACATCTCGAATTGCGTATAGTTTTTCTTCTGAACTACAAACCATAGCGTAATCTCATCTCCTGCGGGTGTGGCTCTAAAAACTTCTGTTTTTGCAGATATTCATCTGGATAAGCATTTAGATAGTGTTTAATTAATGTTAGTGGCGCGAGCAATGGCAGCGTGCCAGTGCGATAGTCTTGAATCACGGTCGCGAGTTCTTCTTTTTCATCTTTGTTTAGAGAGCGTTTGAAATACCCTTGAAGATGCATCAACACATTCGTGTTGTTTTTGCGACTGGCACGGTTCGATAGCGCCGTCATCAGACCTAATCGATATTCTCGGTAAAACTCGTCAATCTCATAGCTGGCAACATCTGCGACTAAGCGCCCCAAAGATCGATACGACTCTGGATGGTGCGCCATAAGCGTTAGCTTATAACGAGAATGGAAATCGATGATCTTACCGCGTGTCGGCTCACCTGCCATCGATTCATAAAAATCGTTGAGACAGTAAATGCGAGTAATGAAGTTCTCTTTAAGAACGGGATCATTTAGGCGTCCATCTTCTTCGACAGGTAACCACGGCATTTTTTCCATCAACGTTTTCGTGTAAAGACCAATCCCTTCTTTTGCAGCGTTGTTTTTGCTGTACACTTTTACGCGTTCCATACCGCATGTTGGCGATTTGGCACAAACGATGTAACCACACAATTGCTCATTTTGAAGCTCGTCCACTTTATTTGCGGAATAAGTCAGCATGTTATCTGTGTGATCATTGTCGGGATTTTTCGTTTCAACCAACGCGATGCGTTCTTCATTACTGATTAAACGAATCGTCGGGCGTGGCACCGGCATGCCGACCCCCACTTCGGGGCATACAGAAACAAAGTCAAAATAACTGCTAAGCTCTTTAGTCACAAAGTTACTGACTTTATGACCAGAGTCGAAACGCACGCGTTCACCTAACACGCAAGAACTGATACCTACTTTGATTGAAGATTCCATAGCAACGTCATCCCTATACAAAAAGTTTAGTTGTATAACTTATAGCAAGCCACCCTAAATTGTACAAGAAAATTAGTTGTACAATTTAATCGTTTTACTTACTCCTCCGCGATTTCGATCAGCTCGATTTAAAAAATATTTATCTTTTTCTTTGGCTATTTTGTGTGCGCAATCAACAAATCGCTCAAAAGCAAATCGATTGCCTTTTTGCTTTCAACAGATTTAGTTATCAATAGCTTGGTTAGTTTCGAAAAGGGTGGTTTTTGTGACTAACCTCTCAAGGGATCACTGTACGTCCCGATATTATTGCCTCAACGAAAACGAACAAGTTCAACAGAATTGGTAATAGCATCCTATAATAGATGCGTTTTATCAGAACAAAACTTTGGAGAGCACTTATGGCAACCCCACACATCAACGCACAACCAGGTGATTTCGCTGAAACAGTTCTAATGCCAGGCGACCCTTTGCGTGCTAAATACATTGCAGAAACTTTCCTTGAAGATGTGAAGCAAGTTTGTGACGTTCGCAACATGTTCGGCTTTACTGGCACTTACAAAGGTAAAAAAGTGTCTGTAATGGGTCACGGTATGGGTATCCCTTCATGCTGTATCTACGTACACGAGCTAATCGCTGAATACGGCGTGAAAAACGTTATCCGTGTAGGTAGCTGTGGCGCGGTACGTGACGACGTTAACCTAATGGACGTTGTTATCGGTATGGGTGCTTCTACAGACTCAAAAGTTAACCGTATCCGTTTCAACAACCACGATTTCGCTGCAATCGCTGACTTCAGCCTTCTAGAAGAAGCGGTTAAGCAAGCTCGCGCTCAAGAAGTGCCAGTGAAAGTAGGTAACGTATTCTCTGCAGACCTGTTCTACACACCAGAAGCAGACATCTTCGAGAAGATGGAAAAACTAGGTATCCTAGGTGTAGACATGGAAGCGGCAGGTATCTACGGCGTAGCTGCAGACCTAGGCGCGAAAGCTCTAACTATCCTAACGGTTTCTGACCACATCATCCGTGGCGAAAAACTAAGCTCAGAAGAGCGCCAAAAGTCGTTCAACGACATGATGAAAGTTGCTCTTGAAACAGCAATCAACATCTAAGAAGTTATTAAGTAATAATTTGCAGCCAGTGCCTGACTGGCTGCCCGAATTATCCCGAGGGGGCGATTGTGTCTAACGGCGAACTGCCAAAAGACGCAGATGGGTTACAACTCAACTTTTGTAAAACATTGGCGTGTGACAACTTTGGATTGAGTGATGCAAAGCGTTACGTTCTGCAACATGCGAACCCTAAGCGTCCGGCGATGGTATGCCGTGAATGTGGAGCTTTCCCCCCCTTACTTAACAACCGCGATGTCGTGAACGAGCTTCATCGCCTCCGACACGTCCACAGTGACGGGTTACCTGCTTGTCGCAACGACGCGTGTGACAACTTCGGACTCTCTGTCCACACTCATAAACACCTCTATCACGCTTTCGGTTACAGTGGCGACCGTCAACGTTACCGTTGTAAAGCGTGCCAAAGCACTTTTGTCGATAAATGGTCTGGCGCCAATAAAAAGCTGCAGTTTCAAGAAAACCTGATGGGCCTTTTGTTCACCGGTTATTCCGTGCGCGAAATTTGCCGCAAACTCAGCATCAACCCAAAAACGTTTTATGATCACGTTGACCACATCGCCAGTCGTTGTCGTCGTAAGCTCGCGACCATTGATGCTCGTTGGGTTAATCACGCCAGTCACTACGAGTTGGCTTCCAGCTACATTGCCTTGCAGCCACACAGCAATAATGGAGTGTACTGGATTGTGTCTGGTGAAGCGCACTCGGGCTACATTCTTTGCCAACACGTGAACTACTCTTCGGATGAAGAACCTATCGCGACGCTGGATCACAACCCGTACGACGAAGTTTCACGTTTTGTCTCTCAAGAGTACACAGCGGAAGCAAGTGAGCCACCAGCGGAACCTTCTAATCACCTTAGAGAGCGTATTGACCAAAAATACCAAACGATTTTGGCTCGTGGTAACGTCGAAGATCCGCTCGGTAACTTATCGGTATTTCATTACCCATCGAAAGGCGCGTTAGTTCGTCCTCCTTACACCTCGTACGCGCACTATTTGCATGTACTTGATATGTGTTGCCCTAACAAGCGGGTTTCGATTTACATGCCACAAGATCCCCTGCTCCGCTCTGCAGCGTTGAGCGTTTGTTTGTCTCGTATTCAAGAGAAAAACGTCGATCTGATGTATGTAGAAGAAGACGCTGGCTGGGACATGACCTCTCCGTTTGGCAAAGTGGATATTGCCTACATGAGTTGGTGGCGCGATCGCTGGGCGATCTCCAGTCAAGGCGAAAGCCACAAAGGCATTTGCTACCTTGCTGGCGATAAAAATGAACCAGAAAAGTGGTTTAACGTTGCAACAACTCGCCATGTGCAGTTCTATCAAAATCGCTTCCAGCTGTTGTTCGAAAGTTTCATTAACGAGCCACGTCGCAAATTGCGACCTGCCGGAATTTTACCTCTTTTAGATATATTCAGAGCTTGGCATAATTTGTGCTATCAGGACAAACAAGGTCTTACTGCCGCACAAAGGCTAGAAGTCACTGACGCACCTCTAACCATTAAGCAGCTCCTATCGTAACTATTTAACTCATTTAGATGTGGTAATTAGGGGCAGTGACGGTATACATTACGGCACCTGATATTTTATGATGTGGCTTTCATGCTGCACTCGTAATGAAGTACGCATCTAACCACTTATTATTTAGGTGTAAATTCCAGTTCGATAGTCATGGATGTGAACGTTGGATAAAACCCAAATTCAGCTAGAAGATGAGCTTAACTCCCTCAAAGGGCAAGTGAAAACGCACCCTGAACGCACTCTTCGCTTCGCCGAGCAGTGCCGCATTCGCGCGGAACAAATACTGTTTATTGACGGAGAAATCAAAGCGTTACTCGTCATGGCACACAGTTGTTGGTGTTTGATGGAATATCGCCAAGGGCTGAAATTCATCAAAGACGCCTACAATAAGCAAATCCAACTGGACACCGACGATCACCTTCCAGAAATTCTGCATATCTTCGCCCTTCAATACTGGGGACAAGCCAAATATTACTCGGCGCAGCAATATTGGATTAATGCCTTGGAGCAATCGGCTTTGGTCGATGACATTGAGATTCAGATTGAATCCCTGATTGGTCTTGGCAATGTTTGGCGCATCACCAACGAACACAAACTTGCCGCATCGACTCATGAGCTTGCAGTTAAAGTGGCAAACAACGTCCGAATTGCATGGTTAGAAGGTAAAGCTCGCATTCTGCTGGCTTGGGACTACTACCTCCTCAACAACTTTATTGAGATGCTAACGGTACTTGATGGCGCAACAGAAGTGCTCAAAGACCATGAAGACAGCACTTGGCAAGCCGAAATTTGGGACTTTAAAGGCCTGGCACTCCTTGGCTTAGAACGCCTAGACGCTGCGGAAGAAGCAACCCAAAAAGCGCACAAGCTGGCCATTGAGCACGATCTAACGTGGATGAAAGCACACTCTTTCATCAGTCGAGCAAGACTAGAGCTACTGCGTAAAAACACGGACAGCGCAGCCGAGTTGTTGCTTGCCGCAGAAGAATCCGCGCTTAATTTCGATAACGGCGAACTGCTAAGTCAGATCTGTTTTCAGCAATCTCGCGTTGCTGAAGAGCAAGGCGATTTCGAAGCGGCATTTAATGCGTTTAAAAAATACCGCAAACATGCACTGAAAATGCTCAAAGAGCAGACCAATCGTGTCAGCATGGATAAAGCACGCGGCTCAAAACGCCAACTCGAACAACGTGCTCGCAAGCTCATCAATCGTATTCGCTCTCAACATGAATACGATCCCGAAAAGCAGTTTTCTAACGTCGTTTCCGAAACGTACTGGTGGGAACAACTGGTTCTATTTAAGACTGAGCTTAAGCGCTCTAACCATGCCGTGATCATGATTCGTCACTCCAATCCTGCGTTTCTCGATGCGTGTACTGAACTGGTTCACTCATTAACGACGCCAAGCGATCTCATTTCACGCCTATCTAGCGATCGACTCGCTATGCTGATTGCCGAAAAAGATCAAGCCGCAGAAGAGCTCTACCGAACCGTGCATGCCATGTTAGACATTTATCCATGGGAACGACGTGGCCTCAAAGGGCCAAAACCGACATTGTATTTACAAGACATCCTGACTTTCCCATTTACTTTAGAGCAGTTGGAAGAAAGCTATATTGAGGTAATGAAGAATGGAACTACTGCTTAGCAAAGTCACTGACGCAGGCATCGATCCTTCTTCTGTTTCTGGGGAAGAAGCCATCACGCTTTGGGAACATATCGGTCGACACATTGCGTCCACCAGCCGTGAAAAAGCACACTGCTTAGTTATCAGCGCAGAATACCGCCGCGAAATCAAACAGCTTTGTGACAGTATCGAAGAGCTTAGACAAGCATTAGAGCTGCTCTCATTACCTGAGGATGTCGAAGATATACTGTCGGTCAAAGCAAGTTTAAGCGAACGGTTGGTTGAAGTTGGTGATTACAACTCTGCCCTCACCGAGTACATCGCCTCCACCAACATCGCAGTGGAATACGGTTTTATCGACGAATACGTTTTAGCGATCATTGGTATGGGCAACTTATGTGATGCTTATGGCGATCACAACCGTGCTCTACGTTACTACCAAAAGATCGACGCGATTGATCACGCCATCAGCAGTCGCTCACTTCGTTTGCGTTACAAACTGTATATGCTCGCCTGTTACATCAGTCTAAAACGCGTGGCCGAAGCCAGCGAATTATTGGGTGAATGTGAAGAGCTCAGCATCCTAGTAAGCGACAAAAACCTCGCCGCTCAAACGCATTTGTATCGCGCTAAATTGCATCGTCTGCAAGAAGAGTATTCCGAAGCGCTGCTTTCCATATCCAGCATTAAGTACACCACCGGAAGTGCGACCACCTATTGGCTCTCAACCATGGTCAAAATTGAAACGGCCTATTGCTTGAATGGTGTTGGCCACACTTCGTTGGCTAATTTGCTGTTGGAGTCCATTGGGAAGCGAATTAAAAAGCATTCTTCGCCCATTCTGGCGAAACGTTTTTACAACGCAATGAGCAAAGTCAGTGCGTCACAAGGGCAGTTTCAGCAAGCTTTAAGCTGTGAGAAACGCGCTTTTCGTATTGAATCAGACTTAATAAAACACATCCCAATCAGCGAATTGGGCGCGGCTCAACTGCGTCGATTGTCTCGCTTTGAATTGCAGTTAAAGCTCATTCTGTCTGAGATTGAAAATAAAGAGCTTAAAGAGACGACCAAACAACACAAAAATACCGTAGCTCAGTTGCAGCAAGACGTATTTACCGATCCCCTTACCTCGTTGCACAACCGCCGCTGGTTAGAGGTAAAACTGAAAGACATGTTGCTGCACGACACTCCATTCGCATTGATGGTCATCGACATCGATCACTTCAAATCCATCAATGACGAACTGAGCCATTTGGTGGGTGACAAAGCGATCAAAAGTGTGTCACAGGAGCTGGCAGCCTACTTCAAATTTAAAGGTGCATCGTGCGTGCGATTTGGTGGTGAAGAGTTCCTTGTAATTCTTGAGAACAGCCAATTGGAACGCGCAGAAATGCACGCTGAAAACTACCGCGAGCGTATTTTTAAATATGCATGGCGAGACATTCTTGGCGAACGCGGCCTAACCGTTTCCATCGGTATTACACTCCATCGCGAAGGGGAAAACACTCAGCGCACCTTCTACCGCGCCGATAAAGCCTTGTATCGTGCCAAAGCCAATGGCCGAAACCAAGTCTGTACCGAACTTTAAGCCACGCCCCAGTTGAAATCTGGGGGCTTTATCATGCTTTTTATCAGCCCTACCCGAATCTATTCACTTTTTGTTTAAATCTGTACTCAATCTCGCCAAACTTGCCTACAACTATCAGTACGTACTGATATCGCATAAACATAATTCGCACATAAAAAGCGCTTGATTCATCTATAGTTAAGACAAATACTTAAACCGTTAATTTACGTAAGTTTTTCCAATTCGCAACAAGCACAGGTAAGTAAGATGTTTCTAGACTATTTTGCACTTGGGTTACTCATCTTCGTTGCTTTAGTTATCTTCTACGGAATCATTGTTATCCATGACATCCCGTATGAAATTGCTAAAGAGCGTGAACACCCGCACCAAGACGCAATTCACTACGCAGGTTGGGTCAGCCTGTTCACACTGCACGCACTTTGGCCATTCCTTTGGATATGGGCAACATTGTGGCGCAAAGAGCGTGGTTGGGGTTTCAAACAACTTGAGCAAGAAACACACGACATTCATCACCGTCTTGAAGAACTCATCGACGAAGTCAACGATCTCAAAAACGAAGTATCGATGTTGAAACAAAAAAAGATTCAGCAAAAGCCTTTGACTGAACAAAGTAAAGAGGACGAATAATGGATTTATTGCTGATTCTGACTTACGCAGCTCTTTGTATCGCCATTTTTAAAATCTTCAATATTCCTCTAAACAAATGGACGGTCCCGACAGCTGTACTTGGTGGCGTAGTGTTGGTGGGCACACTTGTGCTGCTTATGAACTACAACCACCCATTTACTCAGTTAGGTAACCAAGTGTTCCCAACTACGCCTATCGTCTCTGGTGTACGTGGCCGCGTTGTGGAAGTACCAGTTCAAGCGAACCAACCGCTCAAAACCGGCGATATTCTTTTCAAAATCGACCCTGTGCCTTTTGAGGCGGAGGTCGCTCGCCTTGAAGCGAAAGTAAAAGAAGCAAGCCAAGGCGCGTTGGGTTTAGAGTCTGATCTAAGAGAAGCAGAAGCTGCGGTTTTAAAAGCACAAGCTGATAGAGATAAAGCGCAAAGAGAGTTTAGCCGATATCAAAGAGGCTTTGATCGCGGCGCGTTTACTGAACAAGATTTAGATACTCGACGCCAAGCGTATAAAGCGGCAGAAGCCATGCTAGACGTTGCGATTTTGCAACAAGAACAAGCGCAAATCGCTCTGGACTCTGAAATTGGTGGTGAAAACACTCAAGTCGCGCAACTTCTTGCAGAGCTGCGTAAAGCAGAGTTTAACCTAGAACAAACTATCGTTCGTGCGCCAACCGATGGTTACGTTACGCAATTGGCTTTGCGTCCTGGTGTGATGGCTGTGCCGTTACCGCTTGCTCCTGCAATGACCTTCGTGCATACCGAAGACATTACGTACACCGCTGCGTTCAGACAAAACTCGCTACAACGTTTGAAGCCGGGCTTTGAAGCTGAATTTATGTTCCGCGCAATTCCGGGCAAAGTGTTCCGTGGCGAAGTCATTGACGTGATTCCGGCCATTGGTGAAAGTCAAATTCAAGCCAGAGGTGCTCTACTAGGTACCGATGCCTTGCGCACGAGCGGACGTGTATTTGCGAAGCTAAAAATCACGGACGATTTGAGCGAATACCACCTGCCAATGGGTACTGCGGTTGAAGTCGCAGTTTACTCAGACAGCTTTACTCACGTATCAGTAATGCGCAAAGTGCTTATTCGCATGAAGAGCTGGCAGAACTATTTGTACCTAGACCATTAATGAACTGCTAGCTCATTCATTTATCGATGAAAATAGCATCATAAAGTGTAATCGGGGGCTGACAATCAGCCTCCGATTTCACTCTAGCCATCCAGACAGATAGCATTCCCACTTTTATCAATATTCTGTATAATGCGCGCCTTATTTTTAATGCTTGCTAAAAAACAAAGCCAGTCAAAGGGATACGTGAATCAAATCACACATTTCCTGAAGAAAAATAGAGCAAACAATAAGCAGCTTGGTTGTTTTGGATATATGTTACACAATCAAATAACCAATGCTTTCCAACAATATAAATGAACGTTCTTTAAAATCGACAATTGAACTGAGGTTATCTATGAATCTTTCTGCTAAAACCGTTGTGGTTATTGCAATTGGTGCTGCTCTTTACGGCATCGGTGGCTTACCTATGTTTGGCATCCCTGTGTTTGCGAACACAACGCTAAAACCAGCAATGGCAGTATTAGCATTGTTCTCAGTACTATTTGGCCCACTTGTTGGCTTTTTGGTTGGTTTTATTGGCCACTGGGTCACCGACCTATTTGCAGGTTGGGGCGTATGGCTCACTTGGGTACTTGGTTCAGGTATTGTTGGTTTGATTATCGGTCTATTCCCTTCTCTAACGCGCTACCGTTTGGAGAAAGGTGATTTCAATATGAAAGACTTCGCGTTATTCGTGGTACTTGCACTATTAGGCAACGTATTTGGTTACGGTTGCTCTGCATTCCTCGACACGATTTTGTACGCAGAACCGTTCACTAAAGTGTTTACCCAGCTTTCTATTATCGCGATCGGTAACACCATTCTTATTGCTATTGTTGGCTTCTTCATTCTTAAGTCTGTCGCTAAACGTAACAAGCAAAGCCGTAACTTAACAGAGGCTTAATGTCGAATGACAATCGAATTTTCTAACTTCTCTTTTAGATATGAGTCGCTGGACAAACCGACGCTAAAAAATATCAATCTAAGGATAGAGAAAGGAGAGAAAATCGTCATTATTGGTCCAAGTGGTAGTGGTAAATCTACCCTTGGGCAATGTCTTAACGGACTGATCCCACACGCAATTAAAGGGGAAACCAGTGGAACATTGACCATCAATGGTCAAGACACCTCCCCTTTCGACATGCACCAATACACAGAGCAAGTTGGCACCGTACTGCAAGATACGGACAGCCAATTTGTCGGCTTGAGCATTGGCGAAGACATCGCATTTGCGCTGGAAAACCAGCTAACTTCTAACATCGACATGTACCCATTGGTCAAAGCCACGGCCAAAATGGTCGACTTGGAACAGATGTTAGATCGCTCTCCCCACGATTTATCTGGCGGGCAGAAACAGCGTGTTTCTTTGGCAGGCATTCTCGTCGATGACGTCGATATCCTTTTGTTTGATGAACCACTAGCTGCGCTTGACCCTAAAACGGGTAAAAAAACCATCGAGATCATCGATGATCTACACCGCGAAACGGGCAAAAGCATCGTAATCATTGAGCATCGTCTTGAGGACGTTCTGCATCGCTCAGTTGACCGTATTATCTTGATGGAAAGCGGCGAAATCATTGCCGATACGACGCCAGATGAAATTTTAGCGTCGCCTCTGCTAGAAGATTACGGCATCCGCGAACCGCTTTATATTTCGGCTCTGAAAGAAGCAGGCTGCGCGATTGAGGGCGATGCAAAACCTTCTAGCTTAACTACCTTACCGTTGGAGCAATATAAACCAGCAGTACAAGCATGGTTTGATGGTTCAACAGCACAACCACCTAAAACGCTAGCCGAGACTTTGCTCGAAGTCCGTGGCCTCACCTATTCTTACGACGGTGAGAAAAACGCGCTAGAAGACGTGAGTTTTGACATCAAGCGTGGCGAGTTTGTCTCTGTACTTGGCAAAAATGGCTCGGGTAAATCGACCATCACCAAACTGATTATGGGCGTTATTGAAGCGGATAGCGGCTCAATGAGCATGAATGGTCAAGATCTAAACGAACTGACCATCTTCGAGCGCAGCCAGAAAGTGGGCGTGGTGATGCAAAACCCAAATCACATGATTTCCCATCACATGATTTTCGACGAGGTGGCCTTCGGCCTCCGTAATCGTGGCATTAAAGAGAAACAAATCGAAGCTAAAGTACTTGAAGTCCTTGAGCTGTGCGGTTTGAGCAAATACCGTCACTGGCCAATCGAAGCATTGAGCTACGGCCAGAAAAAGCGCGTAACCATTGCGTCAATTTTGGTCTTGGAACCAGAGCTTCTGATCCTTGATGAACCGACGGCAGGTCAGGACTACCGGAACTACACATCTATGCTGAGTTTCATCGAAAAGCTCAATCGCGAGTTGGGCGTAACCGTGATGGTCATCTCTCATGACATGCATTTAGTGCTGGAATACACTACGCGCTCTATCGTGATTGCAGACAGTAAATTAGTCGCGGATGCACCAATGACGCAGGTATTCAGCAGTCCAGAGTTACTAGACCAAGCGAACCTCACCACAACAAGTCTGTTTGAGTTGGCTACGAAAGTTGGCATCGAAGACACCAATGGCTTTATGCAGCATTTTATCAATGTAGAAAAAGCGCACCGCCAACAAAAAAGCAGCGAAGTAAACCAACCAGAGAAAGCAGTGGCATGAAAGACAATAAGATGAAGTTTGGTATCAACTACATCGATACCCAATCGCCACTTCATAAGTTGAATGGCATTACTAAGTTCTTACTTTTCATTGCTTGGGTGACGGTGGTGTTGACCACATTTGACTTGCGAATCATCGCGCTGTTGATCGTGCTTGGTTTAGGCTTATTGAAAATGACCAAAGTGCCATTTCATGTCTACAAACCGCTTTTACTGGGTACAGGCACGGTATTGCTGATCAATGCCCTGTTTATGTTCGCGTTAGCGCCGCAACAAGGTACTGAGTTCATGGGCTCATCAACGGTTTTACTCTCGTTACCCGGTAATTACTCGCTCACTCAAGAGACGTTGTTTTACTTAGTAACAGTGACATTGAAATACTTCAGCATGTTCCCAATCGCGTTGGTGTTTGTATTTACCACTCACCCGACGGAGTTTTCAGCCAGCTTGAACCGCTTAGGTGTGCCTTACAAAATCGCCTATGCCGTGAGCTTAACGCTGCGCTACTTGCCGGAAGTGAAAAAGGACTTTGTTAACATCATGCACGCGCAACAAGCACGCGGAGTAGAACTGAGTAAGAAGGCTCCGTTGTTCACTCGTATGAAGAACGTGGCGAAGATTCTTGGCCCTCTGATTTTCTCTAGTTTGGACAGAGCCGACCAAATCTCCAACGCGATGACGCTACGTGGGTTTGGTCGTCACTCATCTCGCACTTGGTACAGCCTCAAACCACTGACCAAAGCCGATATGATCTGCATGGCGGGGATTGCGGTGATAGTGATTGCTGCGATCAGCAAGCGTGTTATGGACACACAACTGTTCTGGTATCCGTTTTAACGCGAGATAATCATAAAAATGGGATGCCGATGCATCCCATTTTTCTATCCAGATTATGGCTTAGTCTTTTGAGTAGTGAGCACTAACTCCACCTCAACAATCGCGTTTCGTTCCCCTCTTCCGGCTTCGCTGGAATATTGAGTGACAACAACAAGCTAACGGCGGCCATACCCGCTCCGATGTAGAAAACGCTAGAAGGCGACACCAACCAAATCATCCCGAATGTAACGGGAATTACCACCGCTGCGATGTGGTTGATGGTAAACGCAACGCCAGCGGTCGACGCCATATCGGCCGGATCAGCAATCTTCTGGAAGTACGTTTTAATCGCCAAGGCAAGCGCAAAGAACAAGTGGTCGACAACATACAGCGCTGCAGCCCATTCCGCCGTTTGCACCAGACCATATCCCACAAAGACGAAAATCAAACCGACGTATTCAAACGTTAATGCCTTACGCTCACCGACAACACCGATAAAACGGCCAATGCGCTTGGCAAATAAAAAGTTAAACAGGTAGTTGATCAAAAACAGTAAGGTAATGTCTGCGGCAGAGTAGCCAAACTTCTCTACCATCAGGAAGCCCGCAAATACAGTGAAAATCTGTCGACGCGCACCACTCATAAAAGTGAGCGCGTAATACAACCAGTAGCGTTTACGCAGTACGAGTTTCTTATTTTGTGGCACTGCTGTTTTGAACTGAGGAAACGCCAGTGCCATCACGATGATCAACACAAAGCCAACGCCACCCGCCAGCAAATACACGGTTTTGAAATCAAATTTAAGCTGCTCTAGCAAAATCCAAATCGCGCCGTAGGTAAACAGCGAAGCCAGCGCGCCGACCGAGATAAACTTGCCTAGCATTTCTGGCGCTTCTTCTTTCGATAGCCATTGCAAAGACAGGGACTGCTTCAATGTTTCAAAGTAGTGAAAACCAGTGGACATCAACAAGGTCGTAAAAAGTAAACCGTACAAAGTGGGAAAGTAACCTGTTAATGCTGTACCAAGCGTTAGCATCGCTAAAGACACCAACATGAATCGTTGTTCGCGGATAAACAACAACACAAACACGGCGGTAAAGGCTAAAAAGCCCGGTATCTCACGCACGCTTTGTAATAAGCCAATGTCCGCCCCATCAAAGTTCGCTTTTTCAATAACAAAGTTATTCAGCAACGCCATCCAGGTAGAAAAGGCAATGGGCACAATAATCGAGATCAACAGAAGGAAATTTTGCGGCGTTCTCCAGCCGTGAGAAGAGGTATTCATGATGCATCCTTTAGATATGAAGTCATCATCATAGCTTTAAATGTAACAAATTCGCAATATCATTATTATTTATGGTCACATACGCACTGTTGCGATTCTAAGTGCACTGAGGATATGACCAATACAGAAAACATCGCGCCCAATGATGAAAGTGAGCGCGATGTGTAAAAGGCAAGAAAAAGGTTGATGAGTGACTTATCGACTTAGTCGATGTTTTTCACATTAAGGCGATTTTTGAATTCAAACACATGTTCTGGACAAACATCCAAGCAACGGCCACAGCTTATGCAGTTTTTATCCATAACTCGACGATCTCCCTCTTTCAAAGGCTGCCGAAGTACTTCTGGTTCTGGGCAAACGTAAAAGCAATCCATGCATTTCGTGCAATCCTCGCGGCGAACAGCGGTAACGCGCAACAGGCTTTTTCGGCCTATCACGCCATAGGTAGCACCCAGTGGACATAAGTGCCCACACCACCCATGCTCAACTAAGAGTAAATCCAGTACGAACACCAGTGCGATCAGCACCCAACCTGCGCCCATACCAAACACCAATCCGCGATGCAGTGCCGCCACTGGATCTAACCATGTCCAAAGAATCGCGCCAGACAGCGCACTGCCCAACATCAAAACAGGGATCAGCCAATAGCGAATAGCCGGAGACCAACGATAGCTCGCTTTAATGTTGAACTTTCGGCGCAGCCACGCCGCTAAGTCCGTCACGATGTTCAACGGGCATACCCAAGCACAAAATGCGCGCGGTGCTAAAATCGCGTAGAACACCACGACAATCACTACGCCTAACAACACATTAAACTCCGGGATATGCCCTGTCGCCAAAGCTTGAAGCACTATTAACGGGTCACTTAAAGGGACCGTATCGAGCAACATACTCGATGAGAGGTTACCGGTTAGAACCCCTAATGTCGGCCCAGCCATAAACAGCGCAATGATGGTGAGCTGACATAGCCGACGTAAAACCAGAAACCGATGCGCGCGCCACCAACCAAGCTTTTCAATCGCCTCTTTGCCAGCATTTTGAGCTAAGTTCTTTGCCATTACTTACCTCCTTTTAGCGATTCAAGCGCACCTTCCGGTACAGGCGTCTCACTGGGGAGGATATTTTCGAGTGGTTTGTCGATCTCTTTCCAACCAAAATTGTAATGGCTGCCCACTTTGCCTTTCGCCAGATCCGTCGGGACGACTTTAATAGCAGCGACATCCAACACGCACGCTTGTTCGCACTTACCGCACCCAGTACACACTTCGGAGTTCACTGTAGGGATAAGTTTGGCGTGATAGCCAGTTCGGTCGTTATGAACCATCTCTAATGTGATGGCTTCATCAATCAGCGGGCAAACGCGATAGCAAACGTCGCATCGTAGCCCTTGCCAGTTAAGGCAAGTTTCATGGTCAATAAGAACCGCTGTACCCATTCGAGCATCATCAATATCGGTTAACGTCGGATCCAGCGCCCCACTCGGGCAAGCCACCACACAAGGAATGTCTTCGCACATTTCGCAGGGAATATCGCGCGCAGTAAAGTAAGGAGAACCAGTGGCTACAGGAGAAAGTAATGTCGCGAGTTTCAATGTGTCGTAAGGGCATGCTTGAACGCACAAGCCACATCGAATACAGGCTGATTCGAAATCGCCTTCTGGCAAAGCACCGGGTGGGCGAATAGGCACACCTTTGGTTTCTCGAGCTTGGCTTTGCAGCGATTGTAAGCCCAACACACACGCCGCTGCGCCAACGCCTGCCGCAGTTCGGACAGTATCACGCAAAAATCGGCGCCGACTTTGCGATGTTTTAGACTGAGAGGATTTCATGCTATTTCCTCAACGAAACTCCTTTATCAAGTTAAGCATAAATAGCGCTAAACGTACCTCTTCCCCATACCTCATAAGAGGTAACTCCACCCTCAATTGATTCAGGTCAACTGATGTACAGTGCCGCCGTCACAGTTTGAATAATTCCATTTATTTCCTCCAACATGAAATTCACCACGATACTCTGCCGTGCACGCCATTTTCAGTACAATAATTCAACACCTTTGCAATCTATTCGCTAAATTCGAAGATAAATGACTACTAAAATTTAGAAAAACATCCCTATAACAACCTAATTTAAAAGGTGTTTATCTCTCAAACATCAAAAAATACTATCCAAAATAAAGAACTGTGGTTAGATTGAAAATTAATACTAAAAAGCGAAGGAGAGAAGCATGGAAATTATCGTACGTCCAACGACCGTTGAAGACGCAGCGGCACTCGTAGAAATCTATTCACAACCAAAAGCACAACGTGAAACCCTGCAACTCCCAAAACCTTCGCTCGCAATGTGGGTAGAACGATTGTCAAATATGCCCGCTGGCGTTTACAGCTACGTCGCTGAAATCGACGGTAAAGTAGTGGGTAACATTGGCTTTCATCACTCGCAGCGCCCAAGAACGGCGCACACGGCCGCGTTTGGTATTGGCGTTCACGACCAGTTTCACGGCCTAGGCGTGGGAAGTAAGTTGATTGAAACCATCATCGAGTTGGCGGATAACTGGTTGAATGTAAGACGCATTCAGTTAGAAGTGAATGCCGACAACGAGGCCGCGATTGGCCTGTACAAAAAGCATGGTTTTGAAATTGAAGGAGAGGCTATTGATGCCTCATTCCGAGATGGTGAGTTCATCAATACCTATTACATGGCACGTATCAGACCAAGTACAAAATAAAGAAAAGCCTCCTACTAGTTGGAGGCTTTTCTTTTTAAACTTCGACTCACCTTCGTAAGTAAGCCAACGCTCTGTGAGTCAATGCTTCTGTGTAGGGATTGATCTTCCAGTGGTCAGGACTCCAACCTTTCACAAAGCGCTGAAAGTCAGCCCATGCAACCGCAAACAAAGGACGCCATTCACGCTCGACTTCATCGGGGTCGAGATTCGGCTGATAAACCATTAACGCCTGTTGCAACTGAGCGAAATACGTATCCAAGACCCAAACTTCCAGCTCTGCACAACGCTCTGGCTTGACGGCGCTACTCATAAACAGTGCCACATCTTTCATCGCACAGCCATGTCCGACGTATTGAAAGTCGACCGCAGCAACGCTCAATTCATCTTGCGCAAAACAGAAGTTCGCCAATTTGGCATCACCGTGTACAAGCGTCTTGAACTTGGCTTGCGAAAGCGTTTGATCAATCAATTGAGCGGCATTTTTTAGCTCACTGTCTTGCAATGCCTCAAGCTCATCGGGTCTGGTTGCCAAGTGCCAATACGTGCCGGTATGCCACAGCTTATCCGAGCAAACACCGATGTAGCGCGCATGAAAATTCGCCAACCAAGTAAGGCAGGCTCGTAGATGTTCTAGCTTTGCATCGGTGATGATTTTTGGAAACCCCGCCTCGGCGAGATCTTCCATCACAATGAGCCATTCATTCTCCGACTGGAACGTTTTTAAGCCTTGTGGTACCCGACAGTACGAGTCCATGACTCCGGAAAAATGCGCGTACCAACTGACTTCAACCTGATAAGAGTGCAGCTTTCTTTGGTGAGAACGGTCTGTATTCCAGCCTCTAGGGTGTTCAGAAGGTTTAGGCAATTTGACGTGTTTTACAATGACAGAGCGTTTAGCGAATATCAGCCGAACCAATTCTCCGTAACCGCCCCAAAGTGACTGGATTACTTCACTCGACAGCAATGCACCGAGATCAAGATCCTGGCTGATATTTTGATACAAAAGGTGGTGGTCATTCATACTCAAGCAAGAAGATGCAACCAAGCTTGGTTACGGTTGATGTAATGCGCCACATACGGGCAAACCGGTTCTATTTTATAACCCAGAGCTTCAATTTCTGGGAGTACCGCTTCCATCATTACTTTGCCATAACCTTTGCCTCGCAGCTCTTCTGGTACGACCGTCGATGTTATGTGCATCACATCATTTTTCAACTCGTAGACCACTTTTGCTTTGAAGTCTTGCTCTAAATCAACCCAAAAGAGGCCACTTTCAGTGTCGTGAATCACTTTATGCATATCTTCTTCTCTAATTTTGTTACGGATTTATTGAATCAAACTATATCACTGAATAAAATCATTACCACGCAAAGACACCCAGTCGTTTAGTGCTAAATTTCATAGCAGTCACCTCTTCTCAAATCAGGTACGACAATAAGAATGAGAAATATGATAACCAGTGCCAGAGACGGCAATCTACCTCTGCAGAGTAAGAGAGCACCAGAACGTCAGGCCACCACATTAAACAGCACCGATGCAATGGCGATGGTCGAGCACGGTAGTGAAGTCACTCTTAATGTGACCACGCCTGTTGGAACGAAGTTCATCACCACCAGTACGTTTGTCGGCTGCCACTCTAACAATACGGCATTGATCGAAGTTCCGAATATTTCCGATGAAGATTTGAAATTCTATTTTCAAGAAGGCTTTTGGATAAACGTAAAAGCGTATTCTCATCGTGGCGAAGGCGCAGTCATCCCTTTTAGGGCTCAGCTTCAACATCGCTTGGGCGACCCTTATCCCATTTTAGTGCTTAGCCTTCCCAATACAATGCAGGTATTCCAACTTCGTAAAGAAGTGCGTTATGAGGTGAATTTGAAAGCGCGAGTCCGCTTGGATGAATATCGAAGTGAGTGTGAGATCAGAGACCTGTCTCGCAGCGGCTGTCGTTTTGTGACATCGCCAATGAGCCGACCTTTACAAGTTGGCGACCGTATCACTCTAGACCTCACCATGCCGAGTGATGGTCGCATGTTAGCGCCACTGAATGGTCGTATTTGCAACCTTCAAAAATCGACTCACTATGCCCGCTACGGAATGGAGTTTGATGAGGTAGGCAAAACTAACGCCAAGAGTCTGCTGAGCCATCTCAAATTCGACGGCACCAAGCTGAAGTTGAAATAAATTCGAACGGCCTAGAGCCATGAAGTTGCTAGAGCACGTATTCGTTCTTGAAAAACGAGCATTAAAAAGGCACCCGAGGGTGCCTTTTTGCTGAGACCATATTTAAAAACGTAAAGCAAAAGCTTACAGCTTAAAGAAGCTCAACTGTTCTTTTTGCTTTTCAGCCAGTAGTGATAGCTCGCTACTTGCGCTTGCGCTTTGGCTGATGCCCGCTACATTTTGGTTCACAAGTTCAGACATGTTAACCACGTTGCGGTTGATGTCTTGAGTGACTTGAGATTGCTCTTCCGCAGCTGTCGCTACTTGCGTGTTTGAATCGTTGATGTTCGCAACAGATTCCGTAATACCGATCAACGCATCGTTCGCTTGCTGAGTCAGCTCGTTGTTACGAGTTAACATTTCTAGGCTAACCTGCATGCTGTCGTTAGCAAGGCCAGATTGCGCTTGTAGCTCTTCAATGATTGTTGAGATTTCTTGCGTTGAATCTTGAGTACGTGCCGCTAGCATACGAACTTCATCCGCTACTACAGCAAAACCACGACCAGATTCACCAGCACGTGCAGCTTCAATCGCTGCGTTCAACGCCAACAAGTTCGTTTGTTCAGATACACCGCGAATCACTTCGATAACATCGTTGATCTGTACTGATTGCTCTTTTAGACGCAGTACAACTTGCGCGGCATCGTTCAATGCCTGAGACATTTGCGCGCTTGCGTCTGCACTTTCTTGGAAGATAGCCAAACCAGATTGCGCTAGACCGTCCGCTTCGCGTGCTGTCGCATCAGCAGAGGTCGCATTGTCACTTACGTTGTTTGCCGTGCTTGCTAGCTCATTTACCGCAGAAGCAACTTGCTCGATTTCTGCCAATTCTTGTTGTGCGTTCGCTTCTGCTTGCGTCATTACTGCAGCAAGTTCTGTTGATGCAGACGCCACTTCTTCACTGATTCGAGTTAACTGATCAACGATGCTGTAAAGTTGAGACGCGGTTTGGTTAACGTCTTTGCTTAGCTGAGCAATCTCGTTGTCGCCTTCGACATCCGCGCGAACAGAAAGGTTACCAGCCGCCAGTTCACGCATCACACGTTGCAGCTTTTGGATTGGTGTAACAATCATTCCAGATAGGAACCAAGCACCAATTAGAGAGAACACAAATACCGCAAGAACCGTCAGCATCGCATTAGTTTGAACACGCTCGTTTTGTGCGTTACTTTTTGCCGTTGATTCAACCGCTTGATCGTTCACGTGTTTAGACAAAGTGTTGATGCCTTGCACCATTTCGTTACCAACACGGCGGTACTCAGAAATAAATGCACGGTATTCGTTGTCTGATTTAAGACCTTGATCGTATTGGTTGAAAAACGCTACAGAGCGCTGTGAGTACTGCACATACGCTTCAATCGCTTTACGCACTTCAATCGCATCTTCACGAAACAGGTTGCGCGCTTCGATTGCACTTAGATCCGCTTCAACTTGTTTCAAGCCTGCTTTTAGCTCATTTAGGAACGTTTCACGACGAGAAGCATCGTAAATTGCGTAAACCGCGCTGATGCGCAATGGGTAAATTTGATCGTCGATACGCGCCAAAGTGTCTTTATGGAAAACCAAAGACTCTTGGTTAGAAGCAATAACGTCTTGCTCCGCTTGAAGATTGTTTTTAGTAATCCACAGAGCAATAAACAAAACAATAGCGGTAAATAATACCGGAACCAAAATTTGGGTTCGTACTGACAAGTTTTTCAGTGATAGCTGCATGACTGGACCTCAGTTATATGCGTGATGCCTACTTGCTTCCATGCGACGGGATTGTTCCCGGACGAATAAACAAGTGGCGAATATTAGAGGTCGATCACACTTTTGTCTAGTACAAAAAGTCCCCATTTTCAATCTGTTATTGACAATATCCCGACACTAGTGTCGGGATATTGTCGTTATTACAAGTTGTGATTAATTGTGATGATATTTATTCACATCCAGAGCGAATATCGCTTACTTTCTCAGCGAATTGAGCTTCGCTTGAGCAAGGCCAAAAATCGTATCAATCGGGTAAGAACCTTCATCTGTCGGCTCACCTGCCACCTTGCCGGTGAACAATTCAATGGCTTCAGTCACGTGGTCAATTGCCCAAATATGGAACTCCCCTTTTTCTACCGCTTTCACGATGTCAGCTCGTAGCATCAAGTTATGAACATTCGAACGAGGAATGATCACGCCCTGTCCGGAGTGACGACCTTTGATCACACACACATCATAGAAACCTTCGATTTTTTCGTTTACGCCACCAATCGGCTGCGCTTCACCAAATTGGTTCATTGACCCCGTGATCGCGATATCTTGTCGATTTGGTTGTTTAGAAAAAGCCGAAACGACCGCGCAAAACTCCGCCATGCTCGCGCTGTCTCCGTCGACTCCGCCGTATGATTGCTCAAAGGTAATCGTCGTCGTGAGTGGCACTCGCGCGGTTTTGCCGAATACGGAAGACAGATAAGCCGATAGGATCATCACACCTTTTGAGTGGATACTGCCGCCAAGATCGACGCTGCGTTCAATATCGATAACGTCGCCATCGCCGTAGCATGTCGTGGCAGTGATACGGTTAGGCGCACCAAACATATAATCGCTGGTACTCAACACCGACAACGCGTTCACTTGCCCTATCGCCGAACCCTCAGTGAGAATCAACGTAGTGCCGTTTAAGAACGTCTCCATCACGCTGTCTCGCAAACGGCTGACGCGCATCTCCTGATTTTTCATCGCCTCTTCGACGTGGCCAATGCGGATCATGTTTGAGTTTGCTTGGCGAGCCACGTAGTTTGACTCTCGAAGCAAGTTGGCGATATTAGCCGAATGTAGAGATAGCTTGGATTGGTCGCCAGACAAACGTGAGCTGTATTCGATGATTCGAGCAATGGCTTTACGATCGCAATGCAGCATATTGTTGTCATGCACCACGCTAGAGATAAAGCGCGCGTAATGCAGCTCAGACTCCGGCGTACGTTTCATTTCGTCTTCGAAATCTGCC
This sequence comes from Vibrio sp. GLN_1, assembly GCF_043106015.1. Lineage (NCBI taxonomy): Bacteria > Pseudomonadati > Pseudomonadota > Gammaproteobacteria > Vibrionales > Vibrionaceae > Vibrio > Vibrio sp. GLN_1. Next base: position 45,500 of record NZ_JBICMD010000007.1, read on the forward strand.
GTCACACGGAACAACTCGCTGAACTCTGGATCGTAATGTTGGAGTAATTGGTAAGTTCGGTAATCACCAAACAAGATGATTTTGATATCAAGCGGAATCGGTTCAGGATCTAATGAAACCGCCCCCGTCAACGTCACCTCTTTTTCTAATGACGTAAAGCTTAGTTGGCGAGAGCGCAGCGCACGTTTTAAGCCATCCCAGACATACGGCTGCTCCAACACTTTTTGCGCGTCCATTAACAGAACGCCGCCGTTGGCTTTGTGCAAACTACCTGCACGGATCAGTGAGAAGTCGGTAAAGACTGTTCCTTTGAATGTCGCAGTTTCAATCGAGCCAAACAGTGAGTGGTAATTTGGGTTCTCTTCCACCACGATTGGGAAATCGCTGTTGTTACGACTCACTAACACGTTCACTTTGTAGCGACGAGGCAACTTTTTATCTAAAGACGCAGCAGCAATCTCACCTTGTTCACCACTTTGGTCGAGGAAAATATCCGCGTTTTCAACGATATCTTTTTGCAGCTCCGTCAAATAGGTTTTGATTTCGGAGTATTCCGAATAATCCACTTTGAGCTTTTTAATGAAGTGAGTAATCACGTCGAGCGTAACTTCATCATTCAACTTTTTGATTTTGTCGCTGTAGGTATCCTCCCACTCGGTCAGTTCACGCACCATGGAACGTAAACTCACCTCTAACGCGTCAATGCTGTCACTGAACTGTTCTTGCTCTTTTTTGCTCAAGGCATCAAAAGATTCTTCTGTGTGCAACTCATCGCCATTCATGGCGACAAATTGATAATCGCCTTGCGATGTGATCGTCAGGCTGATGCCGTGCTCTTTTGCTTCACGACTAATGCGGTCCAATTCATTTTGCTGTTTGTTTGCCAACTGGTTTTTCAAACGATCAGCACGGCTAAAGTACATTTCGTTATCAAAAGCTAATGGCAGCGCGTTAAGCAATTTCCCCATTAAGGCTTCAATATCAACACGCAGTTTGTTACCGATTCCACAAGGGAGCTTTAACACTTTAGGCGTGCGTGTATCTTCAAAATTCGCGACGTAACACCAGTCAAATAACGCATCGGCGTCATGCTGGTGACGATTCAAATAGCGTAGAATCATCGTGCGCTTACCTAGCCCGTTCTGACCGATGGCGTAAATGTTGTACCCTTTTTCCTTAATTGACATCGCAAACTCGACCGCTTTTTGCGCACGCTCTTGTCCCACGATTTCGTCAATAGGAGGCAGTTCCTTGGTCGACTTACATGGCATATTCTCTAGATCCGCTACAGAATACAGCTGTTGAGGTTCCAATCTTAGTATTGCCATATCCGCTTCCTTTTTCTTATTGTCGTAACTTGAGTGTAGAGATTATTTGTTTAATTTTAAGTGATTTAGCTTACACCATGGTTTAATCGCACACTTTATGACCATAAAAATGAAAACAATACGCACTTGCAATTGATAATCAATTTCATTTAATATCTTCAGCAAATCAACTTTTGTGGAGATGGACATGAATATTGAGCAATGCTGGATGCGCTATTTGAAAGCGGAGCAATTGATGGAGCAAGGCCATTGGCCAGAAGCTCATCGCTTATACGAAGATGTGCTCAATCACTTGCCTAGCCATATCCATAAGGCGCTAGAGAATGACCTTACCAAGCCTTGCCAATTTGTGTGTCTGGTCAGCGGATTACGCGATGCGAGCGTGGCGCAATCGGAGATCCTCAACAAACTGGGATTACAGCGCGACGCATTTTCGGCTCTCAACCAAACTTATGCGTTGTTCCAATTTTTGCAGCTTGAAAGCCATGAGCTGATTGAGCGTGTTGGCCACCTACTCGGTCAGCAAAGTGAGGACTTACTTGCACACATGGCCGCATTTTGCTCTGCGCAGCGCAATGCTCAATGGATGATAGAGCTGGACCATGTCACTCGCGCCCATGAACAGTTTTTGCATTTACAGGCGATGAGCTCAGCAGAAGCTGTGGCTTCCCACCTCTACAACTAATGAGTACCAGAGCAATGGAAAGCAGCAGGATTTAAGCGCCATCACCATTGCTCTAGGTTTATTTGCTATATCAAACACAAGGATACGTGATGTCTTCTCAAACCATTCTTTCGGTGAACAACTTGTCTGTCAGCTTTACGACAAACGATGGGATCGTCGATGCAGTAAAGAATGTTAGCTTCGAGCTACAAGCGGGTGAAACGCTGTCTATCGTCGGCGAATCTGGTTCCGGCAAATCAGTTTCCACCAACGCTTTAATGAAGCTGCTACCAGACAACGCCATTGTCCATCCAGACTCGTCGATCATGTTTGAAGGCGAATCCATTCTGGACAAAACTGAGCGACAAATGCAGCGCATTCGCGGCGATCGCATCGGGATGATATTCCAAGAGCCGATGACTTCACTGAATCCGTACATGCGGGTCGGTATTCAAGTGGCGGAAGCCATGATGTGTCATCGCTCCGTCAATCAGCGCAAAGCCAAAGAACGTGTGCTTGAACTGTTTGATTTGGTTCATTTGCCAAACCCGCAACAAGCCTATGATAAGTATCCACATGAGTTTTCTGGTGGTCAGTTACAACGCATCATGATTGCCATGGCACTGATCAACGAACCAGACATCTTAATTGCCGATGAGCCGACAACCGCGCTTGACGTTACCGTTCAGGCGGAAGTGCTACTGCTGATTAAAGAGATTCAAGAAAAAATGGGGATGGCTATTTTATTTATCACCCATGACCTAGGCGTGGTGAAACACTTTGCCGATCGTGTGTTGGTGATGTGCAAAGGTGAGGTCATTGAAGAAGGCATCACTAAGCACTTGTTTTCTGAACCTCAGCATGAATACACCAAAATGCTGATTAACTCTATTCCGAAAGGAAGCAAAACCCCCGTTGATGAGAAAGCGTCGGAATTGCTCAACGCTGAAGACATTCGTGTGAAGTTTTTGGTGAAGCCTCACTTTATCGCAAGCAAAAACGAGTACTTCGAAGCGGTAAAAGGCATTTCGTTACAACTGAAACAGGGCGAAACACTAGGCATTGTTGGTGAATCCGGTTCGGGTAAATCCACGTTAGGGCGCGCGTTGATCGGTTTGCTACCGTCTACCGGAAAAATTGAGTTTAAAGGTCAAAACATGGCCTCACTCAGTGATAAAGAGCGGTTCGATCTGAAAAAAGACGTACAAATGGTGTTCCAAGATCCATACGGTTCGCTTTCACCACGTATGACCATCGGGGAAATCATCACTGAAGGGTTAACCGTCCACCGGCCATATTTAAACAAGAAAGAACGCATGCAAAAAGCGCGTGATGTTCTGCGCGAAGTACGTTTGGATCCCGCATCTATAAACCGCTATCCGCACGAATTTTCCGGTGGGCAACGTCAACGTATTGCGATTGCACGAGCCTTGATTTTGGAACCGTCGTTTATCTTGCTTGATGAGCCGACCTCGGCCTTAGATCGCTCAGTGCAACTCACTGTCATCGATCTTCTCAAAGACTTGCAGAAAAAACACAATATCGGTTATTTGTTCATAAGCCATGATTTATCAGTGGTTAAGGCGCTTTCTGATCGCGTATTAGTGATGCAAAAAGGAGAAGTGATGGAGCAAGGAAGCGCACAAGAGATTTTCCATCACCCAAAAAGTGAGTACACTAGAAAACTGATTGATGCCTCATTTGATCTTGAAAACAATGAAAATCAAAATGATGCTGCTTAGATTCATCACAGTTTCATATTAATGAACTAGGATTAAGTAAAGATGATTATTTCATCTTTACTTGAGAATGGCGTAGCTGCCTTTCGGTTTGGCCGCCGAGACTGGTTGGTTCATCGAGTCAGACTTAGTCAACCTGACTCAACAATACTGAAAAACAGTATTACTTGAGTTCCCCCAACCATGAAAAATGCCGCGATTCTGTCGCGGCATTTTTTATTCTCTAAAGCTCAAAATCGTTAAATCGACTCGATACCCATGTTGTATAGCGTAAATGCGTACACATCGGTCGTGAGATCGATTTGCTTGCTGAGCGGCATACCGGCACCATGACCGGCATTCACATCAATACGAATCAACACCGGATTTTCGCCTTGCTGTTTGTCTTGCAGTTCAGCAATAAACTTATACGAGTGAGCAGGCACAACTCGGTCGTCATGATCAGCGGTTGTCACCAAGGTAGCAGGGTATTGCACGCCTTCTTTTACATTGTGAACAGGTGAATACCCAAGTAAGTATCGGAACATCGCTTCACTTTGTTCTGACGTGCCGTAGTCGTACTTCCAGCCTTCACCAGACGTAAATGTGTGGTAACGCAGCATATCAAGCACACCAACCGCAGGCAGCGCAACTTTGAATAGTTCAGGACGTTGCGTCATACACGCTCCAACTAACAAACCTCCGTTAGAGCCACCACGAATCGCTAGGCGCTCCGAGCTGGTGTAGTCGTTTTCAATTAGGTATTCCGCCGCCGCAATAAAGTCATCAAACACGTTTTGCTTTTGCTGCTGAGTGCCCGCATTGTGCCAAGCTTTACCATATTCACCGCCGCCTCGCATGTTGGCGACAGCGTAAATGCCACCCAATTCTAGCCAGTTGGCCACATTGCCAGAAAACATCGGAGTGAGGCTGATGTTAAAACCGCCATAACCATACAGCATGGTTGGCGCACTGCCATCAAGCAAGATGCCCTTCTTGTATGAGATGATCATTGGAACTTGCGTGCCATCTTTTGAGGTGTAGAACACCTGTTTTGACTCATACTCATTGCGATCGAACGGCGCTTTTGATTCTTGATAAAGCGTCGATGCACCAGATTCGACATCAAATGAGAAGATCGTCGGTGGTGTCACGTAGTTAGTAAAGGTGTAATACAGCGTGGTTTCTTCTTTTTTACCCGCTAGACCATAAGCCGTGCCCTCTCCCGGCAGTTCTACATCTCGAATCCACTCTCCTTGGTAGGTAAACTGCTGCACTTTAGAAAGCACATCCACCATATAAGTCGCAAACAGATAACCGCCACCTTTGCTGATTTCTAGCGGCTGTTCTTGTTCAGCAATCACGTCAGCCCATTGTTCTGTCTGAGTGTTGTAGCTGACAACTTTGCCGTTCGGCGCATCTAGGTTGGTGTAAAGCAGCAAGGTTTCGTCTTGGCTATCAATCAAGTAGGTGTCGCCTTGCGTCGTATCGCGCAGTGTCACAATCACTTGGGAGTCAGACTGTAAGTCGATATAAAACAGACGATTACCCGATGTGGATTCTGCGCCAGAAATAATGAGGAAGCGATCATCTGTCGTCGTCGTACCAGACACATAGCGATGAATCTGAGCGTCCAGCCCACCAAAAATCACTTTGTCTTCAGATTGAGGGGTACCAAATTCATGATAATAAAGCTTGTGATGCTCAGTTCGAGCAGACAACTCACTGCCTTGCGGCTTGTCGTAACTTGAGTAATAGAAGCCTTTGCTGCCCAGCCAAGAAATCGACGTAAACTTCGCATCAACGATCTCTGGCTCTAGCTGTTCTTTAGTTTCCGTATCAATGACAAAGATCTTACGCCAGTCACTACCTCCTTCCGAGATGGAATATGCCACCAAACGATAGTCTTTCGAGAAGCTGACTTCGCCAAGAGAGGTCGTGCCCTCTTCGGAGAAAGTATTTGGGTCAAGGAAGACCTCGGTTTCTCCCTCGCCTTTACGGCGATACAATACGCTTTGGTTTTGCAAACCGTCGTTTTTGTAGAAGTAGGTGTAGTCACCACGTACAAATGGCTGGGAATATTTTTCGTAGTTTTGGCTGTTCGCGACTAAGTCACGGATCTGTTGGCGGTACGGGATCTGACCAAGAAAATCAAAGGTCACTGAGTTTTGACCCGAAACCCATTGTGCGGTTTCTTCACTGCGATCATCTTCTAACCAGCGATAAGGGTCGGCAATGTCGTGACCAAAATAAGTGTCCACGACAGAATCTTTACGTGTTTTTGGGTAATGCATAACGTCCGTGTTACTCCGTTTGAAGTGTTTTGTTTTTATTGAGATTTATTCTCAATAGCTAGATTAGGGCTCAAGTGGCGAAATTCAACCAAAAAATACAAACAATATGAAGCACCTAGAAGTAATGAGAAATGGTGAGGTAGCGTTCGCGAATGTGCTCGATAAGCAGCTTAACCTTATTCGGCGGCTGACGCGTAAACGGATATACCGCATAAATGCCCAGCTTTTTGCCGACCAGTTCGGGGAAAATATCCACCAGCTGGCCATTACGAATATCGTGGTACACCAAACAGCGAGGCACATACGCAATGCCGTGTCCGCCTAATGCTGCTTTGCGCAGAGCAGTGGCATTGTCGGTTGAAAAGCTTCCAGAGACTCGAACAATATAATTGCCTTCGTCACTCTTAAATTCCCACTCCGATGCACCGGTGGTTTGATAAGCGTATTGCAAACAGTTGTGCGAAGTCAGATCGATAGGTTCGATAGGTTTGCCGTTTTTAGCAATATAAGAAGGCGATGCGCATACCACCCATTGAGAGTCGAGTATGTGCCGAGCAATTAAACTGGAGTCTTCCAAGTAACCGGTTCGGATGACCAAATCGTAACCATCGGCGACAAGATCAACAAAGCGATTATCGAGCGACATATCGACAGTGAGCCCCGGATGAAGGTTACAAAACTCCGCCACCGCGTCGGCAAGAATCAAGTCACCGGAGATAGTCGGCACCGACATCTTGATATGACCGCTCACATTCTCTCCAAAGCCTGCAACAGCGTCCATAGCCTCCTGAGTGGCTTGCTTCACATTTTTAGCACTGTGTAACAACACCTTCCCAGCTTCGGTCAGGGTCAATTTGCGCGTAGTTCGATATAATAGTTGTGCACCTATCTCTTCTTCTAGTCGCGCCATTCTTTTGCTAACTACCGAATTTGTAAGGTTATTTGCCTCTGCAACCTTACTAAAACTGCCTAATTCGATGACCTGAGAAAACAGGATTAAGTCGTCTGCTCGCATACAATTATGTCACTTTTGGAATTAATTATTTTCATTATTTCCCTATATCAATAAAAAATAAAGGAGTAAATTCACGCCAAATTAACAAAACCATTACAACAAAAAGTCGCCTCTACAGCGGATTGACACCGTTCGAGAAGTCAGCGTACGAAGGATGTACAAATGAGTGAAACCCTACTAGCCCTAGTGGCCTTTTCGCCAATTGTTGTTGCCGCCATTTTATTGGTTGGTCTCAACTGGCCTGCTAAAAAAGCGATGCCTGTTGCGTTCGGTTTAACCGTCGCTATCGCCCTAATGTTTTGGGATATGTCAGCTACTCGCGTACTGGCATCAGTATTCCAAGGTTTAGGAATTACTGTCTCTGTTCTTTGGATCGTGTTTGGTGCCATCTTCTTGCTCAACACTTTAAAACACACTGGAGCGATCACCACTATCCGTAACGGATTTACCGATATATCTGCCGATCGTCGAGTTCAAGCCATCATTATTGCTTGGTGCTTTGGCTCATTCATCGAAGGTGCATCGGGCTTTGGTACACCAGCAGCGATCGCCGCACCACTATTGGTTGCGATCGGTTTCCCTGCCCTAGCGGCGGTACTAATGGGCATGATGATTCAATCAACACCAGTATCGTTTGGTGCAGTGGGTACGCCGATTATAGTGGGTGTAAACAAAGGTTTGGATACGCACAACATCAGTGAAGCGTTGGCAGCTCAAGGCTCAACATGGGAAGCATACCTACAGCACATCACGGCTAACGTTGCCGTAATTCATGCCGTGGTTGGTACGATGATTCCTGTATTGATGGCGATGATGTTAACACGTTTCTTCGGCAAGAACAGAAGCTGGAGCGAAGGTCTGGATATTCTACCGTTTGCGCTATTCGCAGGTGTGTCATTTACCGTTCCTTACGCATTAACTGGCGTGTTCTTGGGCGCTGAGTTTCCATCGCTGATTGGTGGTTTGGTTGGTCTTTCTATCGTCGTAACTGCTGCGAAAAAAGGCTTCCTAGTTCCTAAAACAAAATGGGATTTTGAAAGCGAAGACAAATGGCCAACAGAGTGGCTAGGCTCTTTGAAAGTGGATCTGCACGACAATCCTGGTAAGCCAATGAGCTTGGTAAAAGCGTGGATTCCTTATGTAATGCTGGCCGTTATTTTGGTAGCAAGCCGCGTAAGCTCGGAGTTTAAAGGTCTACTTCAAAGCATCAGCGTGTCGTTTAGCAACATTCTAGGCGAGACAGGCGTTAGCGCTGCCATTCAGCCGCTTTACCTTCCTGGTGGTGTACTGGTGTTCGTTGCTCTGCTTGCTGCTGTATTGCAAAGCGGTAGCGCAAAACCTTTGCGTGAAGCATTCGGCGAGTCAAGCAAAACGCTAATCGGTGCAGGCTTCGTATTGGTGTTCACTATCCCGATGGTACGTATCTTCATCAACTCAGGAGTGAACGGTGCTGACCTAGCAAGTATGCCTGTAACAACCGCGAACTTTGCCTCAGACCTCGTTGGCTCTGCATTCCCAGCACTGAGTGCAACGGTTGGTGCACTAGGTGCATTCATCGCGGGTTCGAATACCGTATCGAACATGATGTTCAGCCAGTTCCAATTCGAAGTCGCGCAGACATTATCTATCTCAAGCGTGGTTGTAGTGTCACTGCAAGCCGTTGGCGCGGCTGCGGGTAACATGATTGCCATTCACAACGTGGTGGCGGCATCCGCAACCGTCGGTCTACTAGGTCGTGAAGGCGCAACCTTGCGTAAGACGATCATCCCAACGTTCTACTACCTAGTAATGACAGGCATCATCGGTTTGGTTCTGATTTACGGATTCCAACTCACCGACGTCTTGATGAAGTAATACGAATGCAGGGCTCACTGCCCTGCCCGATTTGACACAGCTGTCAGCACTACTACCCCGACATGTTGATTTAGCTTGCTACATCAATTCCCCCGGCAGCTGTGTCACCTTTCCAATTTGCATAACTGACTGAGCGATTAAATCAAGATTGTTCAACCAATTATGTAAGTGGGTTACCTAAATCACCGATTCAAAAGTAAGTGATGCAAAGGTAACTATACTCATTTTGATGCTTTTAGCGCTTAGTGCGATGAAAGCTCACTTAAGAGCAAATGCTCCACAACTTTGCTTAGAATAACCGCTAGGACACAATTATGATTATCTCAGCTTCTACCGATTACCGCGCTGCCGCGAAAGCCAAGCTACCTCCGTTTCTATTCCATTATATTGATGGCGGCTCTTACGACGAACGCACTCTGAAGCGTAATACTGACGATTTAGGCGATGTTGCACTACGCCAGCGCGTCCTACGCGATATGACAGACTTGAGTCTGGAGACCGAGATTTTCGGTGAGAAACTTGCGATGCCAATCGCACTGGCACCTGTTGGTCTAACTGGCATGTACGCTCGCCGTGGTGAAGTACAAGCAGCAAAAGCGGCAGAGAAAAAAGGCATTCCTTTTACCATGTCGACTGTGTCGGTTTGTCCGATTGAAGAAGTGGCACCAGCCATTAAGCGTCCAATGTGGTTCCAGCTATACGTGCTAAAAGACCGCGGCTTTATGAAAAACGTTCTTGAGCGTGCAAAAGCAGCAGGCGTTACTACATTAGTGTTCACGGTAGACATGCCAGTTCCAGGTGCGCGTTACCGTGACATGCACTCTGGTATGAGTGGCCCTAACGCAGCAATGCGCCGCGTATTCCAAGCCATGCGTCACCCAAGCTGGGCGGTGGATGTTGGCTTGCTAGGTAAGCCACACGATCTTGGTAACATCTCAACGTATCGTGGTGAACCAACGAAACTAGAAGACTACATCGGCTGGTTGGGCGCGAACTTCGACCCATCGATCTCTTGGAAAGATCTTGAGTGGATTCGTGATTTTTGGGATGGCCCAATGGTCATCAAAGGTATTCTGGATGAAGAAGACGCGAAAGATGCGGTACGTTTCGGTGCAGATGGCATTGTGGTATCAAACCACGGTGGTCGTCAGCTCGATGGTGTACTATCAACAGCGAAAGCTCTGCCAAGCATTGCGGACGCCGTAAAAGGCGATCTGAAGATCTTCGTAGACTCTGGTATTCGTACTGGTTTGGATGTTGTTCGTATGCTTGCACTTGGCGCAGACTGTACGCTGCTTGGTCGTTCATTCGTTTACGCGCTTGCTGCACAAGGTGGCGCTGGCGTAGAAAACCTACTCGACCTATACGACAAAGAAATGCGCGTGGCTATGACGCTGACTGGCGCAAAAACCATTGCTGACCTATCTCGCGATTCGTTGGTGAAAATCCCATAATCTTTACGAATACGCAGAAAGCAGAAACGAAAAAACGAGCCTCAATTGGCTCGTTTTTTTATTGCTCTTCAACCCGATAATTTGACGAGCAAGCTAGCTAACTTGGTGAACGTACTCAATGACGACTTGGTTGCCTTCAATGAACACATTGCGGATGTCACCATCCACTGTCACTCGGTTTTGCAAATGAACCGATCCCGCCGCCGACAGTTCTCTCTCAGTCAATGATGGAATCACTTGCCCAGGACGCACATGCAGCTGTTCACAAAGTTGTTTGATAAAACCTAGCGTCAGTGGCGAATTACCACGTAACAAGCCAGAAAACTCATGTAGGCTCAAACCTAGGCGTTTTGCCATTTCCATTTGAGTGATGTGCATTTTGGCTTTTTGTGACATCCAGATGTCGTAGAGCGCATTTCTATCCAGCTCTGTAAATTCCATATCTGCCTCCGATAATTCAAGTGCCAATACACTCTCACACTTGCTTGAGATAAATGTTAGCGATAAGTCAGAGAACTTATAATTGATCGTTCGAATATTTGCGCTCAGCAAAGGTATGGCAAGGCTTGCACGCGTCCGCTTTCGATTCAAAATTCATCAGATAATAGTGATAAATGGATGAAATCCCGGAAATTACTGGGGTGATACTTCAATATCTGCTACCTTTCCCACCATGGTTCATCAGAAATAAAAGTTACTTATGTCACAGTGGTTTACCGATTTACAAAACTATGTACAAGCGCATAGTCAGGATTGGAGCGGAAGTGTTCTTTTTATCACGTTAGCCAGTTTTATCGCATGGATTGCTTGGCGAGTGATCCGTTCCCGTCTTGCAATTCTTGTCGAGAAAACCCCTTTTCATTGGGATAACATGTTGCTTGATGCGCTCAAAGCGCCAGTGAGCACACTCATTTGGTGTTGGCCTGCTACGGTGTCACTCGGCATCATTTTAGAAAGCGAACTGAATGACAAGATCAACTGGCTGAGCACGCTCAAGCTGATTCTTATTATCAGCGTCTTCGTATGGACCGTCATGCGGCTGATCACCAATATCGAAGATTTCGTTCTGGAACAGAAAAACCGAGACGAAACCACCGTTCAAGCCATCGCAAAAGTTGGGCGATTATTCATCATCACTATCGGCGTATTAACCATCATGCAGGCATTTGGCTTGTCTCTGTCTGGTCTGCTGACGTTTGGTGGTGTGGGTGGCTTAATCGTAGGTCTTGCTGCAAAAGATTTGCTGTCGAACTTCTTCGGTGGTTTGATGATTTACTTCGATCGTCCATTCAAAGTAGGCGATTGGATTCGCTCTCCAGATCGTCAAATCGAAGGCACCGTAGAGCGCATTGGTTGGCGCATGACCAGCATCCGCACGTTTGATAAACGCCCACTTTATGTGCCGAACTCCGTGTTTAGCAACATCGTGGTTGAAAACCCTTCCCGAATGCTAAACCGTCGAATCTACGAAGTGGTGGGCTTACGTTACGATGATGCCGACAAAGTGCCAGAAATCATCACCGCAGTGCGCGAAATGTTAAAGAATCACAAAGACATCGATACGCGCCAAACCTTGATTGTGAACTTTGATACCTTTGGCCCATCATCGTTGAACTTCTTTATCTACACCTTCACGAAAACCGTGAACTGGGTGAGATACCACGAAGTGAAACAAGACGTCTTATTGAAAGTCGTCGGCATCATTAAAGAGCACAACGCAGATATAGCGTTCCCAACTCAAACACTGAAGCTCGACCCGATTCAAATGGCGAAAAATCAAGAAGACAGCGGTTTTTAATTCGCTCTTAAACACACAAAGCCCACTCAACATTGAGTGGGCTTTGTTTTATTTCGGGCTTACCAAACCTCAAAAAACATCGGTTATTTGGTAAGAACCATACGCGCATTGAGCGGTTGAACTGGACGATTATTTTCCCCCATGACGTGTTCAAATTGCGCAATTTGCTCTGCCGAAATGCTTTGTGGATCTTTGATCACAAGCCAACGCACGCCTTCTGAACATGGTGGCGTGGTCAATGAGCCGTTAAATCGGTAGTAGTCTTTGTCGCTAGGAATCAACGCGTTTGCATCGAAAGAAGCGCGAATCGCTACGTTTTGATCTCTTTCCGGCACATTTTCTAGCAGATTCGCCAACGCCGGATTGGCTTTGCCTTGTTCAAAAAATACCGCCACTACTGCGAGATTGCCTTGCTCATCGGCATGAACGTAATGCGCTTCCAATGGGTAAGATTTGCCGTCGACATGGTTTTCAGATGGTGTGTGGAAATGAAACTGCTTTAAAGCAAACGCTTTGCCATCAATGGTCAGAACATTCTCTCCCTCAATGCTGGTTTGCAATGTGTGACCATTGTTTGTTAGCGCAACCACTTTGCCTTGGTAATCCAATTGCAGTTTTGCTAATTCAGCTTGCGTCGCCGCATGAATATCAATCGGGCTTTGGTTTTTACCTTGCGCACATTCAGAAGCAAACTCGCCCCAATGCTCTGGTCCGTGACTTCCTTCGTAACCCCAGTTTGCTGCGTTGGCCGAACCAACGAATACCAAAGACAATCCAATCGCTGTAAGTGACTTTTTCATGATTTTCCTTATCCCTTCAAGTGAAGTGTTGTAAAAGCAAAGCCATACTAATCTCACAGGATTCGGTCGTTACAGAGTGGAAACTATGATTGCAAACAAACTTTGGAATCAACTCCTCTAGTCATGCAATTGATATGATGCTCAAAATTGAACATCAACGATTATTGAGTCGGTATAAGTGCCCGCGGGAGGGGTAGTTTGGCTTGCCATTATCTGCGCGCGATAATTGTAGTTCTGTGGAGTGATACCATCTGGAATGGCGTCGCCAGTATCGACATCACTCTGTTCGCGGCGCTCAGCACCAGCCGAGCCCCAGCGCTCCGTCGATGAAGACTTATAGATTTCATATTCCAAATAGTTACCATCAGATGCCATCCTTCGTTGGCCTCCTGAAGCATTTACGCCGTCGTTTAAACCAATGGTGAAGGAACTGTTCTTGGTACAAGTTAACGATATAACCTGACTAACGGGATCGAAGCCCGCCACCAATGGGGATGAACCAAAATCAATATCCGGCGCGGTTATCATACAGTCGGGAGTCACTTCCAACTCGACCGTAATAGTACTTTGAGCACTCCCCTCATTCCGCATAATACATACTCCTGGTAGACCTACGCCCTTGCAGTAATTCCAATCCCAAGACGCCATAATTTGGTCTGTATAAGTTCCGGCCGAAAGGTTACTTCCAGCTCCCGTCCGAGCATAAAGAGGGAACTCAACTTGGTCTCCAAACAGCCCCAACAAATCTAACAAGTCGGTGTCTGTGAAGGTGTGCAATTGGCCAAAAACATACTCTTCTGAAAGGCTTGAATCGCCAAAGATCTGATAGTTAATTACCGAACTGGCATCTCCTTGGGTGGTCATCTGCCCACCATTGAGGCTGGTAAATGTGACGGACACATAGTCGCCACTCAACAACGACACAAGTGTCGAAAAGTCACACGTTATCCCGGCATGAGGCTGAGCTGAACTTTGTTGCTGAGTGCTCGACACCGTAAATGAAGAAACATTGCCAAACTGGATTGAAGGTGTTAGCGCCGTGATCTCACATGCCATTGTCGAACAGGAGAAAAAGAGAAGTAGACTAGCCAGCCAGCGATGCAAAATCATAGTGCCGCCTCATCTTCTGTTTTGAGGCAAACCAGACTATTCAGTGTTTGTATTTTTTGACTCTCGCGCTCATACAACCCTTCAATTGAAACTTTACATGGTGACTGCCCTTGAGGATAAAACAGAATGTAACTGCCCGGATCAATGCCTTCAAAGTAGGTAAACCCATCCCACCCAATTTGACTGACTAATCCTGTCTCTGAACGCCCAAACGTGCCAAGCGGCAGGACTAGGTGATTTTCATCCACAACGGTCATACTCAATGCAATTTGCAGCTCAATGGGAAACTCTAATAAATAACCGTAACCTGCATGTATCGAAGCGAACTGCTCTGTCGTCGAAAATGCCGCATTCGCTGGTAAAGTGAGTGGGTCAATTTCATATTTGGCGGTGTAATACGCGGTAGCCCAAGGCACTAGCAAATAGCCATCCTCGTCAGTCACGCCAACAATTTGGTTTTCATATTTAACCGGAATACCGTCAAAACCGCTGGTGCTGACCACGGCAAAGCTGTCATACACTTCGTTAGCAGGGAAGATTTTGCCATCCAATGTCGAGACTGAACCCGCCATTTCCGCAAAATAATCATAATTCCCACTGGTGCCATTGAGCCCTCCTCGAAACTGAGCCCACGAGGCACGATAGGTCAAATCGGCTTGCTTACGGTTTTCAGGATCTTCATTGAGGTCATGTGCTAAGTTAATACCCCAACCGCCTTTTATAGGCGCGAGGCGACTGTATCCAACTCGCCCTCGCGCATCGCCATCATCTTCCCTTTTCAGCGTTAAGCCAGCACTGCCGCCAAGCGAACCAAAGGGCAACGAGAACTGTGCTAATGTCACTGCCTGACCACCAATACTGTGGTTGTAAGAGAGCGACATATTAATATCAAAAGGCAGAGCATAACTGTACGTAAGATTGAGTGTACGCGAGCTAGAATCGGTTTGCTGAATATCGAAATAACCACCGGAAAGTGAGCCCCAATCCCCTAGCCGTACTCCCATATTGACTTGCGATACATGGCGAGACTTCAGCGATGCCTCCTCCCCTTTATTAAGCTTCTCGTAATTTGGCAAATGTGACAGGGTATAGAAATCAGCTTGCTCCACTTGCGTTCTAGCAGCGAAGCTAAACAACCTAGATTGGTAACTGTAACTCAGCGCGTATGAGCTGGATTGGTCTTTAAAATTACTGACTCGAAATGAGGCATCTACCGTACCTAAGTTGAACGCATTACTAACAAAACCCAGCCCTGCAACAATTAGGTCATCTTTTGCTTCAGCTTGTGTTTCCAAGGTTAACCAATCCGTCATGCCATGACGCATCGCTACAACAACGCCGCCAGCACCATATTCATTCGATGCGTTTCCAAAATCTTCTCTGAGCGCACCAATACTGGCACTGTAGGAAGTAAATCCTGTTTTCAACAAATCGGAAGATAGGAAAAACGGACTGGTCATGACCGTTTGTCGGCCTTGAGCATCAGTCGCAATGACAGTTGCTTCACCCGCGCCAGAGATCATGGGAATGTCGTTGATAACGAAAGGGCCTGGCCCGACGGCCATTGAATCGGTTTTAAAGCCATTTATGAATAAATCCAAGGTCGTGGGCGCAGTGACCTCACCATAAAACGCTGGCAATGGCGTCGTCACTACGTCGGGGCGCATAGAAAAGTCATGCGACAACTGAATGCCCGCCATTCTCACCGGCTGACTCCAAGACAAAGGACGGACGATGTAGTCTCCGACTTCCAAACGAAGTCGGCGCGCCTGATTGGCGTACTCATACCCTGTATCGAAACGGGTGTATTGACTGCTTTGCTGAGACTGAACATCGCGATGAAAATTGGATTTAAATATTCCCGTTGTAGAAAAAACGCCAAACTCAGAAAAGGCTCTGATTTCATGATCGATAGAAACCTCCTTTTGTTGGCTTTCGTTTTCATACACACCAAAAACGTTGTAGTTAAACAGTCCCCCACGACCAAACTTAGCTGGAGAAAATCGCCCCATATCGTGTGCAGATAAACTCTGCATCGGCAGCCAGTTCGGCGGAACGTCGATCGCCAGTTGCAATGACGATTGCAAATAACGCACGTTAACCCCTGCAATGGAAGAAACGTCAATCCTGTCTTCCGTTCCTGGCAACGATTTGGCCGTAACGCCAACCGCTATTAGATCTTGCCGCTGGAGAAAGTACTGCTCGCCAATGCGCTCGACTTCGGTAATATGCCCCGTCGCTCTTTGATTGATCACCAATTCTAGTTTCAAGCTAATATTGTTAAACTTATCAAAAGAAAAGTTTTCAGGACTCGGTAACTCAGAAAAACTGTTGGGTGAGTTCGCACAAAGGCCAATATTGCTCCACGCCATACTTAGTAATCCAACCCAAAGCAAGACATACATTTCATTGCGTCTGTTCATTATTATCATTATTGCGTCAATGGTATTTTGTAGCGTTTACCTCCAATATTCGCACTCAAACTCATATTGTTTATATTCTTATATGAAATAGGCCAAACCTTATATTGCTCTGGAAGAATATAACCGGCTAATCCTTCAGAAATCATTAACGGTTCTTTATTCGGAGAATCCAGTTGTAAATTCACCAGACGCACATGATGATTTCCTGAGTTTTTAATGTGAATAAAACGTTGATTATTTTTCTTAATCAATTGAGCTTGCAAACCATTCCACAACTCACTGTCCTTATTCTGCTGTTGAGTATTGTTAAGCCCTTTTCCATAGATAAATAAGGGGATGGAGTAGCGCATTCGAACTTTAACAGCGAGTTCATTTTCCATCGAATCGGTTAGAGGGTCGTGAGTTGGAGGCAGTTCATCGATGATCACTCGGTAAGCGTACTCTTTACCTGCTGCGGCTTCATCTTGATTGAGGATACGAATCAGCTGTTTTTCACCAGGTTCAATTTTGACAAATGGTGGCGTGGCAATCAGTTGATTTTGATTAGAATAGTTATCTTCACCTTCATTTTGTCCCCATTTAAAAATCCTCACTTGTAAGTAAGAATCAACGTTGCCTTTATTCACCATCCAAAGGTATGTCGCATTCGTCTCCGCTGTTATTTTGGGGTAGATCGGCCAAATTAATAATGAATTGGCGTTAGTATTGGAGATAAAAACAAAAAGGAAGGTCGCTATTAATAATGATTTTTTGAGTATGAATTCCATTTCATCCCTCCGAAACATCACTTACCACTCTAAGGTCAGCGTAAGCGTATCCATATAAATTCCGGCTATTTCATTCCCATTTATTATTGCCTTTGCCCAGATAGGAAACTGAATATTATCTGGGTCTTGAGTGGTATCGACGGAATATCGTGTATCGATATCAAGCACTTGTGTGTAATCCAGATCCTGAAACAAAAAGTAGTCTACCGTCGTGACCTCTTCGCTATGCTTTAACTTGCGCACGCCATCCGATGAATTCAGCCCACCGTTTAGAGAAACATTCATCGCAATACCCGGAGTACAACTTAATGTAAGTGATGAGCTGTATGTGACATTGCCTTGTACTTCCGCCGCATAAACAGAAGAATGTTCACCAAAATCCAACGTTCCTATTTGTCCAACTTGTGTTGCGCTCTCTTCTTGTACTGCGCCATTAATCAAACAGCCTGTGTCTACTGTTGCTGATACTTGAAAGGTTTCTGTCACATCAGCCAGCACAGTTGAAGAACACCAACTCATCACGACAAGTGAAAAGCCTCTAACAACCAGCGTCACGGTTTACCAGCTTAATGTCACACTGATTGTATCTGAGTACGATCCCGCAGTGCTGCTCGTACCGTAAGCTTTCGCAAAAAGCTCAATGGTCTGAGCCGTTGCGGTCGTAAACTCAGTAAGCGCCACCGTTCCATTTTGCACGATTTGGGTATTTCTGTCTGAATCGGTAAACAGCTTATATTCGATATACTCGGAACCATTCGACATCGCGTAGGAGCCAGCTGCTACACTTCCGTCATACAAACCAGTGCCAAGTGTAAAGGTCGGAGTCACACCGTTACTACAGAGCACTTCAATGCCCGTCGCGCTGCCACCATTGACCACAGCATCTTGCTCAGTAAAGATCGCTGGCACGTCGCCGAAATCAAGTGAACCAAAACCAATACCAGAAGCAGTGTCTACCGCATTATTTCCGTTGATCACACAACCTTGTACAAGGTTAATGGAAACATCAATGGTGCCGCTCACTGAGGCGCCGTTTGCTTGCCAACTGAATGACGTTAATAACAGAGGCATCATCAAATATATTCTTTTCATATAAAGCTCCATTTTCTAACATTCCACTGTATATCGATGATTGTTTTATTAGTTATAGCTCAAGTATGACAAACTAAGTGCATATAAAATACGAAACATATAAAAGAAGTAAGTTAGGTATAAAAACAGGCATACTTAAAAAATAAATAACCACAAAAAACAACTTTTACGAGATATAAAACCACAAAATACCCTTAAAATTAAAAAGGTCATTTGGTTATTCTAAATACGGAAAGTGAAGCTTTGCTGAAGTTTCAGAAGAAAATAAAGTCGATTTGAACAGAGTCGAGCAGGAAATTGGTTATTAAACGGCAGTAAAATTCTAGGCTGAAATTAAGAAAATGGACGAAAAAGATAGGGCTAAAATAAACAAAAAGCGCCCCTTTTGGAGCGCTTTCTTACTAAAACTGACTATTCCCAATCAAGAATAACTTTGCCCGACATGCCAGAGCGCATGACGTCAAAGCCTTCTTGGAAATCATCAATCTTGTAGTGGTGCGTGATGATTGGCGATAGATCCAAACCAGATTGAATCAGTGAAGCCATCTTGTACCACGTTTCGAACATTTCACGGCCGTAAATGCCTTTGATAACCAGACCTTTGAAGATCACTTGGTTCCAGTCAATACCCATGTCTGATGGTGGAATACCCAACAGAGCGATACGACCACCATGATTCATTGTCGTTAGCATTGAGTTGAATGCAGCTGGGTTACCCGACATTTCAAGACCTACGTCGAAGCCTTCTGTCATGCCTAGTTCAGCCATTACATCTTCAAGCTTCTCTTCAGCCACGTTTACTGCACGTGTTACGCCCATTTTACGAGCAAGCTCAAGACGGTATTCGTTTACGTCTGTGATAACTACATGGCGAGCACCAACGTGTTTAGCAACCGCTGCCGCCATGATGCCGATTGGGCCAGCACCTGTGATCAGCACGTCCTCACCCACAAGGTCGAAAGAAAGCGCAGTGTGTACCGCGTTACCAAACGGGTCAAAGATAGACGCTAGATCGTCAGAGATCTCGTCTGGGATCTTGAACGCGTTGAACGCTGGGATAACCAAGTATTCTGCAAATGCGCCTTCACGGTTTACACCCACACCGATAGTGTTACGGCATAAGTGAGTACGGCCGCCACGACAGTTACGACAGTGACCACAAGTGATGTGACCTTCGCCAGATACGCGGTCACCGATTTCAAAGCCACGAACTTCCTGACCAATCGCAACCACTTCACCCACGTATTCGTGACCGACAACCATAGGTACTGGAATTGTCTTTTGTGACCATTCGTCCCAGTTGTAAATGTGTACGTCTGTACCACAAATCGCGGTTTTCTTAATTTTGATCAGAATGTCGTTATGGCCAACCTCAGGTTTGTCTACTTCGGTCATCCAAATGCCTTGTTCAGGCTTTAGCTTTGATAGTGCTTTAATTTTCATAGTATTCACCAAATATTGCCCCGCTCAGTGCGAAACAAAAAATCTCTATAAGGTTCATCATCACTCAACAATGCGGGATAAAAGGCTTAACCCAATGAGCCTGCTCCAACGGAGATTTGGGCAAGCCTTTGTCATCAAACCGCATCAACATGAGAGATATCGAACTTAGATAATGCCCATGTCTTTACCAACTTGGATGAACGCATCGATCGCACGATCTAGCTGCTCACGAGTGTGCGCTGCTGACATTTGAGTACGGATGCGCGCTTGGCCTTTTGGTACTACAGGGAATGAGAAGCCGATTACGTAGATGCCTTTTTCTAAAGCACGCTCAGCGAACTCCGCTGCAACTTTTGCATCGCCCAGCATAATTGGAATGATCGCATGGTCTGCGCCGCCCATTGTGAAGCCTGCTGCTTCCATACGAGCACGGAAATGCGCTGCGTTTTCCCATAGACGGTCACGTAGGTCGCCGCTTTCTTCTAGTAGATCTAGAACGCGGATAGAAGCGTTTACGATTGCTGGTGCAACAGAGTTAGAGAATAGGTATGGACGAGAGCGCTGACGTAGCCAGTCAATCACTTCCGCTTTACCAGATGTGTAGCCGCCAGAAGCGCCACCCATTGCTTTACCTAGCGTACCAGTGATGATGTCGATACGGTCAACCACGTTGTGGTGCTCGTGCGTACCTGCCCCCGTTTTACCCATGAAGCCAACTGCGTGAGAATCATCAACCATCGTCAATGCGCCGTACTTCTCTGCTAGGTCACAGATAGCTGGAAGGTTTGCTACTACGCCATCCATAGAGAACACACCGTCCGTTACGATAAGAATGTGGCGAGCACCTGCTTCTTTCGCTGCGATCAGTTGTTGCTCTAGCTCTTCCATGTTGTTGTTTGAGTAACGGAAGCGCATTGCTTTACATAGACGAACACCGTCAATGATTGATGCGTGGTTTAGTGCATCAGAAATGATCGCATCTTCTTTACCAAGAATGGTTTCAAACAGACCAGCGTTTGCATCAAAGCAAGAGGTGTAAAGAATCGTATCTTCTTTACCGAGGAATTTAGAAAGCTTTTGTTCTAGCTCTTTGTGGATGTCTTGAGTACCGCAGATAAAACGTACTGATGCCATGCCGAAGCCGTGCTCATCCATGCCTGCTTTACCCGCTTCGATAAGCGCTGGATGGTTTGCTAGGCCTAGGTAGTTGTTCGCACAAAAGTTCAGTACTTCTTCACCTGTCGAGATTTTAACAGCGGCTTGCTGTTGAGAGGTAATGATACGCTCTGCTTTGTAAAGACCTTCAGCCTTCACTTCTTCAATTTGCTGTTGAATCTGTTGGTAAAATGCAGAAGACATTCGCAATTCCTTCCTGGTTGTTTTGACGAGTTTTCACTCGTTTCGAATTTGGTTTAGCCTTTACGTGACGGGCGTCACAGGCCATCAGCTATCAATTAATTGTAGTGTAAAACAAGGAAAGGAAAACGATTATCCCTCAAGGTGGAAAAGCATTAATGAATTTGAGGAACAAATAACATCAATGCTTTTCTATGAGGTTGTATTGAAAGGAGTTATGACCAAGTAGGTTGGTTTAGAAGTTGCTCAAACTCCTTCGCTGGCACAGGGCGGCTATAGTGGAAACCTTGGCCGAACTCACAGTTTAGCTCGTTGAGATAATCCACATGGCGCTGCTCTTCGATACCTTCTGCGACAATTTTAAGACGCAAGGCTTTGGCCATAGCAATGATCACGTTGACCAGTTCACGATCAGAGTCGTTCTCAAACACGTTTTGCATAAAACTGCGGTCGATTTTCAGACGGTCAAACGGGAACTTCTGCAAGTAACTCAGTGCAGAATAGCCCGTACCGAAGTCGTCAATCGTCAGCTTGGTACCGAGCGCACGTAGGTTATCCAGCATGTCTACCAACTCATCATCATGGTTAAACAACAAGCTCTCGGTTACCTCGACATCAAATTGCTCAGCAGGCAAACCCGATTCTTCTAAGCTTTGCCTAATGAACGCCAATAAGCGATCACAATAGCGGAATTGAACGCTAGAGAAGTTCACCGATACAAACAACGGCGAAATGGATTGCCATTGCGAGGCTTGATGACACGCTTGCTGAATGGCGAACTCGCCAAGTTGATGAATCAATCCGTTTTTCTCTGCAATCGAGATGAACTCTTCTGGATTAACAAAGCCGAACTTCTCATCATTCCAACGCATCAATGCTTCTGCGCCAACAATTTTGCCGCTTTTCAGTTCGATGATTGGCTGATAGTACATTTCGAGCAGTTGGTTCGAGATCGCATTACGCAATCGACTTTCTAGATCCAAGTAACGCTGTAGATCTTGGTTCATGTTGTGGTTGTAAAAGCAGAACGCATCACGGCCATCTTGCTTCACGCGGTACATCGCCATATCGGCACATGCCAACAGCTGCTCGGCGTTATCACCGTCGTCTGGGAAAACCGACATGCCGACACTGCCTGTCAGGAAAAACTCGTGATTATTCCAAACAAACGGTTCACTAAAGGCCGATAACACGCTCGAAGCAACGCGCTTCGCGGTATCGTTATCTGGTAAATCTGGAATCACCAACAGGAACTCATCCCCACCGATTCTGGCGAGCAAATCGGTTTTTCTCGCGACGTTTTGAAGACGCTGAGCACTAAGTTTGAGAATTTCATCCCCGACAAAATGCCCCATAGAATCGTTGATCTGTTTGAAGTGGTCCAAATCAATAAACATCACCAATACTTTTGACCCCGTACGAGATGCACGAATAAGCTCCAGCGCCAATCGTTCTGAGCCATAACTGCGATTTGGCAATTCTGTTAAGGTGTCGTATTTGGCTTGGAATGCGAGCTCTTTCTCCGATGCTTTTCGGCGCTCTATTTCTTTGGTGAGTTTGTGGTTTTGTTGAGAAAGAATATCTTTACGCTTTTTCTCTTCCTCAAGCTTAATCTTTAATTCCAATTTATTATTGTTTGCGACAAATGCATAACACAGCGCAATAACAATCATCACGGCGAGAATACTTAGCCCAACAATAAAGAGTCGAGAAGTAAAAATATCTCGCTCGTTGAGCGGTTCAAACCATGCCATCAATTTAAAGTGATGTTGTTCCACTGGCACTTCGAAATATATTTTTCCATCCAAAACTTTAGAAAGAAAATGATTCTCATCTGCATTAGTGGTTGAGTTTTTAATGATGGAATCCCACACCACCATTTCAACATCTTTTATTTTCAGCACCATGCGACTGTAGCTGTCTTCGTGCTCTTGATTGGTTAATTGCTCAATAACAATATCTTTATTGATGTCCGCAATTAAAAAAGCCACTGGTTTCCCTGAAAATTTGACTTGCTTAATCACTTGAACCCGAATGTTGTCACCATCACGAGTGGCACAAACTTCTTCCGGATGCCCGTGTTGGGTCATCAAATCATGAATATCCATTGGCTTGAGATCTTTTGGGCCAGTCGTGACGATGGTTGTTCCGTCACTGCCCACCAGCGTTAACTTGTTGTAGATGTTGCTACTGTTGATCAACTTGCCGTCAATCTTCTCATCAAATCTACGCTTTAAGTTGATTAAACTTGCACCTAGGCCATATTCCATCGACATACCAGATGCTAAGTTTGCAAAAAATGTTTGAACGGTTTTGTCACTCGATAAATTATCTACGTCTTCACTTGCAATAGTAAATAAGTTGTCTAGTGTGCTTGCATAGCTTTTTACTTTTAAATCCAGCTCTCTATATTGAGAGTCTTTTAATTTATTCTGTCCAAGACTTGTAACAACGATAAGTATCGCTAAATAAATAGAAACGATTATTGCGCTTATCGTTATTATCTTTTTACTGGATATTTTTTTAGCAGCCTTTTTCATCGAATTTTCTTACTATCTTCTAAGAAGTAATCGTTATAAAAGTAGTAAATTGACGGGTAGTATTTTTTAACGAGCTTTTCATACGTCCCATCTTTTTTAATAGAATCTAAATAACGATCAAACGCTTCGCGTAATTCCGGTGAATTTTTACGGAACGCAACAGCCATTTTTTGATTTTCAGAAACAGGGCCAATGACTTTTATTTCTCCCGGCCATTTTTCTAAAGCAATTAATGTGTCTGCGACATCCAATAAGGTACTTTCAGCATCATTTTTCATGATGGCAGGTACCATTTCGTTTAAGAGTCGTTTGCCATCGGGCAAAATCACTTTGGCACCCGTGTCGTACAAGTCGTAAAGGTTTGGGTCTAGGCACGAATGCTCTAGCGCCAACACTTCTCGTCCATCGATCAACTCTTTCACTGTCTTGACGTCTTCGTCGATCGAGCCACTGGGCTTAATTGGACTTAAACTTGAATCGGTACGAGAAACAAGCCATACCGCCGATGGGAAGTAGTCCTGAGAAAAGTCCAATACCTCTTCCCGCCAATCCAAAATCGTCACGCCATTGGCGATCAGATCACCCTCAATTGGCACACTGCCACCCACGACTGCGCGGTTGTGTCGGTATTGAACATCTTGACCTGTCAGCTTACCGACCATGTCACTCCACTGAGCCGGTACGTACTCATATCGCACACCCAACGAGCTCGCAAATCCTTTTACGATATCGACATCTAATCCTGTCAGCGTGTGCATTTCACCTTGCTCGATGTAAGAAACAAAGTTGGCATAAGGCACACCGATATGACGAAGCACACCACGTTCACGGATTTCTTTAAGGTCATTAGACCAAGCCGAAGAAGACATCACGGACGCGGCCAAAATCGCCACTGCAGTGATGGTTCGTTTAAGTGTTTTGGCTGACATTGTGTATATCCTTCCCTTCAACAAAGCGCCCATAAATGGGCGCTTGAGTGATAAACAACGACATTAGAACGAGTAGTACAGATCAGCAATCGCTTCGACCAATCCTTCTACATCTCGCTCATCATGGAACAAGTGTGTAGAGATACGAAGCGCGTACGTGTCGTGTCCATCATCTTTGTACAGCTTGAAGTTCGTTGTACGGATGATGTAGCCATATTCTTCACGCAGACGGTCACGGAACTCAGTCAGGATTTCTTCGTTCGTCACATCATAAAATGGGTTGAACGTCGTTAATCCACTCGTCAGCCCTTCCACATTTGGCGAGAACATTTTCGCATGTGGCAGCACGTCTTGGAGTGAGGTTTTACATTGGTCACTCAACGTTAGAATGCGGTCTTGGATTCGGTCACGACCAATCTCA
Organism: Vibrio sp. GLN_1; assembly: GCF_043106015.1. Classification (NCBI taxonomy): domain Bacteria; kingdom Pseudomonadati; phylum Pseudomonadota; class Gammaproteobacteria; order Vibrionales; family Vibrionaceae; genus Vibrio; species Vibrio sp. GLN_1. The sequence continues at coordinate 70,506 of NZ_JBICMD010000007.1, forward strand.
TCCCACATTTTACAGCTATCAGCCAGAGCTTGTTTAGCTGGGTAGTTATCGTTACCAATGTACTGCATTTGGATTTGCTTACCTAAGTAATCCGCATGAGAAAGCGACGAGTTTATCAACCACAATGGATTTTCACGGTCGCTCCAGTATTCGTTCAAACGATTACCGTTGTCGCGCACGTATAAAATGCCTGTTGCGCCCGGGCCACACTGCCATTTATGGCCAGAACCAGAGTAGAAATCGCAATCCAGATCATGTAGGTCAAGATCGAACATACCCACCGTGTGAGCACCATCCACTAACGTTGGAATTTGGTGCTCTTTTGCAAGAGAACAAATTGCCTTTGCTGGCAGAGCAGTACCGGTCTTGTATGTGATGTGAGAGAACACAATCAGGCGAACATTGTGGTGCGCTTCAATAGCGTCACGGAATGCTTGAATGTAGTCTTCTTCAGAAACGTCTTCAGTACCTGTAAACACTGGTAACTGAATTTCCACGACTTCTACACCAAAGCGGTGTTTTACAACATTCAGCGGAGATGTCGCTGCAATGTGTTCGTGGTGTGTAGTAAGAATCACGTCTCCCGGCTCGAAATGCAGACCATTAATGATCGAACATAGACCGTCAGTCGTGTTGCGGCTTAAGATGATTTCGTCAGCATTTGCGCCAAAACCTGGTGCAATCTCTGCGATCATGTCTGAAACGTAAGGGAACTTACCAAACTTACCTTTCATGTCCCATGGGAACTTCGCCACTAATTTGTTGTTGTCTTCATAGCCTTCAAGAACATGTTTCGGCATTGAGCCTGTTGTACCAATGTTCATGTAAGTCGTTCGTTTATCCAAAACGAACTGCTTTTGCACTTTACGCCAAAAGCGCTTATCGTGCTTTCTACCTAGCCCGCGGCTGCTCCAATCAATTTTCTGTTCTCGAGCTTGTGCTACACCTGAAAAAGCAGAAGCACCAACACCAGCTACAACGGCACCCGTTGCGCCTTTAAGAAAATTACGTCGGCTGCGATTAGTCTGAATAGAATCCTTGTCGCTCATTTTTTCGATCCTTGTCGGAAATTAGCCATATTATTAATTTTTAAACGCGTAACTATCTGTTACTAAAACATTATTACCTATTCAAACCAGACTTTAATTTTTTACTCTGCTATTAAGTGACTTTAGTTCCACTTTTTTAGCTTATTTGATGACATAAGCAACAGTTTCGCTTCCAACCAATAAACAACTGAATACATATTAAAATATTCATTAAATTGACTATTTTTATGATAAACGCTTAATAATAGTTTTATCTATAAACAAACGGTGAGCTTTGTTATAAATTCATTAAAAATTTAACTTTGTATTAATTAGAAAATTCAGCGTCATATTTGTTCAACTGCGACTATTCTTTTTATAACCAAGTAATCTCAATATGTTAAGTTTCATAAAATGGCTTGATGTTTAAATGAACAGTTAATTTTTAGACCATATATAGCGAGATCTAAAGTAGTTCAAACAAATGTACGGTCTAACTCTTAGCTGCGAGAACAAACCACTTGGATATACGCTCAAATGAATACTTTATAAAGAAGGAAATCGCATGTTAAAAGGATTGCTGTGCATCTCAGCGGCGGCTGCTTTCGTGATGACACCAAACGCGTTGGCCCAATCAATCACCATGACCGATTTGGGTACTAACCAAGCCGTCGGTACGGTGGAATTATCAGAGAGTGACTACGGAATTGTATTCACGCCAAATCTTTCAGGAATTCCAGCCGGACTACATGGCTTTCACGTCCACGCTAACCCATCCTGTGACAGTGCAGAAAAGGACGGTAAAACCGTAGTAGGTGGCGGTGCGGGCGGCCATTACGACCCAGACAATACTGGCCAACATGGTTTTCCATGGACCGATGGCAACCATCTTGGCGATCTGCCAGCGTTGTACGCCGACATGGAAGGAAACGCCAACCAACCGGTTTTAGCTCCGCGCCTCAAAATGTCTGATTTAAAAGGCAGAGCCTTGATGATTCATGCTGGTGGGGACAATCACTCGGATCAACCAGCCAAATTAGGTGGCGGCGGTGCACGCATTGTGTGTGGCGTGATCGATTAAATCATGATCTGTCTGATTCACACTTCCTCATGCGGCAGGAAGTGTGAATCGTTGTGTAAACCGATGCGATGTCACATCGGTTTCAAGATGACTGTGATGCAGCATTAAAATGGACTGGACAATTTTAGTACCAATGCCTAGCGCGCCAGCTTGCGCATCCAGCTCTATTTGGTTGGAAAAAGTAAAACGAACTTGAGATGTATTATCGCCCCGTTTTACATCGCAACTCACGGTCGCATCCGACGGACTATGCCGAAGTGCATTTTCCAATAAATTCAATATCAATCGTTCTAATAACCCCTTATCACCTATCACTTGGATTGGCTCATCTACGGTAATGTTCAACGTCACGCCTTTACGTTGAAACTGACTTTGCATGGTTTCGGCGCATTCTGCCATTAGTTGGCTAATATCAATCGGAAGATACTCATAGCTCGGTAGCGGAGCTTCTTGTTTCGCCACATCCAACAGAGCGTGCAATTGCTGGGAGAGTTTTTCACTGTTGCGAAACGCCACTTCAATGAGCGGATCGGGGTCAGGATGCTGCAAACGCCAAGTTTCCAAATACCCAAGCACACTCGAAAGCGGCGTTTTTAAATCGTGGCTCAATTGCAAAAGACTTTGGCGGCGATGAGAGGATTGATATTCAAGTTGTAAAAATTGCTGCTGGATGTGTTTTGCCATCAATTGATACGAACGAGCAATCGGCACTAGCTCCGGCACTTGATGTGCAAAATCGGGTTGTAGGCGAAAGTCGTGTTCGGCTTGTTTTTGCAGTTGATCGGTCACACGTTCAATCGGGTTTAACAAGCTGCGCTTAACCAAGAAATATGAGCCAAAAGCGAAACCTAAAATCGAAATAAGCACTAAACCCGCAAGCGCCAAGTACGGCGAATCCACTTGAGCATTGGCAATGGCCGTATGACGAGAACTCCCGATCACCACATACAAATAACCAATGGTTGAGCCAAGCTCCTCTATCGCTGCGACAGAAAAGACTTTATGTTCATCACGATTACGCGGGTCATCGCCTAGAATCGGGAAAGGTTCTCCACTGAGAAACTGACGAATAGGAGCCAGATTCACCGCTCCCATCAATTCCGTCCCTTCTGGCGCAGCGTGCGTAGTAATGTTGCCTTGGCTATCAAGAAAATAGATTTCGAAATCAGGCCCTATCAACATGAGGGTGTGGAAAATCGACTTGAGCGCTTTGGGATTGTAGTCCGTACCAATCATGAGCGGATTGTCATCCCGCATGTGACTGGCTAGATCTTGATGCAAGCTTTGCTTGGTACGAAGCTCAATGGTCTCTTTTTGCCAATTGTAAGTCAGCGCAATGGCCGCCATCGCCAAACAAAACCAAACCGTGGTGAATACCACCAAACGAGATTTGAAGCTCATCCTATCGCCTCCTCACACCGCCCATTATTGGCGCGGCTGAAATTTGTACCCAACACCCCAAACCGTTTGAATAAAATGATGCTCTGAGTCCGACAACGACAGCTTGCTGCGCAAGCGATTAATGGTGCTACAAACCGTGTGATGGTACCCAGCATGATTGGTGTTCCAGACATGATCCAACAGCTCGTCCTTACTGTAGACTCGACCGGGACGCGTGGCGAGAAACTGTAGCAAGGTAAATTCGGTTGCCGTCAGCGCGACGTCTTTATCGTTGAGCGAAACCTGATGCAATTGGGGAATGATCTTCAAGTCACCAAAGTTAAGTGCCCCATCTTCTGCTTTTTCTGGAGTCGGCTTTTCAGCGACTTGATTAACGCGCCGAAGTACATTTCTCACCCGAGCTTGAAACTCTAAAACACTAAACGGCTTTGTAATGTAATCATCGACGTCAGCTTCCAACCCATCCACTTTATCCATCTCACCGTCTCTTGCGGTCAACACCAAAACCGGCGTCCAATCTTGCTGCTGGCGCAAGTGATGGCAGATATCTAAACCATCACCATCGGGTAAACCTCTGTCGAGGATCACCAAATCAAACGACTGCTGCTGATAAGCATTTCTGCCCGCTGCAACGCTGGATTCTCGACTGACTTGATGCCCCTGAAACTTGAGATGCATTTGAACCAGTTCGGCCAAGTCATCATCATCTTCAATCAACAATATGTTCGCCACCACGTTGGTTGTGTGCCGTTCCATAATCCTTTCCTTGTCTGGGAGACGCCTCATTCTGCAAATGACCGGAACGGAGCCGTATTTCTTTCAACAAGGTCAGCTTTCAACAAGGTCAGATTCCCACAAGGTCAAAAAGTGCTCTGGTGGTGGAATGAGGGATAAAAGCATGAACAAACACTTTTAGGAAAGGATCCGCCACCAGAGCAGGTGAGTTATTCAACGCGCGTGATCGTGACCTTCGCTCCAGGATTTAGAAAACGATGGTTTGCCGACAAGGTTGAATCCGCCAGTCCATCATCATGGCTGATGACCCCAGCGTGAAACGCGACCGCATCATTCATATCATTTCGGGTTGAGTTAAACCCTTCTCCGCCACCCGCAGGGCCGGGAATCGTAGCCGCCAATTCGTCATTAAGCTCTGTGCCAGAATCCCACACGTTCATGTTCATCTCGTAACTCTCACCCACTGCGAGTGACTTGAGCGATAATCCCGTTTCGCCAACAAAGGCATCATTAGTGTTCACGAGCATCGAAGCCAGCGACAAATAACCATAACGATGAGGATTGACTGTGATGGTGACTTCGTCCGATGAGCCCGGCAGCAGCAAACCGTTACCAGAGACACCTTGGTAGACGTTGTCGTCACTGTTCATCAGAGCAATCAGCTCGGCATTGCTGCCACCCTCGGCTAAGTGTTCTAACTCAACCGACGCACTTTGACCAATTTCGAATAGCTGAAAATTGCTATTGTGAGTCAGCACTGCCAATGGAGACATCGGCTGATTCGCCGTTAAGTTCTCGACAGACACCGTATATCGGTATGACTTCGCGACATCATTATCGTCATCATTCGGACAACCAGCAAGCACTCCGACAGAGGCCGCTACCAGTAAGATTTTGTATTTCATACCTCCTCCTTACTTCACAACAATTGTGATGGTTGCGACTGGGTTTAACCAACGATGATGACTGCTATCGAGATCACTCTTGCCACCAGCCGGATCGCTGTCACCCAAATTACCCGGATGAATGTGAACCTTGTCGTTGCTCACCGCCGTTTCTACACCAGTACCACCGCTACCGAAGGTAATAAAAGGAGGATTAGGAATACTGGACGCTAACTCATCGTTCGCTTCAGTGCCCGCGTCGTAACTGTTCAAGGTTGCTTTATAAGTGCCCGCTTCGGTTGGAATTTTCCAACTATCTAAGCCGACAAAACCATCATTGGTTGGCAATAACATCGCGCTAAGTGAGAGGTAACCGTGATCGCCACTATCCAAAGTAAACGTAGTCGCAGCGCCCGGATTGAGAATACCGCCCGCAGGGTTTTCTACGACTGCGCCGCCTGCGTTGCCAATCACGGTCGATAATCCAGAAATATCCCCACCTTCAGCCATCGCTTCAAGCTCTGCTGTGGCGGATTCTCCGACTTTAAACATGTGCAGATCTGAGCCATGCGCCGCGACGATAAGCGGTGTAAAGTAAATGCCTTTGGTTGCGTTGGTAACCGTAATTTCTAGTTCCGCCGCTTGAGCTGATGCCGCGCCAACCGCCAGAGCAACAGACGTCATGACAAGACTAAGTTGGGTACGTTTTTTCATTGTGAATCCATCCTTTTATGAGAGTGAAACCCAAGCCCTTGAACATCGTCTTTTGTTGGCTTGAGCAGCATTGCTTTCGAACGTTTGTCATTCTTGTCTTTAAGCATGACGAGCAAATATCTCGGTAACTTCATCGAATTCTCATAAAATTCTCACAACTTCTTATCTCTTTCATTCCGTTATAAAATAGCGCCCATCCGTTCCCCAAACGCACATTAAAATGCTCAACAATTTACTTGCTGCATACTATGGAGAAATCTACGGTATTGCCTTTTTCAGTCACTATCTCAACAACTACAAACAGGCAGAGCAACGCGCGCTTTGGCAAACTTTAGTCGACGTGGAAAAACTGACCGCTGAAAAACTCAAACCTGTTTTGCAAGCACATGGACTGGAGATAGAAAACCGTCATCAAGAAATGATGGAAAAAGGTCTTTCCGATGCAGAAAAGTGGATCGATTTACCTTGGTCAGAGCTGGTTTCCACGCTACTCAATTGGGTTGAGCCGTACGAAGTGACATACCGAGAATGGCAAACACTCGCGATAGAGAAGAATTCAAACGCTGTCAATTTTCAAACTGCATTTGATTTAGTCGCAGAACATGAAACCGCTATTTATCAATGTTGGCAGCGTTATCATGCTAACGAGTCTGGGTTGCCGATTCTTCACGCCTTTTTGGCAAAATATCGTTAAAGCGAGACTGGCACACTTGCACCTCGTAAAGCCCTGCCAGACAATACTTTTAATACGCCGCGTAGAACGGAATCTTTATGGTTAATCCAAAACTCATTGCTCTACTGCCCGATTTGGCCTCCTTTATTTTGGTGGTCAACGAAGGCAGTTTTACTGCCGCAGCCAAACAGCTTGGCGTTACCCCATCTGCGTTAAGCAAACTGATCACCCGTTTGGAGCAAGCCCTCAACGTGAAGTTGTTTGAACGCACCACGCGCAAGCTGATCATTACTCAAGCAGGGCAAAAAGTGTATGACCAAAGCATTGCGATGGTTAATGCCGCGCAGCAAGCCGTTGAGCTCTCTGCGGAAGAACATGCCGAACCAACTGGCGCGCTCACGGTAGCGGCACCAGAGGCGTTTTTAAACTCGGTCTTGCAACCGTTCGTGCTGCCTTTTTTGCAACGTTATCCAAAAATTCAGCTCAAGCTGCGCGCTGCCGACGGGGAAATCGACCTGTTTCATCAGGGCATTGATGTTGCCTTTAAACTCACCGATAAACCGGATGAAAACTTGGTGCTCAAAGAGATAAGCAAAACCAATCTGGTTTTGTGTGCCTCACCAGACTACCTCGCACAAAGAGGCATGCCAGAACATCCGACGCAACTTGAACAGCACGACTGTATTTACCTAGCAGAAAACGACAAAGACAACATTTGGTCGTTTTTTAAAGAAGAGGCGTTTCATTCCATTGCGGTCAGTGGTCGGTATGCGGTCAACCATTCGCAAATGCGCCTAAATGGCGTCAAAGCAGGTTTAGGGATTGGCATCTTCCACGATTTCGTGGTGAAAGAGGCATTAGAGCGCGGAGAAGTGGTCGAAGTGTTGTCCGATTGGATGATCAAAAGTAACTACCACGGTGCGGTCGCCATGCAGTACGCACAAACCAAATACATGCCTGCGCGTCTGCGTGTATTTCTCGACTTTGTAAACGAACATCTCGTGTCTAAGGAACCCAACCATGTTTAATGCGATTCATCACGTCGCTATCATTTGCAGTGATTACCCAACATCAAAGCATTTTTACACCGAAGTGCTAGGGCTAAAAATCATCGCAGAAAACTATCGTGAAACGAGAGATTCCTACAAACTCGACCTTGCGTTGCCGGACGGAAGTCAAATCGAGCTGTTCAGCTTTCCCGGCGCACCGGAGCGACCAAGCTTTCCGGAGGCGCAAGGCTTGCGACATTTGGCGTTTCAAGTCGACAACGTTGAAGAAGTAAAAACGTACCTCGAGTCCAAACACATCGCTGTTGAACCCATTCGCATTGATGAGTTTACGGGAAAAGCATTTACGTTCTTCCAAGATCCCGATGGCTTACCATTGGAGCTTTATCAGAAGTAAAAAGAGCCAGCAATTCGCTGGCTCTTGTTTTATACCAATACGACACCTTAGTTCAGTGCTGCTTTTAGCTTCTCGACACGGTTGAACACCACCCAGTCCAACAGCAAAACGCTCACAATGGCTAAACCGCCCATCGGGAACGCGGCACAAATGGCAACCAATGTGGCTAACCCCAATTTCCACACTCCGTCATGTTGAAATTGTGGCGGCGCGCCAAGCGATGCGCTGCGACTTGGTCGACGTAACCACCACATCACCACTCCGGAAATAGCAATCAGAATAAATGCCAGACAGAACAGCACATTCAACGCCTTGTTGATGATGCTTACGTCTCCTTGGTGAAGTGAGACACCCGCAGCCATTAACTTGGCAAACCAGCTGTAATCCTGCCAAGTCACATCCACCAGCAAACGACCTGAGTATTGGTCAAAATGGCTGGTTCGATCTTGTCTTGGGTCAGAGATGTCCCCTCCCATTGAGTTGGCGGCAACGGTGTAAACACCGTCATCTGAACGAGGCAAGAATACTTTGTAGCTGGTAAAGCCCATCATTTCTGCTTTAAGAATAATGTCGTCAATCGATAACGCGCGAAGGCTCCCCGTGTAAGACGCCCCCCTTTCCATGTTCGCGTGATCATGGGCGGGTTTATCTTTCGATTCAGGTACGGCAGCAAGCTCTAAGTTCCAAGGCATTTCTTCTGACGAACCGTGGTTAAGATCCTTATTCGTCAATGTCGACTCTGGCTTTTCACCCCAAGTGTAATAGGTCGGAAACGTGTTCCAAGCTTGAACCATCTTTGCCCCCCAAATTCCAGCCCAAGACAAACCAGAAATCAGAAAAAACAGTAAAACGAGGGACAACACGCCACCTAAATTAGCGTGCACATCGCGCAATAAAATACGAGAACCTTGGGCAGTACGGATTTTCAAAAAGCCCGCTCGACTGGCGTTGTGACGAGGAAGCCAGAGATACAAGCCCGACACCAAAAGTAAAATACCTAAGCTGGCTGATATTTCGATTAAACGATCGCCAAGCTCACCAATTAGCAAGGTGCCATGAATGTTATTCATCAGCTCATAAACGCTGTCTGAGCGATCAATGGTGCCTTGAACCTCGCCCGTGTATGGATTGACTGCAGCAACGAGCGAACGTCCATCTTCCGCTTTAATTGAAAACCGGTTGGCAAGATGCGCTGTTTTGGCAGGCACAAACTGGGTAACGCTGAAATCAGGATAGGCTTGCTTAACCGACTCTAACTGGATGGACACTGGTACCTTGTGCTCTTGCGGCACCACTTTTAGCGTAGCCTCATAGCGAGCCAGTTCAATCTCATCATCAAACAGCATCACCAGTCCGGTGACGGACAGCATGAGCATAAATGGGATAACGAATAATCCTGCGTAGAAATGCCATCGCCACGTCATAAAGTAGATGGATTTTGCGCGCGACGCTTCCTTGAGTTGAGGCTTTGTTGAGTTTCTCAACATGTTAATTTCCTTTTCATTTTTGCACGCCAAAAACGCAGACCAAATGCTTCCCCCACATGCTTTTCTATGCGGTGAAATTTGGACAGGTTTGGGAGTGCGACTGCTTGAATGAGCAGTGTATGTGTGACTTTACTTATTGTTTTTATGGATTATGAAAAAGAAACCACAGGCGGCGCGCGCGGAACTGGCGTTTCAAATCGTACACTTAGAGCCAAAAAAGTGTAGCGTTCAGAAATTACCGAGCTCAGTCGTGAAAGTATCGGTGTAGTTGGAAGTGAATCTTGGTGGAAAGTGGAAAAGTGACTAAATGGACACGGCTTGCCCTTGTGCGTCACCGAGCTGTCGCCCTCTTCTATCTGAACCAGCTCGAAACCGTTTAGCGTACAAAGCGTCGCCCACACGCCCATGCTGTTACCATGAGCATTGATAACAGGCATCAGTGTCACGAGCACCCAACTTAAGGCGCTAGCGAATAACATGGAGCGATAAAAAGGAATTAATCTACGCATAACGGTGACTTAACAAATTTCACACAGAGTAGCCAATTCTGAGTTTCAGCTCAAAAAGAGGATCAATAAGTGATTACTACCTCACAATCATTATGTTGACAGAGACAAAAAAGCCCGCAAATTTGCGGGCTTTCTTTCAATCATTCATGCACGTAAGCGCTGCTTAACCAAACAGCTTGCTCCAAATGCTTGGATTACGCTTGTCGTGGTACTCTTCACGAAGGCTATCGATCTCACGCAGTTGCGCTTTTGCTTCTGTCAAATTACCTGCATCCAGATCCGCTTCGATTTTGTCTAGCGTTACCGACAGCTTGTTGAAACCTTCTAGGTAAGTATCAAACTTTTCTGGTGGGTAATTACCACGTTTTGACTGTTCTACAATGGCTTGCAAGCTATCAATCGCTGATTTCATGGTTTCCACATCAGACGCTTCTGCGGCCTGTTTGAATTCCATCTTCATCTGCTTCATGTTTTGCTTCAAATCAACCGCTTCTGCCATCGCGTATGTTGAGCCCAACGCAATCGCACACCCTAGAACTAAAGGACGTAACATTTTCACTTCTCCATTTTAGTGCCGAATTCTGTGTCGGCTTCGTTTACCCAAATAACTCGCCACGCTAATGCGCATTGTAGGAATATTCGGGTATTTAAGAGGGGCAGTGTAAAGCAATCTTACCTAGGGTGCATACCTAAAATGTAATCAAGTTTATGCGTTGCGAATCTCGTCATACTCTGCGATTGGCAAGCGGCCACGCAGTTCAAGAAATGACAAAAACTGTTTAGCAGAGTGAGTAATCACTTTGTTGCTATCAATATCAAGGTTGTCCATCAGCTCACTGACAAGATCCAGATTGCCCACATCATGACAAAAGTGTGCATCGCTTCCCGTAGTAAAATACACATCTAACGCTTTGCCGATTTGCGCAATTTCATGACAACGATCCACACTGCCAACGCGGCTGTTGCCTTTGAGCGTGGTGTTATTGATTTCTATCGCTACATTGTGCTCTCTAGCGCACTTCAGCACTTGTTCAAAATCGAAATCGAAGTTCGGGTTACCCAAATGCCCTAACGCATCAACGCGACCGCTTTTGATGACGTTTATCAGCGCTTCAGTGTGTGCTTCTTTATTGGCAGGTGGAAAAACGGGCTCGTGGAAACTGGCAATAACCCAATCCAAATTGCGATCGACGCTTGGCGGAATATCAATTTCGCCTTCAATGTTAAGTATGTTGGATTCCACTCCGCGAACGATGGCAACACCTTCAAGAAAACGAGGCAGAATTTTTTGGTTGGAGAAAAACCAGTAGTGAGGCGCACCCGGCATCGACTCCGCATGGTCCGTCGTGCAAAACATGGTTAACCCGTTCTCTTTTGCCGACTTTGCGTTTTCAATCAACGTACTATACGCATGACCACTCGCGTAAGTATGCGTGTGGGTATCAACCTTAAATTCCATCATCCAGTCTCTTGAGTGCTCAAATTTGCGGGTATTGTATACCCTCGTGCGGTCAAGATGTAGCGAACACCGAAAATGCGGCGGTGAACGCTCTCTTACTCAGCCTAGAAATGGAAAAAGTGCGTCTCGATATTTAGTGCTATTGCGAGTCCGTTTCCTCACAAATACTTTTAATCAATGGCAACGCTTTTTCCCACCCATTGTTGAACATCGATACAAAGTCACTGTGAGTGTGAATGGTGATGTTGAGCAACAAGCGTTCGTCTTCTGTGTCGATCTGATAGATCTCACGAGATCCAATCCACTTGGCGGCGATATCAGCGTCCAACTGTTGCCTATTGTCGGGGTTAAAGATGGCAACATGATGAAACTCTAGCCGATGCAGTGGCTGTACAGAATCAATCACTGCGCGAGTACCGCCCATATCCGGATCAAAAAAGGTGATGTCGCTGCCCTCTTCCCATTCCCCTTCGAATTGAGATTGAGGTGAAAATGCCTGCGCCCAACGCTTGTAAAGCTCAGCATCCGTCAGCACTCTCCATACGCGCTGCGGAGTCGCGGTTATTTCTACGTAATAGTTTAATGTAAGCATGTTTTCTCTCCCTGAACCTTCATTGACGCTAGTTTATTCTCAGGAAAAATCAAATTTGCTTGCGTTTTAAATGCTTATCTCAACTAACTTTTACGAGGCACTAAGATGTTCTCGTTTGTAACGCCTTGCTTTGGTGATGCTTGACCAATACATCCCAGCACCCATTCAATACCGTCGCGAGCACAATTAAGCCCATGCCCGCGATTTGAGTGCGGCTCATTACATCAGCGAAAAAAAGTGATTGCCAAACGGCCGTAAACAACAAGTTGGTAAAAATCAGTGGTGCGAGTTGAGAGCCGCTACTGGCCAGTTGATAGGCTTTTGCACGAAACACTTGAGTATTGATGATCAACATCGACATGACTAATAGCCACAGCACACTAGGCTCAACGGATAGTGAGAATGAATGAGCCCCCAACAGTCCAGAGCCATCGTTGATAAGCACCAAAGGCAGAATAAATAACGCGGCAAAGCTAAACGCCCAGAAGTTGATCTCTAGCGGTGACATATTACTTTTGCTGACTTTATACAGCGTCAATTGTGAGCCGGAGTTAAACAGACCGCCAGCCAAACCAAGCAGTAAGTCGTATCGCAAAGTAAATTCGCCTTCCGTTCCAGCCAACAACACCACACCACTAAACGCCATCACAATACCAAAAACGGTGGACGTACGAATTTTTCCATGCCAGACAAGCTTCTCAATCACAGGCATAAACAACGGGCCTGTAGCAAAAAGGACCACACTTTCGACCAGCGTTAACGTTTGAAGAGATGCAATAAAACACAATTGAGACAGACCAATACAAAGTGCGCGAAGCAAAGTGGGCTTCAGCTCGGTCGATTTCGGCAGTTTGATGCCTTTCGGGATCAGAACTAAGAGCAAGATAAGCGCAGGTAGGAAAAATCGCAGAAAGCTGAACATGGTTACCGAAAGCGCCTCAGACAGCTGCTTTGCTAGCAAGCCCGTAACAGATAAGCTTAATGTAGACATCAACATAAATACGATGGGTTTGTGAACGTGATTCATTAGATACTCCTTAATTCTCGGAGCATTTTATGAAAAGTGACTTTATAGAAATAGCGAGTAATATTAACCACTATTGTAAGTAAAACTTACACATTGAAAACAGGTTCGTTCCATGCGCAAATTAGTACCATTAAAATCCATCTACGCGTTTGTGGCGGTGGCGGAATCAGGCAGTATGACGGAAGCCGCCCAGCTTCTGAGCGTTAGCCACTCGGCGATCAGCCAAGCGATTAAATCTCTCGAAAGCCAAGTAAACAAACCGCTTTTTGACCGAATTGGACGCCATGTGTACCTCAATACGGAAGGCAAAAAATACTACCGCAAAGTCGCGCCAGCGTTAGAACAAATCGTCGATGCAACCGAAGCACTGATGCACGATCAAAACTCTCAACGCATTACGCTAAACATGGTGAATTCTTTGGCACTGCATTGGTGGATCCCACGTATGCCATGCCTTCAAGCCTATGCGCCCCAACTTGATGTGCGCCTATCTAACCTTTCTGGACGGTTCAATTTGGAACAAGAAGGCGTTGATGCTGCGTTGGTGCATGGCAAACCTGAAGAGTGGCAAGACTACTATTGCGAAAAGCTCAGTGAAGACGAACTGGTATTAGTGTGCAGCCCTGATCTCATCGACCACAGCAATCCAGTTAACCTTTCTGACATCTTAAAGACGTATCCGCTCATTGAGGTCACGAATGAGCGCAGAAAACACGATTGGCAAGTCTGGTCAGACGCGATAGGAGTCGCTCGTCCAAAAAACAAAAAGCCGATCACTTTTAATATGTCGATTCAAGCGGTACAGGCAACCACGCGTCGTTTGGGTGTGTTGGTGACTCACCGTTTGTTTGTGAAAGACGACATCAAGTACGGTCAACTGATCGAACTTGGTGAGCCTGTGATCAATCCTAATCAGCAACTTTATTTTGTGTGCCCACCGCATAAGCTCAAGCAAGAAAGCTTTCACCTATTGCGCTCGTGGTTAAAACAAGAATTTGCGTAACTGAGCCTGTTACTCAATACGTTGACTTGAGCTTGGTGAACTCTCGGCTAAAGTAAATAGAGTGCGAAAAAACTCAAGGATGAGGCTATGCGATTGTTTCATAGAGTAGTGATTGGGGCTTGTCTCGTTGTACCAGCAGTGGGTAATGCCAGTGGCGGGTCGGAGCTTGACGAGCAAGGCATTTCAACCGCGATTATTGGAGGCCAGCAAGCGTCTCAAAATCAGCTCCCCTTCTTTGCTCGGCTAATTTTACACAAAACGGGCGACCGACAATTCGCGAATATTTGTGGTGGTTCTATCGTTAATGATCGTTTCATATTAACGGCAGCCCACTGCGTAGAATCCTCGGTTTTTACTGACGGTTGGACAGCGAATGACCTCCGTGTTCTGGTAAAAAATCCAACCATGAACGATGTTTATGTCGAAGAGTTCAAAGACGTTCGCACTATTACAATTCACCCCAACTATGATCCTAATGACCTATGGATTAACGACTTGGCGGTATTGGAGTTAACCCGGCCAATTACCGATAACGTTCAGTCCATCACTCTGCCTCAAGATTTTGGCGATTACAGCGGCGAATCGGTTTATCAAATCTTTGGATTGGGACAAACGTCCACGACCGACACCAGTGGCCCGAACTATCTACGATGGGCGGAGGTTCAACCGCTTTCTGATGCCCAATGTGCCTCTCTCGTTGTAGGGTATAACGATCAAGAAAACATTTGTGCAAATGGCTTTCCAGACCGTAGCTATACCGGAATATGTAGTGGGGACTCTGGCGGCCCACTCACCTATCAAGACAGCAACGGTATGTATCAGCAAATCGGGATTGTGAGCTACGGCTCATCCATTTGTGAGTCGGCAGCCATTCCGAGCGTCTTCACAGAGATTCTGAATTACACCTCGTGGATAGAGGCAAGAACCAGTTCTGGGGTCAAAACCGTTTATAACGCGAGCTTAGCAGCCTTAGAGGATTACCATAGCGAAGGTGATTCTGGCTTTGATCCAGAAGACACTAATGTTTCAGGATTTAGCGACAACGGCAGCGGCGGTGCAATAGGTGCAGGGATGTTGTTCTTTGGAGGATTGTTAGGGTGGCTGCGACGCAGAAAAACGACGTAACGTTTCTCTTTACTAGATAAAAATAAACGCAAAACGCTTACAACGTTTTGCGTTTCACGCGAGAGTTGATGATGTCTTCAATCAGCTTTTGCTCTTTTTTGGCTTTCTCATAATTTTGCTTGGTACGCCATCTCTCTAATACCTTTTCCAATCCTTGAACGCGAGCGTGTTTGTGTTCTAACGTTTTTTGTACTGATGCACATTCGGCTTGCATCACCGCTTGTTCTTGCTCGTGGTGACGAAGCATTCTTTGCAGCATCTGATCAACGCGGTTGAAGTTCATCAACGCCGCGCTATTCAAAGACGGAGAGGACAACGCCGATTGACCAGCGTGTCCTTTGAGAGCTGAAAGTTGTTGCAACTGCGTTGAAAGATGATTGTGACGCTGACGCATAGCGTCGAGCTGTTGCCCGACCCTATCACGCTGCTTTTCTTCCATTTGTTGCAGTTTGCCGACCGCTTTAAGTTTGGCTTTCATCGCTGCATTTGCTCTCTACTGTGCGCCTTGGAACATTTGAGCCAGCTCAGTCAAACTTGTGGTGTAATCCACCGCCTCGTTCGCTGATTGCTGTAAGTACGAACGCAAATGCGGATACATCGACACAGACTGATCCAACTCAGGGTCCTGACCCGGTTGATAGCCACCAAGCGGCAGTAACTCTTTCACCTGAAGGTAATTGGAGTACATTTGGCGGAAGTTGTTTGCGATGGTGGAATGAGCAGGTTGCGTACAAGTGCTCATACAACGGCTGATAGAAGCGTTGATATCAATCGCCGGATAATGCCCTTGTTCCGCCAGCTGGCGCGACAACACAACGTGTCCATCCAAAATGGCACGAGCAGAGTCCACGACTGGGTCTTGCTGATCGTCGCCTTCCGCCAGTACAGTGTAAATCGCCGTTAAGCTGCCATGAGGATTTTCACTGTTACCCGCTCGCTCTAATAGCTGCGGTAACACACTGAATACCGAAGGCGGATAGCCGCGCGACGCTGGTGGTTCCCCCAAAGATAACGCGATTTCACGTTGAGCCATCGCGTAACGCGTTAGGGAATCCATCAACAAAAGTACATCTTTGCCTTGATCTCGGAAATACTCCGCGACGCGGTGACAAAGCAGTGTCGCTCTAAGTCGCATCAATGGTGATTCATCCGCAGGAGCTGCAATGATGATGGCTTTTTCTCTCGCTTCTGGCGTTAAGTTGCGTTCAATAAACTCACGAACTTCTCGACCACGCTCACCAATCAAACCCACCACAATGACGTCCGCTTCCGTGTTTTTGGTGATCATCCCCATCAACACACTTTTACCAACACCACTGCCCGCCATTAGACCAATACGCTGACCTTTACCGACCGTCAGCAAACCGTTGATCGCACGAACGCCAACATTAAGCGGGGTATCGACAGGACGACGCTTAAGGGGGTTGATCGGTTTAGGTTCAAGTGAAACACGATCGCCTCCTTTAAGCGGCATGCCGTCATCCAATGGCTCGCCTAAGCCGTTCACCACGCGCCCCATCCACTGAGAGCTGAGTTGCACGGTACTGTCGCCGTCTAATGGGATCACCTTCGCACCGGCAAACAAACCGCCTAAACGGCGGATTGGCATTAAGTACGCAACGGTATGATCAAAGCCGACCACTTGTGCTTCGATCATATCGCCTTCGGCGGTTTCCACTAAGCAACGTTGCTCAAGCTTAAAACGACATCCAACCGCTTGTAACATCAAGCCGTTCACTTTAATCAAGCGTCCGGTTACTCGCGCAACAGGAATAGAATCAAGCGATGCTAATGCATCGCTCAAACGCTCACTTAATAGTTCGTGGCTTAATGTACTACTCATTTTCAGACTCAACCTGTGGAATGCTGACTTCGTCTAACAAGTGCTGTTTTACGTTGTCCATGCACGCCTCTAAGCGTGAGTCACAACTGGCGTCTGCTTCCGCATCATCCGTCACTAACTGACAACCACCTATTGGCAGTTCGTTGTTGGCAACCAGCTTCCAAGACTTAGGCAGATCCGCGTTAATGTGCGTAATGCGTTCTAGATCTTGTGGGTTGAGATGAACCGTCACGGTTTCCGCTTTGCCCGGCATCGCAGACAGTGTTTCATCCACCAGCGCCAGAATTTGCTGTGGCATCAGAGTAAGCTCGGCACGAATCACTTGCTGAGCTACCTTCTGTACCAACTCACAAATCATGTGGCGTTGCTGCTGCTCTTTTTCACTTTGCCAGCGAGACAAGGCTTGGAACAAATCATTAACTGGCTTCGCCGCTTCTAAAAAGCCTTGCTTACCAGCTTGTTCACCAGAAACAAATCCTTTCTGGAAGCCTTCTTTCTGACCATCGAGCAAGCCTTGTTGCTTACCTTGCTCAATACCTTGGCGTAAACCTTCTTCATGACCTTGTTGCAGCCCCTGTTGGAAACCTGCTTCAAGTTGCTGCTGAATGTCCACTTGCGACTCTTGCCAACCTTGGTTGTCCAAGCCGAACTCTTCATCAACCGCAACTGGCTGAGCCAACGGCGGAAAACGGTGTAAACGGTAACCACTTGGAGGCAGTCGCATAATGTTCGATCTTTGTTCTGCCATGCTTTATTCCACCGTTGGCTCTTCGTATAGAAGCAACTGAACTTCACCCGACTCATCAAGCTCGCGCACCATTTGCATGATGTCTTGGCGCGCTTTCTGAACTCGACTTAGTGCAACTGCACCACGCGCTTCCATATCGTCTTCTAGCGCTTTCACCATACGTTGTGGCATTGAGCGTTTGATCGCTTGCTGCAACGTGATATCCGAACCTTTCAGTGCCGTAGCCCAAAGCTCGAGTGGAATTTGCTGTACGAGCATGTCCATGGTTTCTTCGCGTTGACGGCCCAGCACCATGAAGTCAAACATGTTCTCTTCGATGGCGTTAACCACTTCTTCATCATGCAGTTTGAGCATTTCCATCAGTGAACCACGGTCGCCTTCAAAGCGGTTGATGATGTCTGCCGCTTGCTTAACGCCAGAAAGCGGTACACTTTGGCTTGCAGACACTTTTTCGATACAACGTTCAACCAGTTCATGCAGATCGGTCGCGACTTGGTGATCGATGTCTTGTAGCTGCGCAATACGGAAGATGATTTCATCATGGTAGTCTTGCGGCAGATGCTTCAGCACAGCAGATGAGCTATCCGCTGGCAGATAAGCCAAGAAAATGGCTTGCATCTGCGGGTGCTCGTTGACGATAAATCGCGCCAGCGTTTCAGCCTCTACCCATTGCAGACGCTGCATGTTGTTGCGAATTTCGTCACCGTACAGGTTGTTCAACAGACCTTTAGCAAGATCGTTACCGAGCGCCTTACGCAAGGTGTTCGACAAGTACTCTTTCGATGCACCACGAATGCCACTGTGCTCACGAAAATCTTCAAAGAAGTTTTGAATCACGCCGCGTGCTGAATCGCTTTTTATGCCATTCAGTTTCGCCATTGCGCGAGTCACACGCTGTGTTTCATCGCGGGTGAAATGCTGCAACACTTTGGCCGCAGCATCCTCGCCCATGCCCAGTAGCACAAGCGCGGTTTGTTCTACATAACTAAGCGTTTGTTTTGACGTCAACTGAGCTGTGTTCATTGATGTTTACCCATTGTTTCAGTATTTCGGCTACGCGCTCTGGCTCTTCATTAGCAATAAGCTGTAGGTGTTTCAATTGAATCTCTAGTGGAGAACCTGCCGGAGGCAGCATGTCGCTGTTCACATCCAGACCCGTCGAGGCAGAAATGCCTTTTTCAGACAGACGACGGTTAAGCACTTCTTCATGCTCACGCTCTTCACGTGTTTGTAAGTTGTCGTAATCTGGCTCTTCTTGTGGCGGCTCAGCAAAGTTCAGTTCAGGCACTGGCTTGTCTGCGCCGGTTAGGTGCATGATCAATGGACGCAGCACAAAGAAGATCATCGCCAAGCCCAACATCCCACCGATCACGTAACGTAATGGCTGTTGAACCGTAGGGTCTTGCCACCAAGGCAGAGCTGTTGGCGCGTCGATATCAATCGGTGTGAAGTTGAAGCTCATCAAGCTCAAGCTGTCACCTCGCGCGGCTGAAATGCCAACGGCATCGGTGATCATGGTAGAGATTTGCGCTTTGTCTGCATCGCTCCAAGCCACGCCGTCTGGCGATGCTTTTGAGTTCAATAGAACCGATACGCTCAATTTCTCAATCTGACCTTGTTGGTACTGAGTACGGCGCACGCTGCTGCCAACCGCATATTGACGATTCACTTCAGAACGCGCATTGGTGTTTTGGCTGTCGTTTGTCGCCGCGTCACCAGTCACTGGAGGCTGGTTGCTGAGAGAACCTGGTACGCCAAGCGCGATTTGGTCAATCGAATTGTTTTGAATGGTGTGTTCGTTACGAACCACTGGCGCGTTATCAAGGATTTCTCGCGTTTCTTCCACTTGGCTGAAGTCCATATCGGCTGCAACCTGAACACGGAAATTACTAGGGCCAACAATCGGCGTTAGCATGTCTGCCGCACGTTGGATGATTTGCTTCTCAACGTTCTTTTGGTATTCCAGATACTTCGCGTTTACTTTGCCCGCTTCTGCCGACGCCACATCTGCACTCAACAGTCGGCCATATTGATCGATGACAGAAACAAACTCAGGCTTCATCGCCGTCACACTGCCGACGATCAAGTTGATGATCGCTTCAACCTGTTCTGGCTTAAGGTCTTCACCCGGTTTGAGTTCGAGCATGACAGATGCAGACGGGTTTTCACCGTTTTGGCGTACAAACAAAGTTTGACGAGGAATCGCAAGGTGAACACGCGCATTCGCTACCGAGTTTAGCGACATGATAGTGCGTACTAACTCACCTTCTAAACCATGACGGTAACGCGCAGTCTCCATAAACTGGCTGGTACCTAATGAGCTGTCTTCTTTCAGCGAATCCAATCCGGTTGGCAGTTTCGCTTTTACGCCTTTTGACGCCAATAACATACGAATGCGAGCCACCTCACCTTCAGGAACCAGCACTTGGCCGTTCTGCTCCTGCATGCGGTAGCTCACACCTTCACTCTCTAAGACCGAGACAATCTCGCCAATATCGAATCGCTCTTGTTGGCTGTAAAGCGGACGGAAGCTTTGAGAGGAACTCCAAAGCGCAACCACAATGATCGCCGCTACAATCGCCGCGAGAACAGCGGATAGAACAAGATTTCGTTGGCTACTTGACCAAAGCTGCTTAAGCTTATTTGTCACGTCGTCCATGTTGCCTGCTGGCGAGAACGCTTGTGTCGTGCTGGTCGTCATGGCCGTATTTCCTGCAACTTGGGGGGTTAGTTCTGACATGAATTACACCGGCATCTTCATAATATCTTCAAAAGAGGCAACCACTTTGTTGCGCACCTGCATAAGAGCGTTGAACGATAAGCTGGCTTTCTGGCTTGCGACCATTGCGCCAACTAAGTCGTCACTTTGCCCAGTTTCTACCGCCGTCATTTTTTGACTGGCCGCAGATTGATGTTGATTGACTGTATCCAACACGTTCGTCATCGCTTGAGAAAACGACAGTGGAGCATTCAGTGCTTGTTGATCTAAAGGGTTGGCACTCACGATAAATTCAGGCGGCTGCACTTGAGCCTGCATCGCCTGCATTTTTGACAACATGAGTTGCTCTGCCGAGACCGCATTAGTAGGTTGACTTGCCATCTATATTTTTCTCCTATTAGGCAGCCGAGCCTAGAGCCGACTGTAAATCAATACCGTGTTCTCGCATGGCTGCGAGCTTGTAACGTAGCGCTCGGGTTGATACTCCCAAGGCGTTTGCGGTTTTGGTTCGGTTTCCACCAAACTGACGTAATTTGTCCAAAATAAATTGGTATTCAGCCTGCTTCTTCGCTTCTACATGACCAAAGCTGGACTTTGGCTCCATGGAAGGCACTGGGGCAATGAGTTCAATCGGTAACATCAGATCGTGCGCTGTAATGTAGTCACCATGGCGCATCACCAAGGCACGTTGAATAACGTTCTCTAATTCACGAATATTGCCCGGCCAGTGGTACTGACTCAGAGCGCTGATCGCATCCTGAGATAAGTGACAGCGGCTGCTATCTTGATATTTTTCAACGAAGAATTGGCTGATCGGTAAAATGTCTTCTTTTCTTTCGCGAAGTGGTGGCCAATGCAATGGCAACACATCCAATCGGTAGTAAAGATCTTCACGGAAGGTGCCTTTTTGCACTTCTTCGCGTAAATCTTTGTTGGTTGCTGCAATCACTCGAATATCAAGCTTGATGGCTTTGTGACTGCCCACACGTTCCACTTCTCGCTCTTGAAGTACGCGCAAAAGTTTGGCTTGGACTGCAGGAGACATTTCACCGATTTCATCTAACAAAATCGTGCCGCCGTTTGCTTCTTCAAACTTACCGCTTTGCGAATTCGTCGCGCCAGTAAACGCGCCTTTCACATGACCAAAAAGCACCGCTTCTAGCATCGATTCAGGAATCGCGGCACAGTTCACTGCAACAAATGGGCCATTAATGCGAGGAGAGTGTTCGTGTACATATCGAGCTAGCACCTCTTTACCCGTACCAGACTCACCCGTGATCAACACACTCGCGTTCGTACACGCTGCACGGTGCGCCAATTGAAGCACCTGCTTACTGCGCCATGACTCAGCCACAATGTTCGCCATTGGTTTGCCAAGAGCTTCAACACGCTTTAGCAAATTGATGAGCTGATTCGCTTCAAACGGACGCAACAAGTAATCGGTCGCGCCCGACTTCATAGTCTCTGCAGCCAAAACGCCTTGTTCTTGATCCACAATCGCAATCACAACGCCAGCATTACGCTGCTTCTGGTGACACGCAACAAACTCACGTACGCACATATCCGGTAGCGTAGAGCTCACTAACGTGATGCTTGCGCGCTCTTCTAACAGTGCGCTTCGCCCTGTACGTGTGTGCTTTGCGGTGTAACCGGCATTCTTCAGCACATCCAGTACAGGTTGAGCAAGGTGTTCGTTCGGCTCAACCAACAAAATATTCGTTTTCGTCATCATTGAACCTTAACCTTCTTTTGTTGAGTCTGTTGTTGTACGTACATGGTGTTTTTTTCTATGGTGCGTTCGTTGTCTCTGACTAGGCGTAACGTCACACGTCGATTCTTTGCCTGACCAGCTGCTGTATTGTTATTTGCGACCGGATATCGGTCACCATGAGATCTGACTTCGATAATATTTGGGTTTACACCGTGAGCAATCAGTGCATCGGCCACTTGTTGAGCACGTAAACGTGATACCGAAAGGTTGGTGAGCCTTGGTCCAACATTGTCGGTATGGCCATCGATTAGCACTTTCGTCACTCGGTCATCAACAGAAAGATAGCTATAGAGCGCAGCTAACGTCTGTTGCTGAGTCGCATTTAGTGTTTTCTGACCGAATTGAAAAGGCAAAACGATGTCTCTTGCTTGTGAGAACGAAAGTTTCGGTAGTCGCTCAAGACACGCATTAAATTCGCTCAGTGCCTTTTGAATTTGAATTGTTGGGATTCTTACTTCTGACAAAGCGGAAGCATCTTTTCCTTCCAATACCAACGTAATCCAACTACCACCGGCAATCGCCTTCATTAATGAGGGGGCGCCTTTACGGAATACAAATCGACGAGAAGGCTTGGTAACTGTAAGAGAAGATTCGACTTTTCTATAAAGCTCTTTATCCCACGGTGCATTTTGACTAATTAATGTCACACCTTGCCATTTATTCCCTTCGTTGCGTATATCGGAAATAAATAAAATTTGATTATTTGGTTCCGCACGGAAATAAAACTTCCCCATTGGAATTTTTGAATGCATCAGGTTGCACTCAAATTTATTTCCTTTGAAAGACCAATTAGAAATATCCATTGGAACTGTCAATACCTCACCAGACATGGCTGGATTAAAATTGACCAAACCCAAAGAAAAAAAGACGTTACAAATTATTATCAAACTACGAAAGGAAAGGTATATCTTACATTTCCATGACTTAAGCAGTTTAATTAAATATGCCACTGAAGCTCTATAACTGGCATAGCTAATCATGTTAATTACCTATTCTGAAATATTTAAATTGATTGGCAAACGTTTAGCATGAGCTGGAACACCCATAAAACAAACGAGATAAGACCAATAAAACAACTAGTTATATTAATATTTTTATAATAATCACGTTAGTCACCAGATAGAGGATCCTGGTGAAATAACAACAAAGATTGCTCAAAAATTGTTATTTTTACTTATTAACCGATTTATAAATGAAACTAACCCTTTTTAATTTTTATTAAAAGCTTCGTATGTACTGACATAAGCAACATGTGAACTAAAGTCACATAATTCGAAGTTAAAACTAAAACATCATGAAAAACTCTGTGTAGACTACCGAATATTAAGTTAGAAGAACTTAGTTTGTTAACGCACGGTAAAATATAAATGGAAACTAGAGTTAGTGAGTCTATTTCCGATATCAAACCTCTTGATGTCGAATTATTAGGCAAGCCTATTCATATCATTCGAGATAAGCTTGAAAATTTAATTTCAGAATCTTGTTCAAGCCTAACGAATGAATTGCAAAATTGGCTCAGTACAAACAAAGTGGAAGCTAGCTTAACCTCCGTAGACCTGCATCGATTCTCTCCTGCAATGATGGACAAAGATCAGACATCCACCCATAAGCACCAAGAAGGTGGCATGGTATTTGTTCACGGTGATACTCAGACTCTCGTTAAATTAGCAGACCGTTTTTATGGCGCTAATACAGAGCGTTCAGTCGCAACACTGACTGCCAGTGATCTTCGCCTACAGGAAAGAATCAGCCGCATTATTATCGGTTGGCTAGCACCGCAAGACATGTGGGAAGCATGTGAGTATGAAGCTCCACGCGGCATAGGCTTATGTGTCCAATTAAATATCACCTTTGAAGGTTATCAAGGGTCGATGTACTTAAAACTGGACACGCATCTGATCCAAACCTTGATTGAACAGCTTGAGCTGCAATCAGACGTGGATTTGTATGAACCTTTTTGTCGTTCCCTAGAATCAACGCCAGTTCGTCTTAACGTGGTATTGAGTAAAAAAACGATGGCTCTAAGTGACGTGGTCAGCCTAAAACCTGATGACATCATGCCAATCGAATTACTGAATACCGTACCGGTAAGCATTGGCAATCAACCTCTCTTTACTGGCCGTATTGCTGAGCAAGACGGACAGCTTGTTTTGATTTTTAACCCGGATAAGGAAACGCAGCGATGAGCGAAGCGCCTGAAACTAAAGCGTTCGACACAGATGAACTGAACTTTGATGATTTTCAATTAGAAGACTTTGACGCTGAAACAACGCGCCAACCTGAACCTGTTGCTGCAGAGCGCGACCTGAGCTTTTTCAAAAGCATCCCTGTGACTGTCACGCTTGAAGTCGCAAGTAAAGAGATTCCACTTGGTGACTTGATGAAAGCGGGCGAAGGCACCGTCATTGAACTTGAAAAGCTGAACGGCGAACCATTGGACGTAAAAGTGAACGGTTCCCTACTTGGCCATGCGGAAGTAGTTGTCGTTAATGACAAATACGGTCTTCGCTTGATTGACGTACACGATTCGGCATTAAGCGGCGTTGGTCGATAATTTTTGGTAGGCAGTACAATGAACAATCTGAGCGCTTGGCATCGTTGGTTACCTTTGTTGGTATTGGTGTCACTTTTGTTTGCATTCCCAACAATGGCAGCAGACAACGGCTTAACAATTCTGTCCGTTACGGACGGCGACGCACAACAAGAGTATAGCGTTAAACTACAAATTCTTTTGTTGATGACGGCGCTCAGTTTCCTTCCTGCTTTCATTTTGATGGCGACGAGCTTTACACGCATTATTGTGGTGCTGGCTATCTTGCGCCAAGCGCTTGGTTTGCAGCAGAGCCCGCCAAACCGCGTGTTAGTGGGTATTGCATTAACGCTTACTCTGCTCATCATGCGCCCAGTTTGGACGGATATCTACGAGAACGCATTCCAACCATACGACAATGGTGAAATTACGCTGGTTCAAGCATTTTCCGTGGCGGAAAAGCCCGTGCGCAACTTCATGTTGGCGCAAACCCATCAGAGCTCTCTTGAGCAAATGTTGCGAATTGCCAATGAGCCGCTCGATCAAAAAGTAGAAGACATCTCGTTTGCCGTTGTTCTTCCTGCGTTTGTGATCAGTGAGCTTAAAACTGCGTTCCAAATCGGCTTTATGCTGTTCATTCCGTTTTTGATCATCGACTTGGTGGTCGCTAGCGTCTTGATGGCCATGGGTATGATGATGCTTTCACCACTTATCGTCTCTTTGCCATTCAAGTTGGTGGTGTTCGTTCTGGTCGATGGCTGGGCGATGACGGTCGGCACTCTTTCAGCCAGCTTCGGTTAACAGGAGCCCATAATGACACCTGAATTAACCGTTACTCTATTTTCTGATGCGGTATGGCTCATCATCTTGATGGTGGCCGTACTGGTAGTGCCAGGCCTGATTGTGGGTTTGGGTATTGCGGTATTCCAAGCGGCAACGCAAATCAACGAACAGACATTGAGCTTTTTACCACGTCTGATCGTCACTCTGTTGATGGTGATTTTTGCAGGACACTGGATTCTTCGCAAAATCATGGAGTTGTTTGATTTCTTGTTCCACAACATTCCGGGGATGATTGGCTGATGGCCATCACATTTGCAGACCTCTCTGCAATTCTCGGTCAACTTTGGTGGCCGTTTTTTCGTGTGGGAGCGGTATTTTTATCCATGCCATTTTTTGGTGACGCGTTGATTCCGATTTGGGTTCGCAGCTTATTAGCACTCTCTATCGTGGT
The DNA here is from genome assembly GCF_043106015.1 of Vibrio sp. GLN_1. NCBI lineage: Bacteria > Pseudomonadati > Pseudomonadota > Gammaproteobacteria > Vibrionales > Vibrionaceae > Vibrio > Vibrio sp. GLN_1. The sequence goes on from NZ_JBICMD010000007.1 coordinate 96,473, forward strand.
CATCACAGCGCCATTAATGCCAACAATGCCTGCGGTTGAACTCTTCTCATTAACCTCTTTGTTTCTCGCATTTGAGCAAGCGATTTGGGGTTTGATGTTCGGTCTGATTCTGCACATGCTGTTTAACGTGTTCACCATGCTCGGCCAAACCATTTCTTTGCAGATGGGTTTGGGTATGGCAATGATGAACGACCCTGTGAATGGTCTGTCGGTGGCGATTCTAGGCCGTATCTTTTTGATTTTTTCGACCTTACTCTTTTTGTCACTAGAAGGGCACTTACTGGTGATCGACATCGTTATTCAGAGTTTTGTGGTGTGGCCTGTTGGCTCAGGCATCACGGCCCTATCACTGCAAGGCGTGATCAACGTGTTTGGTTGGATGTTTGCCGCTTCTCTCGCACTTGCGCTGCCCGCCATCGTGTCAATGTTGTTGGCGAACATCAGTTTTGGTGTGATGAACCGCGCCGCACCGTCTCTGAACGTTTATGCGCTAGGTTTTCCGATGACCATGCTACTTGGCCTGTTCAGTGTTTTGATTTCTGTTTCCGGTGTTCCGGGCCGCTACACCGCGCTGGTGCATGAGACGATCCGACACTTAAACAACTTTATGTTGGGGGGCGCATGAGCGATCAGTCGTCACAAGACAAAACCGAAAAGGCCTCCCCCCAGAAAGTTAAAAAAGCCCGCCAGGAAGGCCAAATTCCACGAGCGAAAGAGTTCACCACTGCAGTCATTTTTATGGCTGTAGCGCTGTATTTTTACTCTCAAATCAATAGCATCTGGGAAAGCATGTTCGGCATTTTTCGCTATAACATGTCGTTGACGAAAGCCGACCTAGAAAACCCACAGCAAATGGTAGAACAAGTGGGTCAGAGCCTTGGCATGATCATCGAAATGCTGTTGCCACTTTTCACGGTTATCATCATCGTGACGTTCGGTAGCAGTATGGTCTTGGGCGGATGGATGTTTCGTCCCGCAAACATGTTACCAAAACTGAGTAAACTCAACCCGCTCAGCGGCATTAAGCGTATTTTCTCAACGCGTTCGTTGGTGGAACTGGTTAAGTCGACAATCAAAGTAACAGTGATTTTCGGCATCCTTTACGGCTACTTGGACAATCACCTTCAGCCATTGTTAGGCATTCAAAACCTTCCGCTTAACCAAGGTTTTTCAATGGTGATGTCTATCTTGTTTGAAGGACTGCTCTTGATGGGATTTGCTTTGCTGTTGTTTGGTGTGATTGATATTCCTTACCAACGTTGGGAACACCTCAAAGAACTTCGCATGACTAAGCAAGAATTGAAGGAAGAATTCAAAAACAACGAAGGCCGCCCGGAAGTAAAACAACGTATACGCCAAATTCAGCAGCAGTTTGCGCGCCGAAAAATCGACAAAATGGTACCGACCGCCGACGTAGTGATCACAAACCCAACTCACTATGCAGTCGCTCTAAAATATGAGCCGTCGCTCTCAGATGCACCATTTGTGGTCGCCAAAGGCGTCGATGAAACAGCCATGCACATTCAACGTATCGCGCGAGAAAATCAGGTGGAAATCATTAACTCCCCACCTCTGACACGTTCGATTTATCACACCACCGCGATAGAGCAAGCGATTCCAAGCCAACTTTATATCGCCGTGGCACACATTCTTACTTACGTTTTGCAGTTGAAAGCCTTTCGTAAAGGAGACGGAAAAAAGCCGACACCTTTGCCTCATTTTTCAATTCCAAAACACTTGCAGCACTGATTAACCCGCGTTTATCCAAGGACACGAAAGTATGCTTACTCGGTTAAAACAACTTCAAACCTCAACCAAAGGCTACATTGGCATCCCCATTGTTTTGCTGATGATTCTGGCGATGGTTATTTTGCCATTACCACCATTGCTATTGGATGCGCTGTTTACTTTTAACATCGTATTGGCGATCTTGGTATTGCTGGTCAGTACCACAGCAAAGCGACCACTCGACTTTTCTGTTTTTCCAACCATTTTGTTGGTGGCAACCTTACTTCGCCTAACGCTGAACGTCGCCTCAACCCGAATCGTATTGCTAGAAGGCCATAACGGTGGCGATGCCGCCGGTAAAGTCATTCAAGCTTTCGGTGAAGTGGTGATCGGCGGCAACTACGTTGTCGGTATGGTGGTCTTCATCATCTTGATGATCATTAACTTTGTGGTTATCACCAAAGGTGGTGAACGTATTTCAGAAGTCTCCGCGCGTTTTACATTGGATGCCCTACCGGGTAAACAAATGGCGATCGATGCGGACTTAAACGCCGGTTTGATTGATCAAGAAACCGCTCGTCTGCGCCGTAAAGAAGTTGCGAACGAAGCCGACTTCCACGGCTCAATGGACGGTGCGTCGAAATTTGTTCGCGGTGATGCAGTCGCAGGTCTGTTGATTCTATTCATCAACATCATCGGTGGTATCAGCATCGGTGTTTTCGAACACGGCTTACCAGCGTCTGAAGCATTCAAAACTTATGCACTGCTAACCATCGGTGATGGCTTGGTAGCGCAAATTCCATCGCTATTACTGGCAACCGCAGCTGCAATCATTGTGACTCGCATCAATGACAGCGACAACGGCATGTCAGAAACCATGCAGAAACAGTTGCTCGCAACTCCAGCAACCTTGTTTACGGTTGCAGGGATCATGGCGGTCATTGGTATGGTTCCGGGCATGCCGCACCTTGCATTCTTTGCATTTGCTGGCGCACTAGGGTTTGCAGGTTGGAGACAAAGTAAGAAACCAGTTCAAGACACGCAAATCGAACAGGTGGAAGCACTTTCTCAAGCCATGCAAGAGGAAGACACACCACTCACATGGGACGACATCCCACACGTGCACACCCTGTCTCTTGCGCTTGGTTACCGTCTTGTTCACTTGGTAAACAAGGATCAAGGTGCGCCACTTTCGCAACGTATTCGTGGTGTACGTCGTAACCTCTCAGAACAGGTAGGTTTTCTTCTACCAGAAGTTCGCATTCGCGATAACCTAAGCCTAAAACCGAACCAATACACCATTTCTCTTAATGGCGAAGTGATTGAGCAGGGCTTCATCGAACCAGAGCGTTTAATGGCGATTGCCGTTGGCGACACCTACGGTGAAATCGATGGCATTCTAGGGAGCGATCCTGCTTACCAACTTCCTGCGGTTTGGATTGAACACCAAGACAAGGCGAAAGCGCTCAACATGGGTTACCAAGTCGTGGACGACGGTACCGTGATCGCAACGCACATCAGCAAAATCATGAAAACCAACCTTGCAGAATTGTTTACACACGATGATGTAGAAGCGATGACGCAGCGCTTAACCCAACAAGCACCGAAATTGGCAGAAGCCTTAGCAGCTGCGCTAAACCCAGCTCAACAGCTCAAAGTGTACCGCCAGCTATTGCTTGATCAGGTGCCACTAAAAGACATCCGAACCATTGCGAATACCATGCTGGAGTCTTCAGAAAACACGAAAGACCCGATTTTGTTAGCGGCTGATGTTCGCTGCGCACTAAAACGCACGCTGGTTAACTTAATTGCAGGACAAAAACCTGAGCTCAATGTTTACGCTTTATCGGATGAATTGGAGCAAATGCTACTGACGTCGCTGCAACAAGCGCAAGCTTCAGGTACAGTGGTTCTCGATAGTTTCCCAATCGAACCGAATATTCTTGGTCAGTTCCAACAAAACTTACCTTTGATTCGACAACAACTTAAGCAGCAAGGCTTACCGCCAATACTACTTGTAATGCCGCAATTACGCCCACTACTGGCGCGTTATGCGCGTACTTTCACTCAAGGATTGGCTGTGCTGTCTTACAACGAAATTCCAGAAAACAAACAGATCAATGTGGTAGGAAACCTTGGTTAATCTTATTTCAACACACGCGATATACGAATATCTTTGTAGTCTCGCGGTACAACACATCGTCACGGACGACGATCAATTGGTATTTGAAGCACTCAAACATAATGACATCCAACACGCTTGCCAAGCCATTCGTGAAACTCAATCCGGTGAGGTGGTGTACCAACACCTCACTTTGAGATTCGGATTGCGCGGAGAGCAAAGCGTTTATCAGTTTGAGCTTTCCGAACAAATGCAATACTGCTTAGATTTGTTCAGCCTTTATCTCGCCTTACGACAAACTCAATTTCAATTAGAAGCTTTTCATCCAGATTTAATCAGCAACGTCGTCGTACCCATTCGCGTCGATGCACTGCTGTGGGATCCGGGCGTGTATTTTCTTGAGCAGATGGTTCAGTTTCACTCAGCCGCTTTCCAGCATGTCATCCCATCCTTACAAGCAGATGAAACATTGTGCCTTCACGAACGCATGGAAACGCTTGTCGAAAAACTGAAGGAAAATGCGTTTGCATTGTGGTTTGAAGTAGCCACATCCCAAACGCATTTTGAGCGTATTGCTGAATTTGATCCAGATATGATCAAACTCTCGGTAACGATAGAGAACAAACAAGATCAACACTCATTTTTACCCATTGCGCGATTTCTAAGAAAACACAAATACCAGTGGGTTGCTGGTCGCGTTGCAAGCCAAGTCGAACTCAACCGCTATCGACTGCTCGGTGCAAGTTATTACTTTGGTTACTTCAGTGACATCCCTACTTCCCTGTCTTTCCGTTCCTTTGATGAGGAATAGCTGAAACCCAACCCTCATGGCTAAACTAAAAAGCGCGAATGATTCGCGCTTTTTTACTTTTCTCGTTTTAGATTTTCTCTCTGCCTTAATCTTATGCCGATCAAAACACATCGGAAACTAACGCTAAAACGGTAACAAACCCCAACTTAGTGGAATGCAAGTCACTAAAAATCATCAATTTTGATCTTTTTTAGAAAATTTTTAATTTTCAAATTAATCATTAGTGGCAAGCGACCGCCTCTAGTTAGTGACTAGGGAATATCCCAAGGCCTGAAAGAAATAGTGATAAACTAAGGAGACTAAGATGGCTTTATCAATGCACACTAACTACGCATCACTTGTAACTCAAAACACTCTAAACAGCACAAGTGGTCTTTTAAATACTGCGATGGAGCGTCTAAGCACGGGTTTCCGCGTAAATTCAGCTTCTGATGACGCTGCAGGTCTACAAATTGCTAACCGTTTGGAAGCTCAAACTCGCGGCATGTCTGTAGCAATGCGTAACGCTCAAGACGGCATCTCTATGATGCAAACTGCTGAAGGTGCAATGGAAGAGATGACCAACATCACTTACCGTATGAACGACCTTGCAACACAATCTTTGAACGGTTCAAACAGTGATAAAGACCGCGCAGCAATGGACGCTGAGTTCAAACAGCTTTCAGCTGAACTAAACAACATCATGGGCAACACATCTTTTGGTGGTCAAAAACTACTAGCAGCTGGTGGTGGTTTTGAAGCGGGCGCAGTTACTTTCCAAATCGGTGCTTCTTCAGCTGAAACTCTAGACGTAGACGCATCTGCAAGCATCAAAAAAGTAGCAGCTACACTTGCTGACGCAGCTATCACTGACGGTATCGGTGACGCAACTAAAGCTAAAGCAGCTCTTGATAAAATCAGCGATGCTGGTGGCCTTATCGAAGATATCGGTGCTACTCGTGCGCAGTTTGGTGCAAACATCAACCGTCTAGAGCACACAATGACTAACCTAGGCAACATGGTTGAGAACACTTCTGCAGCTAAAGGCCGTATCATGGATGCAGACTTCGCAGTAGAATCTTCAAACATGACTAAGAACCAAATGCTTATGCAAGCTGGTACTACAGTTCTTTCTAAAACTAACCAGCTACCTAGTATGGCAATGTCTCTACTTCGTTAATAACGAATTAGAACGTACGATATTGTTAATATGTACAAAAAGCAAAAGCCTCCCTATGGGAGGCTTTTTTATCACCTACGTATATAAATAGAGCTTGTATTCCCGCATTGCTCTTCAGGAACCCTAAAGCCTATTTTTCGCATCATGTTGTGAAGTACTTTGTTAAATAGCTCCAATTCAACTGTCTCGCTTCCCTGTCCTTGTTGATAAGTTTTTAACTCAGGGAAAGTGGATATCGCTTCCTGCTGGATACTGGCCAATTCATCCGCATTAATATTTTGTTTGCTCAGTAACTTAGCACTAATAAATGTCTCGTAAGATCGAGCGCATTTCATTAGTCGTAAAACAAATTCATTCATTTCTGTCGTTCTTTTCTAAGTGATAGCCTGACGTTGGTAAGGTGCGCTAAAACACCAAAATATGCCGAGTTAAAAGATACCAAAAATCGATGTACTTCCTCTGTAGGAATAGTCCTATTTACATAGCAGGAAACACCTAAAGCAGCGCTTTATTAACGGCTTAATCAACACGTCACATTCCTAAAATGAATTAAATATTTTCCGCTTTTTAGTCGCCTTGTCTTATAGGGAAACACTAGATGTTTTCGAGAGGAAGGCGGAACACATAAGGTGGAAAATCTACTTCCTCTCAAATTTAAATAGTATCGCAAGTCAATGTTTTATAAATACATTTAAGTTCGGCACGTATCTTGCGATAAGACATACTTTCAAGGCATAGAGTTACGCCAATTACCAATGAGAGAGGGAGTAAGCTCGTGAGTTCAATAGATCCAGCAACCTTTGCAGCCCAGTTCGCGCAGATCGAAATTCAACCTTTTAAACAACGCTACCAACTGCAAACCAATACGTATCAATCTCAGCTATCTGCTCTGGGTAAAGTTGAGAGTGCCATGCGCGAGTTCCGCACTGCGCTCAACGAAATGAACAGCAGCACAAACAGCATCATTAAAAACTCCACCTCCATCTCTCAAGAAGGCTACTTTACTGCAAATGCAGACGCTAAGGCTCTATCGGGTAGTTATCAGATATTCGTCGAGCAAGTAGCAACGTCACACCAAGTTTCTACTGGAATGCCAGCAGATCTAGACGCAACCACTGAAATCCCAAAAACAGGAAATCTTGAGTTCACCATCAACGGTAAAACAATGACGATTGATCTATCAACGGTCGATACCGACGGTGATGGTGTAACGACGGTGAGTGACCTAACGAAAGCGATCAATAACAACAGTGATAACCCAGGTGTAAACGCAACCTTGGTACGCTCAAATGGTCAGACTCACTTCATGCTTTCAAGCACTGAAACCGGCGTCGCTAACCAAATCAACGTGTCCACAACGGGCACAGGCCAAGCGTGGTTTGAAGATGCATTCACAAACCTTAGTCAAATCAGTGCCCCCCAAGATGCCGTGATCTGGTTGGGTGCAGAGAAAACTGGTCTAAAACTCACTAACTCGAGCAATACGTTTGAAGGTGTTATCGATGGCGTAGACATTACCGTAACCAAGGCTCAGACCTCTGGAGAAACCGCGATTGGTTTAGGTATCGGCGCTGATGACGAAGCAACCAAAGAGCAGCTCAATAAGTTCGTAGACGCCTACAACACTTTGATATCTACAATTGATGAACACACACAAATCGGCAGTGAAGATAAAAAACGCGGTGTTCTAGCTAGCGACCCAACCATGCGCTCAATTGAAAGCCAACTATCAAGCCTTGTCCGAGGCGAGCACGGCGGCATGCGCTTAAGCGAAATAGGCGTAACGTTGGATCGCCATGGCAAATTGAAAGTGGACCAAGAAAAATTTGCAGAGGCACAAAAAAACAATAGCGCAGGCTTAGAAGCAATGTTCAATGGCGACGGTGCATTACTTGACTCAATGGATGCCATGGCCGAACCATTCCTTAAATTTTCTTCTGGTGCGTTCAAATCTCGTAAAGAAGCGCTGCAAGCAAACTTAGATCGCCTCTCAGACAAACAAACCACTTTAGAACGTAAGTACGACATGTCGTACAAGCGTTACCTAAAACAATTCACTCAAATGAATACATTAATGACCCAAATGAACCAAACCATGTCAATGTTTGGCTAAGGCTTTAGGAGAAGATCTCATGCTTATGGACTCCGGTTACGACTCATACCAACAAGTCGACCTCGATGCTCAAGCGGCAGCAGCAAACCCTCATCAACTTGTCATCATGCTTATTGATGGCTTACTCGATGAAATTGAACGCATTCGCGGCCATCTTGCTGCGAAGCGTTTGGCAGAGAAAGGCGCTGGCATCAATAAATGTATGAACATTTTAATTGGATTAACCAGTGCCCTTGATGACGAAAATGGTGGCGAAATTGCAGAGAACTTGCGCCAACTGTACGACTTCTGTCAAGTCGAACTGTACTACGCAAGCGTACAAAATGACGCTGACCGTTTAATGAACGTCGAACGTGTAATGGGTAATATTCGTGAAGGTTGGATGAATTTTGGACAACAAGCATAAAGTGTCGCCAGAGCGATTCCGTCACTTATCTCAGCTAATCCAATTCGCCACTAAGACGGCGGATTGGCACGCGCTAAAACGCCATGATTTGCAGCTTCGAGAGCTGCTTATCAGTCATAAGCCGTTTTTGAAAGATCCCAAATTAGCACCTGAGATTCAGCGTGCTAAATCCGTGCATGCGGATGCTTTTGCTGCATTAGAGAAAGCCACTGGTGAGCTCAAAAAAGAGATGAACATGGCGAACGATCAACAAGAGCGTGCTATGGCATATCAACTAGCGATGACAATGGAGATGACACAATGATGATTTCTTCTTCAATGCCATCGTCAAATGCCGCTCCAGCTTCAGAAGGCCGAATCACGCAAGCAAAAGACGTTCAAGGCTTTTCGCAGCGCAATGCTTCAGGGCATACACCTCTGAATCAATCCGCAACATTATCAAAGCTAGCAGTACCAAGCTTTCGCCTTGCTGCACAAACGTTCTCAAGTGAAGAGCGCAAAGAGGCGACAACTGCAACAACGGAAGAAAATGCTGCTGTTGACACCACTGGAATGAATGTTCTTCTGAGTGCAACGACGCCAACTGAAACACCAGACCTTGCAGCGCAAGCGCAAACCTTGACGCAAGGCATGCTAAACATGGCTGAGAAATCGGTTGCGTCGTTCAACAAAGTCAATCCGTTGGAAGTAAAAGGTGAAGCAAAAATAACAAGCCCAGCGCAAGCTAATGCCTTGTTAAACACATCACCGCAACAACAAGATATTCAAATTAGCCAAACAGCTTCTGCGAATGCACGCGTGAATACCTCTGCCGTAGACTTTCAAGCATTGTTGAACCAACCAGCGCAAGGGCAAGCAACGACTGCACCACTGAACGTTCAAACTTCTGCTCCGTCCGCTCAAGCAGTGAGCGCTGCGACAGTAGCTCATGCTCATACGCAAGGCTCAGAGTGGGCAGCAGTGAAAGTGGACACAAGTGCAGGCAAATGGGGCGAGCAGATGATGCAGGTGCTGCATGACCGAGTCACCTTGCAAGCACAGCAAAGTGTTCAGGAAGCGAAAATCCGTCTCGATCCGCCCGATCTAGGCAAACTGGATTTACTCGTTCGTGTTGAGGGCGATCGATTGAGCGTACAGATCAACGCAAACACGGCGGCAACACGTGAAGCCTTGATGCAAGTATCGGAACGCTTACGCACTGAACTACAAGAACAAAACTTCGTCCATGTTGATGTCAATGTAGGTGCCGACCAAGGTCAAGAGCGCCATCAACAACAGATGAATGACGAAGACACCACAATTTTCGCTGCACGTGAGTCCAGCGCATTTCAATCCAATACAACAACAAACTATTCAGAACACTGGCTGAACACTCAAGCCTAAGTTAGTCATCGAGGAAAAAGGTTATGACCAAACAACAAATGATCGCCATGTTTATCGCCATGATCATCACCAGCGCCCTCGTTTCGGCCGCCACCATCATGGGTGGTATTTGGTATCTCAATAAACAGGCACAAGATTCAGGTGAAACCAGCTCACTGCTTGAGAACTCTCCTTTGTCTTTTCTTGTGACTGAACAACCAACCAGCAAAGGCCCAAGCTTTCACCCTCTAGACAAAGTTGTGCTGAGCATTAAAGGCAAGAAACAGACGCACTTTGTCATGCTAGAGCTGGCTATTGAGACCCGTCGACCAGAACGTATTAAAGACATCGATAACTACATGCCAATGGTTCAAAACTCGCTTTTGAAGCTGTTTAGCGACAAAACTTTCGATGAACTACAACAGACAGGCGCGATCGATATTCTGCAAAACGAAGTGAAGCAAACGCTGTTGGTAGCCTTTGCGAAGACTGACATCGTGCGTGATATCGATGATGTACTGCTGACGAAATACGTTGTGCAATAACGGAGCACAACCATGTTAGACATGAACCCTCAAGAAACGTACACCGCACCAGAGGAAGTGAACACACCATCACGCCCGATTGATGAAAACGCACTTTTGCAACGTCATCAAGTGATGGTGAAACGCGTAGTTAACCAGCTTCGCGTTCATGCCACTTCCCATTGCAGTATCGAAGATATGCAGCAAATTGGTCTTATCGCGCTGGTTGAAGCAGGACGTCGTTATGGAGACATTGACGATACTCACTTCCCGGCGTTTGCGGTTTGCCGCGTACGTGGCGCGATCTTAGATGAACTGCGCCGTTTAGACTGGCGCTCACGTAAGACACGTCAGCAAGCCCATGAGCTTAACGACGTCACACGTGACCTCACCCGCTCGTTAGGTCGCATGCCAACGGACTCAGAAATCATCAAAGCTCTCGGCACCGACGAGCAAGATTATTACAACCGTCAAAACGCGGCGCTTGCAGGTGAAATGCAAAGTCTCGATCAACTGATGGAAAACAGCACCGACAGCCACTTTGGTGGGCAATACGACGGCATGGAGCACGAGCACATTCGTCGTAGCTTAGACAGCGCACTAGGCCGACTGTCAAAGCGAGATCAATTGCTACTGACGCTGTTTTATCAACACGAACTCAATTTACACGAAATAGCCCTCGTCTTGGATCTGACGCCACCTCGAATTTGTCAGCTTCATAAACAAGCGCTGAAACAACTCAACCAATTAATGTCCTCTTAGGAGTCACAAGATGCAAAAGTTTTTAGGAGTCCTCACTATCCTTGTGTGTGTCTTCGGCGGATACATGTGGGCTGGCGGTAAGCTAGGTGCAATTTGGCAACCAGCAGAATTTCTGATCATCATCGGCGCGGCAGCGGGTTCTCTCATTATTGGTAACCCACCACACGTGCTGAAAGAGATGCGCCAACAAGTGCCAGCAACCATCAAAGGTCCAACTGAAGAGTACGAGTACTACATGGAGCTGATGGCGCTATTAAACAACCTGCTAGAAACAGCGCGTAGCCGTGGTTTCAAGTTTTTGGATTCTCACATCGAAGCACCAGAACAAAGCTCTATCTTCCTGATGTACCCGCTAGTTTCTGAGGATCATCGTCTGATTTCGTTCATTACTGATAATTTACGTTTAATGGCGATGGGACAAATGTCGCCTCATGAATTAGAGGGACTGTTAGAACAAGAAATCGAAGCTATCCAGAACGAACTGCTGCTGCCTTCACGCTCATTACAGCGTACCGCAGAAGCACTACCTGGTTTCGGTATTCTTGCCGCAGTTGGTGGCATCATCATCACTATGCAAGCCATAGATGGTTCTATTGCGCTCATTGGCTATCACGTAGCCGCTGCCCTTGTAGGTACATTCATTGGTATTTTTGGTTGTTACTGTGGTCTAGATCCACTAAGTAACGCCATGGCTCAGCGAGTGAAACGTAATATGACCGCTTTTGAATGCGTACGCGCAACGCTCGTTGCTTACGTCGCTAAAAAGCCAACATTGCTCGCCATCGACGCTGGCCGTAAACACATTCAGCTAGACATCAAACCAACATTCAACCAAATGGAGAAGTGGTTAGCTGAACAGGAGGGATAATGCAAAAACAAGAGCATGTAGTGTTCAAACGTGCCAAAGCTCACGGCCATGACGAACCTCATGGCGGCGCGTGGAAAGTCGCGTTTGCTGACTTCATGATCGCCCTAATGGCGCTGTTTCTTGTGCTTTGGGTCATGCAAGTGGTGGATAAAGAAGAGCGTAAAGCGATTGTTGCCCACTTGCATAGCTCAAGCGTGTTCGACAAGAGTTACGGCAATCCATTTGATACCTCACAAAGTATCTCTCCTATCGACTTGGCACAGGACTCTTCTGTGCCAAGTAAACACAATTCCAATCACGTTGTGAGCTCTTATTTTCAAGGTGACGGTGATGGTCCAGAAATTAACTCTCTAGTTCCTGGCACCTTCGACACCCAAGAGCAACTTGCTGCTCTGGCAAAAGTTATCGAAGAGATGACCGCGCAGATCAACGCGCAAGGAAACGTCAACGTTACTGTGACACCACAAGGCTTGCGTATCGTGTTGCAAGACGATTACAAACAGCACATGTTCAGTCGTGGTGGAGCCGAGCTTACGCCATTTTTTGAAGATTTACTGTTGGCACTTGCCCCTCTTTTCGAGCAAGTAACCAACCCATTGATCATCAGTGGTCATACCGATGCGATTCCGTTTAAGAAACGTTTTGGTCGTCAGTCGAACTGGGCGCTGTCGGCATCGCGTGCTGATGTGGCGAGAAAAACGCTGGTTGAAGGCGGAATGCCTGATGATCGCGTCATGCAAGTTACTGGCATGTCAGATCAAGCGTTGCTGAACCCAGATGAGCCAGATTCAAGCGAAAACCGTCGAATCGAACTGTTTATTCTGACAACACCAGCAGCAAAAGTGCTTGAGACCTTATTTGGCAATCAAGATGACAGCGAGCTGCAAAAAGCGAAACAAAAAGCGGAATTTAACCAACCCGTTATTCGACAAGAAGTGATCCGTTACTCGACGGACGCAGAAAAACAAGAAGCGAAAATCCAAGCACTATAACGCTTGTCAACGCCATAAACCACAAAGGTCACCTCGCCCTGCTGGTGACCTTTTTAATCCCTAATCCAATTGCCGTGACTTTTAGTAGAGTTCAATATGCACGAGCCAATGCCCGACACAAAAAGACGTGATGTGTTGAAGAAAGCCTTTTTGTGGCTAATCATCTTCGACTATTTATTATTGGCGTTTTTTCTTACCCAACTCTCTAGCCTCAACCTAAACAGTGGCACCATGATCAGCCTGCTGCTCGTGGTTTACAATGTTCTGCTTGTGTCGTTGTGTTTTCAACGAACCAACAAGCAAGACTCATACATCATCTACCCAGTGCTATCAGCAACGTTGCTCGCTTTTGTCTGCTTCCTTTACTTTTTTTTTCTGGTTTAAGAGCCCCATAACCTAATCAAGTACGCGTTCACTGATCATACGATTGAACACAACGAGGTCAAATGAGCCTTTAATTTCAAACCGAACTCGTCCCACTTCACTTAAGAAAAACTCAATTTCGCAATCGAGATCAAACGTGCCGGAAGTCTCAATAGAGAATGCATTGATCTTGCTGTAAGGCAGCGACGTGTAATCCACTTTTGAGCCCGTAATACCTTGCACATTCGCCGCAATCACTCGTTTGTTGGTAAACACCACTTGATCACGAACGGTTTTAAAAGCGGCGAAAATGGTCTCACCATCAATCAAAAATTTGTGGAAATCATCTCTGACTTTGGAAACGTCAATAGGCTTAAGCTTGAACACAGAGGAGTTATCGAAGTCGATCATGAGTCGTCCTTTAATTAGGCTGAAAAACGAATTTCTCAACGTATCAGACCACACCGGTTTTGCCTATCTACCTCAACCGTTTTTGCTTGATTCATCTAATGCAAAACCCAAATTACTTCCAACCCTGCCGCCATAACTCTGGGTCTTTCAAATTTTGCCAGTTCATCTCTTGCTCACGTTTACTCATAACGGCTTCAATGACGCATTTCACAACATTGCCGTCTTCATCCAGTTTCATTTCAGTTACGACAAAGTGCTTCTCTTTATTTTTAGGTGACGTCGCCGTCCATTTGCTGTGCAATAGTTTCTTTGGGTGAAGTCTATTCATCGCGGTATACCAATTTAGCTATCATCTTTATGTATACGACTGAATACCAAGAGAGAATCAGATTTTATTTTTAAGCATCCACGAAAGGGAAAAGCCGCAAAAGAGGTCATCCCCCAATACGGCCTTACTTGCAATCCACTTAGGTCTTTTGACCGTTCAAACGAGGGTTTAAGTACTGACTCTGTAGCAACTGCAAAGCCTTACCAACCAGCACAATCACCACCGCGCCGATCAGTACTGGCGTGAACAGAAAGCTCCACCCCTGCCCAGATGCCATGATCAAGATAGGATTTGCGCCCGCAGGTGGATGCGTTGTCTTCGTAATCAGCATCGCTGACACACCTAACCCAGTCGCAATCGCGAGGGTGATTGGCGTGATCTCAACGTATTGGCTAAACGCAATACCGATAGATGCCGTAATGAAGTGACCAATGATCACGTTTTTTGGTTGAGCGAGAGGGCTGCTAGGCACCCCAAACACCAACACCGCCGTAGCACCAAAGGGCGCCATGAGAAGTACAACCTCAGTAAGAGATACCTCGGCGTAAGACAACACACCAATAGCCAATGTCGCACCAAGCCCCGCGACCAAAGATAAAATTAAATTATTCATAAACACCTCAAAGTAGACCGAATTGTCTACAAATTAAAATAGACAAATCTGTCTACCTTTGTCAATATGTGTTTGTAGAACTTTTTGAGGACGTAGTTATGAACAAAAAGAAACAGCTATTGATCGACACCGCGTTGTCGCTGTTTTACAAACAGGGCATCAACTCCATTGGCATCAATGAAGTCCTTAAAGTTTCTGGCGTGGCTAAACGCACGCTGTACAGCCATTTTGAGAGCAAAGAAGCGCTCATCCTCGCCGCATTAGAACAACGCCACCAAATCTTCATGGCGTGGCTAGAGGAAAAACTGTCATCAGCACAATCGAGTACAGACGTAATCGACCAGTTGTTTACCGCGCTTAACGGCTGGTTTCATGGTTCTGAGGAAAAATTGGGCGAGTTTCGCGGCTGTTTCTTCATCAACACGTCCGCCGAATTCAGTGACGACAGTGGCGAAATCGCAACGTATTGCCGCCACCATAAACAACAGGTTCGAGAGCTAATTCAACGCTATCTCAAATCAGACAACACATCATTACTCGATGCTATTTGCATCATGAAAGAAGGTGCCATCACTACCGCTTACATGACAAAAGAGTACGACGACGTCACAAAGAAATGCGTGGAAATTTTGCACAAGCTGTAACGGTAAGAAAGCAAGAAACGAAACGACCGAACACCAAACTGGCGAGAATGTTCAGAAATGGTAAGGTTATTTTATCAACCTAATGAGACACGCTTGATATGAAAATTGGCGAACTGGCACAAAAAACGGGCCTTGCTCCCTCGCGTATTCGATTTTACGAGCGCATCGGACTGCTAAAAACCGTGACCCGTAAAGCCAATGGGTACCGCGAGTATCCGCAAGAAGCGTTAATGATTCTGGACATGATCACAACGGGTCAGCAAGCTGGATTCAGTTTGGATGAACTAAGTGCGTTACTGCCATCCGACCTTTCTAACTGGGATCATCATCAGTTGTTGACAACCTTGCAGCAAAAAGTCCAAGAGCTAGACGAACTTGAGCGAAAAATTGCGCAGAGTAAAAGCAAGTTAAAAGAAGTACTTAAAGAGATTGAAGCTAAGCCAGATGACATGGACTGTGCAATGAATGCAAAACGCGTCATGTCTCAGCTTGGTCAAACGATTCTGACCAAAGAAAACCCTTCAAATAAAAATAAAGCCGTCACCAAAGCAAAGCAACGTTAACAAGCGAAGCTTTACTCTTGATGTTGAGTTAAAGATTCGCAAGTTCCCTACCTGCCACTAAATTGAGTTTATCAAAACCATTCGCCCTTAGCTCAGGTCTGCCATCTCCTTATTTCTATATTCAATAAAAATTAATCTGATTTATCTTCAAAATGCGGGTTGACCTTAAACCTAACTTTAATCTTAGGATGAATATCAAAGCAACACAGCAGGAGATTGGTGAATGCAAACGATATTGGGTGCAAGTGGGCAAATTGGCCGTGAGCTAGCATTAAGCCTAAAACGAGACTTTACGAGCGACATCCGTTTAGTGAGCCGCAATCCGCATCGAGTCAACGAGACGGATCAACTGGTAAAAGCGGACTTGCTCGACGCGAAACAAACATCAGATGCCGTAAAAGGTTCTAGTATCGTTTACCTTACTGCAGGGCTACCAATGGATACCCAACTGTGGGTGGAACAGTGGCCAACAATGATGCGTAATGTCATCGCCGCATGTAAAACTCATCAAGCAAAGCTTGTTTACTTTGATAATACCTACATGTACCCGCAAACGGATACGCCTCAACAAGAAGATGCACCATTTCAACCTAATGGAGAAAAAGGTCGAATTCGTGCGGTCATTACTGACATGCTGCTAGAATCGATGAATAAAGGAGAAATCGAAGCCGTTATCTGTCGCGCTCCGGAATTTTACGGCCCGGGAAAAACGCAAAGCATCACTAATTCCGCCATTATCGATAATCTACTTAACCAAAAGAGCGCAAAAGTGTTTTTACGTGATGACACCAAACGCAGCTTAATTTATACGCCAGACGCAAGCCGAGCCATGGCGCTAATTGGGAATACGCCCGATGCTTACGGACAAACTTGGCATTTGCCTTGCGATGATCGTCGACTGACGTATCGGGAGTTTATCGCTGTTGCGGCAAAGGTTTTTAACGTTCAGCCGAAATACAAAGTCATCAAGCGCTGGCAATTGTGGCTAGCTGGGCGATTTAATCAAACCATTCGAGATGCAGCCGAGCTTTTGCCTCGCTACGAATCTGACAACCTTTTTGTTTCAGATAAGTTTCAGACTCGTTTTCCAGATTTTCAAATCACCACATTCGAACAAGGCTTGACCACAATTCAACAAGAAAAAGCCAATGACCAGAAACCTCTTTAAGCAGGCATTGATAGGAGCTTTTTGATGAAAGATAACACACCGGCATCATCCCCAGAGCGTTGGATCATATACGGAGCCAATGGTTATACAGGCGAGCTGATTGCGAGAGAGGCCGTAAAACGGGGTCACCACCCAATCCTTGCAGGTAGAAGTTTAGAGAAAGTACAAAGCCTAGCGGCTGAACTAGGGCTGCAAAGTCTTGCTTTTTCTCTTGAGGATAAAAGCAGCGCGGTCCAACATATTTCGGGTTCCTCACTGGTATTAAACTGCGCAGGGCCCTTTTCTTCGACGGCAAAACCGATGATGAAAGCGTGCCTAGAAGCAGGCGCGCATTATCTCGATATTACAGGTGAGATCTCTGTATTTGAGTTTGCACAAACGCTGCAATCACAAGCAAAGGAAGCTAGTGTCGTATTGTGCTCTGGTGTTGGTTTTGATGTTATTCCAACGGATTGCATTGCAGCCACATTGAAAGCTGCGCTACCAGATGCAACCCACTTGTCTCTCGGTTTTGACTCTCGCTCTGGTTTTTCTCCGGGCACAGCGAAAACGTCTGTCGAAGGTTTGGCTCAAGGCGGAAAAGTGAGACTTAACGGAAAAATCACCACCGTTCCGCTAGCGTATAAAGTTCGCAACATTGATTTTGGTGACGGCGAAAAACTTGCGATGACCATTCCGTGGGGCGATGTTTCAACCGCCTATTACACCACGGGGATTGAGAATATTGATGTTTTTATTCCCGGATCGCCGAACATGATAAAAAACGCTAAACGAGCGAATTGGGTTCGCCCCCTTCTCGGCATAACCTGGGTACAAAACCTCATAAAAAGCCGTATTGAAAGAACCGTAAAAGGACCGAATGAGGAGCAAAGAAACCAATTACCCACATATGTGTGGGGTAAAGCAAGTAACAAACTCGGACAAAGCAAAACAGCACGAGTACAAACGGCCAATGGCTACAGCTTAACCGTAACGGGATCTCTGGCGATTGTAGAACACCTGCTACATACGAAGCCTGAAGCCGGTATATACACACCCTCTAAACTCATGGGCTCCAATTTTGTGTCGCAGCTTCCCGGCTCTAGTGGCATAACCATTGAAGAGTAAACAAAAAGGCACCTATCGGTGCCTTCTGCATTAACAGGGGTTGAGACCATCACAACTCGTGTTCGGTACGGGCGATGATGTCATCCTGCGCGTCTGGTGACAGCGCGGTAAAGAAGGCTGAATAGCCCGCAACTCGCACGACAAGGTCACGATATTGCTCAGGGTTCTTCTTCGCTGCCAGCAAGGTTTCACGAGAGACGATGTTGTACTGCACGTGCCAACCTTTGTGGTGATTAAAGAAGGTGCGAATCAGCATTGAAAGCTTGAGCTTATCTCCTTCTGAAGCGACAGCCGCTGGGCTTAACTTCTGGTTAAGCAGCACGCCACCTAGGATTTTATTGGCTTGAATTTTACCGACTGAGTTATACACCGCCGTTGGTCCCAAACGGTCAGAGCCCGATGCTGGACTTGCGCCTTCCGCCAGTGGCGTTTTCGCTTTTCGACCATCTGGTGTTGCCATCGTGGATGCGCCAAATGGCACGTTGGCAGAGATGCTCGATGTTCCCGCGTAGTAGCCACCACCAATTGGTCCGCGCCCATAACGTGTGTTGACAAATTGCGCCAACTCATCGATATAAACTTGGTAAGCATCAGCCAGCAGTTGGTCGACATAATCGTCGTCATTGCCGTATTTTGGCGCGAAGTTGATTAAGCGTTGGCGAAGTTGTTCGTTCTCAATACCATCGAAGTCTTCTTCTAATGCTTTTGCCAATTCCGTTTGGCTGATTTGTGCTTCTTCAAACACCAAATGTTTGATCGCCGCCAAACTGTTACCCAAATTGGCGATACCCACTTGCAGGCCAGATACCCAATCGTATTTCGCTCCGCCTTCTTTTACGGTTCTACCACGCGCCAAACAGTCATCCACCAGCGATGAGCAGAAAATATCTTGCGCTTGCTGCTCAAGCACGCTGTCGACTACGGTATCGATCTCAATCGATTTACGTGTGTAGTAGCGAATTTGCTCCGCCCAAGAAGCGGTGACTTGATCAAAACTCTCGAAGTTACCTTTTGCTAGCGACTTATCATGCGGCAAGAAGGCTTTGCCCGTCGTTGCATCTACACCTTCGTTAAGCGCCGCCAGTAAAATACGCGCAAAATTAATAAAGCTCATGCCCGTGCAACGGTAACCCCATTTGCCTGGAACAGCGGTTTCAATACAGCCAATAGACGCGTAGTTGTAAGCGTCTGCTTTCTCGACGCCTAGCTTGATGAACTCTGGAATGACGATTTCATCGTTGTTGAATGCAGGCATACCGAATCCGCATTTGATCACTTCAATACAGCCCATCAAGAACTCTTGATTCAGACCTTCATGATAGCGAACACTCAAGTTCGGTTGTGTGGAACGTAGCTGACCACAAGACTCTAAAATCGCCCAAGATAGCGGATTTACGGCGTCTTCAGGTTCTCCATTCTCATTCAGCTTTTGGCCACCGATACAGACATTTTGATACAGAGGAGAACCTGCCGATGCTTTTGAGTGCGCACCAGAGCGAATCTTGTTTACTTCAAGCAATTTCAACCAACAGCTTTGCAATAACTCAAGGGCGAACGCTTTGTTCATCGCGCCACTTTCAAGATCACGCACGTAGTAGTCGTTTAGGAACTGGTCCATCCGACCGAATGAAACAGAGTGGCCATTCGATTCAATTTGCAACATCAACTGCACAAAATAGCTCAGTTGCAGAGCTTGCCAGAAGTTGGTTGGCGCATGGAAAGCCACATGACGACAGTTTTCTGCGATTGTCTCCAGTTCCGCTTTCCTCTCTGGTCGCGTTTCGTTTTGTGCCATTTCCAGAGCGAGATCGGCGTAACTCACCATGTGCTCCTGAATCGCAAGCAAGACAATTTCGACGGACTTATAAAACTGCTCTTTCTTCAACCCTTCATACGTCGACACGTCGTTATTAGCGCGATGCTGACGAACCTCATCCAGCAGACCGTTCATACCGATCTTCAGGATTTTTTCGTTATCCACCGCAAGGTGCGCGTCGCCCGAAGTCATGTTGCCCTCGGCTTTAATGATGGTGCTGGCTAGGATCTCTTGTTGCTCGTCGGTAAAAAGTCCATAGCAGCGATCTTGAACCGTTTTACCGCGCCAGTATGGCGTAATGGCGTGAATGCTTTGTTTGTCTTCTTCACTTACCGCAAAACCAGCCCCAGGTCGGTCGGCCAGTTCGTCGATTTCCGCTTCAATCCAACGCACCGTGTATTCAGGGAAGATCGGCGCAGCGCGTACTTTGCTCGCTTGGTTGCCTACAATCAGCTCGTCGTGCTTAATCCAAATGGTGCGAGTGCGTAAGTGCTCTTGTAACGCCAACGCTCGTTGCACAATCACAGGTTTGTCTTCATTTGCCTGATACGCTCGAGTATAAGCCTCTGCGCGCTCAGTACAGATAGGCGGCGTTACGATGTTGACCAGTGCCGATTTGTGGGCTTTGATTCGCTCTGGAAGGGTATGTAGGTCCATGGTTAACCTCTAACAATCACGTTAAGTTGAGTATGTTCGCTTGCGTATTGCATTGCGTTTTCTAGCAGTTCTGGATTATTTAATGGTTTGTCAGAACACTCGTAAGGCATATCGAGCAAACGGTATTTATTGATGCCGAGGGTGTGATACGGCAGCAAGTGAAGTTCTTGACAGCTTTCTAAAGAAGCAGCGAAATCAATGATCGCTTTGAGCTCATCAATGGTGTCATTGAAGCCCGGCACAACAGGAATACGAATCACAATGCGTTTCGCAATTGGTGCCAATTTTCTAAAATTGTCTTTGATGCGTTTTAACGATCCCTTCGCCCAGCAGAGAAACTTTTCTTCGTCGGTGTGTTTAAGATCCGCTAACCAGCAATCGATATACGGCGCAACTTTTTCTACGTTTTTCCACGGAACATGCATGCACGACTCCACCGCCGTAGACACATGGTTTTGATGCAAACGTTCGGCAAGTTCTGCCACAAGATTTGGCTGCATCAGCGGCTCGCCACCAGAAAACGTCACGCCACCTTGGCTTTGATCGTAAAAAGGCTTGTCTTTCATCAACACTTCAAACAAGTCGTCCGACTTCGCCGCATCTCCACATATGCTGAGCGCTTGTGTTGGGCATACGTTTCGCAGCGCTATGATCTGCGCTTCGCTCATGGCTTTTCGATTGATGATGATTTGATCGTCAATGCGTCGGATACCATCACTCGCCATGTCGCCGTTTACGGTTTGTTTATAAGCCGACACACAAAGCTGGCAGTCCGCCATACAACTGCGCTCATCAAACAGCAGAGAGTGCTTTTCACTGCGGCTTTCTGGGTTTTGGCACCAAGGACAGGACAGACTGCATCCCTTCAGAAACAGAATGGTGCGAATACCATCACCATCGTGGGTCGAGAACCTCTGAATATTGAAATACATTGCCGTCCGCCTCTTGGTTTGCTCTTCTACTTTTCACGCTTTTCTTTTTCTGAAAGCTTCATTTGATAATGAAATATTGCCACTTAACTTTCGTTTTATGAAATTATTATAGCTTCAATTGAAATTACAATTGATCAAAATCAAGATCTCGGCGGATTGTCAGATCTATAGTGATCCCATCATCAAAACGAAGATTTTGTATAAGGTAGAACCCATGATCGAACTCTATTTAGATACTGCTGACGTGGCAGAAGTAAAACGCTTTAACCAATGCCTACCTCTGAAAGGGGTAACCACAAATCCAAGTATTTTGGCGAAGTCAAAACAAGGCTTGAACCAAACCTTAGCTGGCATGCAAGAAGCGCTAGGGGGCACACCCCGTTTCCATGCTCAAGTGGTGAGCACAACTGTAGAAGGCATGGTGGAAGAAGCGCGCCAAATCCATGAATTACCTTATGATATGGTCGTCAAAGTGCCAGCAACCGAAACAGGCTTATCGGCAATTAAGTTAATGAAAAAAGAGGGAATTCAAGTACTCGCCACTGCTATTTACTCTGCTCAGCAAGGTTTCCTTGCGGCATTGTGTGGCGCTGACTATCTTGCGCCTTATGTGAACCGTATTGATGCGATGAACGGTAACGGTGTAGAAGTGGTCGCAGACCTGCAATTGCTACTGGATCAAAACCAACTGCCTGCAAAAATTTTGGCAGCGAGTTTTAAGAATACCCAACAAGCGATGGAAGTGATGAAGTTAGGTATTGAAGCGATCACCTTACCTGTCGATGTGGCCGCGCAGATGTTTTCTCATCCAGCAGTTCAGCCGGCTGTCAATCAATTTGATAAAGACTGGAAATCCGCATTTGGCAACAAACTTTCATTTGAAAGTTAATCGTAAAATTATCGAAAGTCCCGTTCCTCCTCGATCGAGGGGCTTTTGATATGGGAATCTCTGAGAAAAGGTAACATTCGTGCAGGCAACTGTTTATAGATGCGGCTTACGAAGAGATTCCCACCCCACTAGTCTCGCCTCTACCTTCACGCAAACTACTCTATTCGTAACATCACTACTGACGAAAAACGCTCGTTCCACAAGCAAAAAATTTTTGCTTCAAGCCGACAAACTCACAAGCGCGACGCATCAATAAGTCGGTAATTATTAATTTTATCTATTGGAAATGAACACTGTTCATTTATAATCAGCGAACCTAACGCAGTAACAAGGAATCCACTTCATGAAACGCATTGCGCTTCTCTTTGCCATGTTTGCATTAGTTTCTGGTTGTAGCAGCATGTCGCCAGAACAATGCCAAACCGCAGATTGGTATCGCGTCGGCTACCAAGATGGCCGCTCAGGCAACAACCCAAACATTTTGTACGAATATATTAAAGATTGTCGCGAAGCAGGCGTAACGCCAAATCACGTTGAGTGGCAAGACGGTTTTGATAAAGGCACTATTCTTTACTGTTCGCCAGACAATGGTTACACGGTGGGTGTAGAAGGAAAAACCTACTATGGCGTTTGCTCTAACGATCTTTTCCTTAAAAACTATCAGTTAGGCCATCAAGAATATCAGCGTCAACAGCGCATTAACGCGTTAGATGCGGAGATATCACGCCTTGATCATCAATTGGATGCAAACTTAGATAAAGACAACGCGAAGCGTATTAGAGAGAGAAGAAAACAACTGGCGCGTGAGCGTGCATCACTCATCTCGCCAGGAGCTAATTACTACTTTAACTTTTAGTCGCGACGGGCTACAACGCTAGGGTCATAAAGCGGCTATTTGGATCAGGTTGATAGTCGCCAAACGGCTCGCAGTACGCGAAGCCATGTTTTTCATATAGGCGATGCGCGGGTTCAAAAAATGCCATCGACCCAGTTTCCAAACTTAAACGTTGTATCCCCTGATGTTTCGCTTGCTCAATCACGTGATTGAGTAAGCGGGATGCCACGCCCTGTTTTCTCGCCGACGGCGTCGTACGCATCGATTTCAACTCTGCGTGACCATCTTCTAGTTGGCTAATTGCCACACATCCCAATAGCTGCTCACCATCCCAGCCTGTCCAAAACGTGATTGAAGGCAGCTTCAACTTGCTTACATCTAACGCATGCACGCTCTCTGGTGGCGATGTAGCGTACATGTCCTGCAAATGCTCTTCCAACAACGCAAGCACCTGCGGCCGTTCTAAATCGTCGATTTCAATTCTCATATTTCCATCCTTGGTGTTTTTACTATCCAAGTCACCTTAACTATATGTTTTAAAGTTAAATGTCCATCCAAACCTCAAAGATACCTAGGTTTGCACGAAACTAAGATGATTGAATAATAAAAAAGCCCCAACACAAACATCAGAAAAATCATGTGTTGGAGCTTCATTTGCATTTCTATGTAAGTCTATTCGTAAAGTGCTGGCGTACTTTGCAATTGCTCGCTAAATTTGAAAATATCATCAATCGAGTCGATTGGATGACGGGTTTCTGTTTTAGCTTCATCAAAGAGGCCAATGTACTTTTGTTTGGTATTGAACCAGAGGCGACATAATGGCTTCCTATTGTTGTCATCAAGCAGGATACCAAAATAACTTTGCGTATCACGGGCACACACTCGCTGTACATCAACTTGTTGTCGCAATATCGCTTTAACGACATTAAAACCCTCGATCTCTTCATCTGTCGTTTGAACTTTGGGTTTATCTTGAACGGGTTCAACAGATTCTTCAAAGGTGTTGACGCTATCGTCAACCTTGATCGGTGCTTTATCATCTCCACCAATTGCAGATTTCAATCGAGCATTAATGCTGTCGTTCAAGAATTGTTTTAGAGCCTTCGTTGTAATATCCATGAACTGTGCTTTGACTTTTGCGGTTTGGACGCCATCGTACACTTTTGAAGTAAAGAATTTTACAAACTCCTCTTCAGGGTTCTGAAACTGTTCATGAAGTGCTTTTTTAATTTGATTGAGGTACTTGAGCTCGCCGGCAGCATCAACCACAGACTCAACATCAAAAGAAGACTTGGTAAGCTTTTTCACTTCGGGAATTACGTGTTCATCAAGATTGGCAAGATCCAAAGTCAAAAACGGCTTTTCATCCATTTTATTTGGAGCGTCTAAGTCCGTAAAAAACTGATATTCAGATCCATTAGTTAAAATCGCAATACGAGCATTGGTTACTGAAAAATACCGAAACAATTGATTAGCATGTTTAGTGGCCAATGGCTCACCAAATTTTTTACACTCGATAAGAATTTGTACAACCCCATCTTTAATGAGTGCGTAATCTACTTTTTCTCCCTTCTTCGTAGCAATGTCAGCAGTAAACTCAGGGATAACCTCATTTGGATTAAAGACATCATAACCTAATACAGAGTGCAAAAATGGCATTACTAATGCGTTTTTTGTTGCTTCTTCTGTAGCTAAACTCGCTGATACTTGGGGAATTTTTTTGGAAAGAGCTTGAACTCGTTCTATAAAATCCATAAGACACTCCATCATATTGTTCATTTAAACACTTAAAGTATATATGACACTGGTATCTTAAAATGTTGTGTAGTTAAAAGTTTGAATGCCATATGCAAACACTCACTCAACAGCGAACTTAAAGCGGTTGTCTCATAATGTGCTGCGGTCCAACGGGGCCGCCGTGGTAAAGCTCATTGGTATCTTCAAACCCTGATTTTAAATAGCACTGATAAGCAGGTATGTTGCGGCAATTCACGGTGAGATAAAGCGCCTCAAACTCGGGATAATGGCGTTTGGCGAAATCGGCAAACTGTTGAATGGCTTGCTTGGCGATGCCTTTGCCTTGATGACGGTGATCCACCAGCAAAGCACGTACGCCTAAACTGTTTTTAGGGCAAAAATCGTATTTCTCGCTGTAAGCTGCATCAAATAGAAAAAAGCCAACCACGTCATCGTCTGCCAGAATCAGATGCGGAAGCTCTGTGGGTTCAAGACGTGTAAGCATTTCACCCACATCCGCGACCGTAAACTGCGATTGCTCTTCTAGCACGCTAAGTTCGCAAGTTTGTTCATGTCGCTCAGGCGAATACTTCTCAATAGTAATCATAATCTTCCTTGTTGTTTTTATGCTCAATTCATACAGGGTATGTCGTAAATAGAAATACCTAGTGTCGTATTTCCCACTCGCAGGCAAACGTTTAGCACTCTATTATCCTCGCCATTCGATAGAGAGGTTTCCATGTCCCGTTTTTTACTTTGTAGTTTTGCACTCGTTTTACTCTACCCTACTGCCATTGATTTGTATCTTGTTGGTTTGCCTCAAATTGCGTCAGATCTCAACGCCAGTGAATCTCAGTTGCATATTGCGTTTTCGATCTATTTAGCTGGCATGGCTACCACCATGTTATTCGCGGGGAAAATTGCAGACTCTGTGGGACGAAAACCTGTTGCCGTCGTCGGCGCGATGATCTTCGTGCTCGCGTCTTTTCTCGGCGGGATGGCTGAGCAACCAAACGCTTTCTTGATTGCTCGCTTTTGCCAAGGCATCGGGGCTGGATCTTGCTATGTCGTAGCGTTCGCGATTTTACGCGACACGTTAGACGATGAACGCCGCGCGAAAGTATTGTCGATGCTCAATGGCATCACCTGTATCATTCCAGTGATCGCACCCGTGATTGGTCACTTGATTATGCTGAAATTTCCTTGGCCGAGTTTGTTTACCACGATGGCAGGAATGGGCATTCTCGTCAGTGTATTGGCCATTTTTGTTCTCAAGGAATCACTACCCAGCCAACAATGTGAAGAACAGACAGCGCCAGAGAGCCATCAAGAGACTTTCTTCGAGCGATTTTTTATCAGTAGGCTGATCATTACTGCACTTGGAGTGACCACCATTCTGACCTTTGTTAACGCTTCACCAATTGTCGTGATGAGCATGCTTGGTTTTGATCGCGGTGGCTATTCTTCCATCATGGCAGGGACTGCGACGATCAGTATGTTGATTTCATTCTCGGCGCCATTGGCATTGGGGATTTTTAAGCAGCGAACTTTAATGATGACCTCTCAAGTATTGCTCGCTTGTGCAGCCATCGTGCTCAGTGCTGCCCATTTCCATGATGGACAATCTCATTACTATGTGTTCGGACTTGGGCTGATTTGCGCTGGCTTCGCTTGTGGCTTTGGCGTGGCCATGAGCCAAGCGCTCAGCCCATTCTCTCAACAAGCTGGCGTGGCGAGCTCACTACTGGGCATTGCTCAAGTTTGTAGTTCAGCGTTCTATATTTGGTTTATGGGTTTCATCGGCGTTAGTGCACTGAATATGTTGGTGTTTATCTTAGTGTTAGGTAGCGTAATCAGCCTTGCTCTAATACTATTGATTCCAAAGCCTGTTCACGATACCCATTATGAAGAAATCCCTAGCGCGACTTGATTTAAACTTACTGTTCACTCTGCAATTATTGCTGCAAGAGCAAAGCGTTTCGAAAGCTTCGAAAAAGCTGAACGTTACGCCCTCTACCGTAAGTAAGTCGCTCAACAAACTTCGTCATTGGTTCGATGATCCTTTGTTTGTCAAAACACCTAAAGGTCTTGCGCCAACGCCTTTGGCGCAAAGCATGGAGCAAGATCTAGCAGAATGGCTGCAAATTGGCAGCCAGATTGCAGAAAAACGCAGCGATATTACGCCTAAAGGAGTGCGTTTTGATATCACGATTGAGTCGCCATTAGTGCTCACGGTGCTGGACAGACTCATCGTCGCTATCCACCAGCGATACCCTGAAGCGAAAGTAAAAACCAGTAACTGGGATTACGATTCACTCGACGCCATCATTCGAGGCGAGGCGGATATCGGTTTTACCGGCCGAGAAAGTCACCCGAGATCGAAAGAGTCGTTGGATCTTCTGCCGTATTTCTTGGATTTTGAGATTCTATTTTATGACCTGCCGATGGTGTATTTACATAAAGATCATCCGGCATTACAGCAAGAGTGGAATCTCGAGACCTTTCTGAGCTACCAACACATCAATATTGTTTGGGAAAAAAGTGAAACTTGGGCGTTGGATGAAGTGTTAACGGAACTAGGGCTACAGCGCTCTATCGGGCTGACGATGTCCAACTTTGAGCAATCCCTTTTTATGGCAGCGCAGCCGACGCATGACATGATCACCACCGCGCCGCACTATTGCAAAAGCTACACAGAAAAGCTGCATCTCGATTTGGTGTGCTTGCCAATTCCGTTAGACCAAGCTCAACAAGACAAGTTACTGATTCCATTTACCATGATTTGGCATAAACGCAATGCGTACAATCCCAAATTGCTATGGTTGAAAAACACCATCAAGTCATTGTACGAACAACCATCCCTACCACAGTAACACTCAGGCTAAGGTCAGGTTTTCTCTGGTGATTTTTGCTGATTTTCTCGCTCTGACAGCTATAACTAATCACTTTATCAACTAATGAAAAAGGTCGTTTGACGCTACACTCAATCCATATTTCTGCGTTAAGGGCCAAGGATGTCGACCTTTTTACTCACTGCTATTACGATGCTGGCGTTCGCCGCCAATTCATTATTGTGCCGACTTGCATTGGCCGAAGGGTTGATTGATGCAGGAAGCTTCACTCTCGTCCGATTGATATCTGGCGCGATTACCTTAATCGCATTGCTTGTCGTGAGAGGTCAGTGGAAAACCGATCGGCCAACTTCTCGCTTTCGCTTTTTTGCTGGCGTGGCGTTATTTGGTTACGCTGCCCTTTTCTCTTTCGCGTACTTACAACTGGCGACAGGAACCGGTGCTTTGCTTTTGTTTGGTGCCGTGCAACTGACGTTACTGGCCATCTATTGGTGGCAAGGTGAGCGCTTTCAGTTTCTCGAAATCATCGGTATCGGCCTTTCGATTGTTGGCTTTGTTTGGTTAATGTTGCCATCTGCCACTCGCCCCGACATCAGTTCTGCACTTCTCATGTTGATTTCTGGCGTTTGTTGGGCTGCGTTTACTGCGCTCGGCAAACAAGCGCCTTCTCCAAGTAGTGGCATCACATGGGGGTTTATCGCTGCATCTATGATTGGCATACTCCTATCACCGTTGATGCTGTCCTCAATCTATCTCTCTTTGAGCGGAATCTTGCTCGCTATCACGTCTGGCGCTATTGCATCTGGCCTTGGGTATACGCTTTGGTATCAAGTCATGCGTAAGCTCTCTTTACTTCAAGCCGCCGTCAGCCAACTTTCCGTGCCAGCCATTGCTTTGCTGCTAGGTACCGTCGTACTCCACGAGTCTCTTTCACTGCATACACTTTTAACCAGTGGCATCATTCTTGGTGGTATCGCTTTGGTTTTTTTATCTCGATCCAAAAAAACAAGCGAACAATCGGCAAGCCGATAAAAAATAATAACTTTCCCTCTCAAATACCTATTCATCATCTATGCTTTTTAAAGCAGCAAAGCTCATTGCAGATGGTACGAGTGGCCTGCTTTAGTATCAGGCGAAGGATATAAGGTGAGAATTGGCTCACACAACACGACGATTTTGTTTCAAAAGTGAGAATCGTCACAGATCGCGATTTTGCTCGTTTTAGGCGTTTCGTCAATAACGCCAAGGGCTAGCGCGAGATCGAGCCAAATACGCACTTTGTGTTTTGACAAAGGGTTTACAAAGCACACTTTTTCACCCGCTATATTCCGCCCCCCGAATTTATTCAGAACAAGATTCTGATTATTCACATAAGAAATTCATCAACTTATAACGATAAGCCTGAGCAAACTTTGACACTATGAACGACAAAATAAAATTCGCTATTAAAGTATCGCTTAGCCTGACTCTGGCTTATCTAATCCCGTTTGCCATGGGTTGGCCGCAAGCATCGACGGCCGCAACCACAGTGATGCTGATTGCATCCACAGGCAGTCGTCGTGAATCTCTCGCCAAAGGTACCTTACGCGTGTTCGGTACGTTGGTTGGCGCCGTCGTTGGCTTGTTACTGGTGGGATTGTTTGCTCAAGACCGCTTGCTGTACATGCTGAGCGTGTCGGTTGTGGTCTCTTTCATTTTTTACTTCCGTAATGCCTACCAAAAAGATCCAACGCTACTCATGCTGACCGGCGTCATGACGCTGATGATGTCCAATGGCGGTGATGCAGAAGGTGCGTTTCTTTATGGCGTTGACCGCGCTTATATGACGGTGTTTGGGGTGGTGGTTTACACACTCGTGGGGACTTTCTTATTCCCGACCAAAACAGAACAAAACCTAAGACAGCTCATCGAACAACTCAACCAAGCACAACGCGCGTTGTTCACCGCTATCTTGCAAAATTTCGAGCAAAAATCGGCAGGGCAAGTCTCTACTCAAGAAGAGGGAGAAGAAAATCCAGAAGCAGGAGAGCCACAACCTAGCGTGGATTCTCTTATCGAACAGATGTTCGCCGCCCAAAATGCGCTCGAACAGCGTTTTGCCACAGTCAGTGTGGAATGCAGCGACGTGTCGGCCTACATGAAAGAGTGGCGCTTGGCGGTTCATTTGAACAAGCAGGTAACGCAACAATTGACCGTTGCGGCGCACAGCCACTTTAGCCACCAGCAAGACCGTGAAAGCATCAGCAACTTTGATCAAGCCGTTGCGGAAATTGACGCGCTATTTGATACCTGCCAACAAGTCTGGGACGAAAAAGAGCCTGCTTTTCGTGCTCAAGAGTTCAAAGTCGAATACAACCAAGCGTTGCTTGAAGACGCAGCGCACCTAGAGAAAGGCTCTGCGCTTATGCTGGGGCACCTTTTGGGGCTCATGCATCAAAACTTGTCGCGTTTAGCGGAGAGCATTAGCTGCATTGACTCTGTGACGAACAATGTCTCCTTTGACGTGCCGCTGCCGAAACCGAAAGGCAAGTTTCTATGGTGGGACGCAGAAAACTTTAAAACCGCGGTCAAAACCTTTGTCACTTATTGGGTTGCAGGACTGATTTGGATTTATTTCAATCCGCCAGGCGGATACTCGTTCGTGGTCTTCTCGACCATGTTTATGTCTTTGCTGTCGTTCGTGCCTGTGCACCCGATTTTGTTGCTAGTGCTGTTCACTTTCGGCTTCTTGTTCGCGGTGCCTTCTTACGTCTTCATTCTTCCGCAATTGGATCTCGGGTTAGAACTTGGCCTATTCATCTTTATCTACACCTTTATCGGCTTTTATCTGTTTAACGGGCCAGTGACGATTTTCTACATGGTGGGCTTGTTTGTTCTCGGTTTAGATAACAACATGTTCTATCACTTCGGGATCCTCATGACGATCATGCTGCTGTTCTACATGGTGGTATTCATGATCATTTTCGCGCACTACTTCCCGTTTAGCTCACGACCAGAACACCTCTTTTTGACTATAAAAGAGCGCTACTTTAGGCACACTCGGGATCTGTTTGACTCCTATCAGAAGCAGTCCAGCTCGATTATCACTCCGCTCAAACGGGCCTTGCACTTGGTGACGCTCAACGTTTCATCGAAAAAGCTCAAGGTGTGGGGTTCGAAAATCAACCACAAACACTTTGACAAAACCACGCCAGAAGCGATTGGCGCATTTAGCAAAGCGTGTGATGTACTCAGTAATCACATCAACATCTTAATGGCCGCCGAGAAAAAGTTGATGACCAATCCGCTGATTACTCAGCTTCGCCAACAACACCGCGATTCCATCATTCCTTTGATGGCGGGCGCTTTAGCCAGCCACCAAGCAACACAAGAACTCGACTCCGTATTCGACCAATACAGTCAGGATTACCAAATATTCGAAGATAAACTGGAAGATTTTTTTAGTGAGTTGGATTTATCTGACTACGCTTATTCTGAGATAGCCGGTTTTTATATCTTGCTGAATTTAAAACGGAACGTGTTCGAAGCAATCAAGCATTGCAAGCAAACCTACGAGGATATCGATTGGGTGAACTTACAACAGAAGCGGTTTTAAAGGTGGGGATATGATGCTTCCAAAACTAACCAAACCAAGCCTCGCCATACTTTCCCTGCTCGGGCTCAGTGCGTGTACCACTGTGGGGCCAGACTATGTCCACCCACCGCAAACGCCATTACCAAGCGATTGGTCGGTGCAAAAAGCAGCCAAAGATACGCAGCAATCCGAGCAACAATTACAACAGTGGTGGCAGCAGTTTAACGACCCGACGCTCAATCAATTAGTCGAGTTGGCGAATGAGCAAAACCTAGACATAGAAGCCGCGGGGCTGCGCATTGTCCAAGCTCGTTCATTACTTGGCATTTCGACCGGCTTGCAATACCCGCAAGTTCAAACCGTGTCAGGAAATCTAGCGCGTGCCTACGTGAATGATCAGGGTGTAAACAACGCCGCTCTGTCGTTTGATGCGGCGTGGGAAATGGATATTTGGGGCAAATACGCTCGTGGTATCGAATCTGCAGAAGCCGGTTATTACGCATCCATCGCCTCGTATCACGACATCATGGTCACCATCACAGCTGAGGTGGCGCGCAATTACATCAACTATCGCACATTCCAAGAACGTATTTTGCTGTCTCGCCGCAATATCGAGATTCAAGAACGCGTTGTGCACATCACCCAAGTTCAGTTTGATTCCGGCAACGTAACAGAGCTAGACGTACAGCAAGCGAAAAACCAGCTTTACACCACAAAAGCCGCGCAACCAAGCCTCGAAGTCGCGATGAAGCAATCGCGCACGGCACTGGCTTTGTTACTGGGTGTATTGCCTGAAGAAGTAGAGAAATTGCTGCAATCGGACGGTTTGACGCAGCAAATTGCTGATTATGAAGCGCAGTTCAAATCGACGGGCAGAAAATCGGCGCTATCGGGCACCGACGAGCACTCCATTGTGCCGCGCCCACCGCTGTTGGATACCCAAGTGGACGCGAACTTAGTGATGCGCCGTCCGGATTTGCAAGTCTCTGAGATGCAAGCTCGCGCGCAAAGTGCGCAGATTGGCGTGGCGGAAACGGCTCTGTACCCAAGCTTTTCGTTGTTCGGTTCCATCGGTATCGACAGTACGGTTCCCGACGGCAGCAGTTTCAGTTTTAGCGATTCGCTCACCATGGTGGTTGGCCCAACGTTCAGTTGGAACATTTTCCAATACGGACGTGTGAAAAATAACATTCGCTTCGAAGATGCTCGCTTCCAAGAAACGCTGACCAACTACAACAAAAAAGTGCTGCAAGCCGTGAACGAAGTGACCAATGCGATCGAAGCGTATGACCTGTATTTGCAGCAAAAAGATTTACGTTTGCAATCGGTCAACTCCTCCATTCGTGCGTTCAACATCTCCATGACGCAGTACGAAAACGGCCAAATTTCTTTTGAGCGACTGCTCAACTCAGTCGAAAAAATGACGCGCGCGGAAGACAGTTACGCGCAAATTAAAGGCAATGTCGCGAACCAAGTGATCGCGCTGTACAAAGCGTTGGGCGGCGGCTGGCAGGCACAAACGGGGAAACCATTCCTTGAAGAATCCATCGCCAAGCAGATGCAAGATCGTACCGATTGGGACGGTTATCTGGATGAAGAAAACCGTACGTTGCCACCTTTGCCTATCGAAACACCGACGGAAAACAGCGATAAGAACAAAACGGAGGATCTCTAATGCCTCATGAACTCTCTTGGGGAGACATTTACTTTTCTCCCACGCTACTGGTGCTCTTTCTCGCCGTCACGGCAACGTGGATAACGGTGATGATATTGAACAAGACACGTTTGTCTCGCTTCATCGCTTTTCCGTCTCTGACGTTTATTGCCATCATGGTCGGTTATGTGGTGGCCATCGACAGCTTTTATATTCAATTTTAGGTGCCAAACAAGATGAAAAAACTATTCGTAATCGCACTCAATCTTGTCATTCTTGGTGGCGCAGCTTGGCTCGGCTATCAAAAATTTGAAGAGTATTTTAATAATCCATGGACACGCGATGGCCAAGTACGCGCGAACGTCATCAAGGTCGCACCGCGAGTGTCTGGCCCAATTGTGAATGTTTCGGTGCAAGACAACCAAGAAGTGAAAACGGGCGATTTACTGTTTGAAATCGACCCAACCACTTACGAAGTCGCACTATCTCAAGCCGAAGTGGCGTTGGAAAAATCCATCGTGAGCTCTCGCGGTAAAAAAATCGAATACGATCGCCTTAAAGACATTCGCGCGAAAGACCGCGGCGCAGTATCTCACAAGGATCTGATTCGTCGTGAAATCGCTTACGAGGAATCGCTACTGCAAATCAAATCTGCAGAAGAGCAATTAAAGTCAGCGCGCCTTAACCTCAGTTTCACCAAAGTTTATGCGACCGTCGATGGTTTTGTGTCTAACCTCGATATTCGAAACGGTACACAAGCGGTCGCAAACCAACCGCTGCTCGCACTGATCGACAAAAACAGTTTCTGGGTATTTGGCTTCTTCCGCGAAAACCAACTCGCGCAAATCGAACCGGGTAGCCAAGCACGTGTCACCTTGATGTCTCACCCAGACACGCCTATCGACGCGACCGTTGACTCTATCGGTTGGGGTATTGCGCCAAAAGACGGCACGGTCGGTTACAACCTTCTTCCAAACGTGAACCCTGTTTTTCAGTGGATTCGCTTAGCACAACGTATTCCGGTACGAATCTCCATCCAAGAGCTTCCTGAAGATGTTGATCTTCGATTCGGGCTTTCTGCGTCCATTATGGTGATGAAAGATTCATCGGCAGAAAATGAACAGTAACTAAGTGAGAAGAACCATGGTCATTGGTAAAAAACTCAAAAACATTAATGAAGAAAACAACTTCTTCTATCTAACCTTAGCGCTGGTGATTTTGTTGCTAGGGAGTGCGATGGCACAAGTGGTGGGCGAAGGGACGATTGAACACATACTGCAGGCGTTCACGGTTCTCACGTTCATTGTCTGTTTTGCCAGCCTTCGCTTTGACAAAACGTGGTCTCGATTCCTCTATACCCTGTTTGGTGTTTGGGTACTAGTGATTGTGATCAAGACCGTTTTTAACATCCGCGAGATGAATGTGGTGATGCTTGCTCTCACCTTCGCGTTCTTTTTCGGCACTTTTAAATCCATCGCAAGACAGATTCTCTTCACTGGCCACGTCAACAGCAACAAAGTGATTGGCTCGGTCGCGCTTTTCTTGCTGCTTGGTCTGATGTGGGCGATTGCCTACCTCATTCTGCTTGAGTTCTCGCCTGAAGCCTTTACCGGTATGGAAGCGATTTCTTGGGGGCAGAACTTCTCCAATGCGGCGTATTTCAGTTTCGTCACCTTAACCACGCTCGGTTATGGCGACATCAGCCCTCTAACGCCACTGGCTCAAGTCGTGGTGTATTTAGAGGCCATTACAGGTGTGTTTTATATGGCGATTGTTGTTTCAAGTCTCGTCAGTTCCAACATTGATCATCAGGTAAACAAAAATGGATAAACAATCGGAAAGAAATGAAAGTAAGCTTTTCATCAGTAACATGGTGGAATCAGCGATACGTATTGGCTTGATCTTCGTATTGCTGATGTTTACGTACGACATCATCAGGCCTTTCATCCTTCCAGTGATTTGGGGTGCCATCATCGCGGTAGCGCTACTACCACTGACCAAAAAACTGCAACGCGCTTACGGCGGCAGACGCGGCTTGGCTGCCACAACAATCGCACTGCTGGGTATCGCCCTGCTGGTAACGCCACTAGTGATGGTGTCGGGCTCTATCGTGGATGGTGCAACACACGCGTTGGACGTACTGCAAAATGGTCAGGTAAAAATCCCTGGACCTAAAGCTTCAGTTGCTGATTGGCCTCTTGTGGGTGACAAACTTTATGAAGTATGGACGCTCTTTGCGACAAACTTAGAGCAAGCAATACAAACCTTTATGCCACAAATCAAGTCAGCATTAACCTCTTTGCTTGGCATGGTTGGCGGCGTGTTAGGTAGCTTGTTGCTGTCTATCTTGTCACTGGCTATCGCTGCTGGCTTTATGACGTATTCAGAGTCGTTGGCATCAGGCCTACAAACTATCGCGATCCGTACCGCTGGCGAAAACGCGAAAAGCTGGACAACGCTTATCGCCGCGACCATTAAAAGCGTGCTGCTTGGCGTAGTTGGTGTGGCTGCGATTCAAGCGCTATTGATCGGTGCTGGCTTCTTTGTGTTTGGCGTTCCTGCTGCTGGTTTGCTCACTTTGATTCTGATGATTTTGTGTATCGCTCAGCTTCCTGCGCTGCTTGCCGTATTGCCAGTGATTGGCTACATGTACATGACGCAAGACAGCACAACCGCAACCATGTTTACCGTGTGGGCGGTTGTCGGTGCGCTGTCTGAGAACTTACTAAAACCAATGTTCATGGGCCGTGGTGTAGACGTACCAATGCCAGTGATTCTGCTTGGGGCCATCGGCGGTATGCTTTTCTACGGTATCGTTGGCCTGTTCCTAGGTGCGGTTATTCTGGCGATTTGGTATGAGTTGTTCGTTTGGTGGTTGAGCATCGAGAAAGCACAACAGCAAGAAGAAATGGCTGAACTCAAAGAAGAAGAGGAACAAACAGAATCTGGACATGGTGCCGGTATTTAAATTACCAAGGTAATGCCTTATCTTTGACCGAATAAAACAAACCGTTGCCCTGCAGCGGTTTGTTTCTATTTAACCTTAGCTCACAGTTTCATCGCAACGGATGAGATAAAAATGACGTTCTTGTTAAATTTTCATACTTCTTACACTTGAGAGTTGCAATCAAGCACTTAACGATGCAATCTCGTTGATCGCTATACCCAAAGAATTCCAAGATCCCCCTACATTTGAGCGACCGATCTTGACGAATTGGGACAATTACAAAGCTTAGGATAAAAACAATGAAATTGATCAAGCCTTTAACTTGCGCGCTTGCTCTAGCAATGAGTGGCATGGCATTCGCAGACGTTACGGTTAGCGTTCCTGACGACGTTTCAGTATTGGCAGCAAACGGTGAAAAAGCGAAACTTTCTGGCGGCTTTTTTGCTTCTGAAAAAACATTGACGCTACCGGATGGCGTAAACCAAGTCGTTTTCCGCTACGCACCTTACTTCAACCAAGGTAATGACCGTCTAAGCGTAGAAAGTGACGCTATCGTGGCACGCTTCGATACTGCAAATGCAGAGTTGACGATTGAAGTTCCAAAATACCGCAACATGCGTGACGCGGAAGAAAACATCAAAGATCTCGATTGGAAACTGGTTGATGGTTCAGGCAAAGCAGTCGCAGTTGACCAAGACAAGCTGATCAAACCGGGTATGCAAATCGGCCGTGATTACGTGCGTGAAATCGAAGATTACAACCGCGCTGGCGGTACAGCAGCCGTCGCTTTTGCTGGTGCAGCGACCATGCAACCAGTCACGCTTCCTGCAAAGATTCCTGAAGACATGAAACAAGCGCGTGCAACCGCAGTGAAAGCAGATTCTACGGCAGAAGAAATGCTGCACTTCTGGTACCAAAAAGCAGACGCAGAAACAAAAGCGCGCTTTAAAGCGTACATCAATCAGCAATAGTCGTTGATTGACCTGATTTAAAAAGCCACTTAATGTGGCTTTTTTTGATCATGCAAAATAGACAGCAGCAAGTCAGGTGCTTGCACGACTTTGGTCTTGGTGAGGAAATCATGCAACAAACGTCGCTCTGGATGAAAAACAAGCAACACAAGGTTCACCAACGGAACGCCAGGAATAAACATTTCGAGTAGGTAGCTGATGCCAAGCCGGATGGAAACCGTCACTTTGGTCGCGGCACGACCATTTTTCATCACCACTTTGATACCAACAAAACGCATGCCGATGGTTTGCCCTTCCTTCAACCAATACCAGTTAATCACGAGAAGAATGGGAACAGTGAGGAGGTACACCGCGTGGGTGTCGTAAACAAGCGTGAAGTTTTCTTGCAGGGATAAACGGAAGTCATAGAGCCAAAAATTGATACCCAACGCGATAACAACGACAACGCTAATGACGACGAACAGATCAACGAAACCGCCTATAAGCCGCTGCATTTTGCTCGCAATTGAAGAGTACATATAACCACCTACAACAACAGTGAACGCAGTCTAGGCATTGTTGTATATGTGCTCAATTGATAAGTCTATAAATTCGTATCATGTCTCAAAAGTGATTTTTAATTTACACCGATATAACTTAGTTATCTCGGTTTCAGCAATGGGTGGATACTTACCAATAACGCTCATAGATAACGTGACCGCCTGTTCGAGTTCGATACTTTTCTAACCCTAATTCTTGCAGCACAGGCAAGGTATCTTTAATCATCTCTGGGTTACCACACAGCATCACAAAACTGCTTTGCGGAGAGAAAGGCACATCCACTTTATTGGCAAGCTCACCAGACGCAATCAACTCTGGGATTCGACCTTGCAGTTTTCCGAGTGACGATTCACGACTCACGATTGGCACGTACTTTAAGCGTCCTTCATATCGGAATTGAAGATGCTCAATCAGGTATTTGTAGACCAAATCTTTTTCGTAGCGAACACCATGCACCAGCACGATACGATCATTGTGAGGAAGCAGGTTAATGTCATCCAGCAAAGATAAAAACGGGCCAATGCCAGTCCCCGTCGAAAGCAACCATAGATCACTCGCTTGCTTAGGAATGGTGTCGTGAATGAGATCGCCATGCGCGGTTTCACCCACATAAATCGGGTCACCCGCTTTTAGCTTTTGCAACCTTGGAGAAAGTTGCCCTTGAGGATCTGCCACAATGAGGAATTCGAGCCACTCGTGTTGCTCGCTTGGCGCATTAACCACAGAGTAAGCGCGGCTGATAGGCTTGCCCTCATCATCGAGCAAAGCAAGCTTGGTGAACTGGCCGGCTTTAAAGGTAAGAGGCGCGCCTGAGACCCTTAAACTGAACAGCTCGCCAGTCCAGTCAATGCGTTTTTCCACCTTGGCTAGATTGAAACCTTTCAGCTCAGTCATAAGACACCTCCTATTTGGTTACTCTTAGTTAAACTTACGCCTTCAACTCGATTATGTAAAGTTTCTAGTTTACATAATAAGATTGCCATTTCATTTCACATTTTAAAAACAATTTTATTACATATTAAATGATTACATCTAGAATAAATGCTCAAAGTGATAAGTCGTGTCGCAATTTGTGGCAATGCAGATGAAAAAGGAGCACTAAAAATGGACACACTGTTAAAGGACTTTCCCGTTATCACAGAGATCAAAGTCGCATGGGGTGAAATGGATGCTCTGCAACACGTCAATAACGTGGTCTATTTCCGCTACTTTGAGACGGCGCGTTTAGATTACTTCAACAAAATTAATCTGCTGGTCGACCTGCAAACCTCGCAAATTGGGCCAGTACTCAGCGAGACGCAATGTCGCTACAAACTGCCTGTCACTTACCCAGACACGTTGCTGGTCGGCTCGCGCGTGATCGACATGCAAGAAGACCGCATCACTATGGAATATCAAGTATTGAGTAAAAAATGGGGCAAGATTACGACGGTCTCAACCGCGACAGGCGTGATGTTCGATTTTAAAAACAACGAGAAAGCGGCCATTCCTGATCATGTGCGCCAATCCATTCTTGAGTTAGAAAGCACGGTTGGCAGTACGCATCGTTTGGAATAAATCGGCAGCGGACAGTAAAAAGTCATCGAAGAAACAAGTACAGTAAGAAAACAAAAAGGTGGCTCATGGCCACCTTTTTTGATTCGGATTTTTTAGCTGAAAGCGTAACGCTTAGCAAAACGTCTCGATATACAGCGCTTCGACTTTGTCTCGTGCCCATTGCGTTTTACGCAAAAACTTCAGAGAAGATTTGATCGACGGATCTTTCTTAAAACAGTTCACTCGAACGCGCTCATACAGGCCATTCCAACCAAAGTGTTCAACTAGTCGGGTGACGATTTTTTCTAAACTCAACCCATGCAGAGGGTTATTCGGCTGTTCGTTGCTCATGTTGTTGATCCAGTAACGATGTAAGTGGCGGGCTAATCTAACTCAAAGTGACCACTTAACCTAATGTTTTCACCTTCAAAGGCGTTTAGCTTGAATTACTTTGCTCATCTCCCCTATAGTAGCTCAAACTTCACAAACATCCTTTTCACGATGAAAGCCCTCAACGACCTCAATATTTTTGTCGAAACCGCGCGCCAAGGCAGCTTTTCAAAAGCCGCTAACAGCATGGACATGACACCTGCCGCCATTAGTGCGTCGATTAAGCGTCTTGAAGGGCAAATCGGTTTCCCACTGTTTGTGCGTTCCACCCGAAGCCTGCGTTTAACCTCAGAGGGCGAACTGTTTTTAGACAAAACCACGCAAGCATTGGCTACATTGCAAGAGGGGTTGGATCAGATCTCAAGTGCGCGTGGCGAGTTATCTGGTCAACTGCACATTACTGCGCCCTCCGATTTTGGTCGCAATATGTTGCTCGATTGGGTGGATGAGTTCATCGATCTCTACCCAAATGTTTCCATAAAACTAGAGCTGTCCGATAGCTTGACGGATATGTACACCAAGCCTGTCGATATTGCGATTCGCTACGGCGAACCGGCCGACTCCAATCTGGTCGTGTTGGCTTTGTGTGGGTCAAACGAACGGATCTTATGTGCATCGCCAGAGTACGTAGCCACACATCCAGAACTCACCTCTCCTGCCGATTTAACGCAACACAACTGTTTGTGCTATATGGTCGCGGATTCGGTCTACAACAAATGGACGCTCACGCGTGACGGCGAGAAAGAACAAGTCGTGGTCAGCGGTAACTTGATGAGCAACGATAGTGACTTGCCACATCGATTAGCGATCAAAGGCAAAGGCATTGCGAATAAATCATTGATGGACATCAGCCGAGACTTAATCGAGGGAAGATTGGTGCGAGTGTTACCAGAGTGGGATTGCGGCCCAGTACCGCTCTACATGGTGTGCGCCGATCGTCGCTTACTGACGCCAACGATTCGGACTTTCCGCGACTTTATCCAACAAAAATGCTGCCAACAACGCGCCAACGTGCTGGCAACCTTCTGTCATTAGGCGATAAATCGAAGAGGACGAATCTGGGTATATTCAACCCAATCGTTCTCTTCTAATGTTTCAAGAAACGTCGACATGTGCGGGCTTTGCAAATGCTTATCCAAGGCATCTTGCGATGCCCAAATCTCTTGGAACATAAATAGGCCTTCAACTTTCTCGTCAAGATACAACTCGTATTGGCAACAGCCTTCTTCTTTGCGAGTTGGCTCTAGTAAACCAGCAAGCAAGTTCACCACCTGATCCTTACTGTCTGGATAGGCTTTCACTTCTGCAACTAAGTGGATCATCGTTTTATCACTCTTTTGCGATTTATATATTGATTACAGGGTTCTACGTCACCTGTAAGTAAGCTCGAATTAGATCTCGGTGAATACGGTTTCTGCGTCCCAGCGAGACTTTGGCGTTTTCGCGTTGAAGTCATCTTCCGCGTGGTAGCCCAGCGGCACGATCACAACGCTGGTGTAACCTTTTTCACGCAAGCCAAATTCTTCATCCAGCACTTTGGGATCAAACCCTTCAATTGGCACTGCATCAATTTCTAGCGTCGAAGCACCCAACAACAACGTACCCACGTTGAGGTAAACTTGTTTCTCCATCCAATGATTCGCATCTTTCAGATCAAAGCGGTGCATGTTCACAAAGTAGCTACGACCACCACGCACAGCCGCTTTCGCTTCTTCGGTTGGGAATCGGCCATCTTTTTCTTCTTGCGCCATTAGCGCTTCAATGTAGTCGTTATCAATGCCTGTTTTCGCACAAAACACCAATACGTGAGAAGCATTGAGAATCTTCGCCGCGTTAAACGCGTAGTTCTCTTGCGCCGCTTTAGCGATGCGCTGTTTGCCTTCTTCTGTGCTTGCTAGAATGAAATGCCAAGGCTGGGAGTTCACACTCGATGGACTAAAACGAATCAGCTCTTTAACTGCGTCGATTTTTTCTTGAGGTAGCTTGCGCGTTGGGTCAAACACTTTCGTTGAGTAACGAGATTTTGCAGCTTGTACGATATCCATGAGGTTCTCCAATTAATGAATTTAAGCTGTGTAACAGCATAACCTCATGAGATAAAGGGAAAAACCGATTTCGATTAAAAACATTTTCAAAATAAATTTGAAAATAAAACGATAAGAAAGGCTTTGAGCGTTCTCACTGAACTTCTTCATCTTTTCGGCAATAATGCATGTTTGCTCGCAACCAAACTCAACTCATGCTGCCTCAAGATAACGTTATTACATCCTTTCTGTGCAAAAAGCTCGGTCACAATCATCTGAGAATTGCCGGCGAATATTGGCACATTGAGAAGTTGGTTGCCTTGCAATGCATGATGTTGAAAGAAGCGCCTAACCTCCAAGAAGGGCTGCTTTGGTGGAGTAAAAGTGTCTCATTATTCGACCGCCGTTTGTACGTCACATTGCAACATGGTGATGCCCAAATCCATCTGCAAGTCGAATGTAGAACGGCCGATATGCCAAATTGGGCCGAGTCGGTGTTTGGCTTGCTCAAAATGCAGTTGGAAATGCTTGAGCTAAGCGAATCAATACAGGTACAAGTTCAAGCCAGCAATCCACTCGCGGCCGATATTTTTCTAGAGGAAACGCGAGATTCTAAAACGAGTTCAAGCGTGTTTGACCTGGTGAAACATGTTTATTTGCTGCTTTCTCACCAGCCAATTGAGCAACCAGAATTACTGAGTGTTTTGAACGCCTTGTTCATCAAAAACAGCAATTACGCGCTCAAGTTAGAGCAAGCGGCAAGGCAACTGGGCGTCTCCAAACGCACCTTGCAACGTCGACTGCAAGAGAAGCAAATGAGCTACTCTCAATGCGTTGATTTCGCGAAAAGAAAGCAAGCACTCACTTTGCTTGCCGACACCCAACTCACGACGCAGCAAATCGCCTATCAACTTGGTTACGAAGAGCCATCGAACTTTCACCGCACTTTTCGTCGTTGGTATCCGTTTTCACCCATGCAGTATCGCCAACAATGTTTGGATAACCGAACTCAACTAAATCAGCAACCGATCCGCTTGCACTACGCCAAAGCCAATACCTTCGACGATAACCACATCGACCAACCTGTCGGCAAAATCTGGATAGAAGTGGACAATATTGCGTTTGAAAAAGTGGTCTCGGTAGAATGCCGTGACCGTGATGGCGCATGGCGGCGCTATCCCGCCTTCTTCGAGCGTTTTTTAAGTCATGGCACCGAACTCTGGGCAACGACTGAACTTCCGGTGGCGCATCCCCTTACCTTTCGCCTGTGTTATGAAGTCGATGGGGAACGTTACATTGAGAATAACCACCAGCGTGATTATGTGGTTTCTAAGGGGCTTTTAATTGGCGCAACGGAATACATTGTTCCGACTCGGCAGCTGATTAATATTGGGGCGCAATACACGCTCTTTGTCGAACTGGCATGCCGACTTGAAAACGTTGCGAGGATTGACTGTTACGCCGATGATGACCCCACACCTCACGCAATGCGCTTGACCCAGCACTCGCTACATTATGCTTGTTGGGTGCTGCAATTATCGCTCACTCAAACAGCAAAGCAGTGCCGTTTCCGCCTTTATGATGAATCCGACAACGAGCTCGCGAAAGAGCATTACCCGATACAATATCCTATTGTGCAACCGCTCAATTAAAACTGTCGGTCAGATCAAAACCATCACTTCGTGACATCATTTCACGTCTTTTTTGGCGTGAAGTGACACCCTCAATTTCAAACCTTTGCTTTATCGTTTCTGCATTACTGCATAACGGAGGCAGAAACTGTGTTTGAAACTCTACCTAACCCAATGAATAAAATAAAAATACTTCCTTTAGCGATCGCTCTTGCTCTCTCTGGCTGTGGAAGCGACGAAACCACACCAATCGATACAGGCAGCCACGTGGCATCCCCTGATTGGCAAGATCAAATCATTTACTTCCTGATGATCGACCGTTTTAACGACGGCGACAGCGCTCTCAATGATCAAGGGCAAAACGAATTCGATCCGACGTCGGATAAAAAATTCAGCGGCGGCGACCTCGTTGGCGTGAGTGATAAGTTAAGCTACATCGAAGATCTCGGTGCCACATCGATCTGGATTACTCCGCCAGTTGCTAACCAATGGTGGGATGCTGAGCAAAACTACGGCGGCTACCATGGGTACTGGGCGCGCGATTTTCAAAAAGTGGATGAACACTTTGGTGACATGGAAAGCTACCAAGCGTTAGCACGCGAAGTGCATGCGCGTAACATGTTCTTAATTCAGGACATCGTGACCAACCATGTAGGCAACTTCTTCACCTACGATGATCCTTACAGTTATGATCCAAGCCTACCTTGCCAAGGCTTCCGTTTGATTAAAAATGCACTACCCGCCGGGCAAGAACTGCCGTACCCACTCAACATGAACGAGTGTAAAACAGACGGCACAGGCAGCTACCATTGGACGCCAACCATCACCGACCACAACGATCCGGTACAAGAAAAAACCTGGCAACTCTCTGATTTGGATGACCTTAATACGTCCGATCCTGAAGTACGCGCTTATCTAAAAGAGAGCTACCGAAAATGGATTCGCGAAGTCGGCGTCGACGGATTCCGTATCGATACGGTGAAGTTTGTTGAACAC
This sequence comes from Vibrio sp. GLN_1, assembly GCF_043106015.1. Lineage (NCBI taxonomy): Bacteria > Pseudomonadati > Pseudomonadota > Gammaproteobacteria > Vibrionales > Vibrionaceae > Vibrio > Vibrio sp. GLN_1. The sequence goes on from NZ_JBICMD010000007.1 coordinate 140,498, forward strand.
GATTTCTGGAACGATTTCCTACACGCCAACGATGGTGTGATGACGCAAGCGGTTGATACCGGTCGTGACAACTTCCTCACTTTTGGTGAAGTATTCGAAACATCTACGCCATACAACACCGAAGGCGAAGAGAAGATGCTGACTTACATCGGTGAAAGTGGCTCACCGAAACAGCTAACCTCGGTACTGAACTTCCCATTGCAAGCGACCATGACGCGCGTATTTGCATCAGGACAACCGACCGACTATTTACGTTTCCGTCTTGAGAAAATGATGGAGATGTTCCCAAATCCATACATCATGCCGAACTTCATTGATAATCACGACATGCCGCGTTTTCTGTCGCAAGGTAGCGTGAATGACATGAAACAAGCACTGATCACCATGATGAGCGTGCCGGGTATTCCTGTGATTTACCAAGGTACAGAACAGGCGATGTCAGCAGCGCGCGATGCGATGTTCGCCGGAGGGTACCGTGAAGATGGCAACTACGTAGACTCATTCGACCAAAACAGTGAGATGTACTTGTTTATTCAAGAACTTGCCAAGCTACGTATTGAAAACAAAGTCATGACACGTGGCGAAATGAAAGTGATTGGCAGCGATAAAGCGGGCGCGGGCGTGTTCGCCTTTACCCGAACGTTGGATAACGACGAAGTCTTGGTTGTGATGAATACATCCAACTCGCCGATGTTGATGAACCAACTCGATGTAGAACAAGTTGGCGGCACCGTCTTCAAACAACAGATCATGTCGAACTGGGCAGACGCTCCAGAACAGTTAGTCGCAGATGAAAATGGCCATGTGACGTTGGAACTGCCAGCTAAATCAGCAGTAATTTACTCAAAAACAAGCAGCAACCAATCTGTAAATACCCCAGACCTCAACATCCAACTGGCGCAGGATTGGGAAGGACAAACCATCACTGGTGATATTGTTATCGCGGGTAGTGCGAACGCCAACGAGAAGTTGAACCTTGTCGTCGATGGTAACTTGGAAACAGCGCAAGCCATTACTGTAGGCGCTGATGGTCAGTTTAGCGTCACGCTGTCGACTCGTCACTTTGCTATTGGCGAACAACAGCACCGCTTCGCGATTTATTCCACCGAGAAAAAAGCAGGCATCGAGGACGTGAATTTTGTCTCCAACCTAAGCTGGTCAAACACGCCGGACGACACCATTGATGATGCAGGCGATGCACAAGACAGCATGGGCGGTCCTAACGGTAACTACTCGCTACCAACCGATCCAACATTCGACAAAGACAGCAGCCAACTCGCAATCAACAAAGCAGAAGTGTTTACCGTTGGCAGTAACGTACGCTTGACCTTCACCATGAACAAAATCACCGACACTTGGTTGCCACCAAACGGCTTCGACCACGTGGGTTTCACCATCTTTATTGATTTACCGGAAGAAGCCGCAACCAACTTGTCTGAGCTACCGAAGGTCAACGCTTCTATGCCAAGCGGAACCTGGAGTCGCAATGCGGTTGTTTTTGGCTGGCAAAGCTCGATTTACAACACCAAAGGAGCAAATGCGACGACATGGGGAGAAGCCGTAACGCCAGCACCAACAGTGACAGTAGACAAAGCCAACAACACCATTTCAATGGACTTTGCTAGCGGTGCACTAGGCCGCCCAGATTCGCTCGATGGAATCCGATTCTATGTCACGACTTGGGACTTAGACGGCCTTTCGGCAACTTACCGTCCGCTAGAGCAAGACAAAGGCCCTTGGAACTTCTCCGGTGGCGCATCGGATGAAAGTAAGATTTGGGACGATTTACCAATCATCACCTTGTCGGAATAAACCGTTAAAAAAGACACCGCCCTGCGTTTAGCTGGGCGGCCATCAACAAAAGAATGCAGAAAGACACTTCTGCTCGTTTTTATTCTAGTTAAAGAACGATTTCACCCACAGCACCAGACTGTCCCAAAGCTGACCGAACCACGAGCCCTCTTCTACCGCTTGGCTGCTGACCAAGGGATAACTCGCCACGGTACTGTCATCGCTTTTCCAAACGACCTTACCAATCTCATCTCCTTGCGCGATCGGCGCAATCAACGGTTCATTTAACACCACACTCTTATCAAGCCCAGCCGTCATTGAACGAGGTAGAGTGAGATAGGCATCTTTAGCGAAGATCGCTTCAACTTGATTAGCATTTCCCTTCCAAACGCGAACTTTAGACTCAACTTGGCCCTGCTTAGCAACTTGCTTGGTGTCATAAAAGCGAAAACCATAGCTGAGTAGATTCTTCGATTGGCTGATCCGAGCCTGTTTACTTGGCGTACCCATCACCACCGAGATAAGGCGCATTCTTCCTTCTTTGGCCGAGCTCACCAAGCTGTATCCGGCATTGCTGGTGTAGCCGGTTTTGCCCCCGTCGACATCAATGGAATTGTCCCACAACAACTTATTGCGGTTGTACTGCGTAATGTCGTTCCACTTGAAGACTTTCTCACTGTATAGCGCGTACACATCAGGAACATCGCTGATGATCGACTGCATGAGTTTTGCCATATCGGTTGGTGAGGTTTGGATGCCATCACTATCAAGACCATGGGAGTTCACAAAATAGGTATCTTGCAGTCCTAATTTCTCCGCCCAACCATTCATCAAGGCGACAAAGCCGCGTTCGCTGCCTGCAACGTGCTCAGCCAGTGCAACGCACGCATCATTTCCTGATTGGATGATCACGCCGCGCATTAAGTTCGCAACACTAATTTCATCTTTCGGTTTGATGAACATTTTAGAAGAACCGGGAAACTTGGCCGACCACGCGTTTTCGCTCACGGTGACAACATCATCCCATTTCAAACGCCCCGCTTTGATTTCTTGTCCAACTACATAAGCGGTCATCAACTTGGTTAAACTCGCCGGAGCAAGGCCTGCTCGCCCGTTATGCTCGGCAATAATGGCACCGGATTGAAAGTCCATTAATACGTAGCCTTTTGCCTGTAACTGAGGTGGGTTAGGCGTAACAACGGCAAAAGTAGGTACGCTTATTAAACAAGTCACAATTGTCCATCGAGCCAGTGACACTTTCATCCGACTTCCTCCATGCTCTTACTTTGTCGCAACTCTATTGAGCATAGCTCACTCAACCAGTTGCACCAGTCGCTAATCGTTTCATTTTCTTGAACTTACATTGATTTGACCAAGGTATAGAACTGAAGAGGCGATTGGGAAATAGCATTGGTTCTTCATGCCATTCGCAGTAAAGTAGCACTACCCCTCAATAAGGAAATAAAGATAACAATGAACGCTCAATCATTTATCGACGCAGGATTGCATTACACTCCCCACAGTTTTACCGTTCCTCTGGATTACCAAGACGCGAGCAAAGGCACTATTGAAATATTCGCTCGTGCGGTTTGCCTAGTTGGCGATGAAGAATCGACCAAACCTTGGTTGGTTTACTTTCAGGGCGGGCCGGGCTTTCCCTCTCCGCGTCAAAACGGCAATAGCGGCTGGGTAAAACGCGCGCTGCAAGAGTACCGAGTTTTGCTTCTCGACCAGCGCGGTACGGGCAATAGCAGCGTAATTAATCACCAGACGCTTGCTCACCTCACGCCGCAGCAACAAGCAGACTACTTGAGCCACTTCCGAGCGGATAACATCGTGCGCGACGCGGAGTACATTCGTAAGCAATTTGGCGTCGAAAAATGGGCGATCTTAGGTCAAAGCTTTGGTGGGTTTTGCTCCCTCACCTATTTGTCTTTGTTCCCAGACAGCTTGCTACAAAGCTACATCACAGGTGGCGTGCCATCAGTCTCGCGTCATGCCGACGATGTGTATGAAGCCACCTTCAAACGCACCATGGAGAAAAACCAAGCGTTCTTCCAACAATTTCCAAGTGCGCAACAACTTTGCCAAAACATTGCGAATCATTTGCTGGAAAATGAAGAGTACCTACCAAATGGTCAACGCTTCACGGTGGAACAATTTCAACAAATCGGCATCAATTTTGGTGTGAGTGATACTTTCTTGCCAACTTACTATTGGCTAGAAAGCGCGTTGATTGAAGTGAACGGCAAACAACAACTTCGCTATGAGTTCTTGAACGATATGTTGGCGCAGCAAAACTTCCAAACCAACCCGATCTACGCCATTTTGCATGAATCGATTTACTGCCAAGACTTTGCGTCGAATTGGAGTGCGCACCGTGTTCGCCAAACCCGACCAGAGTTTAATTATGAACCTGACCAGCCATTTTACTTTACGGGGGAAATGGTCTTCCCGTGGATGTTCGACCAATACGTCAACCTTAAACCACTAAAAGACGCCGCAGAAATATTGGCCGCGAAAGACGATTGGGCTGCGCTGTACGATCAAACTCAACTGGCTCAAAATAAAGTGCCTGTCAGTTGCGCCGTTTACGCCGATGATATGTTTGTTGAAATGGATATCAGCCGAGAGACGCTCGCGTTAATCCCAAATTCAAAAGCGTGGATCACCAACGAGTACGAGCACAACGGTTTGCGTGCCGACGGTGAACGTATTCTCGACAGGCTCATAGCCATGGGCAAACAGACCGCAGCTGCGTTGAAATAAGCACGGCAGACGTTAGAAAAACGCCTTTTCAGTATTTGGTGAAAAGGCGTTTATAGCGGTTTATGAACAATGGCGATCAGTCTTTCACTCTTTTGCTCATCATTTTAGTCATCACGCGATAACCCATCTTATGATAGAAATCTTCGCCTTCATGATTAAACGATGCGACCGTTAAACCAATTTCTTCAATACCTTGATTGCATAAATCGCTTTCGATTTTGTCCATGAGCGACAAGCCTATTCCTAAGTTGCGGTGACTTTCCGAGACCACCAACTCGTTAACGAAGCCAACGCGCTTTGCAACAGAAACCATCGAGTCAATATCTCGAACGGTACCAGAGATAAATCCAACGACTTGTCGATGTGAGCAAGCGATAAAGGCGATCATGCTGTCATCGAAATACTTGTCAAAGACGCCACGTTCTTCCCTTAGCTGCGCCATTTCTTCGGGTGATCGGTAGAAGTTAGGCTCGGCTTCATAGTGAGAGGTATCGAGCTCTACCAATAATCCTTTGAGTAAAGGGATATCTTCTTCTCTCAGCCTTCTGATGTGAAACTGCTGCATGTCCTTTTCCTGCTAACTGATGGTTTTATTGTCATTTTGGCTTTCGCTCATCACCTATTTAGGTAGAAATATAAAGCCTAGCCACAGTACAAATTTCAACCAACCATGTCGAGTTTGATTTCCCTTTCCTCCTTTTGTTTTTGCCAAGAGTTTGAACACATACCGGATTTGTCTCGCTGCCGAGCGATTAGCCATCCAGCATCGCCTCTCTTCTGACAAGAATATCCGTAAATTTTGTCCGTATTTCCGACTAATTTACTCAGGTATACTCCGAGCCGCTAAAATTTAAAGGTCATCGACCACCTGTTTTTATAAAGGAAATCTCATGAGTCAGTATGTAGTCTGTGCGCTGTACAAGTTTGTGGAGCTGAATAACTATCAAGAGCTACGCGAGCCATTACTTGCGTTGATGGAAAAACACCATATTCGCGGCACGTTACTGCTGGCTGGGGAAGGTATCAATGGTACGGTCGCCTCTGACCGCGCGGGTATTGATACGCTGCTTGAGTGGCTAAATACTGAGCCTCGTTTAACGGGCACGGTCTACAAAGAATCTTACTCTGAAACGCAACCATTCAACCGCACCAAAGTGAAGCTGAAAAAAGAGATCGTGACATTGGGTGTTGAAGGCATCGACCCTCGCCATGTGGTGGGTACGTATGTGAAACCCCAAGATTGGAACGATTTGATCGCCGATCCAGAAGTGTTTGTGGTGGATACTCGCAACGATTACGAAATCGAAATCGGCACCTTCAAAGGGGCTGTAAACCCAAATACTGAAACGTTCCGAGAGTTCCCAGACTATGTGAAAGAAAACATGGATCCGGAAAAACACAAGAAAGTTGCGATGTTCTGTACAGGTGGTATCCGCTGTGAGAAATCAACCGCTTACATGAAAGAGCAAGGCTTTGAGGAAGTTTACCACCTAGAAGGCGGCATTCTTAAATACCTTGAAGAAGTACCACAAGAAGAGAGCATGTGGGAAGGCGATTGTTACGTGTTTGACGGTCGTGTGGCTGTCAACCACCAGCTTGAGAAAGCCGATTACGATTTGTGTAACGCTTGTCGATTACCGATCACAGAAGAAGACAAGCAGTCTGAATTGTTTGAGCAAGGCGTGAGCTGCCCGAAATGTCACGGCAAACATTCAGAAGAGCAAGTTGAGCGATTCCGCGAGCGCGAAAAGCAAGTATCATTAGCCAATCAACGAGGCGAGCAGCACGTTGGTGGTGAAAGTGCTAAACAACGTGCGCAGCGACGCGAAGCAAAGCTAGCGAAAAAAGCAGCTCAACGTAAACAAGCTTAAGTGACTCAATAGGCTTTCGGCGGGCCGTAACCCATACGGCTCGCCCTCTTTTACAATCACTATTTATTCACTTCCCCACTAACATTCAAGCAAAACATTTACGTTTCAAATCGAACTCGACAACAGTAAACACACCTAAAAAACCTCACCAAGAGCACAATCGCACTTAGCCCTGAGCACTTCCCCCTCATCAGTGTTAGCAGCAAAACAAACTCAAAAACCATACCAATAGAATGCTCAGAATTTCATTCATAAAATCAATTAAAAACACCTAAAAATAAATATTTTCAGATAGTTAAATTACATACAATTACAAAGGTCATTCGTTTATTTAGCAAATGGATATTAAATTGCGAGAACGATTCCACAAGGAGATGAATTATTTTTATTTGCACAGATTCATACGCTACATTCCGAGTGCTCAATCACATTTCGGCAAACCATTCGAAAGGATGGGACGCAAAGCTTCCGGTCTGCCAGCACTGCTTAACTAGTCAACACTAGTGCTTAAGATAGCGGGGTTGCCACTTTCTATCTGTATCTAATGAGTTCCAATCAGATGCGGACGAGAGTGCTCTGCATGCGCCGAGTTGTGGCATTCATTTGTCAGCCAAACAAGAGGACGTGTAATGAAATCATTCCCTAATAAATCGCTCGTTGCCCTTGCTATCGCAAGCATGAGCTCTGGTGTCTTAGCACACGGTTACGTATCGGAATCCAACGATGGCGTCGCAGCAAGTCGTGCAGCGCTGTGTAAGTACCCAACATCGGATACCAATGAAAGAAACACTAACTGTGGCGCAATTCAATATGAACCACAAAGCGTGGAAGGCCCAGATGGCTTCCCAGAGACAGGCCCTCGCGACGGGAAAATTGCCAGCGCAGAAACAGCTCTAGCAGCTGCACTAGACGAACAAACCGCCGACCGCTGGGTAAAACGTCCGATAAAATCTGGTACACAAACGTTTGAATGGACTTTTACAGCAAACCACGTGACTCATGATTGGAAATACTACATCACAAAACCGAATTGGAACCCGAACGCTTCATTGTCACGCGACTCGTTCGATCTCAACCCTTTCTGTGTGGTTGACGGCAATATGGTTCAACCACCAAAACAGATGAGCCACCAATGTAACGTGCCTGAACGCGAAGGGTACCATGTCATCCTTGCGGTATGGGATGTGGGTGATACCGCAGCATCATTCTACAACGTTATCGATGTCAATTTTGATGGTGACGCCCCTGTGATTCCTGAATGGACTCAAGGTGGCCAAATCATCCCTACTATGAATCTAAAGGTTGGCGATTCGGTTTACACTCGCGTGTTTGATCAATCTGGTGAGAACGTTGCGTACCGCACTGAACTAGCAATTAGTAACGACGTACTCACTCAAGCGAAAAACTGGTCTTACGCCTTGGCGAGTAAAATCAACCAAGAGCAAACTAAGCTTCAAGCTGGTCAATATTCGGAAGACAAGTTCACGCCAGTGTACGGCACGAACCCAATTTACCTGCAATCAAACAGTGGCCTTGAGCGTGTTGAAATTGGCTACAATATTGAAACGCCAGTACCTGACTATTCACTCACGGTTGATGGTCTTGCTAGTGAGTACATAATTGGTACAGAGCCAACCGCTTTAGACCTCACTCTTACCGCAGAGGGCGACTTAACCGCCGAGTTAACGGTTTACAATCATCATCGCGAACCACTAGCAAGTTGGACGGGTTCAATTCAAGATGGTGCAAGCGAACAAGTAGAACTCACGCTGAGCAAATCAGAACCGGGGCACCACATGTTAGTAACCCGCATTAAAGATACCGATGGCAACCTTGTCGATCAGCAAACTCTGGATTTCCATCTAAAAAGTGAGGAAGTCACCCCACCACCATCAGGCGAATACGACTTTGTATTCCCAGAGGGGCTTTCTAGCTACACAGCAGGTACAAAAGTGTTAGCAAGCGACGGCGCGATTTATCAATGTAAACCATTCCCTTACTCTGGCTACTGCGTACAGTGGAGTGAGAGTGCAACACAATTTGAGCCAGCGACAGGCTCACACTGGGAAATGGCTTGGGATAAACTGAACTAATCTCGCAGACGATAGACGTAAAGAACCCCGCCAATCGCGGGGTTCTTTTTACTTTATCAATCACTGCGAGTTAAAGACAAAAGTGGCAGTTTTCTCGACTTAAACCATAACCACCAGACAGATTGGTGATATGAGTTCTGCCTTCTTGAAGCCCCATTTCATACCCTTCGAGTAGAACGGATTGGCGCATCGACAAGCGTTGCACATGAAATTCATCCGGCGGCGCAATCACTCTCACGCGGGTTCCTTGTGGTGGATTGCGGATAAATTCCAAGGACTCATTGTAGTTCTCTGAACGATGCAACATCGCTTCTGCCATTTTAGGATGTTCAGCAAACAACTTGTTCATTAACCAAGTATTTTTTACTGGTTTTTTGGAGTAATTCAGCGGGTGCGATAGCACAACCGTGATGTCTCGCGCTCCTCTTCGGTAAGCTTCTCGAACCGGAATAGAATCCGCCACACCACCATCGGTATAACAACCACCAGAAAAACACGGAGTATGTTTGTAAGCAATCGGCAATGCTGTTGTCGCTTCTATCGCATGATGGAAATTTTCTCGCGTCACTCGATAGTAGTCCGCTTTACCTGTGTCCACATTAGTGGTGGCCGCAAAAAATGGAATGCCTTCAAAAAGCTTTTTCTCATCGACGGGATACAAACGGTTGGACTCTTCAAACAGCCATTTTACATCAATCAAATCGCCACCTTTGAGGAAACGGGTCGGGTCGAAAAAGCGCTTGCTGGTCGCGAGCTTTGTAATCACATTTATACTGCGGTGCGGGTAATCGGTCAGATAACCAATCAAATTAGATGCGCCTGCCGACACACCAATCGCAAAATCAAATGGCTTATAATCTCGCTCTAGAAATGCGTCTAACACGCCACTGGCAAAGACGCCGCGCATCGCTCCACCTTCCACTACAATTGCTTTCGTTGCCATGTTTCCCCCATTAATTTCTCGGAAAAGAGTAATGAAATTCGTGCATTAGCAACAATTGGTTATTCTTATTATTGAGATAGGTGAAGTCTATGTATTTCTGCCTTAGAAAGTGAAAACTAAAGATCAAAAAATCCACACTTATGACGCAACACAAGTGTGGATTTGGGAAATATAGGAAGAGTTAGGCAAATACGGTTTTGTAGGCTTCGCCAGCACCATCGATGAACATTTGGGTGCCGATAACTGCCAAAATCAGGCCCATCATTTTTGTCACCACATTCAAAGCACTAGGCCCTACCGCTTTGACCAGTTTGTCCCCAAACAGGAACAATATGTAGGTAATGATACAAAGAACCGCAAATGAAACGATGGTAATAATGGTTTGGTCAAAACCACCTGTGGTCGCAAAGTTCATCGCTGTCGCAATCGTACCCGGCCCCGCGAGTATTGGCATCGCCAACGGTGATACGGCAATACTCAAGGCTGCCTGTTGCTGCGCAGGCGAATACGCTTTTTCCTTGGTTTTTTGATGCGTGGAATCTCCTTGCAACATATTAAAACCTATCATGAAGACTAAGATTCCCCCAGTAATGCGCAGCGCATAAAGGGTGATACCAAAGAGGTCGAAAATCACTTTTCCTGCGATGGCAAAAATAGCCACGATGACAAAAGCAATAAACACCGAACGAAGTGCGATTGATCGAACGGTCTCTTTATCTTCATCCGCCGTGAGGCTCAAAAAGATAGGAATATTGGCAATGGGATTCATAATCGCAAAGAAGCCCATGAACACTGTGACGGTATGAAGTATCAGCTCTTTCATCTTTCCAACGCAGATAAACTATTGATTCTAAAAACAGTATATACCTTCACAAACAGAATGCGCGCCGTTTCCCCAGTCTGAACTCAAACTTATGCTCTAAGGCACAGTTTTTCTTTCACGATAGTTTACCCATTCATTAAATACCGCTAAGGTGAACGCTCAGCCTAAAAATAGAACAAAGGATGTTAAGTCATCATGAACAGTACGATCCAAACCATTCTTGGCCACCGTTCCATTCGTAAATTTACCTCACAGCCTATCGATAAAGAGCAACTGGAAACCATCCTTCAAGCGGGTCTTGCCGCATCCTCATCCAGTATGTTGCAGGTAGTATCAATTGTTAGAATCACGGACACAGAGAAGAGATCACAACTAGCGAAATTTGCAGGGAATCAAGCATACGTTGAAAGCGCGGCAGAGTTCTTGGTGTTCTGTATCGACTACCAGCGTCACACCAGTATTAATCCTGATGTTCAAGCCGATTTCACAGAGTTAACGCTCATAGGTGCCGTAGACTCTGGAATCATGGCTCAAAACTGCTTACTGGCAGCAGAATCGATGGGCTTGGGAGGCGTATACATTGGCGGTTTAAGAAACAATGCTCAGCAAGTGGATGAGCTACTGGGGCTACCCCAGAATACCGCCATCCTATTTGGCATGTGTTTGGGCCATCCAGATCAAAACCCAGAAGTTAAACCTCGCCTACCTGCGCACGTGGTGGTGCACGAGAACCAGTACCAAGCTCTCAACTTAGATGACATTCAAGCATACGACCAAACGATGCAGAACTACTATGCAAACCGCTCAAGCAATCAAAAACAAAGTACGTGGTCACAAGAAGTTACGAGCAAGTTAGCAGGTGAGTCTCGTCCGCATATTCTGCTTTACTTAAACAGTAAAGGGCTCACTAAAAGGTGATGACCACAGTACGATAGGATCAAAAAAGGCCTCTGAAGAGGCCTTTAGAATTTATCAGCAAAAACTCGCTTAGTTACCGCCTGTCGCGCCAGTACCATCTCCAGGTTGTGGTTCTGGTTTAATTGGCTTACCAGGTTTCGCTTCAGGAATTGTAGGAACAGTTGGTTTAATTTGATCTGCAGGTTTTCCTGCAGCGATATCTTTTTCAACCTGCTCAACAACGTTCTTTGTATCTGCTTCAGAAATCTCTACGTAAATCACTTCATCAGAACCCGCGCTAGCTTTCGGGTAATGTGGATTTTTCGCAATCACTTCTTCGGTAATCGATTTTGCAGCAACTGCTACAGCTTCAGGTGCAGCTGTTGGGTTTGCTTTAATGATATCCGATACAACGTTCGCTGTAGCAACTAACTTCGTAGCAAGTGCACTATTACCGCCTTCACCTTGAAGACCTTCAACTACTGACTCTGTATCACGAAGGATTTCATCAACCGTTTTACCACTTGCATTGATATCAATACCTAAGTTCTCGAATACTTTTTCGGCGATATCAGAAGAGTAAATCTCACCTTCTTTCAAAGAGTTAGAAACCAAAGTCGTAAATGGAGAGCCTGTTACTAATGAATCCGCCTGCGCTAAGCCTTGAGGGATTTTGTAATCAGATGTAATAGGTTTACCATTTGATGCGTCTTTACTCTCATCAGTATGCGTCAATACGAAAGCACAGTCACCTGGCGCATTTACGACATTGATATTTTCAAAACGCGCTTCACCAACCATACCTTCATAGTTTGTTGTATTTTCAATCGCGTCGTATGTTTCACCACCACATACAGCTTGAACCTTCATGCCGATAACAGCTGGATCATAAGCCTGAACTGAGTAAGTTTTCACTACTGGGTCACTGTCACTACCACAACCTGCCAGCAGAACCGCAGCCACACTTGCCGTTAAAAGTTTGATTTTCAAAATTAGCTCCAATAATTTGTTGTTATATCCGACCGCAACAGGAAGCATAACGGCAGTTGCATATGGTGTAAATAGGATGCATACAACTTTGGCATGAGTTTTTTCACATTAATCTCTGTTTACCTGTGCAAAATCATGCATTCGTCTCAATAACTCTAGATAGACACATTTTTGTCATATATTTGTCAGTATTTTTTAAGTATCTAGTTGCCTTTATTGCAACCAGATGGATAATAGTTGTCTATTTTTTGTGGGTCAGTTTTCAACCTTCATTAATAAAACTAAAGCTCTAAGTCGCAAGCAGCCATTTGGAGTGCTTATTACATAAATAATTCTGAATGGACTCGTTTTCTACAGGCTTAAACTGCAGTAAAACATCAATATTGATGACATGCAGCTCAACTAGAATGATTCAATTTCAGTCGGCAAATTTCTTTCGGTAGCTATAAACCAATGAATACACTTAATAAATTTTTGGGGATAACTGTACTTCCTATCGTCCTTTCAGGCTGTACACTTCCTGGTAGCCATCTTTCTATCAGCGATAAAACGGTAATGACTACCGAATCCAGTGACATAGAGTCTCAAGTTACCGTTTATCCCCTAACTTTGGAGCGAGTCACTTCTTTAAACTCTATTGAGCCTTTCTCGAAACCAAACCCAGAGCTAGATGTGGAAATAGCCAAATATGAGTATGAGGTTGGCCCTGGTGATATTCTGAACATCACGATTTGGGATCATCCAGAGCTCACTATTCCTGCGGGTTCGTACCGTAGTTCTGCGGAAGCTGGGAACTGGGTGCATTCTGACGGCACCATTTTTTACCCATACATTGGCGTTGTAAAAGTGGAAGGCAAAAACGTTCGACAAATTCGTTCTGATATTGCAAGCCGTTTAGCAAAATACATCGAAAGTCCTCAAGTAGACGTTAGCGTCGCAGCTTTTCGCTCTAAAAAAACCTATGTTACAGGTGAAGTGAACAAGCCAGGCCAACAAGCGATCACTAACATTCCACTAACACTTCTAGACGCAGTAAACCGCGCAGGTGGACTTGCTCAAGAGGCAGACTGGCGCAATGCAACTCTTACACGCAATGGGGTGGTTGAAAACATCTCGCTTTATGCACTAATGCAACAAGGTGATCTCACTCAAAACCGTCTTCTAAAACCGGGCGACATTGTCCACATCCCACGTAATGACGCACAAAAGGTATTCGTGATGGGTGAAGTCAATGATCCAAAACTGCTGAAAATTGATCGCAGTGGTATGAGCCTTACTGAAGCACTGAGTAACGTCGGTGGTATTAATCAAATTTCGGCAGACGCCACGGGTGTTTTTGTCATTAGACGTTCAAAAGAAGAATCTAAAATGGCAGACATTTACCAGTTAGATGTGTCTGATGCGTCTGCACTCGTTATTGGTACCGAGTTTGATCTAAATCCATATGATATTGTGTATGTTACCACCGCTCCGATTAGCCGTTGGAATCGTGTAATTACACAGCTAGTGCCTACGATTTCAGGCTTTAATGAGCTAACAGAAGGTGTGCTACGCATTCGCACTTGGCCATAGAATTAACATGAGCACAAGAGTTGAACCTTGTGCTCTTTTCTAATACCAAAAGAACCGTTGTTGCTCTTCAGAACAAGATAGAGCATGTAGATTCGATTATTTAGCAATAGCTTAAATAGGGTGAGAACTTGTTTTCTAATATTCTCGTTGTCTGTGTAGGCAATATTTGCCGCTCCCCGACCGGGGAAAGACTTTTACAATCTTTGCTTCCTAATAAGCAAGTGGCTTCAGCAGGCTTAGCTGTCCACAAAAGTCATCTATCAGGAAAGCCCGCAGATCAAATGGCTGCAAACCTCGCCAGTGAACACGGTATTAGTTTAGACGGACATGAAGCACAACAATTAACACCAGAGCTCTGTGCTCAGTACGATCTTATACTGGTAATGGAAAAAGGCCATTTAGAAGCCTTAACAAAAATTGCTCCGGAGGCTCGTGGTAAAACCATGCTATTTGGACAATGGATCGAAGAAAAAAATATCCCTGACCCATACAGACAAAGCAGGGAAGCATTCGAGCATGCTTATGCGCTGATAGAAAAAGCTGCATTGGCATGGTCAAAAAAACTATAAGTCGAAAGACTATACATAAACGCTAATGGCAAGGTATTCAAGAAGTTAAAGTAATGACAACACAAACTATTAAACAATCACGTCAAGTCGACGATGAAATCGATTTGGGGAAGCTCTTTGGTATCATTCTTGATGCTAAGTGGCTCATTTTATGTACCGTCGTCCTATTTTCTATTGTAGGTGTCGGTGTTGCCATTCTATCTACACCTATCTACAAAGCTGATGCTCTGATTCAAATTGAAAGTAAGAGTTCAGGTGGTATTTCTGCAATGGTTGGTGATATGGGAGAATTGTTCTCCGCCGAATCATCTGCCACTACTGAAATTGAAATCATTAAATCTCGTATGATCTTGGGTGGCACTGTAGATAAGTTCAACTTAACAACCGTTGCATCTCCTAACTATATGCCAATCATTGGCAAAGGCTTAGCACGAATCCAAGGCGAGCAAATTAGCATTAACGTTACTCGTTTTAACGCTCCATCCTATGCGGTCGGAATTCCTCTAACATTAGAAGTTGTAGATGCAGAGCAGAAAGCATTCAAGCTAACTGAGGATAATGGCAGTGTCGTACTTGAAGGAAAAGTTGGTGAACTGCTTGAGAAGAATGGATACCAATTTTTAGCAACTGAATTAGTGGCTCAAACTGGTGACTCATTCACGGTCAGCAAAATCAGCAAGCTAGATGCAATTAACAAACTTCAAGAAAACCTTTCAATCAGCGAGCGTGGCAAGCAAACGGGAATTATCTCTTTAAGCTTCTCTGGCGAAGATCGTACTAAAATTCAAGCCATCCTGAACGATATTAGCCAAAACTACTTCTTACAAAATGTACAACGTAATTCCGCAGAAGCAGAACAAAGTCTTGAGTTTTTGAAAGGCCATCTACCAGATATCAAAACTAAACTGACGGCATCTGAAGATGTACTTAATCGATTCCGTCAAGAAAATGAATCCATCGATTTAGGCTTAGAAGCTCAATCAACATTGAAAGTGATGGTTGAATTAGAAGCGCAGTTGAACGAGCTTACATTCAAAGAAAGTGAGATCAGCCAACGCTTCACTCAGGATCACCCGGCATACAAATCGCTGCTTGATAAGCGTCAAACCTTGCTTAAAGAAAAAGAGCGCCTAAACAAACAAGTTCAAAAACTACCTAAAACTCAACGTGAAGTATTGCGTATGACACGTGATGTAGAAGTTAACCAACAAATCTACATCCAGCTATTGAACAAGGTGCAAGAACTCAACATTATCAAAGCAGGAACCGTTGGTAACGTTCGTATTCTTGATAGTGCTCAGTCATTTTCTAAACCAATAAAACCGAAAAAAGCACTCATCGTTGTTTTGGCGACGTTGCTAGGCGGTATGGCTGGCGTTGCATTCGTATTGATTCGCGCAGCCTTCCACCGTGGTGTAGAAACGCCTGACCAAATCGAGCAAATGGGCATTCCGGTATATGCAAGCGTCCCTAAATCTATTCAGCAGCTAGAGTTTGCAAGCAAACTGAAGCGCAATAAAAGCAAAGGCAACAATGAGTTGGTTTTACTTGCTGAAGCGAACCCTGCAGATTTATCTATCGAAGCTCTTCGAAGCCTACGTACCAGTTTGCACTTCGCAATGATGGAAGCGAAAAACAACGTGCTTATGATTTCCGGTCCAGCGCCTTCTATTGGTAAGACATTTGTCTCGACCAACTTTGCAGCCGTTGCTGCGAAAACAGGTCAAAAAGTGCTTCTTATTGATGCAGATATGCGTAAGGGTTACCTACAACAATGCTTCGGCCTACGTTGGGATAATGGTCTTTCAGAATACCTGAGCGGTAAAGTAGCACCTAGCAACATCATTAAATCGACGTCAATAGACAATCTAAATGTAGTTACTCGCGGTCAGGTTCCACCAAACCCTTCCGAGCTTCTTATGCACCCTCGCTTTAAGAGCTTTATTGATGATATGTCCGCTGAGTACGATCTAGTCATCATCGATACACCGCCTGTACTTGCAGTAACGGATCCAAGCATCGTTGGTGCACTTGCTGGCACCACATTGATGGTAGCTCGCTTCGACCAAACGACATTGAAAGAAATTGAGGTAGCACGTGGTCGCTTCGAGCAATCAGGTGTAGAAGTTAAAGGTGTGATTCTCAATGCGGTTGAGAAAAAAGCATCTAACTCATACGGCTATGGATACGGCTACTACAACTACGCGTACAAAAGCGAATCATGAATTAATCTAGATCGCTAATTTGACCAAATATGACAAAGCCCTGCTAGAAACAGCAGGGCTTTTTCTATTGCACTCTTAATTGCTTATACGTCAACAAACTGAGCGAGACAAAGAATATTGGGTCACTCCAACCAAAACCGACAAATACTCCTGTAATGCCGGCATAGGTAGTAATCACTGTCCCTAACCCATTAGTAATAAATAATGCTTTAAACAGCTGTTTCGCAGTCTTACCAGATTCCACATCTCGTAGCATCAAACTCACCGCAGCGATTCCACCTAAAAAGATCGACGTATGTTGCGATAAAAACAGCGCGTATTGGTCGTTAATTTGTACGCCATACATCGGCCACATCATGGTTGGTACAAAAAACAACGCAAAAGCGAATACCGTATATATGACGCCATGAACGGTTAGAAAAGTGCGGTTGGTCATCATCTCCTTATCCTCCAATAGGCCCTTGATTGATCGTCGTTAACGGCAGATTGATATCGAAGATTTGACCTCGTACTTCGACTACGCCCATTTTTCGTAAGCGTGCGGCATGCATTTCGAGATAAGCTTGCGCCGTGGCTTCATCTTCAAAAAGATAGATACCACCACCGAGTTTGTCTTTTTCGCTTTCCGTCCAAATTTTCCAAATCATACCCGGCTCTTGGTTAATTGACTGAGCTAAGTCGACCAAAGTATTCGACATCTCTTCACCAAACGGACCATGAAATTCAAAATCAACTTGCAATAATTTCGCCATCTTGAGTCTCCTCTTATTATTGACTCGCTTTCGATGACAAGATTATTACCTTTATAAAACTGACAAAAAAGTTCATAATTTTGCCATTAACTGTCTAAAAAATTGACTCATGAGACTAAAAACGACCTTAGAACAATGGCAAACGCTACAAGCGATTGATCAAGAAGGCAGCATTCAATCTGCAGCTTTGCTGCTCAACAAGAGCCATACCACATTGATCTACTCGGTGAGGAAGTTAGAAGACCAACTTGGCATTCAACTTATCGAAGTACGAGGGCGCAAAGCAGGTTTGACTGAGCACGGTAAAACCATACTGCGTCGTGCACAATCCATGCTTGAACAAGCGCGGGAACTGGAGGTCATCAGCGAGCAGTTAAAAAGTGGGGTGGAATCTCAAATCACGGTCGCAGTAGATCATCTTTGTGACCCTTGTTGGCTTTATGCACCACTCAGTCAATTTTTGGAGGACAACAACACGACCTCCGTTCAAGTGGTTGAAACGTCACTGAGCAAAACAACCGAAATGGTCGTAAATGAGCTCGCTGACATCGCAATCATCAACTTACCGATAACCAACTACCCTGCCGAAGCATTTGGCGTAACAACCATGCTGCCTGTAATCGCAGCACACCATCCACTCGCTAAAAAGCCGCATGTTTCCATCGACGATTTTGCAACCACCAGCCAAATTGTCATCCGTGACTTAGGCGATTCAGACAAAACGAAAAGAGACGTGGGTTGGTTACGCGCACGTCAGCGTATTACCGTCGATAACTTCGACCACGCTTTTCACGCCGTAGAGCAAGGCGCTGGATTTTGTCGGCTACCAGCGCACTTAGTCGCAGCCCGCAAGAGCGATAAAATTAAAGTATTGGAGGTCGAACACTCCCATCAATATCAGGTTGCGCTGCACCTCACTTTGCCCAAAGGAGCCAAAAGTGGTCCTGCGACTCAAGCGCTTTATCGTACTTTACTCAAAAGTGTAGAAACTCGAGCCTAGCGATAGTGGTATTGAGTTGAATCGCTAGTGTTATCGCCTATTGATTCTCCCTAAATATAGAGAAACGGCCATTTTGTGACGCTACACTCTCACAAAAGGTTGCACGAAGGATAGCGACCACCTACTATCACTCTGCTCATGCCTAAAGCACCCAACACTCGCGGAAAGAACTCGGTTCACGGCAATATCCTCACCTGCTTGGTTTAGCAGGCACAATCTGTTTTTACCTTCTTTTTAGCTTCTATTTAGGCGAGTGTGGAAGAAATAAGAAAGGTGAAATATGAACTCTACAAATAGCTTCTCGATCAATATCAATCAGCAAAAATCCATTGTTAAAAAAAGGCTCAAAGCTATCCGCCTATACGATGACGCTACGTTGGAGTTAGTTAAGCGATGTCACTCCAAACCAGAGTCATTGACTCCCAATACAATTCAATTGGCTGACGTTCAACATGCACTCGCAAGAGAACTGGGCTTATCCAGTTGGAGTAAACTAAAAGCTCATGTCGAAGAGCTAGAAGCGCACAAACGAGCCATCAAAGAACAAAAACCGCCCCTAGATGCGAAAGTAAAAACGCTACACGTTCGTTGTGGCCACGACATTCAACAACAACTTAAAGCCAGCGGATTTGAAGGGACATTTTTAGCCCTGATCGATCCGCTTTGTATTGGCCCCATACCAGCAACACCACAGAACTTCCTTGCCATTCGTGCCCAATATGTCGTAGAGACTCTGCTGCCTGTGATGAAGCGTGAAGACTCAGTGCAAGATATAGTCACATTGGAACAATCAAACCTCGAACTGTTGCAAAGTGATGTATTTGAACGAATCGTCTTTTGGGTCGAACATGACAGCTATGATCAATTGATGCTAATTCGTGCTCTAACACAGTTAGAGAATGTAGAGAACAAAGTGATAGAGATCATTGAGTTGAACCAGTTTCCGGGTACTGAGCGATTCATCGGCTTTGGGCAGTTGCCTGAAGAAGCTATTCGTTCTTGTTGGCGATATCGTAAACCCGTATCTGCTAAGTTATTGAGCCAAGCAAAGCAGTGTTGGCAAGCAGTGTCATGTTCCTCACCAAAAGCTATCGTCAGTTTGATAGAGCAACATCAACTGGATTGCTTACCGAACATGTCCGATGTGCTTAGGCGTCTCTTGCAAGAACTGCCTCATACCAATAGCGGTTTGAGCATGACTCAACAGCTTGCTTTAAATGTATTGAGTTCACAGCGTTCACCCATCTCTGTAACAGAGTGGTTCAAGCGGTATCAGCAAATTGAACCGCTGCCTTTTTTAGGTGATGTCATGTTTTACGCCCTACTGTTTCCACTTACTCAATCCGAAGTGCCGCTTTTCGCTATCGACTCAGTAGAGAAAAATTGGTGGGAACAAAAAGTTACTTTGACCGAATTTGGCAAAGCGTGTTTAACAGGCCAAAAGCGAGCAAAGCAATGTTACTGGGCGGGCGGAATGCGAATAAGCGAACATAATCATTGGCGTTGGGATCACCAACGGATCTCCTCACTATCTCACTACAAAAAATCGTAATTACACAACCTTGAGCTGCGATGCTATTGACTGTAGTGAGCATTAGCATCGCCGTCTGGATCCAAATACTATTACGACCTATCACCTATTTCACACTGCATAAACCGTAACTATTTATGCAAAAATCAGTTTCCGCCTCGAAGATATGCACATCATTCCTTATTTAACCAAAATGTAAGAATTCATTTCTATCGGTTGTATGTTCGATAAAAGTGTTAAAACTTGAAGTTTTCAACTAGCCATTTCGTTACAATTTAGTTAAAGTTCTATTTTTTATAGTGACAAAGTTCACATCTATTAATCAATCAGAGGATTATTCTTTCGTATTTTCCCACTCCACTGCTACTCTGCTCGCCGCTTTGAAGTGAACTCAAGGTGCATAACTATAAGGAGTGTTCTCATGAATACCAAGAAACCGATGTCGCTCACCAGCCGAGTAATTTTAGGTATGGTAGCGGGTATCTTGACAGGATTTGCAATTCGCACACTTTTTGCCGACAACGGATTTGTCGACGCATACATCGTTAATGGATTATTTGAAGTTGGTGGGCAGATCTTCGTCGCCAGCTTAAAAATGCTTGTCGTACCACTAGTGTTTGTTTCACTGGTTTGCGGCACGAGCTCTCTAAAAGACCTTTCTACATTGGGTCGCATGGGTGGTAAAACCCTTGCTTTCTATATAGCAACGACCGCTATCGCTATCACACTTGCGCTTACAATGGGCACGCTATTCCAACCGGGAGCTGGCGCTGATCTGACAGCAGCAAGCTCATTTAAGTCGGCAGAGGCGCCTTCTTTGGGTCAAGTGATCATCGATATGTTCCCAACCAACCCAATCAGCGCGATGGCAGAAGGTAAAACCCTGCAAGTGATCGTGTTTGCGGTTCTGTTTGGTGTCGCGATCAGCGCAGCAGGTAAGCCTGGTGAGCGAATTGCAGCATTCTTCTCTGATCTAAACGAAGTGATCATGAAGCTTGTAGCAATTTTGATGAACCTAGCTCCATATGGCGTGTTCTTCTTGATGGCGAAGTTGTTTACTGGTCTTGGCTTAAGTGCCATCGTCAACCTAGCCGAGTACTTTGTTGTGTTAGCGGGCACACTATTGCTTCACGGCCTAGTGACTTACAGTCTAATGCTAAAAGGCTTTACTGGCCTTAGCCCAATTACGTTCCTACGTAAGATGGAAGACGCAATCATGTTTGCCTTCTCAACGGCATCATCAAACGCGACCATTCCAGTGACAATGGAAACAGCAAAACACCGCATGGGCGTAGATAACCGTATTTCATCATTCACTGTTCCTCTAGGTGCAACCGTGAATATGGACGGCACAGCCATCATGCAAGGTGTCGCAACCGCGTTTATTGCTCAAGCATTCAATATTGATTTGAGCATGGGCGATTACATGATGGTTATCATGACCGCAACACTTGCGTCTATTGGTACTGCGGGTGTTCCTGGGGTGGGTCTTGTCATGCTTGCTATGGTATTGAACCAAGTTGGTCTGCCACTTGAAGGTATCGCGCTCATCATGGGTGTTGACCGTCTTCTTGATATGATTCGTACCGCGGTAAACATCACTGGTGACAGTGCAGTAACCGTCATTGTTGCGAAATCAGAAGGTGCATTGGATGAAGCTCGCTTCAACGACCCAATGGCAGGCGTTGCCGAAGAAGAAGTGCATCTTAAACGCGCTGACGCCTAAATCGTTCTGCGATTACCATTCTGAAATTACATAGTCCTGTCTAAAAGAAAGCCCCGATGGAAACATCGGGGCTTTTGTTTTCTCCGCGTCTAGAAATGCTCTTTCTAATCCGCCATCGAATTCAGTTTTTCTCTGGCTTGTGCTTCGTGTTCTTTAGTGATGGCATTGCCGACAGAGTTAGCGGCTAAGGTAAGCGCTGCCATGTCATCGGTAAAGCCGACGCCAGCTAGTACATCTGGCACTATATCGGTTGGTAATACGAAGTAAGCCAACGCGCCACCTAAAATCGCCTTATGGCGAACGGCGGTGTTGGAATCTGTCATCGCGAGCCATGATTTTATGCCCATTACGGCAATTTCTTCACCCGCTTTCTTAACCGACCCTTTCATTTTTCGCCAGAAGGTTTTCTCATCTGGCGCTTGCATCGTTTGATCTTTGGCGTCTTTCGGCGCCGATTTTACAGACATTGTTGTGGTCATCGTTGCCTCCGAAATTTATGACTGTGGCCAACATATTAATAAATCGAACCTGAACGCAAGATTAATAACAAGAAATGATAGTAAAGTGAAACAAAAACACAGATAGAAAAATCCCCAAACCGAAGTCTGGGGATCGTGATGTTGGGAACCAAGCTTTAGAAGGAGAATGCCTTATTGAGCAATCTTCTCCAGTACACGCATCAGCATTTTGATTCGTGGCTCGATAGACTCAAGCAACAAGTACTCTTGGTCACTGTGGAAACCTGCACCGATAGGTCCTAGACCATCCAAAGTTGGAACGCCAAGAATTGCCGTATTGTTTGCATCAGAGCCGCCACCCACTTCTTTCCAGTTGATGTCGATAGCCAGTTCACTTGCTGCTTCTTCAACTAATGCCATCAAGCTTTCAGTTTGTGCGCTTGGCACCATAGAAGGTTTATAAGCTTCACGTACCAACTCGATGCTAACGCCATCAACGAATGGTGTTTCCAGCATGCCGTTTAGCTTGCTATCGACATCATCGTATTCTTCATTACTCCAGAAACGCACATCCAAGATCGCTTCAGCGTGCTCAGGGACGATGTTTGCGCCGTTACCGCCAGACACAATACCCACGTTTAATGTGGTGCCAGATTCGAAGTTCGTCATAACATTGATTGCGAGAATCCAGTTCGCCATCTCGGTAATTGCACTGCGGCCATTTTCTGGCTCGTTGCCAGCGTGGGCCGCCACGCCGTTAAACGTGATTTTGTAACGCGCCATGCCTTTGCGCGCTTTGACTAAACCGCCGTCTGCGCGTGCTGCTTCTGCCACCAATACGTTTTTCGCGTTTTTTGCAACAGATTGAATCCAGTCGACCGAATCTAACGATCCGGTTTCTTCGTCTGGGTTCATGCAGATACAAATCGACAGTTTATCCAGCACCGCTTGGTCGAGGTTACGCATCGCGTACACAATATTCAGCAAGCCAGATTTCATATCCGAGACACCCGGACCGTACGCTTTGTCAGCGTCTTGAGACATAGGACGTAATCCAGCGGTGCCGACAGGGAACACGGTATCCATGTGACCAATCAGCATCACGTCAACTTGCTCAGCCTCAGGCTTGTTTCGAACTTCAAGACCGATGCCCGCTCTGCCACAGTCGATGCGTTTTACGCTCCAACCAGACATCGCTTGGTACTTCTCTTCAAATTGAGAAGCGATAAACTCAATGCCATCAGTGGTGTACGTGCCACAATCGACATTGATGAGAGGACGAAGTTCTTCGAGATATTCATTGAGAGAAAACTGCATGATTGCCCCCTAAACAAACAAGTTCATGACTAGCATTGCGCCAAATGCGTTCAATACGGAAATCGCAATCATGATTGGGATGTAACGACCTTCAGTACCGATAGGTCCCATAATTCGACCCATGTACTGAACCTGAGAGCCCATTAGGTAAATTGCAGGTGCAAGAATCGCGATGTGTGTACCGTTCAAGATGCCTTGGTCAAACAATGTGATAACCACGCCAACTGCGCCGCCCATCGACATCCAAGCACCAATCAGCACCGCAGCCGCTTCACCTGGCAAACCAAAAACCGCCATTACTGGAGAAAACACCGAGCCCATCAAATCCAACGCGCCAGTGATCTGCAACGCCTTAATGATGACAAACGCCATAAGAACGTTAGGCACGGTTGATGTTGTCGCAATAACCCAGCCTTTTTTAGCGCCTTCAACGAAAATATCCGTCACCATCGGCTTACTTACTTTTACGTCACTCATTACGCCGTCTCCTCTTTTAAGTTCTCAGATTTGCTTTTCTCTTGCTTGTCTTCTTTACCTTCTGTGATGTTTAGATAGATACGGAATAAGTTCGCACCCACAATTTTAAACAAAAACATCACCACAACCGCCAAACCAATAGAAGATGTTACGGCAAGCGAGCCATCCGCCATCGTCAGCGTAAACAGCACCGCCCCTGAGGAGAAAAAGTTAACAATGGTGGCACCAGCAGTGAACTGGAACATAGTGAACACATCGGTTTCGCGTTTGGTGAGATGGCCTTCATCTTTAAGCTGACGAGTCATCGCCGCGCCCGCGTCGGTACTTTGCAGCGAAGCGATAAGAGCCAAACCAGAGTTACCCGGAATACCCATAATTGGACGAAGAAGCGGCGTTAACAGTTTGCGTGCCGCTTCTAGTGCACCATAGTGCTCAAGTACATTGATCATACCCAGTGCGAACATAACGGTAGGAATCAAAGTAAGTGCAAAAATGAAACCGTCACGTGCACCGCTACCACCAGTACCACGAAGCGACGTTGTTGCAACTTGCACACCGTCAGCCGTTTCGGTGACACCATAAGCCACCTTGCCAAAAGAGCCATTCAACGTGGTGAAATCAAATACGCCATACCATTCGTTCGATTGCATTAGACCAGAAAAGAAGACGACCGCAAACGCCAGTGCAACGTAGCACCCCAGCGTAACCTTGCGCTCGGTTTGAACAGGATTTTTCATAACATTACCTACACATGTGGGACAGGACACATATGTTCACCCGAATAATGTGCTAGAGAGATGATCAAAATCAATCCGCCTGCCGAACATTCTGGTGACTCAGTTATGAAGTTTTGTTTTATGATTTTAATCACATTTGAAAGATAATAAAAATTTTTGCTAACAATTAGGTATATTAATCTATATCGATACCTCAGGACTTCTTCATCAATCCGACCAATGATTCTAACGAATATTGCTTTCTACAACATTCATGACGTACTTCATACTTTGGCATTGAGGCGATATCGATTAACTCGAAAGTAACATTCCATAATGAAATTTAGGTTAGGATTGTCCGGTCATATGCAAACGGCATAAACCAGAATCAACAGGACTAGGCAGCCCATTGTTACGCTCACAACCTAAAATAGCCAACTGGACACTCGCCCTCGTGTTTTGGGTGGTGATGGTATGTTTGAGCCAAAACTCCGGCTTCTCGAAAAGCTGCCCTAAGGCTCACCAAATACAGAGTCAGCAAAATGAAAGCGTGAATTTATCACCATCTTGCGACCTTTCAGAGAAGCTGGTTCAAGCGTACCAACACCAGTTTGATCATATTCTTATTCCATTTTTTCTGTTTGCTTTGATTGTGGCGCTGCCGATGGCATCCACAGCAATTCGTTATCTGGAATACACAGAACCGATACGGGAAAAGTATCGGGTTCACCTAAAACTTTGCGTGTTTAGAGAATAAACCCAGCAAGGCGAGAAACCCGCTCGCCTGATTTTTGTACGTATTTTATTCACTTCACACAACAAACAACGAAATCTAAAAGTTTTAGGAAATATTATGACATTCACTCGTACACTTTTGGCGTTAACGATGGCTATCGTACCTGCCGTATCTTTCGCATCAGAAAAGACCTCAGAACAAAAGCTAGAGGAAATTACTCAGATACTAAAAGAGAACCCTCAAATTCTTGATTCATTGCACCAAAACCTGCAAGAGTACATTGCGTATCAACAGTCATTTGGCGACACCTTGAAGGAGGTTCGTCACTATCTAAATGATGGCAAACATTCCTCTTTTGGTGCTGAAACCCCAGAGTTAACCATTATTAACGTAACGGACTACAGTTGCCCTTTTTGTAAACGTTTAGAAGGAGAACTGGTCAAAGTTGGTAAGGAATATCCGCAGATAAAAGTGCTTAACCTCAATGTCTCTTTTAAAGAACAATACGAGAAAAACGGCTACAACTCGGCAAGTTACGCATTAAATGTTTGGCAAAACCAGCGAGATAAGTACGAACAAGTGCATGAGTTATTGGTGAAAAAACCGGGCGCACATGATGCACGTTCGTTAAAACAAATCGCGCAGAAAACGGGGACAGAAGCGCAACTTGTCGACGACAAAGAGACCAAAGCGCTGCTTGATAAAAACTATCAGTATTTCACGCAACTTGGTTTACGCGGCACGCCCGCGTTGATCATTAATGATCAGATCATTCCTGGTTATGTGCCGTTTGACGAGCTAGAAAAAGTCATCGACCAAGAACTGGCGAACTAAAACAATAGAGCCCTTCCCTGATAACTCAAGGAAGGGCTTTATATTTACCGACATAAAGAGCGTTTAGTTACTTATCACGTCCTACAAACGCCACGACGACTTTGTCATTGCCAAGCGAACGGGAGAAAACGTACGCGCCTTCCTGTTCAATCACTCGATGCTGACCTGCGCCAATGGCAGGGTGTGCTTGACGGAACTGACCAAGGGTTTGCCAGTGTTTCAGCAAAGCTTGTTTGTCATCAGATAGCTTCCAAACCATGTCTGAACGTGTGCCTTGGTGGAAATCATCCGCATAAGGGCCAATGTTACGGCCTACTTCATCGCCATAATAAACCTGAACCGCTCCTGGGCTAAGGAGCAATGCGTTCGCGGCATTACGTTGCATGCCGTAATCTTTAAAACGTGAGAAGAACAACTCCGTATCGTGAGAAGACATGTAACTGACTGGGTTGAAGTCTTTCTCGTTCGCGATAGTGTCCGCATAGCTTTGGTAAGTGTCTGCCATTTGGCTAAAGCACGCCGCGCCTTTGTCTAGCTTCTTCTGCATATCGAAGTTGATCAACGCGTCAAAACCATCATCGAAATAAGGGCTGCGATACGCGGTGTGTCCCCATACTTCGCCCATCATCCAGAACGGCTGACCTGATTTGCCATTTTCTTTACGCCATTGTTCTAGGCTGTTCGATGCTTCCTCTTTTAGACGCTTCCAAACTTCACCTTCGACGTGCTTCACCGTATCGACACGGTAACCATCAATGCCAAAGCGTTTCACCCAATCAGTTTGCCACTCAATTAGGTAGTCCGAGACGGTGTAATTGTCACGCGCCTCAACGCGAGTACCAGGGTTATCCAATAGCCACTGCGCGGGCTTCACTGCTTTGTCTGATTCAGTGATGAAATCTGGCAAGCCAGCAAGAGACATCGTAATGTCGCTACTGCCCGGAGCTGGGTAACCCGGCAAGCCGGTTCTTACCCAATCGCCGCCCCACCACTTCGCCCAGTTCGGACTCTGATAATCAATATTCTGGTGGTAGCTATGCCAACTTTCGCCTGCTTTTGGTTGCCAGTCGCCCCATTTCTTGGGCAGTTCGGCATTAGGCTTTAACACATCGATACCGTCGAACTGTAGATCTGCCAATGTTGAGTAACCAGAATGGTTGATAACCGCATCCATCAAGACTTTGAGGCCACGCTTGTGCGCCTCTTCCACCAGCGTTTTTAAATCTTCTTCGTTACCGAAGTTCTCATCAATCTTGGTGAAATCGCGCGTCCAGTAGCCATGGTAAGCATAAAACGGGAATGAGCCACTATCACCACCACCGACAAAGCCGTGCACTTGTTCAACGATTGGCGACAACCAAATCGCGTCTGTACCTAGGCTCTTGATGTAATCCAGTTTCTCAATTACACCTTTAAGGTCACCGCCGTGGAACGTGCCAACTTCATCTTTGCCGTCTTTTTTGCGACCATAACTGTTGTCGTTACTTGCGTCTGCGTTGTTGAAACGGTCAACCATCACGAAGTAAATGTTCGCGTTTCGGTAATCAAATGGCACCGCTTCTTTGGTTTTCTGCACAGGCTCTAGCAGCACTAGGCCGCCAGAGTCTTTACTTGGCGTCAGTGATACTTTCTGCTCTTTCACTTCAACCATTTGACCTGAATAAGCATCGCGTAACTTGGTGCTTTCAGGAAAGCTATCCCCCAGAGCGATCGTCACTTCTCCGCCTTGGTAAACCCCACATTGTACTTGCGGGATCGGGCGTTTAAATTCGGTTTTTGCTGCTTTTTTCGGCTCTCGCTTAAACAGCAACGTCTTAGCCGCGTCGTCATACGCGAAGGAATAGTCGCCAGTAAAGCGAACTTTGAGTGGCAGTTCGGTCGGCTTGCCACAATTTAGCGCGATAGGTTTGTTGAACTTCACTTTCTGACCATCAGGTGCAACGCAGTCACCTTCAACGCCCGTGATTTTAAGCGTGTATCCGTCTTTGGTTAGAGGCACAACCAAAGGCTGCTCTGCACTTAGCGGGAAGTCACGGCTGTTGGTCGTGGTAGAAATGGTGATGTTAGGCTCGGCGATGGCACTTGCCGACGCAAGCAGTAAAGTAGTGGTAATCAGGTTCAGTTTCATCGTTCAGTCCATTGGCAGCACATGGTAACCATGCACATTTATTAGTTTTATTCACACTAATTGTGCCTAGATAAGAAACTGAACACATCATTCTAACTGCCTACGCCCCAAAGGTCGTGACGCTTCACATTTTATTGATATAGGGGCGTAGTTCTATTTAAGCGCAATGGATTGAGGGAGTTAAAGTTGCACGCTGCCAAGATTGCTCATTTGATTCATCGCCCATCTTGTGCGGCGAGCAGTGTAATCACTTTGTGGATAGACTTTGATTCGATATGGGTTTGGCAACACCACGGCTAAACGCGCTGCTTGCCACTTCGAGAGTTGCTTTGCACTGACACCAAAATAATTCTGCGCTGCCGCTTCAGCGCCGTAAATACCGGGACCAAATTCAACCACATTTAGATACACTTCGAGAATGCGCTCTTTACTCCACATCAGCTCCATCAGCAAGGCAAAGTAAAGCTCATAAGCCTTGCGAACGTAGGAGTGAGATGGAAACAAAAACACATTTTTCGCAGCTTGTTGGGTAATGGTGCTCGCGCCTCTCGACGGACCATTATCACCTGCCTCGGAAATAACGTCGAATAGCGACTCGAAATCGACACCATAATGATGAGGGAATTTTTGGTCTTCGGTCGCAATCACCGCTAACTGCATATTTTTTGAGATACGCGACAAGGATACCCATTCGTGTTGGCTGCTGTCTGGATAGTTCTTTGGTGGCGCAACAATGCGGCTTAACTTCCATCCCCATATTGGTGGATCGACATATTTCACCACACCAACCAAAACGATTGGGGCAATCAGTAATATCAACACCATTTTAAATAGAAATGACTTAAGCCTTTTCAACATGAGTGGTTCCCCAATGCATTAGCGATTGATGATAAACAAACCAGCGAGATTGCCTGATTCAATCAGGAACAACAAGTTTTTGAGGTAAAAAATAGGTCAAAAAAAGCCCGATTTACAATGTAAAACGGGCTTAGAATTTGATTAGACTGAATTATTTATTCAGCTTGTAGAACACGGTTGAAAGTGGTGGTAAACGAAGCTCAAGTGATTGAGGCAGTGATTCACTTTCGACTTTTTCCGTTTTCACACTGGTCAGCACTTTAAAATCGCTGCCGCCGTATTTGCTGTCGTCCGTGTTCAGCAGCAGTTCGTATTGACCTGCATTTGGAACGCCTAAACGGAAACGCTCGTGTGGTACGGGCGTAAAGTTGGTGATGATGAGAATACGCTCACCTTCTTTACTGATACGCTCGTGCGCTAGGATACTCGCATCCGCTTCGTCTTGTAGACGCCACTCAAAACCCGCAGGGACACAATCTTGATCGTGCATCGCCGCTTCATTTCGGTACAAGTGGTTCAAATCTCGCATCAGCTTTTGGACACCTTGATGACGCTCATATTCCAGCAAGAACCATTGCAACTGATCATCGTGGTTCCACTCCGCCGTTTGGCCGATTTCCGCGCCCATGAAGTTCAGCTTTTTGCCCGGTTGACCATACATGTAACCGTAGTATGCACGTAGGTTTGCGGTTTGCTGCCATTCATCACCCGGCATCTTGTTATGGATAGAGCCTTTGCCGTACACCACTTCGTCGTGAGAGAGAGACAAGACGTAGTTCTCGCTGTGCGCATAAACCAGCGGGAATGTGATGGTATTGTGGTGGTATTTGCGGTGAACAGGATCTTCTTTGATGTATGAAAGACTGTCGTGCATCCACCCCATATTCCACTTGAAGCCAAAACCTAAACCACCCATAAAGGTTGGCGCAGACACCCCCGGAAACGCCGTTGACTCTTCCGCAATCGTCATCGCATTCGGGAAGTGCTTGTACACTTCTTCGTTCATCCATTTTAAGGTTGCGATTGCGTCGTAGTTTTCATTACCACCGTCGACGTTCGGTACCCACTGATCGTGACTACGTGAATAATCGAGATAGAGCATCGATGCGACTGCGTCCACGCGAATGCCATCAATATGGAATTGTTCAAACCAGTACAGCGCATTCGATACAAGGAAGCGACGCACATGTTCACGGCCTAAATCATAGATGTATGAGTTCCAATCTTGGTGCCAACCGCGACGTGGGTCCGGGTCGTGGAACAACGGTGTGCCGTCAAAGTTTGCTAAACCGTGGTCATCCGATGGAAAATGCGCCGGAACCCAATCCAGCACCACACCGATACCAGCTTGGTGACACGCATCCACAAAGAATTTGAAATCATCAGGAGAACCGTAACGGCTAGTTGGCGCAAATAAGCCAACGGGTTGATAGCCCCATGAACCATAGAATGGATGCTCAGACACAGGCATCAGCTCAACGTGGGTGTAGCCCATATCCACAAGGTATGGCACCAACTGCTCCGCGAGTTCGCGGTAGTTGAGGAAATCACCTTTCTCGTCGCGCTTCCATGATCCAGCATGCAACTCATAAAACGATAACGCTTCATCACGCTTTTGTGTCACTGCGCGGTTTTGCCATTTCGCATCTTGCCATTGGTAACGCTTGTGATCGTAAGTAATGGATGCGAACGATGGGTATTGCTCAGAGTAGAAACCCCAAGGGTCTTGTTTGTGTGGCAGCCCTTCCCCATTTGGCCCTTTGAGCTCAAATTTGTACTGAACGCCTTCTTCTAAGCCAGGAATGAACAAACCCCAAATGCCATAATCTAAACGTTGCATTGGGTGACGACGACCATCCCATTGGTTGAAGCAACCGACAAGGCTAACAGCCGATGCATGCGGAGCGTAGACAAGGAAACGAACACCGGAAATGTTTTCACCGCCACGTTCTAGCGTGACAAAGTGTGCGCCCATGTAGTGATACATGTCTTTTGGCGTATGCAGATGCTCGTACTCTTGGTAGATATTGTGGTACTGGTACGGGTCATCAATAATTTGTTCAACACCATTCCAATCGACCGCTAAACGGTAGTGGGTCAGGTGTAAATCGCGTTGCTCTTTTAAGATAAAACCGCTGTCGCCATCGCGTTCAAGCGCCACGCGAGGTTCACCATTAACAAGCAGTTCAACCTTGTTTGCGCCCGGCATCCACACTCGCAGCGAACCTTCGCCGTCATCAATGAATGGGCCCAACGCCGCAAATGGATCTGAGTAAGCCGCCTCAGAAAGCAGTTCGTACGCGCGTTCGTGTTTTTTCTTTATTTTCTTTGTTTTGGTGATTTTCAAATCTTTCTCCCTAGAGCCAATATTCGTTTGAACCGAATGTTGGTTTCTCCACAGCCAACGTTGTGAACTCACAAAAGACTCCGCTTCTCACGTTCGTCGCGTAAACGGCGTCAAAATACAAAAATGCCCGCTATTGTCGCGGGCATAATAACGGTACTTCATCCTAACGGATTGTGTGGTTTGAATGAGTGACCTAGACGGAACTTTCGTACCTCTGAGCTAACAAAATTAGTAATCCGCTCATTCATCTACGTCACTCTACGCATCTTATTTGCTCGCCTGTGCGCGAACTTCTGTAAGGCGTTTAGAAATGCGATTCACGTCTTCACGACTGAAGATTTCATCTAGGTTCATCGATAGCTTACGACGCCAGTTTGGATACTCATCAACTGTGCCAGGAATGTTGACCGGTTGATCCATTTCTAGCCAGTCTTCAAGCTGAACGCTAAGCAGTGCAGAATCACCCGCCGCAACGTGCAATTGAAGCGCTTCGCTTAGGTATGAATCCATTGGTACGAACTGCGCATCATGGCCAATGCCTTCTGGCAAGTAACCGTGCCAACGAACGCTGTCTAGGATGCCTTGTTTGCACTTCAAGCGGTCAGCGAATAAGCCTTCCAACTGTTTTTCATCTGGGTACAGACCAATCTCACGACCCATTTTCAAGTCATCACAGTGCCAGAAACCGCGTAGGGTTGGCATGTCGTGCGTACACAATGCCGCCATAGACTGCTCTGCGTAATGCTTCGGAGAAATAAAGCCGCCGTCCTCTTTTGAGGTTTCGAAGAAGAAGACTTTGTACGAATGCACGCCCGCATCACGTAGGATATCAACGATTTCATCTGGTACAGTACCTAAGTCTTCACCAATCACAGAGCACTGATGGCGGTGCGACTCAAGCGCTAGGATTGCGAGCATGTCTTCCACTGGGTAGTACAAGTACGCGCCTTCTGTCGCTTTCTCGCCTTTTGGAATCCACCATAGACGCAATAGGCCAAGTACGTGGTCGATACGCAGTGCGCCACAATGCTTCATGTTGGCACGTAGCAACTTGATGTACGCATCGTAGCCTGTCGCTTCCAACACTTGAGGGTTAAGCGGTGGCAGACCCCAGTTTTGACCTAGAGGGCCAAGAATATCTGGTGGCGCACCGATGCTTGCATCCAGCACTAGGTTGCCTTCATCCGCCCATGTTTCACTGCCAGAATCTGCAACACCTACAGCAAGGTCGCGGTACAGACCCACAGCCATGCCTTTTTCTTCAGCTAGGGCTTGCGCATCTTTGATTTGATCGTCTGCGATCCATTGTAGGTACATGTACAAGTGAACGCGATCTTGGTTGTCTTTGATGTATTTCTGAGTGCCAGCCGCGTCGAATGTGCGGTATTTCTCAGGGAATACAGGCCAACCCCAAACGCCAGAATCTTCAGCGTGCAAATCTGCATGAAGCGCATCAAATGCCGCTTGGTGCAATAAACTTTCGCCGCCCTTCTCTACGAAATCTAAGAATGCGCGAGCGCGGTCCGTGTTTTTATCGAGATGACGAGCCTTGAACTCACTAAATAGCAGCGGCAATACGCTCATTTTTAGTTGAGAAACTTCGGTGTAGTTCACCCAATGTGAGTCACGCGCTTTTTGTAGACGTTGTTGGAACTCTGCGCTGCCCACTCGCTGTTGTGCTTCTGCACTTAGCGCAAACTCAGGTACAGAGCTTACGTCGATGTACATGATGTTCAGCCAGCGACGAGAAGACGGGCTGTATGGGCTCGCACCTTCTGGGTTTGCTGGGAAAAGTGAGTGAATTGGGTTCAAGCCAATGAAGTCACCACCACGAGAGGCAATGTCACTCACCAACTGTTTTAGGTCACCAAAATCACCGATGCCCCAGTTATGCTGAGTACGCAGTGTGTAAAGCTGAATGCTTGGACCCCACAGTTTTTTGTGTTGGTTTAGGTCTTCTTGTTTGAAACACGCTTTCGGTGTGATGATCAATGACATCTCGTAAGGCGTTTTACGACGCTTGCGACTGATGATCAGTTTGTGGTAACCCCATGCCAAGTTCTTTGGCAATGCAAACACTAGAGGGCCACCCTCAGCACGCTCATCACGAACAATTTGAGACTGAAGATAGCCTTCAAGTACCTCTCCTTGTTCTGTTTCTAAACGCCAGCTGAATTCACTCTCACGAGCACTCGTACCTAGGTTTAGTTCCACTTCGACTGGTTCGCCGTCGCGTAAAACAAGAACAGGGGCTAGTACGTCTTTCTTATGTTTCTTTTCAGCAGAAGCCAATAGTTTTTCATCGCTGCTAGTATCGTAGCCTAGTGAAGTGAGCAAGCGGCGTAGAGTCTCGTCAGAAACTTTTGCCTCGTCTCCCCACGCGCTGACATAGCTATCAGCCAATCTCGCCATTTCCGCGACTTTCTTTAATGCTGTTTGTTCTTTCATCGCTTTCTCCGAAGGTAATACCAACACCTTCCATGTAGGGTTTTATTGTTATCAATAACGTAAGTTTGCAAATGACCAAAGGTAGCGCTTGGCTACCTTGGTCTTAACTCTGTTCTATTAACGGTGAACCGCTTCTAGTTTCCAGATATTGTTCACGTAGTCGCGAATTGAGCGGTCTGAGGTGAACTTACCAACAAGGGCGGTATTAAGAATGGCTTTCTTCGCCCAGCCAGCTTGGTCTTTATATTGTTTGCCCATCTCTTCGTGCGCTTTCACATACGATGCGAAGTCCGCAAGACATAGGTATGGGTCACCGCCATCCAGTAGGCTATCGTACGTTGCACGTAGTAGGCCCGGTTGACCTGGAGTGAATTCTTCACCCAGTAGTAGGTCCATGGACGCTTTAAGTAAGTGATCCGCGTTGTAGTAGTCAAATGGGTTGTAACCTTGAGCTTTTAGCGCTTTCACACCTTCAACGTCTAGACCGAAGATGTAGATGTTTTCATCGCCCACTTCTTCACGAATTTCAACGTTCGCACCATCCATCGTACCGATAGTTAGGGCACCATTTAGCGCCATCTTCATGTTACCCGTACCTGATGCTTCTTTACCCGCTAACGAGATTTGTTGAGAAACGTCAGCCGCAGGGATGATGATTTCAGCCATGCTCACGCGGTAGTCAGGAATGAATACCACTTTCAGCTTGTTACCGATGCGAGGGTCGTTGTTCACCTTGTCTGCGATCTTGTTGATTGCGAAGATGATTTCTTTCGCTAGGTGGTAACCCGGTGCGGCTTTCGCTGCGAAGAACACAACGCGTGGCGTGCACTCAAAACCTGGTTCGTTAAGAATACGGTGGTACAAAGACAGTACGTGTAGCAAATCTAGGTGCTGACGTTTGTACTCGTGCAGACGCTTGATTTGAACATCGAAGATAGCGTTAGTATCGAGCTCGATACCCATGTGCTCTTTCACCCAGTTTGCTAGGCGCTCTTTGTTCTCTTTCTTCACTGCCATGAATTCTTTTTGGAATTTCGCGTCAGTCGCGTACTTAGCAATGCCTTCTAACTGCTCAAGTTTCGCTGGCCATTCTGCGCCTACTTTCTCAGTGATAAGCTGAGACAGGCCTGGGTTACAGAATTTCAACCAACGACGTGGCGTGATGCCGTTTGTTACGTTGTGTAGACGTGTTGGGTACATTTCATGGAACTCTGGGAATAGGTCTTTCTTAACCAATTCAGAGTGAAGTGCTGCTACACCGTTTACTGCGTAAGAGCCGATTACACATAGGTTTGCCATGCGAACCATACGGTGGAAACCTTCTTCGATGATAGAAAGCTTCTGTTGTTTCGCGACATCACCCGGCCACATTGCACGTACGTCTTGTAGGAAGCGGTGGTTGATCTCGTAAATGATCTCCATGTGACGTGGTAGTAGGTGCTGGATTAGCGACTCTGGCCATGTCTCTAGTGCTTCAGGAAGTAGCGTATGGTTGGTATACGCGAATGTCTTAGAGCTGATTTCCCAAGCCGCTTCCCAAGTTAGACCTCTTTCGTCCATCAGGATGCGCATTAGTTCAGGAATCGCAATCGTTGGGTGCGTATCGTTAAGCTGGATAGTCTCTTGCTTAGGTAGATCCGCTAGCGAGTAGCCTGCTGCTTCGTGGCGACGTAGGATGTCGCGTACAGACGCTGCTGAGTGGAAGTACTGTTGCATCAGACGCAGTGTTTTACCTTTCTCGTGGTTGTCGTTCGGGTAAAGCACTTTAGTGATGTTACCTGCGTCGATCAGTGCGTGTTGCGCTTCGAAGTAATCACCGTTGTTAAAGCTTGCTAGTGAGAATGGTGCAATCGCCTGACATTCCCAAAGACGTAGCGGGTAAACTGTGTCTGATTCGTAACCTACGATAGGCAGATCCCAAGGCATTGCTTTTACAGACATGCCAGGAACCCATTTGCGAACTTCTTTACCGTCTACATTAACAACTTCAACGTGACCGTAAAAACCGATTTCTTGCGCCAGCTCAGGACGAGCCACTTCCCAAGGGTAGCCTTCCACACCACGCCATGCGTCTGGTGCTTCTTGTTGGCGACCGTCTTTGAACGACTGCTTAAACAGGCCGTATTCGTAGTGAAGGCCGTAGCCCACTGTTGGGAACTCTTGAGCAGCACATGAATCCATAAAACATGCAGCCAGACGACCAAGACCACCGTTACCAAGTGATGGATCGCGCTCTTCTTCTAGAAGGTCAGTCAGGTTATGACCTAACTCAGCCATTGCTTCTGTTACTTGTTCGTACAGGCCCATGCTGATTAAGTTGTTGCCCGTTAAACGGCCAATAAGGAATTCTAGTGAAAGGTAGTTAACGCTCTTCGCTTGTTGGATGCGAGGATCAGTTTCTGTAGCAAGCAAATCAAAAGTAGTGAACTCAGCCAGTGCGCGACCCATTGCTAGGTACCATGCGCGGCTGTCTGCGTTTTCAACCGTGTGAGCGTAAGTTACTGAAAGGTGTTTCTTAACGCTGTCTTGGAAGGACTTCTTGTCAAATTGTTTCTGTTGAGTAGGTTTCATTACGAAATTCTCACGTCTTTTAGTAATTCATCTGCCATACATCGTGCATTTACCTCTGTGAATAAACATCCTCCTAATTCTCCTCCTTTGCAGGAGGAGGGGTGAGGGCGTAGAGGGGGGACCATAAGGAAGTTAGTGATCCAAATCTCAACACGACGTCCTTGGCTCCTATTCTTAGTGATTTTGATCACAACCAAATATGAGAAAGGTTAAAGATTGTTCATGACGCTTTTTATTGCCCTTTTCACCTATCATGCAAAAAGTGTCTTACCGATCACATTAGCTTCGTTAACATCGAGAAATTTTTCGCAAGAGATGTGCAACACAATCTTAATAGCACCAACACCAAAGACATTTAAGTGACAAAAATCACAAAACAAGGGCGTAGTTGATGCCAAATCCATCAACTCTTGAGAATTAGGAAGTGGATCAAAGTAACGAGCATTTCTGATGTCGTACCATCCCTCTCGGCTTACAAGATTGAGCAATTTTTATACAAGCTAGAATTATGCGGTGTGAGTCATTTCTAGTTTTGCTAGCTTTTATACCTAAGTGACCTCGGGAGATGGCATTTTGTGTGGATATTGCCAAACCCAAAACAGGGCAGTGCAAAGTGAAAATCACGCTTAATCGCCGAAACATTGATGGTTGTTTAACGGTGTCGCTGGACGAGAGGAAGACTTCGAGAGGGTCTCTTGTTAAAAACAGTGCGTTGAAGTCACTTGGGTATCATAAATAAGGACATAATTACTAATGTGGATTCCATCTAAACTTACTCGTCCCGGCCGACTACACAATGCCATTGTGCGCCCACGAGTGTTGGACTTACTACAACAAGCGCCTTACTACAAATTGGTTTTGTTCCGTTCTCCAGCAGGTTACGGAAAAACAACGATGGCCGCTCAATGGCTATCCGATAAGCCAAACGTCGGTTGGTACAGCATTGACGACAGTGACAATGATGGCTTTCGTTTCGTCAACTATTTACTCCAAGCGCTGAACAAAGCGACCAACTTCAGCTGCTCGAACGCGCAAAAGCTGGCCGAAAAGCGCCAGATTTCCTCTTTACGCTCCCTGTTTAGCGAAGTATTTGCCGAAATGGCAGATTTTCATCAAGAGTGCTACGTGGTACTCGATGACTACCACTTGATCACCAACGATGAAATTCATGAATCCATGCGTTTCTTCCTCAAGCACATGCCAGACAACTTAACGGTTGTCGTCACCAGCCGTGCAGCGCCGCCTCTGGGCACGGCAAACTTGCGTGTGCGCGATTTAATGATCGAAATCGGCAACGAAATGTTGGCGTTTGATACTGAAGAAACCACCCGCTTCTTTAACCAACGCATTGCCGATGGCATTGATGAAGACATGGCGAACAGCCTAAGAACCTACGTGGAAGGTTGGCCATCTGCCATGCAGTTGATCGCGCTGCAAGCCCAACATCAAAACCGCACATTGGCGCAAACCGTCGAGTCGGTATCGCAGTTCAATCACGCGCATTTGTGGGATTACCTAGTCGAAGAAGTATTCGACCTGCTCGATCACGAAACTCGTCACTTCTTGATGCAAGTGTCCGTGCTGGATCACTTTAACGATGAACTGGTATTTGCCCTCACTCAACGCGAAGACGCGCTGGGCCTGATTGAATCGCTTAACCGTTATGGCTTGTTCATTTACCCACTTGAAGGCGAGCATAACTGGTTCCGCTTCCACAACTTGTTTGGCGAGTTCTTGTCTCACGAGCGTCAAGCACGTATTCCTCAACAAGAAAAAGATCTTCACCGCAATGCGGCGGTCGCTTGGTTGCAACAAAAATCGCCACACCAAGCCATTCATCACGCACAAAAGTCCAACGATAAAGACTTAGTCGTTGAGATTTTGAATGAATTCGGTTGGAAGATGTTCAACCAAGGCGAATTAAGCACACTCGAGCATGCCATCAATAAGCTGGATGCAGAGCTGCTATTTAGCCACCCTAAATTGACGATGTTACGTGCATGGTTAGCGCAGAGCCAACACCGATACAATCAAGTTGGCCAATTGCTTGAAGAAGCTGAAGAAGAGCATAAAAAACGTAATATCGAGCTAGATATCCATTACCAAGGCCAAGCTAACGCGCTGCTTGCTCAGGTCGCGATTAACAGCAACCAACCCGAGAAAGCGCTTGAACTTGCGGAGCTGGCTCTCAGCCAACTAGACAACACCATTTACCGTAGCCGAATTGTCGCGACCTCAGTCGTAGGCGAAGTGAACCACGTGCTGGGTAAACTCGACCGCGCGTTGCCGATGATGCAACAAACCGAAAAATTGGCGCGCCAGTATCAGGTTTACCATCAAGCACTGTGGGCGATTTTACAACAAAGCGAAATATTGATTGCTCAAGGTTACGTGCAAGCGGCCTTTGAGCTGCAAGATTCGGGCTTCCGTCTGATTGAAGATCAGCAATTACAGCACGTTCCTCTGCACGAGTTTTTATTGCGTATCCGCGCGCAAGTTTTATGGTGCTGGAACCGCCTAGATGAAGCCGAAGAGTGTGCGTACCGAGGCCTACAAATTCTCGAGAACCATTCGCCGAGTAAGCACTTACATAGCTACTCAATGTTGGCGCGCATTGCGATTGGCCGTGGCGAGCTAGACAAAGCCGGTAAATTCATCGAGCACATTCAACATTTAATGAAGCAGTCTACGTACCACGTAGATTGGACCGCCAACGCCTCTTTATCGCTGATCTTATTCTGGCAAGCGCGTGGCAATACAGAAGCCATGCAAGAATGGTTGAATACAGCGGTTCGTCCAGAATCGGCATGTAACCACTTCTTGCAACTGCAATGGCGCAATATAGTGCGTGCACACATCAATTTGGGTCAGTATGAAGAAGCACGCCAAGCGCTAAACTTCCTGCAAAGTGAAGCGCGCCGTACCAACCTCATTACCGATACCAATCGCAACCTCGTTGTTGAAGCAGTCTTGGCCGCACGCCAAAAAGACGAAGAGCAAGCCAAAGCGCTGCTAAAAGAAGCGCTAGTAATGACGAACCAAACCGGTATGGTCGGAAACTTCCTAATTGATGGCGCTACGATTGGTGGCCTGCTAGAGAAACTCAGCCTGCGTCATGAGCTGGGCGATCTAGAACGTCACCGCGCTCAACAACTAATGAAAGACATTTCATCGAATCAGCGCAGCCGCTCGATCCACTTTGATGAAGACTTTATTGAAAAGTTGGTAAATCACCCGAATGTGCCGGAGCTTGTACGCACGAGCCCGTTAACACAACGCGAATGGCAGGTTCTAGGTTTGATTTATTCTGGCTTTAGTAACGAGCAAATCGCACAAGAATTGGATGTGGCAGGTACGACAATCAAAACCCACATTCGCAACTTGTATCAAAAGCTCAACATCGCGAATCGTAAAGAAGCCATTGTAACTGCGGAGAATTTACTGCAATTGATGGGTTACTAAATCAAATAACCTTAGTAAAGAAATGGGCTTTTAATTGAAAACAAAAATGGGTTGGCGTTATGCGTCAGCCCTTTTTTTATAAGCCGCCAGTGAGGGAAGTGCAATTTGCAAAGCACGTAAGTAACGTTGTTCATATACGACAGGCAAAAAAATAGCCAACCGCAATAATCGCGATTGGCTCATATTTATTGTGAACAATCTATATTCACTAACAACGTCAGTTGGCTAGGTGACCCTCGGCTTAAGAAGGGTCGAGAAGTATTATGCATTAATCATGCCAATTTTCAAAGCTTTATTTTTGGGCACAAGATCTCATATAAACTGATATTGCCTATATAAATTTTTGCAAAAAACAAAACCCAATTGCATTATGCAATTTCAAAATGCAATTTAGGTGATTTATTAACAATTGAGTTAGTCAAAATGTAAATGAAAATAAAATGTTAACGAGTTGAAAGTTCGCTGTTCTCGCCTTT
This sequence comes from Vibrio sp. GLN_1, assembly GCF_043106015.1. Taxonomy (NCBI): domain Bacteria; kingdom Pseudomonadati; phylum Pseudomonadota; class Gammaproteobacteria; order Vibrionales; family Vibrionaceae; genus Vibrio; species Vibrio sp. GLN_1. The sequence goes on from NZ_JBICMD010000007.1 coordinate 180,878, forward strand.
TCCTGGGATTGATTCATAAGCAACCACTCAAGTATTAACTACGACACTATTTCATACTTTTTTCGCAACAATCTTTGTATACTCTGTGCCAACTACATGACTTAGCACTAAAGAAATGAACTATCTAATTACTTTCTTCAAAGGAATAGCCATGGGTGCAGCCGACGTTGTCCCTGGCGTGTCGGGCGGTACTATCGCATTCATAACAGGCATTTACGACACACTGCTTGAAAGCATTCGTCGTATTAACCCGTCTCTTTTCTCTATCTGGCGAAAAGACGGTTTTAAAGCCGCATTCAATCATATTAATGGTTTTTTCCTTATTGCTCTGTTTGCTGGCATCTTGTCGAGCATTGCAACCTTAGCGAAGCTGATCACATGGCTGCTAGACACTCATCCGATCCCTATTTGGTCGTTCTTCTTCGGCCTCATTTTGGTCTCTGTGTATCACATCCTCCGTCAGGTAGAGAAACGCGATGCGATTCGTTTCGTGACTCTTCTACTGGGCGTCGGCTTTGCGTATAGCATTACGGTGCTGAAACCACTGCATCTTGAACCTACTGCTATTAATACGCTGATTGCAGGTGCGATAGCAATTTGTGCGATGATCCTCCCTGGTATCTCAGGCAGCTTCATCCTGCTACTGATCGGTATGTATACTCCGGTACTTGCGGCCGTAAAAGGCTTCCAAGTGGATACGTTGGCGCTATTTTTATCGGGCTGCGTGATTGGCCTACTTTCTTTCTCTCATCTGCTCTCGTGGTTACTACGCAAGTTCCGCGACTTCACGCTGATGTTCTTAACTGGTTTGATGATCGGTACACTACCTAAAATCTGGCCTTGGAAAGAAACCCTAACATGGCGTACGAACTCGAAAGGCGAACAAGTACCGTTGCTACAACACAACTTGTCTCCATTTGAATTTGAACACATTACCTCTCAACCATCGCAGCTAGTGATTGCAGTAGTAATGATGCTGGCTGCTATTGCGTTGGTTTTAGGTCTCGAAAAGTTCGCAGACTCTGACAAATAAACTGCGCAGCACATTCATAGAAAACGGAGCCATTGGCTCCGTTTTTGTTTTTAGGGTGTAGAAAAAGCCGACAATCCGGTGGTTCGGCACACGCTCTCAACCCAAGTCCGACTCACAATGAGTCGTTAACTCATTCATCTCAAAATCATTTAGGTATAACGCACAAATTGTCGAGGAGACGCCTTGGCGAGTTACACATATGTGCTACGATGCGGTTAATGTTAAGTGATAAATGCTGAACCTTAATGAAAGTGTTAAAAATTGCCGCCATTGCGGTCGCACTCGTTGCGGGATTCTACGCCCCGACGCTGCTCAAGAGTTTCTCTTCTTCCTCGACAGTCAAACCACTTGATGAGTACTGCCTGCTCTCGACAACGGCATGTGTCCAACAAGGTGTCACCATGACACTCAATGTCGATAATGCTCAACCCCTTATTCCTGCAAAACTCGATGTTGAGTGGAACAAAAGTGACGCAGAGCAGTTGGTTCTGAGCCTTTCAGGAAGAGAAATGGAAATGGGCGAGCCGAAGTTTCTCCTCAAGAAAATAGCGCCTGGAAAATACTCTGGCGAAGTCGTGTTGCCCGTTTGCACTCAAGAATCGATGACGTGGGTCGGAGAACTGACCGACGGACAATCCACCATCTATCCCGCCATCAAAATGCAAAGATAAGGAATCATTATGAGCCGCAATTGGTCTCTCTTTCTCGTAGTCGCATTCGTACTGGGTTTCGGTACTAAAACCTATTTAGATAGCCTAGATAAACCCGCAGACGTTTCAGAAACAGCCTCGTCAGAACAAAGCGTGTTGTTTGGCGAAAACAATCAACCAGTCAACGTCTTTGATGTGAACGACCCTCGTATTCGTATCGTTTATTTCGGTTTTACTCGTTGCCCTGATGTCTGCCCAACATCGCTTGCGATGCTGGCAGGAGCACTAAATCAAATCAGCGATGAGCAAAAATCGCAGCTGCGCCCGATGTTTATCTCTCTCGACCCAGAACGTGATGAAGCGGACGCGTCCGCAAAATATGCGCACTACTTCCACCCTATGATTGAAGGTCTATCTGCGCCGTTGGACATCACGACTCCACTTGCTCACCGCTACGGCGTTATTTTCCGTAAAACCGAATTAGAAGGTTCGGAACTGAAGTACACCCTTGACCACAGCTCTTACTTCTACTTCCTCAAACCGGACGGCACGTTGATCACCAAAGTGCCACACACGCTAACGCCTGCGCCGATTGTTGAAGCAATTTCAAAACTCACCACTAAGGAAGGCTCGAATGAAGGCTAATCAACTGTTCAAAACCTTGGCTTTGGGGGCATTACTGCTCAGCCCTTTAGCTCAGGCTAAGCTCGATGTCATGGCGCACGAACCGTATGCGCGTGCTATGGCTCCGGGTGCAATCACCAGCGCCGTCTTCGTAACCTTTGCCAACCGCAGCCAAGACGACATCAATATCGTTGCCGCTGAAACGCCTGCAGCGGGCAAAGTTGAATTGCACGATGTCATTAAAGATGGCGATGTGATGAAAATGCGCCAAATCGACCGCATAACGCTAGGCGCAAAAGAGACCACCGAGCTAAAACCGGGCAGCTTACACATCATGCTGTTTGATTTGAAAACGCCGCTCAATGAAGGGGATGAAATCGAAGTAACCGTGACTTACGATAACGGTCAAAAGCAGAGCTTTAACGCGCCAGTGAAAAAAGTGATGGCAGGGATGAAACATACAGCCCACTAAAATCGAATTAGGCTCCTCATTAGGAGCCTTTGTTTTATTCGCTCTCTCGCAGCGCAATGGCGATTTTATTTAAAAATGTAAATCTGTGCTTTATACCCCATACAACACACCGCCCTCTTCGCTATAACTCTATTTCCTTGTTTCCACATCTAACCCTGTTCCCGAGATAACTCTTTATGTTTCAAGCTCTCAAACGCGTTTTCAGTTTTTTGACTCAAACCAATCCAAATGTCGAGCAAGACGTGGACACCATTATTGCCGCAATTGGTGGCCTCGATAACGTGGTGGAAACAGGAGCGTGTGCAACGCGGCTAAGACTCACGCTGCGCTCTACTGCTGTCGTAGATAAAGAGGCTTTAAAGAAACATGGCGCTCATGGCGTTGTTGTGTTGGATGAACGTCATATCCAAATCATATACGGTTTGAAAGCCAACACGTATTCGCAGATCATGGAAGAACGAATGACAAGCTAGGCGCTCGTAGCAACTCTCCTAGCAAACTAAGCGGTGATTTTGCTACCCACAAATAAAAAGGGCAGCTATACTCTCCTCGTTTCATTAACCAAAGAATGAACTCACCAACGTATCAACTAACAAAGAGGACACATGATGATTGTATTGAATAGCACTAACTGGGCATCGCAAGGGTAAACCTAACCGCACCAACTCTGTGGCATAGCCACAACTCCCCTTCTCTGCCCGGTCTTCACCGGGGTCAACTCTATCCGAATTAGACCCTAATGCGATTTGTATTAAGGCGCTTTGTTGCGTCTGGGATAATTCAACAATGAATCAAACACATACTTTTTGTGACACATTAATTTCCACTTCAAACCCATTAAAGCGATTGGGTTGGAAACCATTTTTTCAGCAACAACTGACACTAGACGACTACGACAATACGATCTTTGCACGCGTGATCGCGCATCACCGAAGTGGTTATTTATTGGCAACAGAAGCAGGGCAAGTTCACCTTAATGTCCACCACTCTCTGCCCAATATGACCGTCGGAGACTGGGTAATCTTAAATGAAGATCAGCAATTTGTTCGCTTACTGGATCGCTTGAGCCTCTTTAGCCGCAAAGCGGCGGGCAGCAAAGTGGCAGAGCAACTCATCGCGGCCAATGTCGATACTGTGTTTATCGTCTGCTCACTCAATCACGATTTCAACTTAAGCCGTATTGAACGTTACTTAGCCTTAGTTCACGAAGCTGACGTCGAGCCCGTTATCGTGCTTTCCAAAGCCGATTTGTGCGACAACGTCGATGAACTCAAAAGCCAAGTACAGAAGCTAGACCCTCTGCTAGTCATTGAGACGGTCAACGGCTTAGATGCAGAAAGTACTTCTAAGCTCATGAGCTGGTGTAATGAAGGGCAAACCGTTGCTTTTATCGGTTCATCAGGGGTGGGTAAGTCAACGCTGGTCAACGCGTTACTTGGTCAACAAGAACAATCGACAGGGCATATCCGTGAAGACGACAGCAAAGGACGCCATACGACGACCTCGCGCTCGATTCACCTATTACCTGCGGGCGGGATTTTGATCGATACTCCAGGAATGCGAGAAATCCAACTCGTCGATTGCGAAGCTGGTGTCAGCGAAGCCTTTGCTGACGTTGAAGCGCTTGCCGAGCATTGTCGATTTGGTGATTGTAAACACCAAACCGAGCCAGGTTGCGCCGTTCAAGCGGCCATTGAAAATGGCTCTCTTGAAGTTCGCCGTTTCAACAATTATCAAAAGCTGCTGCGAGAACAAGCCTTTAATGGCGCGACCTTAGCAGAGCAACGAGCTCAGAGCCGACAATTTGGCAAACTCACTCGCAATGTGATGAGTGATAAACGCAAACGTCAGCAAAGTTACTGAGTTGTTAGATTTGAGTTGTCAATAAATTCAAAGGAGACTTTCGTCTCCTTTTTAATAACTTTATTAAAAACCATTACTCATAACCAACGAGATCTTTCAACATAAAGATCTCGTTTAGATAACATCGAGCAAACATTTAATCCAAAAACAAACTAAAACTAGACACAAAATATTACCAAGCTAAGATATGTGATATTCAGCAAGAAAATGGCTGAATTTATAAAAACAGGATAATTGATAATCATGTTCTTAGCGCACAGAAGCAATGCTCATTCCTTGTTCATCAAGGGCATTATCGCCGTGTAATGTTTGGCTATTGCCCTGCCGCTCTGACATAAAATTGCAGGAATGACGTATGCAACACAACAGCCTCGTTGCCCGATATGCTCGCGGTAACCTCGTTCTCCAGATCCTTGTCGGTATTGTCTTTGGTATTTTGCTCGCAACAGTTTCACCAAGCCATGCTGAAAGCGTTGGACTGATTGGTAGCCTTTTTGTAGGCGCTCTTAAAGCCATCGCACCGATCCTAGTGTTTATTTTGGTTGCCGCTTCAATCGCGAACCAAAAGAAAAACCAACACACTTACATGCGCCCAATCGTTGTTTTGTACCTAATGGGTACGTTCTTCGCAGCGCTTGCAGCCGTGGTTCTAAGCTTCCTTTTCCCGACCCATCTAACGCTTGTAACCGGCGCTGAAGGTGCAACGCCTCCTCAAGGTATTGCAGAAATCCTACGTACCTTGCTGTTTAAACTGGTTGATAACCCAGTAAACGCACTAGTAGAAGCGAACTACATCGGTATTCTTGCTTGGGGTGTGGGTCTTGGCCTTGCACTTCACCACGCATCAGCAACAACGAAAGCGGTATTTGAAGACCTAAGCCACAGTGTTTCTCACATTGTTCGCTTCATCATCCGTCTTGCACCATTTGGTATCTTTGGTCTGGTTGCTTCAACTTTCGCGACAACTGGTTTCAGCGCGCTAGCAAGCTACGCTCACCTTCTTGCGGTTTTACTTGGCGCAATGATGATTATCGCGCTGGTAGTAAACCCAGCGATCGTATTCTTCAAAACCAAACAAAACCCGTACCCATTGGTATTCCAATGTCTACGTGAAAGTGGTGTAACAGCGTTCTTCACTCGCTCAAGTGCAGCGAACATCCCAGTAAACATGGCGCTATGTGAGAAGCTAGACCTAGACGAAGACACTTACTCAGTATCTATCCCTCTGGGTGCAACCATCAACATGGCTGGTGCAGCAATCACTATCACAACGCTAACGCTGGCTGCAGTGCACACAATGGGTATTGAAGTTGACCTAATGACAGCGCTACTTCTAAGTGTTGTCGCGGCGGTTTCTGCATGTGGCGCTTCTGGCGTTGCGGGCGGTTCTCTACTGCTTATCCCTCTAGCGTGTGGGTTGTTTGGCATCTCAAACGACGTAGCAATGCAGGTGGTAGCGGTTGGTTTCATCATCGGTGTGATTCAAGACTCTGCTGAAACAGCGCTAAACAGTTCAACAGACGTTATCTTTACCGCTGCTGTTTGCCGTTCAGAACAGCAAAAAAGCCAGTAAGATAAACATTGAATAATAGAAAGGGGAGCCTGTTGGCTCCCCTTTTTCGTTGTCGATAATTTATTGTCGACAGAATATGCATTCGGTATCACTCATTGATCACCAATAAACTTTCTGTCAGTTTTTTCTGAAACACGGGATTTACCCTTAAATTTTCAAGATTCGATGCGTAGAATGCCGCCCCATTGTATGAATGGTCGATTTAATTTGAGGGTAAACGAATGAGATGGTTGTCTAGTTTCTCATTGAAAGAGTGGTTGTTCGCTGCTGTTTTACTAGGCGGAATCTCTGCTTATGCACTCCACCATTCGAACCAGCGCACGTCCGACGCCCGCTCTGCTGCCATTCAAGTTTTGTTTGCCGACATGCAGTACTACGTCTCCATTCTCAACGCCAATGCGAAAGCATTCAACCAAGAGAATGGCGCAAACCAATGTGTCCTGACGGCTGTGGGCTATCAAGAGTTCTACAACGGCTACCCAGAAACGCAAAGCGAATGTGGCGAACACCTTGGCTTTTTCGACAACATGACGATCTCAGACGAAATGAAGCAAGCGAACTTGGTGTTCATTGAAAACAACACTTATTCGATAGTCGGCTATGGACGTAGTGACTCACCAGAAGCCTTGATGCAAGGCAAATGCTACGCCTATTACCGATTGGAAGGCGCAGGAAAAGACGGACACAGTTTTAAAGTCGATACGTCCCAATGTTAGCGATCAAAAAAGGAGCCGCCGGGCTCCTTTTTTGTGTTCGAAAATAGCGTTACGCCATTTCTAGTTCCACTTCTTCAATTGGGAAGTGTTTGCTTGGTTCAACAAACTCTTGCTGCGCTGCGATGGTTTGCAGTTCCCATTCGCCTGCATGGTAAGTGGCGCTTAACACCCCGTAACACGCGTCGTGACAATGTTGGAAAGCTTGTTTAGGAGACCAACCTTTCAGCAATCCTGAAGTGAAGATCGCCGAGATAAGGTCGCCCACGCCAACAGGTTGTTTAGCAAACTCAAATTGAGGGCGCTTCGCAAGGTAAATGCCTTCTTGCGTAGCCAGTAGCATGTTAAAGCTGCCATTTTCTAGGCAGTAAAGGTGCTTAACTAGCACAACTTTTGGACCTTTCGCTAGCGCACGCTGGCATGCGGTGATCGCATCGTCTAGTGAGTGGATTTCCATCTCAGCAAATTGACTCAGCTCGAATTGGTTCGGAACGATCACGTCCGCCATTGGCATCAAACGAGTCAGAAGATTTTCAGCAATACCCGGAGCCACAATGCAGCCTTTGTCTGGCGCGCCCATCACAGGGTCGCAAACATAAAGTGCGTTCGGATTCGCTTGCTTCACTTTCGTCACGGTATCTTCAACAGCAAGGCACTGCTCTGCGCTGCCTTGGTAGCCGGTCAACACCGCTTGGCATTTTTCCAATGCACCGATGTTTCCAAGACCACGAACTAACTCGCTGATGTCTTCAGCCGCAAACGCTCGCCCAGTCCAGCCTTCTTGATACTGCGTGTGGTTAGAAAATTGAACGGTATGAATCGGCCATACTTCGAAACCCATGCGTTGCATTGGGAAAACGGCACTGCTGTTACCAGCATGACCAAAAGAAACATGAGATTGTATAGAGAGGATACCTTGCATAGTACCTTACCTCTTATTGTTGTTATCGATAGTTCAAAGACAGCGGCAAGCGCCAGTTTTGCGAAACCAGTAGTGTATCCGACAAACCAAGATTCTCTAACTCAATTCTCCTCAATATCTTCAGAGTAAGTTGGAGTGCTGGTTTTCAACACCATCTTCTTAATTTCCATTTTGTCTTTATTCAGTGCGATTTCTAGGGTATCTCCTTCCCTTATCCCGAGCTGAGCCAGGATTGCGCTTGGAATGACTACGGCGGTATCGTCACCGATTTTAACAGGTTGACTTATCATCTTTCGTCCTCCAAATGTCGAAAATGAGTTTTCACGTCATTGGATGTCTAGTCTCAAATACATTGAGCTGACTTGGATTTGGCGTAAATGCCTAAAAACAAAGAGCCTTCCACACCGCGTTTGGGAAGGCTCTTTCAGTATTATTTTTTAATTTGCTAAAGGCTCATGCTTCGCAGCAATCAGACCGTAAGCACTCCAGCCTAGGAAGGTTACGATAGAGCCCCACATCATCGCTTCGTAGCCGGAGCCGTAAAGCGCGTAGAAGCTGTACAGAGAACCAATCAGAGCGATAACGTTGGTGGTTTTCATCTCGCGCTCCGGCACGTGCGCCACTTGCTGCATGATGAAGATTGCGCCCATACATAGAATGTAAGGAATAACGTTTGTTACTACCGCTAGGTTAACCAGCGCTTCGAACTGCTCGTTCAGCGTTGGAGAGATCGTCATTAGAGACAATACAGATTGGATAATAGTAATCGCGATCATACCTTTGATTGGCGTACCACGTTTGTCCACTTGAGAGAACAATTTAGGGAAGAAGCCAGCATCAGAAGACGATTTGAACACTGACGCGATAGTGAATTGCCAACCCAATAGAGAGCCCGCACAAGCCAATACCGCCATACCCGCAACCACTTTACCAGCGGCTGAACCTAGCATCACTGTCCATACGGTTGAGAATGGCGCTGTAGATGCAGCAAGCTCAGAGTTTGCAACGATACCAGAACAGATGTTTGTCGATACAATGTAAACCACAGCCGCGATTAGTGTACCGCCTAGCACTGCGATTGGTACGTTCTTCTCTGGGTTTTCTACCGCTTCAGAGTTCGCACAAGCTGATTCAAGACCAAGGAATGCCCATAGCGTCATCGCAATAGAAGCGCTCACTGCCTCACCAAATGGCAAGCTGTGTGGGTTCCAAGCTTCAATGTACATGGTTGGGTTAAACCAGAACCAACCAACAATACCCAATGAACACACTGGTAGGATTACGCCCCACACGGTGAATGTACCAATTTGACCTGTGATTTTCGCACCACCGAAGTTAGCGAAAGTACAAATCCAAAGAATGGCGATGGTGTACAAACAGGTTTCGACCGGAGATAGGGTCACTTCAAAGAATGCGGAGCCGTAACCCACACAAGTAATTGCGATCGCAATGTTCGCAATAAGGAGTGACAAACCGTAAGTCCAGCCCGCCATAAATGCACCCGATTTACCGAATGCATAAGACGCGTAACCGTTCATACCGCCGTCACGTTTACTAAAGCGACCACATTTTGCGAACACGTAAGCCAACGCCAAAGAGCCCGCCGCCGTGATCAGCCAAGACAACACAGAAATGGTGCCCACTTGCGCCAGTTTACTTGGCAGCATGATGATGCCGGAGCCGGCCATGTTGATGAATGTCAGAATGGTTAACTGCACCACCGACATTTTTTTAGTTTCAGTACTCATAAATTATTCTCCACGAATAAGCGGTTCGCACCGACGCCGGAGCGTGGTGCGAACGGGTAGATTAATCTTTTAGGACATAACAATGTGCGGTAGTGCGACCGTTAACATCTTCAAGGTACACACCTTGAATTTCTGGCGCGAAGCCTGGGAAGCGGTTAATACCTTCTTCTAGAGATAGGAAGTAATCCACCACGTGTGGGGTCCAGATTTCACCAGTGATCACACAGATGATGCCTGGAGGGTAAGGAAGTGCACCCTCAGCGGCTACGCGACCAACGGCCTCTTTAAGTGGTAGGTAATCGCATTCACCACGGAAGTATTTGCGTGTTGCCACGTCTGGTTTGTGAACCATTTGTGGGAAGTACTCGCTGCGGAACATCGCTTTTTGTAGCTGTTTCACGTTCAGCTCTTTGTACATGTCATGCATTTCCTGACATAGCTGACGGATGGTGTAGCCACGGTAGCGTTCTTTATTCGCTTCGTAGACGCTTGGAAGTACGATACTTAGAGGCGCATCATCACGGATGAATTTTTCGAATCGGTTAATTTGAGCCACAAGGTGACGGATCTTACCCATATCTTCCGCAGGAGTGAGTAGGAACAAGATGGAGTTCAAGTCACACTTCTCAGGGATGATGCCGTTTTCACGAAGGAAGTTCGCCAATAGCGTTGCAGGAATACCGAAATCTGCGTAGCTGCCGTCTTCTGCAATACCCGCAGTAGTTAGCAACAATTTACATGGGTCAACGAAGTATTGACCTTCACCGTAACCTTCAAATTTGTGCCAGCTTGCGTTTGGCTCAAACATGAAGAATTTCTTATTCGTTGCGATCACGTCAGTGTCGTAGCTGCCCCAAGGTTGACCTTCGACTTCGTCTGGAATGAACGGACGAATCAATTCACAACTCTTAAGGATTTCTTTACGCGCTTCGATACCAGTCTTAACCGCATCACGCCATAAACGCAGACCAGCTTCGCCATCGTGGATCTTCGCGTTCACATCAAGCGCAGAGAACAGTGCGTAGAATGGTGAAGTCGATGCGTGCATCATAAACGCGTTGTTAAAGCGTTTGTGGTTACAGTAACGAGCTTGACCTTTGATATGGCGGTCTTTCTTGTGGATTTGCGATGTTTGAGAGAAGCCAGCTTGTTGTTTGTGAACAGACTGAGTCACGATCACACCTGCGTCTTCTGGTTTCAAATCCAGCAGCAGTGGTGAACAGTCTTTCATCATAGGGATGAACTGCTCGTAACCAACCCACGCAGAGTCAAACAGGATGTAGTCACAAAGATGACCGATCTTATCCATCACGTAACGAGCGTTGTAGATAGTACCGTCGTAAGTACCAAGCTGGATAATAGCAAGACGGAAAGGACGTTCATCGCGTGCACGTTCTGGATCCACTTTCGCGATTTGAGCACGAATGTATTCTTCATCGAAACAGTGCTCATCCATACCACCGATGAAGCCCCAAGGGTTACGCGCCGTTTCTAAGTAAACTGGCATACCACCCGCTTGGATTAACGCACCGTGGTGGTTCGATTTGTGGTTGTTACGGTCGAACAGTACCAAATCACCTTCAGTTACTAGCGCGTTACACACCACTTTGTTTGAAGCAGAAGTACCGTTGAGTACGAAGTAAGTTTTGTCCGCGTTAAATACTTTTGCAGCGTGCGCTTGCGCTTGGTGTGCAGAACCTTCGTGGATCAGCAAGTCACCTAAATCCACGTCCGCGTTACACAAGTCACTACGGAACAGGTTTTCGCCGAAGAAATCGTAGAATTGTTTACCAGCTGGGTGTTTTTTGAAGAACTGACCACCTTGGTGTCCCGGACAGTCAAACGCTGAGTTACCCATCTCAACATAGTGCGTTAATTGCTTGAAGAAAGGAGGAAGCAGACGACATTCGTACTTGGTTACTGCTTCATTGATTTGACGACAGTAGTACTCAATAGATTGTCTTTCTAAATCGATAACGCCAGTTAGCCAAACGTAATCTTCTGCCGAAACTGGGTTTTCATCCGTTACTAAGAAAACTGGAATACCGTAACCCGTTTCAGAAATCATTTTATGCAGACCTGCTTTAATGTCTGCTGAAGTAATAATAGCCGCACCAACGTCGGTTAATTCAACTTGCTCTAAAGGTTGTAAATGACGATTAAATTGTTCATCTAAAGATTCAGCTAATAAACTGAAGTCTTCTGGCATGTAATTACTAACACCTATAATTAAACGTTTCATTTGGAATATCTCTTTTTTGTTCTTTAAAATTGACAGGTACAGATATTACAAACGAAAACGATATTTAAAATTCAAAAAACAAATTTCGTGATTAAATTTTCATATTTAAAAGTCTTATTTTCTCGAATTAAAATTTCGCGATCTTCATCACTTTCCAATTGATAGCCCAATGATATTGAAACCAGGCTTAAAAGGAAAAATAATTAAAAATTGTGTGACCACAGCCATTGTTGTTAGAAATAAAATATCAAGAAAATAAATTTTTGAGATTTCTATCACTATATAATTAGTAGGACTATATTATTAGGGATAATAAATGTTTTAATTTTAACTAAATTTAAACACATAATAAAAAAGCCATCAACACATGTATTGATGGCTTTTTACTTTAGGTGCAAAGGAAACACAATTCAATTAAATAAATGACTATCTAGCTTTACGCCATTGTTGGACCACTGTTGATAGCGTTTTACCGCGATACCAGACGAGTACATGGTATGCTTACAATCCATGCACTCGACAAAGTACAGCCCGCTCATTCCTGCCATAACGTGCAGTCTACGGCTATCGCAACGCTTACAGGACAAGCGTTGCACCTTAGAGTTCACATCTATGCGTCGGGCAAAGTTAAGAGTCTCATGAGAGCAAAGGGCTTCCACTGCGCTTTCCTTGAACGGATGCTCACTGAGTAAATGATTGATGGCGTAATCGTACACCGGGGGAATCGAAGATTTGCCACTTTCAATATTGGTTATCTTAGCTACGGAAACTCCCAACAAAGACGCAAACTCCGCTTTGCTGTATTCCAAGATGAACCTTGAAGAGATGAACTTATCTGCACTAATGATTCTCAACATACACAAATCTCTAATAGAAATAAAACAGAGCAAATGGAATATGCTCCATTTTCTGTTGAAACATGTAATGAAAAAGTTACTTCCGAATGTTTTTATACGCATAGTATGCGCTATTTTTATTTGCTTATTATCTTGCGCCTAATTAAGAATAAAATCAACAAATCAAATCTTAAACCAAAAATAGAAATTTAGATTTAGAGGTACAAATTTTAATTAATATTATTAGATAAAGTAATGAGTGTATTTTTTAGCCTTTTATTTATAGCCACGAAATTAATTTCCAATTCCAGTTAATTAGATATTGGAAATGTTTGATTTGAGCTTAATAACCATCTCTGAAACAGGGGGGATTCCCCTCCATTTTTAGGTTTCACTAGAAAGTCTGAACTAAACGTACAAAATCTGTTGAGAAATCGAATAAATAATATGCAAATGAATAAATTAAGATCTTCGCAACACTCAACCATAACCGCTTGGCCATGTTTGCAGCGTTAGTACATATAGAAGCGAACATCGTGATTCAGGACTCGATGCGATGAGAAAACACGCAAACGTCTTAAAAACGGTGTACTCGTCTCTATATAGAGATTCTTGTAAAAACAGGGATGGGAAGAGAGAGGGTGGCATCGCCTAGAGGAGCTTGCCAGTAGCTGTTATCAGGCAATAAAAAAGCCTCATTACTGAGGCTCTTCGAAGATTAAGGTTGTAAAAAATTCTGCGTAAAATCGAGCACATCTTTGGAAGGCGTTTTCTGCTCAGGTGGTTTCGCTGATTGATCTTCTGTTGTGACCGTTGTCATATCCGGTTCGAAGTTCAGCTCCGTCGTCTCTTCCCACGTATTCGCCCCAGATTTGTGCTCGTCACTTAACACCTCGTTAAGCTCTTCTTCGCCAGGGAAATATACGTCACGTTTGTACACTTTATTCAGCGCACGAATGATCGAGTGCTTTTTCACCATGCCAGATGCGAGCTTTCTTTGCAGAGGCTTCGCAATGGATTGAAGTCCAACGACCACATCCACACCGATGTTCGCCGCCACTTCATCGCGAAGGGTGCGAGCTGGTTGATAACCCATATTGGCAGAAAGAAACAACCAAACATACGCAATCGCATTGCCTGTTTTGCCTCTGTCTTTCCATGCTTCGCCTGCATGGTACATCGCTTCTGCGCTGCCGCCCTCAGCAGCACGTTCCAGCCAATAGCAACCTTTCACCATGCTCTTGTCTGCGCCAATGCCGTTTAGATAACACAAGCCGACTTGAATTTTGCCTTCTGCACTGTCTTTTTCTGCCGCTTTCATAAACCAGTAAAGCGCATCGGCTTTATGGCCTGAAGTATTTTCAGGCGAGAGCTGCCACTCTCCCATGTAAAGCATCGCAGCAACGCAACCTTCTTCGGCCGCCGTTTCGATGAGTTGATGGCCTTTCGGGATGTTCTTCTCTACCCCTCGACCAAACACCAGTGCTTTACCTGTCGTGAACTTCGCTTCAATATCACCTTCCATGCCCGCGATGGCAGTTCGCCAGAAGTTCGCCTGCTCTTTTAAGATCACATCTTCTCGCATTCGCTCACTAAGGCGCACAATGCCGTACATGCCTGTCACGTTATCCAACTTCGCCGCTTTGTCGTACCAATACAGCGCTTGTCGAACGTTGTCCCGCTCAGCTTCTTTCGCTAAAAACAAAATCGTCGGGATGTGGCCAGTTTCTGCTTTAAACTCACGCTCTTTGCGTTCTTGCTCACGCGCCTTTTGCATCGCTTTACGATACGCAGCTTCACGCGCTTTCCTCTCGGTCTCCAGCCGTTGCCTTCGCATCGACAATGAGATCATCCAAACAAATATCAGGACGAGTGAAAGGCCAGTTGCCGCAATGGCAATGCCCATACTACTCATAGATAGCCTCTTTTTTAGTCAGGGCCCAAATGAACTCCCTACCGGGGAGTCTTGAAAATCACATGCCGACCAATATCGGCAGCCTTTATTATATAACGACCATTACCGCAAAATCTGAAGCTTCTAAGTGTCTGTTGACGTTATTTTATTCAATATCAGCGCAACTTATTTTTAAAGGCGAAATATCACCCCATTTTTTATAGAAGTTAATCACAGTTTTGGGGCTGAGATATTCTCCTCCCCTATCATCCCCCCTTACTCCTCCTATAAAAATTTACATTTTGATGGTGTGCGGAATATCTCACTATGCGACCGTTTTATTATTTATTTTGTGAACAAAATCGACTGTGACAGAAAATTTTTACTTGTAAAAAACTTAACAGCCTGCTCTCACATTTTGCTGATGATTCAGTGTATTAGCATCTAGTTGAACATTTCCTTTTCGGCATCTTGCCCCAAATAGGGCGTGTAGCGCTTCGAGCTTTAGAGCCACGAAATACCGCACGTCCGTTATATCAATTCAATAACAATGGATTTGTAAACGTGGACAATAAAACATTCAAATTATCAACGATTGCCAAAACCGTACTGCCTTTGATTTCCATCGCGGTCATCAGCGGTTGTGGCAGCGATAGCACAAGCGACGACACCACGAACCCAGGCTCTGGCCTATACCCTGCGGGAGAGAACGAGGTTGTCATTTACTACAAGCGCGATATTGCATCCGCATCAACGGCAAGCGACTACGAAGGTTGGGGCCTGCACTTGTGGAACGGCGAAGGCTGTACCAGCACCGACTTAGAAGCCATGGGCATTGCTGGCACAGGTACGGACTGGTCTGCACCCCGTCCATTCGACGGTATCAACGACACCTACGGCGCTTACTACGTACTGAAAGTGAACCCAGATGCGTCTGATCCGCACGAATGTATGAACTTCATTCTGCACAAAGGCGATGAGAAAGCCTTCGGTAGCTCGAACTCAAAAGTGGAGCTGACCAAAATTGGCGAATCTAAAGGTCTATTTGGCTTCCACGGCAGCAGCGAGCTTTACTACGAGCCAATCGAAGAACGTCCAGTCGATATTGATGGTCAAAAAGCGCATTGGTTAGATGCCAACACTATCGCATGGGAAGCAGCAGCCAATGCTGATTCCATGAAACTGTTCTACAGCTTGACCAACGACATCAAAATGGATGAAGACAAGCAAATCTCTGGCGGTACAGCTGTTGAGCTGACCAAAGCGGGCGATTTGTCTGACGGTCTTAAATCTCGTTTCCGCCACCTTGCAAGCCTTCAAGCTGCTGGCATTGATGTGGACGATGCAACCCTACGTACGATTCTGAAATCACAAATCGTTATGGTGGCGTACAACGCAAATGGCGACGTTATTTCTGCAACTGAAGTGCAAAAGCCGGGCGTTTTGGATGCGGTGTTTGCCGACTCCAAGGCAGGTAACGCAATTAGCCAAGAACTCGGTGCGATTGTGGAAGGCGGCGCAGCAACCTTCAAGCTTTGGGCTCCAACAGCGCAAGACGTTGCTCTGATCATCTATGACGAGAATCTGAAAGAAGAAACGACCGTTGCGATGAAAGAAGATTCAGCAACCGGTATCTGGGTTTCTGAAGCGCAAAGCAACGTCGTCAACAAATACTACCGTTACAAAGTTAAAGTTTACCACCCAACAACGGGCGTCATCGAAACTCGCTTGGTCACAGATCCATATTCTCTGAGCTTGTCGAAAAATTCGATGTACTCTCAAGTGATCGATTTGGATGATCCAAGCTTGATGCCACAAGGCTGGAGCGACTACGAACGCCCAACCGTTAAAAAAGATGAAGACCACGTACTTTACGAATCACACCTTCGTGACTTCAGCTTTAACGATACAAAAGGCACCAAAGAATACAACGGTAAGTACTTAGCACTCACAGAAGCAGACCGCGAATCGGTCTCTCACTTGCAAGCACTAAAAGACGCAGGTTTAACAACGCTTCACATCCTGCCAGCGTTCGACATTGCTACGGTTGATGAAGAAGCGGCGAACCGCGTCGATATTACTGACACCGTAGGTAAATTGTGTGGCATCAAACCAGAAGCGTCTGTCTGTGACGAAGTTGATGGCGCGAAAGTAATTGAAGATGTGCTGAACAGCTACGATCCAGCCACCGGCTCTGCGCAAGCACTGATGAACGATTTGCGCATGCTAGACAGCTTCAACTGGGGTTACGACCCATTCCATTACACGGTGCCAGAAGGCAGCTACGCGACCGATCCAAACGGCTCAAAACGTATTCTTGAGTTCCGTGAAATGGTGCAAGCAACGCACAAAATGAAGCTGAAGCTGATCATGGACGTGGTGTACAACCACACCAATGCCTCTGGCATTAACGACAAGTCCGTTCTAGATAAAATCGTCCCAGGGTACTACCACCGTCTTAACGTCAACACTGGCGGCGTAGAAAACTCAACCTGTTGTGACAACACTGCAACAGAAAACTTGATGATGGGTAAACTGATGGTTGACTCATTGAAAGTGTGGGCGGACGACTA
The DNA here is from genome assembly GCF_043106015.1 of Vibrio sp. GLN_1. Classification (NCBI taxonomy): domain Bacteria; kingdom Pseudomonadati; phylum Pseudomonadota; class Gammaproteobacteria; order Vibrionales; family Vibrionaceae; genus Vibrio; species Vibrio sp. GLN_1. Next base: position 198,021 of record NZ_JBICMD010000007.1, read on the forward strand.
CAAAGTTGACGGTTTCCGTTTCGACTTAATGGGCCACCAGCCAAAAGATGTGATGGTCTACGCACTTGAGCAAATCCGCAAGATTGACGAAAACACCTTGTTCTACGGTGAAGGTTGGGACTTCGGTGAAGTGTCTAACAACGCTCGTTTTGATCAAGCCACTCAGCTAAACATGGCTGGCACTGAAATCGGTACGTTCTCGGATCGTCTGCGTGACGCTGTTCGTGGCGGTAGTCCATTTGATGGCGGTGTCGATTCAGAAGGTAAGCACCCACTTCGCTTCAACCAAGGTTTTGGTAACGCGGCTTACGCGAATGAAGAAACCAAAGTGGACGCAGAATCGGTGAATGGTCGTCTACACAACCAAGATCTGGTTCGTCTAGGCATGGCGGGTAACTTGGCTGACTTCGTTCTTCTAGACTACAAAGGCGACACAAAACTAGGTAAGAACGTTGATTACAATGGTGCGCCAGCAGGCTACACAAAAGTGCCATCAGAAAACATCTCGTACGTGTCTAAGCACGATAACCAAACACTGTGGGATAACAACGCGTACAAGATTGCGACTGCGACTCCTTCTGCAGATCGTGCGCGCATGCAATCTGTCTCGCTATCAACAGTAATGCTTGGCCAAGGTATCCCATTCATCCACATGGGTTCTGAGCTTCTGCGTTCTAAATCGATGCAGCGCGACTCTTACGATTCTGGTGACTGGTTCAACCGCGTCTTCTTTGACGGCAGTGACAACAACTGGAACGTAGGTCTGCCTCGTGAAGACAAAGACGGCGCAAACTGGGAGCTGATCAAGAAGATCGTTTCTGACACGACAGCGAAGCCAGATGCAACCGACATTGAGCTAACCAAACAACAATTCCTAGAACTACTAAAAATCCGTAGTTCAAGTGAACTGTTCCGCTTAGATACCGCTCAAGAAGTCATGAACCGTGTTGACTTCCGCAACGTTGGTAAAGACCAAGTGGAAGGCTTGATCGTTATGTCTATCGACGATGGTAAATCAGCAGGTGCCGATTTGGATTCGAAATACGATGCGATCGTGGCTGTGGTGAACTCAACATCAACAGAGAAATCATTTGTCGTGAAAGGCGCGACAGGTTTCGAGCTGCATGAAGTTCAACAAAACTCTGCAGATGACATCGTGAAAGGCGCAAGCTTCGCCAATGAAACCTTCACAGTACCAGCACTGACTACTGCGGTATTCGTACAGCCACAAGACGGCGCGCAAGGTGCGGGTCTGCCAGTAAATACAGACAACAAAGACGTATCGAGCATTCCTCCTTTCGGTGAAACCGTGGTTTACGTGAAAGGCACAATGAACAATTGGTCAGACAACAGCGACTGGGCAATGACTTTCATTGGCAACGGCATGTACTCAGTAACAGGCGTACTTGAAGCAGGCAGCCACGAGTTCAAATTTGCAGACACAGGTTGGACAAATCCGAACATCGGTTGTTCTGTGGCAACAGTGGGCAGCGGCTCTCTGGAGCTAGGCGCAGACGAAAACTGTAAACTCACCGTCGCAGAAACAGGCAAGTACAACTTCACACTGAACGCGCTATACGTTCAAGATGAGAAAGTTGAAAAACCTGTGGTTTCCGTAACCAAATCTGCGGATGCACCAACGTTTGGTGAAACAGCACTGTACCTACGTGGCACCATCACAAGTTGGGACACTCCGGCGCAAGATTCAGCAGCGAAGTTCAGCTACGTCGCCAATGATGTTTACTCGCTAGACATTGACTTAGCTGCGGGTAGCTACGAGATGAAGATTGCAAGTGCAGACTGGGCAGCAGACACCAACTTCGGCGGCGAAGGCAGTGTTGAGCTTGGTAAAGCACTGACGATGGAAGTCGGTGGCGGTAGTGCAAACCTAAAAATTGCGATTGCAGAAGCAGGAAATTACAACTTCCATTTCAATGCGGCTGACAAGTCAGCGCCAATCGTAACCGTCACGAAGAACTGAGTTCTCCAGTTTTCACAACATCCGTAAATACAAGGGGAAGCATTATGCTTCCCCTTTCTTATTCTCAATGGTTCGCCGTGAGATTGACTCGCAATGTTGAAACCAATTGCGCGTTAATTCCCCCAAATTTGCTCAACAAATTCAGGATGATCGATAAACGGGTTGCGGTTTCCTTGGAACTCAAACACCAAGTCATTGCGACGGATTTCTTTCGCGCTAACAGGATCATTTTTGTGCCAACGTTTCAGCATGTTTAGCATCCAAGGTTCAAATACGTTCGTACTGGTGCCATCCAACACCGCGTCAGAGTTGCTCGTGTTGTTCTCCCAATTGCCAATCACGTTCTCGTAACGGGTTGCCATGTAAAAATACGCGCGCGCAAAATCGCCTTTAAACTCATCAATCGGCTCAAACACGGTGCCTGAATAACCCAGTGCTGTGCTCGCTTGACCTAGCTTAGAACCATTGCTGGAAACATAAGTCGAGGTGCCCACTTCGCCAAATGGCCAGTTGCTACGTTTGGCGTTTACATAACCATCGGTGGCAAACAAATGGTGACCGTCTGAGTTCATCGGTTCAACTTTTCCACCAAACCAGCTTTTCGGGAACGAGTGTTCACGGTTGTAGCAATCCCCTTCTTGACTGTATTGACCGCATTGGTCGGTTACTTTCGTGAAACTCACTGCGTCGTTGCCCGCAGGCTTCTCTGAATACATATCAAGAATGGAGCCGTCTTTCTCGTAGTAGTTATCCAAATCTGCGTCTTTTACCAAAGTCCAAATCGCTGAATAGCCACGGCTGGAGTGATTATTGATGATGTTAAACAACGCCGTTTTGAGTGCGTAGCCTGTCTTGCCAGACGCGGCTTGATAATACCCATCAACCACTGGTGGAGTCGTGGTGGTGTCACCTAACGTAAAATCAGTGGTTTCGCTTTTGGCGAACTCAGCGCCAGAAGCAAGGGTCTTGGCTCCTTCCATCAACGTGTACGAACCCGCGCCACTTCCACAACAAATGCCGTCACCATACTCATCTTGAATGGTGAACTGGTAGTCACCGTCGGCTAAACACATGCTTTTTTCAACGGTGGTTGCCGACTCATAACCCTGACCAGAGAACAGTACTTCGGCTTGGCTGTTTTTCAGCGTCCAACTCGTTTCAGAGCCGTAGTTGTCGGTCGTGAGAGTCAAGATCACTTGGTGATCACTACAGCTCTCTACGGGAGGCTGCGTGCTTGTCTCGGTCGGTTGGAAGTTATCGACATAAACCACTTCTGAGCCGTCAAAGCCCGCTTCATCATAAAAACGCAATCCCACATCGATGGTTTTCGTGGTCGTCGCGGTGTAATTGAGTGTGAGTTCTTGCCACTGATTCGTTTGCTGCGGATTGGAGTAGCCGTGATAACCGTCTGCCACCAATCGAGCTTTTACATGCCCTTCAGTGTGATACACCGAGACTGAGAATGGATAGGTTTTCCCTTGCTCCACATTAATGGTTTGCAAAAAGTCGGTGTTGCTCTGGGTACCCGTGTTCACGACGACTTGAGCAGCCAAGCCGCCCGATTTGATTTGTTCGTTGCTTGGCGACACCGCGATGCCAGCGTCAATCACTGACCACTGCGTAGGTGCATTGCCATTCCACTGTTCAAAGTCACCATTAAGAATTTGGCTATACGCGAGCGGAGAGCTAACGGCAGCAAGGAGACAAAGAGGAGCTGTGATGGATTTCATTATACTTTTCCATTAGTTATGTAAATCCCACACACGATAAACATATTAGTTAGGCATAAATAACCCGTAAGTCACACTTTTACGTTGCACGAGTGTTAATTTGCTTTTTAATGTGCAGCTTATCTCACAAATATCGTACGGATTAACAGCAAAATACCTGTGCGAAACGCGAGGTAGCCAGTTATCCGCACTTTGGTAAAAACCATTGAGAAGTTGAGAAGAAAGGAGAGAAGTAGAGCGAAAAAAGCCAAGTGTGCACCTATGGGGGTCAGCAACAACACTTGGCTTGTGTATTAGAAAAGTTCTGTGCAGCTCAACCGATGAACGGCAATGCTGGATGATTCCTTAGGGAGTTACCGCAAAGAATCGCCCTTGTAATGGCGACATCGGAAGTTGATATTGACCATTGCTCGGAGCAATTTTTTCATTCGTGAGTAAATCCACCAGCTCACCTGTGCCAACACTCTCCTGAGCAAGAATGACGGTTCTCGCGCTCTCTAAGGTATTTAGCGCAAACAAGACTTTGTCTGAACCAGATTGTTTCAAGTCCACATAACTGCCGTTACTCGCAACTAAATTCGTGCGTGACCCTTGATAAAGAGCGGGATGTGCATCGCGCATTGTCATCAGCGATGTCACATAAGCTTTGAGATCGGCTTGGTTTGCATCAAGCGTCGCCGTCACGCCTTCAATTTTTGCACTGCTGCGCGCAACGTGATCATCGCACAAACCTTGAATAGCACAGGTGTTGTTGTCTTCTTTTGCGGCAAAACCATCCACTTGATCCCCGATTTCATCGCCGTAATACAACGTGATTGGCCCAGTGTACGCAGCTTGGAAAGCAAACGCGGCTTTATGGCGTAACCAATATTCTGCATCATTCACATCCGCCAAGTTTCCGCGCTGCAACAAGTCACCAAAGCGCACTAAATCATGGTTGCCGATCATCAAATTCGGCTGCGCATGTGTTGGATATTGGTTGTGTGTGCTGTAGCCGTTGTCTAGCCAATCCACTCCGCGACCACCCACGCCACTCTCATTCACGGCCAAAGTTTCAACGATGCGATAGCGCATAGGGAAGTCAAACGCAGAGCACAATGCTGGATCGCTGTTCGATCCATACGCCTCATTCGCGATCTCAGACTCCCCTTTCCAAATCTCTGCCACCATGTAACCCAACGGATTCACTTGATCGCCTTTGCTATTGGTGTACGTCACACTTTGTGAGGCTTCATCGACAGCTTTACGAAGTTGTGTCCATGCGTCTGTCGGAACTTGATAGGCTTGATCTAAACGCCAGCCGTCAATCTTGAGTTCTTTGATCCAATACGTCGCCACCTCTTTGTAGAAATCGAGACTGGCTGGGTAATCAACGGGATTGCTTGAGCCAGAAGGTAACAAGCCGGAAGGTGAGGGTTTGATCAAACCATTCTTATGGTGGCCAAATACGCCATCAAAAAATACGTACAAACCGCGTTTGTGTGCTTCTTCGACTAGAGTTTTCGCGGTCGCTAAGTCACCAAATTTAGGGTCGATTTTAAAGTAGTCTGTCGCAAAATAGCCGGTGGCGTCCAAACGATCCGCCCAATGATCTTGTCCTGCTATCGCTTCTGACTCAAAAACTGGCGTCAACCAAATCGCATTCATCCCTAAGTCTTGGATGTAGTCGAGTGAATCAATCACCCCTTGCAAATCACCATTGTGATGGCTGGTGCCATAACCTGTACCGTGACCAATGCTTGCATCACCATCCACAAAGCTCTCTACCATGATTTGATAAGTACGAAGTTGGTTACTTTGCGCCATGGCATTGGCTTGGCAAGCATAACTCGTATCCGGTAGCGGCGTGCTGCTATTACTGTCGCCACCAGAAGAATTACACGCAGATAAAGCACCCATCACACTTAACGCAAGCAACGATCGATACAGGCGATGGTTACGTAGAACATTACGCATTTTACTCTCCCTAATTTACTCAAATAACCTACAAACATTTGAGCAATAAAATTAACCCCGACATGTTTTCCATGTAGGGGCTAATAAATAAAAACTAATTTTAAATAACTTAATGGAATATTATTGGCACTTGTTTACCATGACATGAACAGGTTTGCCTTTTCCTTCAAACTGAAGGCTCCAGACATATTTACCATCTTCTTTAATATCCACAACCGTATCAGTACCGTAACCACCAAACGTTAATGGTGTTAATTCACCAACATTCATTCTATTTCCTTTTGCAGTAAATTGTGGGAACCACAACTCGGTCGCATACTGCATTTTGTAGGAGCCTACTTTTTCTTGAACCACCGCTTGGTAGAAGTTATTCCCTTTGTAAGTGTATTGACGCTGAGGCACGTGTTTCCAATCGGAATCCGCAAACGTACCCACCACAAATAGTGGTTTAGAAATTGGTCCTTTCGCCGTGCTATCTGGGTTGTCACACGCTTTCATGAAAGCAACCACTTCGTCTTGAGACATATTAACAACTGGCTCTGCGGCCGCTTCAGGTTCTGCCGTCGATTGACAACCTACTAAGGCAACAAGCAGGACAGCAGCAAGAGAGGTCTTCATCATGTTCATTTCACGTAATTCCTTTTTAGTATATACAAAGCAAAATAAACTCAACGACTAAAATAAATATTAATCGTTATTAAAATGGAAATATCGAACGCTAAATATCGTCGGCTTGAGAATTTAAATCACTTCGAGAGTTTTATTTATTTCCTAAGCTAAAAATATAAGTTAGGAACTGTCATTAATTATTGATCTAACCAATATAAAAAACAAAGCAATAAAAATAATTATGTGAATAAGGTAACTCTATGTAGGGGTATTTTTATTGGTTTATTTACTATGAAAAAAGGCCAGCATTTCGCTGACCTTTTATATTCGATTATTTTTTATTTACGGCTTTCACAAACACTTCTTGTGCGCCTTCAATACCTAGCTCTTTTGCTTCATCAAGCAAGGTGAGTGCTTTCGGAATATCGTTCGCTGCGACTGCCGCTTCAATAGAGCTGTGGTAGTAGCTAGTGAGATCCGAACCTTGAGGAATGTTGTCGTTTTTCGCAACAATCTTGGTATTCACGATATCATTCGCGGATACCGAAAAGCGGAACTGACCCAATGGGCTATGTTTCGCGAGAGGGTCTGCAATATCTGGCGGCTGAGTATGGCGCGCCATGGCGAAGGCTTTTGCAGGGTGTAGAACTTGTGTACTTCCTTTTAGATCGGCGGAAGTCGTGTAAACCAATACATGAAGATCATTACCTGTCATGTCTGGAATCACATTGAGATCAAGTACGAATTTATCGTTGTCCAACAATTTTGCTGGTTCGTACTTAAACTTTGAGAAATCGGCTTGGTAAATGGTTTCTCCTGCCGAGTTCATCACTGCGACATTTGGAGCATAAAATTGAAGTTCTTTACTTACGAATGTCTCTAATTTGATATCGAGACTGCCACGATTGCCCGGAAGAGCGAACGCTGCAATTGCGCCAGCACTGTTGCCATCCAACAGCATTTGGCTTTTATCAGTCAAAGCGAACTCAGTAACCACAGGCACATTAAGCGGTACCCATTGAATATCACCCGATTGAGTGATTACTTGTTGCTGACCTTTTGGACTCATCTCTACTTGTTCTACGGACGCACAACCAGTAGCCAACATGCCCAGCAGTACGGGAGCAAGCCATTTTCTCATTACTGTCTACCTCGACTCATTATTGTTTTTGAAATAAATACAGCCAGATAGGTTCTGGCTGTATCATTCTAGGACAATTTAGGACTTAGTGGTTAGATGATTACCACCAAGCTTCAGCTTGTACACCGAATTGGAACGTATCGTCTGAACGACCGTTATCAAATGTGTTTGAGTTGTCTTCTTTGTCAGCCGTTAGGTAAGAAGCGTAAACACGGATTTCAGGACGAGCCCAGAAGCTAGAGCCAGCAGACCATGCTTGAGCAACAGTTAGCTTACCGTATTTGTTTTCTTCGCCGTCGTTATCGTCGATAGCGTAGCCAGCTTCGAAGATAGTTTTGTGGTTGTCATCCCATTTGTACATTGGACGAACAACAACAGACATTGTTTCCCACTTGTCTTGGCCAGCCCACATGTCTTCACCAACACCGTATACTAATTGGTGACCCATTTCCCAGCTGTCGCCCATGCCGATTACACCCCAGTTGATTAGGCGGTAACCAGATGCACCATTATCAGCTTCTGCACCGTACCAGCTACCGTCGCCGTAGAACGCCATTGTTTTTGAGTAGCCTTCAGTACCGTACTGGAATACAGTTTTGTTGAAACCAGAGTCTAGACCTTGAGTCAACTCTGCTGTGAACATTACGCCGTTTTTCGCATCTTTAGTGCTGTTTGGCGCAGCGTCAGTTTCGTTAAGAATCGCGTAGTTCAAGCCCATTTCTAGAGAACCGTTGTCCCATAGAGGAAGACCTGCGTAACGTACGTCTAGAGTGTTAACGTTTGTTGCGCCGCCGTCGTTGCCTGTATCTACGATATCGCCACGGTCGTTACGAACCCAAGCGAAAGAAACTTTACCTGGACCTGCTTCGATACCTTCAACACCAGCGCCCGCGCCAGAGATGTTCCAGTAGTAGAAGTCAGAGATATGGATGTCATGACGTTGGTAGTAACGCTTACCAGCCCAAAGTGTCGCTTCTGGAGCAAAGTTTAGTAGGCCTTTAGCTTGAACGTTAAACTGACGTAGAGCGAATTGTGCATCGTCTACACATTTCACGTTGCTTCCGTCCATACCACAGTTAGTTGAAGTACTTTCCCAGTCGTTTGAACCGTTAGAAGTCATTGCGATCATAGAGTCTACGTAGAACGTTTTACCGTTGTTGTTGTAAACTTCTTTACCTAGTTGAATCTCGCCGTAAATATCACTCTCGTTACCTAGACGACCAACCTTGTTCTTTTCGAATGTTAGTTGTTGACCACCGTCAGCGTTCACGCCAACGCCAGCACGCATGTAACCGTGGAAGTCCACTGCGAAAGCAGAACCAGCAGCTAAAGTTGCAGCAACAGCAGCTGCAATTACACTTACTTTTTTCATTCTTAACTCCATTAAGGGTATTTATAATTCTGTCTTCCCTGCTCGCCCTCAGGTGAATATAGGCAGTAAAAACGCACCTAAAGAAAGAGAGGTAAGATGGGAACGAATCCCCGTTTGTTTCAACAGTTATAAGACTACCCGAGGGGTACAAGGATGACTTCCTCCGCCCCAAACTAATTTAGGGGGGATGAGAAGGGAGTAGAGAAATTACCGCATGGTGTTTTTTCGAGTCAGATCACCAATCTAGGGAGGAATTAGTAAGTTTCTTCGGTTTTGAGCCGCTACAAAGTGATAGCTAATTCATATTTTTGACCCGAAGTCGTCATCTAAAGTAATTAAATTACACGAATATTTTTCTATTTAAGGTGGTTGACCTTAGTAAGACAAAGTTTTTAACTTATAGTTTCCTAAAGGTAGCAATAAATAATAAATAAAGTATCTCCGATGACACGACTTTTCTCTCGCCCCTACCCCCTAGGCGCAACGTTAAATAAAGAAGGCTGTAACTTCTCTATTCATGCTCCGGGTGTAAAAGATATCCAGCTGGCATTGTTTGCAAGCGATGGCAGCTATAGTTTGCATGACTTACCCAATGAATATGCGGGTATACGTCATACCTTTATTCCCGATATCAAACCGGGGCAAAAATATGGTTACGTTGTCACACATAGAGATGAACCATTACTCATCTCCGATCCTTACGCCAAATCTTTAGATAAAGCCCTTCACTACCATCCTCCTTATACTCCAGCCAAAAGTTTTGATATGCCGAAATGCGTCGTGATTGAAGACACTTTCGACTGGCAGGAGACGGACCATCCTCGTATCCCGAGAGAGGACATGGTGCTGTTTGAGACGCACGTCAAAGGGCTTACCCAATTACATCCAGAAGTCAGTGCAACCACCAAAGGGCGGTATCTTGGCCTTGCTTCACCTCAAATGCTGGCGTTTTACAAACAGCAAAACATCAACACGTTGCAATTGCTACCTATCGCAGCGTGCATGCATGAGCCACATTTATTGGAGATGGGTAAAGTCAACTATTGGGGTTACAACCCTTATTTGTTTATGGTGCCCGATCCTCGTTACGCAGAAAAAGACGCGGTAACCGAGCTCAAAACCACCATTCGTGAGCTGCACAAGCATGGGATCGAAGTGATTCTGGATGTGGTTTACAACCACACAGCAGAAGGAGGCGAAGGCGCGACAGTATTTAATCTCAAAGCGCTCGATTCTCGCTTTTACATTAAGCACGGCAATCACTTCGCCAACTACACTGGTTGTGGCAACACGGTCGATCTCACCTATCAACCAGCATTAAATCTGGTTATGGACACGCTGCGTTACTGGGTTAGCGAATTTAAAATCGACGGTTTCCGTTTTGATTTGGCCGCCACTTTGGGACGTCAAGGGGATGATTACAACCCTGAAGCGGCATTTTTCAAAGCCGTCGCTCAAGACCCGATTTTGCGTGAAACCAAATTGATTGCCGAGCCGTGGGATATTGGCCCTAATGGCTATCAAGTTGGTAACTTCCCATTTGGTTGGAACGAATGTAACGACAAGCTGCGCGATATTTCCCGCAGTTTTTGGCGTGGTGATCAAGGCTATTTGAAAGAATTCGCCACTCGCCTTATGGGCTCTCGCGATATCTACAGCGCCGCCAACTGGCCATACAAACTCACGGTAAATTACATCACTTACCACGATGGCTTCACGTTGCAAGATTTAGTCTCTTACAAGCACAAACATAACGAAGCCAATGGCGAAGAGAACCGCGATGGCCACGGTGACAACCGTTCAGAAAACTACGGCGTAGAAGGCGAGACGGAAAACATCATGATCATCGCCACGCGTGAGAAGCAAAAACGCAACCTGATTGCGAGCTTGCTCTTTGCGTTTGGTATTCCGCACATTTTGACCGCCGATGTATTGTCACACTCGCAAGGTGGCAACAATAACGCCTACTGCCAAGACAATAAAACCAGTTGGATCAACTGGAGCGAGACGGAGCGCAAAGCGCACTTCAAAACTTGGATGGCGCAAATGGTCGCAAACCGTCACCAATACATGGTGCCTTTCATCCGTGCTTTCAGCGGCGAAAATCGCAACAACAACCGTATTTTCTGGCGTCGAACCGATGGCCGATTAATGGAACACGACGACTGGAACCGATTAAGCTCCGTAGCGCTTCACTTAGGCATTGGTAAAGACGGGCAAGAGTTGGTTTACCTCATCAACCAAACGAACGCTACAGCGCGATTTAAGCTGCCAAACGAGCGTAATCAAGAATGGGTAACGATTTGTGATACCAATGTGCGCAACCTCAATCCTGGGCACGCAGAAGGCGAAGTCTTGCTGTCACCGACCTCGATGGTGATTTTGCATTACCAGCCAAAGCCAAACTCGCCACAAGGTGAGCAATTGCAAAGCTAGCCAATACAACACCTAAAACAAAAAGCCGATACAAACATCTGTATCGGCTTTTTTCATTGCTTGCAGACAGATACCCCAACATACATCTTTGAACACCAATCAGCCATAAAACTCATCACCTAGATAATTGGGATATGCTCTAAGAAAGCCCAAATGGTTCATTTAGTGTTGTAAGCATTAATGAACCCTTGTATATTTATGGACCATTACAGTATATGAACCAACCCAATGAGGAATGCGGTCATGACGACTTATATCTACACGCGCTACTCTCCAAAAAACAAAGCCCACAGTGAGCACCTTGCTGCGTTGCGCGAGGCCGCTCCTGATGCGCTGCATTTTGAAGATAAAATTCGTGGCTGCGTTCCCCCTTCAGAAAGAGAAGCGTTTCAAAAGCTTAGCAATACGATTCAATCTGGCGATACCATCGTGATGTGGTGGCTGACAGCATTTGGTCGCGATTTTAGTCAGGCTCTCAACGCCATTCGAGCCTTGCTTGAAAAAGGCGTCACAATAAAAACCGTGTGTGAACCATTGACGTTTGAACCTGACTCAGAACAGACGAAAACGTTACTCGCTTTGCTATCAGGTTATGGAAAGGTGCAAATTCAGCACCGACTATTTGCGGCAGAGCAAGGCCGGCAAGCCATTAAAGATCAACCGGAGTTGTGGAAACAGAAGTTCCGTGGCCGCCCTGCTGACCGGGAAAAACATCGACTCATCGCGGCGTTACTATTAGAAGGTAACACGCTGTTGAGCGTGGCAGAGCAATGCGATGTCAGCTTGTCGACGGTTAAACGAGTCAAAGCAAAATTGAGCGAGTTTGATGAAGATGGCGCTCTAAGAACGCGAAAAAATGCCGGATTCGCCGATGGTGAATCATCATGAAACGTCCCATCAATTTCCGCACGATTCTATTGGCCTGTTTGATCATCAGTGTTGGCCAACTGAGCATGGGTTTAGTGATGCCTTCCCTACCTTGGATCGCCAAAGACTTCTCAGTTTCACTCGATCAAGCGCAGCTCCTCGTGAGTATTTATCTACTTGGATTTGGCCCTTCCCAGTTCATCTATGGCCCAATGTCCGACGCATTAGGGCGCAAGAAAGTGCTACTCGCTGGTTTGCTGATCGCAATGTCCGGCTTGCTGATGATCATTTTCTGGAGTCATACGTTTACTGGCATGGTCTTAGGCCGCTTTTTGCAAGGCTTGGGGACGGGTTGCTGCGCGGTGCTGGCTCGTGCTTCTACTCGCGACCAGTTTAGTGGGAATGAGCTTCCCGTCGCGATGTCTTACATTGCTATGGCAGCGTCCATCACGCCGTTGATTGCTCCTGTGATTGGTGGGTTCATTAACTTCCACTTTGGCTGGAGCATGGTGTTCATTTCATTGTTGGGTTACGTGTCACTCGCTTGGATCATCATTGCGTTTCGATTCAAAGAGACCATCACACGACGATCTGCAATCCCCTCTCCAGCCAAAATGTTGGTGCAGTATCGTGATTTGCTCTCGTCTCGATATTTTATGAGCTTTGCGAGCATCAGTTGGCTCAACTTCAGCTTGATGATCACGACCGTCTCCGTGATGCCTTTTATCATGCAAGACCAAATCGGGATGACATCGGACGAATACGCCATGTGGGCACTGATCCCCGCGTTAGGTATGCTCGGCGGCACAACCATTTGTAACCGCATCCGCCCCGTCATCGGAAATAAGAAAATGCTGCTTTGCACGCCTGTTTTGCATATCAGTGCTGCACTGTGGCTGTTTTTCTGCCCGGTAGAACCCTTGTATTTGATGATTGGACAATTGTTGATGATTCTTGGCAATGGCATTGCGTTGCCTTGTGCACAAGCACTTGTGATGCAACCATACAAAGAGCAAGCGGGCGCGGCGGCAGCCATGTCTGGCGGCGGTCAAATGGTGGTCTCTTCCTTGGTGAGTATGACGCTGGTGCAACTTGGATTGAGTGAAGCGTGGCATTTGTCGTTGGTTGTAGTGCTGTTTACCGCCATCACCTTGACCAATATTCTACGTGGGTTCAACACTGAAGAAGCGCATCAACAACGAGAGGCGTCAGAGAAAGCCGGCTAATGTCACCGACTTAATTGAAGAAAGAAAAACGCCCACAGCATTCCGTGGGCGTTTTCGTAGGGTTTCAAGTCTTGTTGCGTTTACTGCTGGGCAACGCTCACCTTTTTGGTCGAGCTGCGGTAATCAAACTCAAAACCGATGCCTTTGTCAGTAACGTCCATCTTCATGCCGCCCGTTAGCTCGTTTTGGAAGCTCACTAGCACGTCTTCAGGAAGAGGCTGGCCTGTCGCCATTGATGCTTTTTCTAACACTTCCAGAATACGCTCTGAGTCCATGCTAAAGCTCAACAAACCGTTTGGCTTCAACTCTTGAGCCATCACGTCCTTGCTTGCTTCTGCCGCGTACTCACCGCTGTATAGCGTTAGGTGGCTGCCATTTAAGCGTGCAAACACGTCCATCTTCATGCCAGTGTGCATCTCTAACAAGTCACTTACGTTCACAGGTTGGTTGTCTGGTTGCAGTTGAAGCTGCGCCAATTCAGGAACTAGCATTTGCGCAGTTTGAATCAACATGTTTGGATCTTTCGCAGACAGAGTAAACATGCCATCCATTTGGCTAAACACTTCGCCAAACTGTGCATCAGGATTGATGTTCAGATCGAACAGTTGCATGCTCAACCCTTTCAACCCATTCAGCATGCCAGAGCCCATACTCACCGCTGCCGCCGGGTTTTGTCCGCCCATGTCTTTTTGCATTTGGCTCAGCAGCGCACATTGGTATTGTGGCTGAGTTATCTCTGTCCAAATTTGACCAATCGATGGCGCAAGCGTATTGATGTCGATGCCTAGCGCCAAGCTAAAGAAGCTCTTATCGCTGTTAGACTCGGTTAACACACCACGAATCGATTTAAGCGCATCGACGATCACTTTATTCTTCGACTCAACAACAAAGCCGCCTTTGATTGACGCTTGCTCACCGTTTAGCTTGTACTCCGCAAACGCCACCGATTGAGGCCAGTTTTCTGCAATTTGCGTAAACTCGTTATGACAAACTGGTGTGCGCATTTCCGTAATGTTTGGATCGACATTAAGACGAGTTAATTGACGAGCAAACATGTTGCCATCAACAGTGGTTAAACCTTTGATGATTTCACGATGGTCGATGTAGCCAAAAGAGTTGTTGTTTTTACCATACTGAGTTTGGATGGCTTCAGCACGACCGCTATCCGCTAATGATTGGGTTGGAGACTCAAGACCCAGCGCCATTTTCAACGGGTTAAGATCACCCAACTCCGCGATATCCACCGTCACGGTTAGCACGTTGTCGATAACCGCCACAACTAAGCCAATGCCATCCTGCGGATCTACTGCATCCGTCATTTCATAACGACGGTACTCCACCGTACCCAGCTTCACTTTTTCGTGTGTCACGCCGCTCATTTGCTCTTCGTGATCCAACGTTTTCCAAAGCGCCTCTGGATTCTCGATTGGCAGTTTGTAAACTGGCACCATACCGAGCGTGTAAAGCACTGGGTTGATCTCATCGCCTGTACCTAAGTACGCTTTCAAAGTTTCTGGCGACGCAGCACTTTTTAAGTATCCGTCAAACAGATCGATCGCAAACTGCTCTTTTGGTGACAGCTGCTCACCAACAAACATATCAGACATGGTCATTTGATTGGCAGAGCCAAACGCGTTCACATATTCGTAGTGTTTGAAAGGTTCTGTTTGGAAAGTAACTACGAGCGAATCGGCTGGGATTTGCGCCAATAGTGAGCTTGAACCGCTCTGAGGAAGGTTATTTTGGTACAAGTACCCAGCGGCCCCCGCTGCTGCGACCACTGCTGTAGCCAATAATAGTTTTTTCACGACCAACTCCGTTGTTAGTTATATCGGTTCGTAAATGCGTTTTGCATTCGAGTTTTAAGCCTTAATAAATCGAGTTCTGTAGAGACGAATTACAGTTCTCCTACACCGCCAAACACTGGCTAATGAGTGCTCTATCGGCATATCAACCGTCATCATAAAGATCCGTCGCCAGTTATCAATTTAATGAATATTAATTTCTTAAAATATCCGCAATTTATAGGATAAACCGTGAAGTATGTTGAATTGCACATTCATACTATTGGTAATTTCGTCACTCTAAAGTGCCAAACATGCAACACCGACCAAAATTAACCCAACATTAAATCCACACTGAGTCTTTTATCAAATATCGGAAAACGGCTCACGACCTGACACTTCTTTCCAATTTGCCTCTGGCAGTCCCCTGTGGTTTTCCTTACAGTCGAGCTCACTCAGTGACGAGGCTTATACCAGAATACGATCATTACGACATGATGAAAGACCAACTGACGATCTCGATATCAACCATCAATGGCTCCAAGCATTGGTATTTCAGTAAACGGATGCAACGCAACCTAAAAACCTTTTTAGGGCTATTTGTACTGACTTTGGCAGCTACCGCCATTCTCATAAACCATCTTTACGCGCGGGTCGATAGCGCAGCGATGAAACAAGCGCAGCTCACCGAGCACTCACGCAGCATGGGCGAAGAGCTCAGTACATTAAAGGCGTTGAAGTCTGAACTAGAAAACGACCTTTCTGAGCGAGAGGAGCGGGTTCAGTTGGTTTCCGAGCGCTTAGGCGAGCTAGAAAAAGTGCTTGGCGTGGATAATCACGCCACCAATGAAGATTTGGATACTCGACTGGATTCAGCAGCGATCACTTCGAATGTACGAACGCTGATGCTCAATCAAATTCCAAACGGTTCGCCAGTAGGTAAAGTTCGACTTTCATCCGGTTTTGGCAAACGTATTCATCCCGTCACCAAGGTAGCGAAAATGCACCGCGGATTAGATTTCGCGGTGAACATCGGAACAAAAATTTATGCCCCTGCCGATGGCGTGGTGGAAGTCACTCGTCGCAGCAATACCGGCTCTGGCAACTTTCTGAGGCTACAGCACTCTTTCGGTTTTACCAGTTCTTACTCGCACTTAAAGAAATTCAAAGTGCAAAGCGGCCAATTCGTAAGAAAAGGCGATTTGATTGGGATTTCTGGCAACAGTGGGCTCTCTTCTGGCCCACATCTGCACTACGAAGTGCGCTTTGTCGGACGAGCATTGAACCCAAAACCGTTTGTTGATTGGAGCCTTAATAATTTTGAAGATATCTTTACTAAGGAGCGAAAAATACGATGGGAATCTTTGATAAAAACCGTGGAACAACGAGTAGCTCAGCAGCTTCAACTCTCATCGCCAAAGGCTGTACTGTTAGCGGAGAACTCAAAGTAGAAAACGACGTCCAGATTGACGGCATCGTCGATGGTCAACTGAATGTCGAAGGCACGTTAGTCGTTGCAGAAAGCGGTAGAGTCACTGGCGATGTGTATGCCAAGCAGCTGATCATCAATGGTATTCTGGACGGAAACTGTCACGCAGAGCACATTCAAGTACTCACTAAAGGCCGTGTCAGTGGTAAAATCTGGAGCAACAATCTGAGCATTGAACCGGGCGGTAAGTTCTTCGGTGAAGCAGCAGAATTGCCAGAAAAAGAAGTGGTCAGCCTGAAAGGCAAAGTGCAAGAAAGCGCAACGGCGAAAGACAACAGCGCCAACACTGAAAAGCGACTCGCGCGCAAAAGCGCATAAAAAAGACGGCTATTAAGCCGTCTTTTTCGTTTTACTGTTTGCATCCAATGTCTGGTTTTACATCGGGTTGAGAATCAGCGCAGAACGCTTGGCATTCGGACCAAACGCCGATGCCGCACGTGCTTTCACTTCTTCTAGTGTTACGCTCTTAGCGGCTTTCTCCACATCCAACACAACATCCAATCCGTAGTCGTGCGCAAGGTAGCGGCTGTAAACCCAAGCGCGAGAACCAGGGTTGTCACCCAATCCTTGCATCGCGACAGCAAGCTGCTTGGCCGCAGTGTCGACTTCTTTCTGGGTAATGTTGATCGCGAGATCGTCGAAAACCTTATCCAACAGTTTATCCATCAAACCCACATCTTTTGGATCCACCTGCGATTCAAACAACCAGTCCGAAATCGGCTCACCATCTTGCGTCATCGTATAAATGCTAGGGCTGTAATCTAAGCTTGATTCTTCACGGAACGTCTCCAGTACTCGTGCGGCACTGATGCGCTCCAGAATGTCTTCTATCACCGTGTCTTTTGCCGTACGGTTGTACTTATCGGTGTTGGTAAAACGCAGCAGGTAAAACGATGAAGGCTCGTGACCATCAGTGACGACCGAGCGCGCTGGCAGCTCATCATTAAATGACACACGATAATCTACAGCTTTACCCGGCTTCATCTTAATTGATGCCACGTATTTGCGTAGAAGCGGCGTAATTTGCTCAGGCTCAACGTCTGCAACAATCACCATTTTGTAACCATGATCGGTTTTAAATAGTTGATCATGCATCGCAAGAATCTGCTCAGGTGTGACGGTATCGGCACCATCACTGCTCAGCAAACGATGACGACTATCCGGCGTATAAGCGCTGGTGTTCGCTACTTGGATGAGCTTACCCATAGGCGATTCCAAGAAAGCGCTGCGCTCTTGCTTAAACTCTTGTTTCACCGCGGCAAGCTGACGTTCATCAACCTTGATTTCGGTCGAAAGGTTGTACAAGCCATTCAAAGCTTCAACTAGACGATTTTTTTGCGTCGTAACCTGAACGCCATGCACTGTTGGCTCGAGTATTGGACCAAAAGCGATGTTGTTCGTACGTAAATAGGCATCCAGCTCTGAGCCAGAAAACTCTCCTAATCCACTGCGAACAGCGGTCATGGCAGCCAGTTCGTAGGCTGGATAAAGCGATTTATCTAGAGCGGCTTTACCCCCTTGGCTAGTGAAGTAGATGTAAGCGCGGCCACCGGCTTTTGCGTCTTTTTGGAACCAAACATCCACACCGTTTGATAAGGTGTAAACCTGAAAACCACCCGGAGCTTGACGCATACTAACGATGCTGCCTTCCTCTGCTGGTTGCAGGAAGCCTTCCGCTTTGGCGTTCATGCCCGAAGGCTTTTCACCAGCTTGTAGGTAGGCGCTGTTGAGCGCAGTGAATACATCAGCAAACTGCGCTTGCGTTTCACTTTTGCCCATGCCAATCACAAAGCTTGGTTGATTAGACAGCAGCTCTTTTAACTGCGCGTTTACGCTCTCTAGCGTCGTTTTATCCAAAAAAGCTGCCAAGCTTTGCGCATAGCTCTCTTTCGATTGGCTTACGCTGGCTTGCTCCAATTGGAAAATACGCGCTTCCGCGTAACTATTTGGCTTGCGTTTGCTCCAATCAGAATCAAGATTTGCCAGTTCGCCATACCAGTTAGATGTGATGCTCTCTAGCTCAGCTTGTGTCACGCCGTAATCGCGAAGTGACGTCAACGCACTGATGAAAATTTGGTGCATTTGTTCACGGCGGTCAGGCGAAAATGAGATACCCGCCGACATCAGGCGTTGGTAGTTAGAGTAGTAAGGCTGCGCATAAACGTATTGGTAAGGCTCGGCGGCATCATTGAGAAGACTGATCAAACGCTGTTGAATCAGTTGAATGGCCACTTCGTCTCGCCATTCTGCGTGTTGCTGCTCGACCGTTTCGCGACGAAGATCGCCGCGTTCAATCACCAAATGCAAGCTTGGTGACTCCATCGAGTTGCTTGGCAGAATTTCGTCTTGAGTATTGAGTCGAATGTCACGACGCTTTTCGATGGCGATATCTGAGGTACTTTCCCAGTTCGAGAACTTGTTCTTGATGATGTTAGCAAGCGACTTAGCGTCCACATTGCCCGTGACGATCAGCTCGGCATACTGCGGCTGATACCATTTCTCGTAGAAGTTTTTCAGCCCATTTGACGTCGCGTTCTCAATTGCATCACGAGTACCGATTGGATCATGTTCGGCGTAGGGCGTTCCTTCAATCGAAGCCTCATACGCGTGCATCGAAAACGACTTATCATCTGGATTGGCGCGTCGCCATTCACCCAAGACAACACCTTTCTCTTTTTCAACTTGAGCAGGAGCGAACTCTAAACCGTCGCCGATGTCTCGCATCCAAGTCAGGGCATCTTCAAGCTTATCGTTATTGGCCAAGTCAAGCTTATAGGAGGTTTGCTGATAGGTGGTAAACGCGTTGATATCTGCGCCAAAACTGCCGCCAGATTGCTCAAAAAGCTTAACAACGTCGTTGCCGGTAAAGTGTGTGCTGCCATTAAATGCCATGTGCTCAACGAAGTGAGCGTAGCCTTTTTGATTAGCTTCTTCTTGGAACGAACCAATGTGCATCACCAAACGAACCGAAACTTCTTGGTCTTGAGTTGGATAGATGTGGTATTTCATTCCATTGGATAGCTGATTAACGTGCCAGTTGGCATCAGGCTGAATCGGCGTGGATTGTTGTGTCAGAGCACACCCTGACAACAATAACGCGGGGACTAACAATATACTGCGCATAACTATTGCCCATAACTATGATTAAGCCGATCAATATAATCTTCGTTCCATGACCTTCACATTTTTAATGGATTATTTACTACCCAAACGTGATCTATATCACCATTTAATGAAATCAATTATCATTTACAAAATACGACAAATCCTTACTTTACAAATACATAAAACAAGCCGCTCTCGTATTAGGTTCTTATTTCTTATAAAGCTCAAATTCGCGACATAGCGCCAGTATTTATTTTGAGCAGTAAAATATAATCAATCGATGATTTCGGCGTCAAAACCGCTTTTCAGCGACGACGCCGAATCATATACGAATGAAAATAACCAATAACAAACTACCCCGCGCTTTTAGGTCAATGGGCATTAAGCCCGACACTTAACGCCGCTTGGGTACAAAAAATCTATTAATCGCTGCTATGTTCAAAAATTTATCACTGAAGAATAAACTGGCTATCTCGGCCAGTGCTGCCATCATCCTTGGGGGCGTGTTAGTCGAAGGCTTGTCTTTTCGAGATTCGTTACAACGGTTGGATGCGGAAGTTGCCCAGCGTCTGGAAAGCACCAGCGCGTCATACAACCAGTACGTAAGTGACTGGCTACTCTCTAAAGAGCGAGCACTCACCTCCCTTTCTGCTGAGTCAGAAAAACGAGCCATCGTGACGCACTTGAAGCAGGTGCGAGATTCCGGCGCGTTCGATAACGTCTTCCTCGCTTACCCAGACGGCTCACAAGACAACGCCAATGGGGTGATTTTACCGCCAGGCAATAATGATCCTCGCAAGTGGGGCTGGTACACCAACGCCATTGCCAATCCATCGAAAGTCTTTATGGATAACCCGACCGTTGCTGCTGCAACTGGTGCGAATGTAGTGTCGCTCGGTAAGGCGTTACAACTGCACGGCCAAACAACTGTACTGGGTGCAGATGTCGAAATTGGAGATATTTTAAACAGCCTCAACCAAGTGATCCTTCCGGGTGAAGGCTACATGTTTATTGCCAACGATCAGGGCAATATTTTCACCCATAACGACAGCAAGCTCCTAAACCAACCGGTTAGCAAACTGGGCTTAAACAACAACGACATCACCAACGCTGCACGCTCAGGCACTGAACGTCGCGTGTCGATCAGCGGCACCGATTATGTGATTTATGCGCGTCCAATTGAGGGCACCAAGCTCACGACGGTAACGGTGTTGGATCACAACTCGTTGGTTGCACCACTTTACGATGCCGTTTGGGATCAAATTATCGCGACGGCTATCGTGGTGATCATCTGTGTGGCGTTGTTTAATCTGCTATGTAACATCTTGTTCCGCCCACTCTACAACGTTTCGAATGCGCTTTCGCAAATCGCCAACGGTAGCGGCGACTTGACTCGACGTATCAAAGTAGAAAACCGTGACGAAGTTGGTGAGCTGGCTGAAAACTTCAACCAGTTTGTTGAAAGTTTACAGCAGCTTATTGGTCACATTCGTCACCAAGCGGAAGAACTCAGCCAACAATCAGAACTGAGCACGACTCGCGCGAATCAGTCGGTTTCTGATCTGAACCATCAGCAACAAGAAATCACTATGGTAGCGACCGCTGTGACTGAAATGGCCTCGGCAACGCAAGAGATTGCAGCGCATGCAGAGCAGACGGCTAAAGCCGCTCAAGACTCTTCAGCGAGCACACAAAATGGTCATGAGTTAGTGATCAACTCCAAGTCGTCCATCAACAATTTGTCTTCTGAAGTCAACCAAGCGAGCGTTGTCATCGGCGAGCTCAACCAGCACGCGCAAGACATTTCTACCGTGCTATCAACGATTCGAGACATCGCAGAGCAAACCAACTTACTGGCTCTGAATGCGGCGATTGAAGCGGCGCGTGCAGGTGAACAAGGTCGCGGTTTTGCCGTAGTTGCAGACGAGGTTCGCGTGCTATCACAACGCACACACACCTCAACCGAAGAGATTCGCTCGACGATCGAGACTTTGCAGCAAACCACACAACGCGCTGTGACTATCATGGATAAAAGCTCTCAGCTCGCGCAAGGTTCGGTAGAAGATGCAGATCGCGCAGCACTGGCTCTGGATGAAATCAACGCGGCCGTTGCACTGATCAGCGATATGGCAACGCAAATCGCGACCGCAGCCGAAGAGCAAACGCACGTAACCAATGAAATCACGCAAAACGTCACGTCCATTAAAGATGTGACCGATCACTTGGTGATTGGTGCCGAAGAATCGATGAATCAATCTGCTGAGCTGAAATCGCAAGCCGAGGATCTCAACTCGAAAGTGGCAACGTTTAAACTGGCTTAAACGCCACGTTAGGAACGCTCTTAAAAACAACAAACCCCGCTAGCAACTTTGTTACTAGCGGGGTTTGTTTTTATGGCTCAGCGTTTTAACTGCAGATAGCTTTCGAAAGACGTAAGACCTACACCGCCACACACATCGGCGTGCCTGAGATTGGGTCGTTAAATACTCTCGCTTGTAAATCAAACACCGATGCCAACATGCCTTCTGTCAGTACCTCTTGCGGCGTTCCCTGCGTGACTAACTGACCTTTTTCCAACACCACCAAATGATCGCAGTAACGGCAGGCTTGGTTTAGATCGTGTAGCACTACGACCACTGTTTTGCCTTTGTCGTTCATATGCCTCATGAGTTTCATCAGCTCAACTTGGTGAGAGAGATCCAAGTAAGTGGTTGGCTCATCAAGCATCACTACGTCGGTATCTTGCGCCATTACCATCGCAATCCACGCCCTTTGCCTTTGACCGCCAGACAACGATTCAACTGGCTTGTCAGCAAACTCAATCACGCCAGTATCTTGCATTGCTTGCTCGACCAACGCTTTATCTTGCTGACTTAACCGCCCCCAGTGAGAGAGATAAGGCGATCGGCCATATTCGACCAGTTTTCTGACTGTAATACCTTCAGGACTGACAAGAATCTGCGGCAGTAAAGACAACGAACGCGCCAAGCGTTTATCGCCGTAGTTGCTTAGCGGTTTATCGTCATACAACACTTCGCCAGAAGCTGGTTTATTGATGCGTACCAAGGTTTTTAATAGTGTCGACTTACCGCAACCATTTGGGCCAACAAGCGCGGTAATTTTACCTTGAGGAATCGACAAAGAGAGATCCGGAATGATGGTCTGTTTGCCGTACGCGACGGATAAGTTCTGCGTTCGTAACATGCTTACCAACCTCGATAACGATACAAAAGAAAAATGAAATATGGTGCGCCAATAACAGAAGTCAGCACACCCGCTGGCAACTCAATTGGTGGCTGTAAGCCTCTCGCTAGACCATCGGCGCAAATCACCAACAGCGCGCCAAGGGTTGCAGAAGCAGGAATCAATAACTTGTGATTGTGACCAAACAGCAAACGCGCAAGATGCGGCGCAAGCAGGCCAACAAAGCTGATCGTGCCTGCCACAGACACACTGATGCTCGCCAATAGCACGGCAGCGATCAACGCAAGAATTTGGATCTGTCTTGGTTTCGTGCCAAGTGTAGTGGCGCTTTCTTCTCCCAGTCCCATCACATCTAACCGCCATGCCAGCCAAAACGCCAATGGCAGTAGCAGTATTAGAGCGCTCCAAATAAACGGCACTTGTTGCCAGTTTCGTCCCCACAAACTGCCCGTTAGCCAGACCATCGCCGTATTGATTTCGATAGGGTGCACAATCAGAAGAAAGTCGATACCGCTGGCTAAAAATGCGCTGACAGCAACACCAATCAGCGCCAAGCGCGCAGGCGTTGGCTTCGACCAATAAGCCAGCACAGCAATAAAGCCTGCAGCAAGCAAACCTCCCGCCATAGCGACCATCGGCAACATTGCCACCGGCGCGCTCGGATACAACACCAAGCAAGCGGTAGCCGCCAGCCCTGCCCCTGCGCTTATCCCCATTAAATCTGGGGAGGCAAGTGGATTACGGATGACGCCTTGCACTAAAATGCCTGACAGCCCTAACCCAGCGCCCACGCCAATGGCGAGCAACATTCTCGGCAGTCGATATTGGTGAATCACAAAGTCCGAATCAGAGAAAGAAAACAACAATGCAAAAACCTGTTGAGCCGACAGATTCGCCGCGCCAACAAACAGCGTGAGAGACGACGCAATCAGCAAAAGCCCAAGCAGTGCCATCAGTTTGGTTTGATTCATCATGATGATTTCCTCATTGCAATCGCGATAAAGCAAGGAGTGCCCAACAGTGCGGTAATCACGCCCACCGGCGTTTCGGCCGGAAAGGCAATCGCGCGTGACAAAGCATCTGACCACGTCACCAATGCCGCGCCACACAAAGCGGAAACCGGAATAAGAATGTGATAGTTGTGACCAACAATCGGGCGTACCAAGTGCGGCACTAACAACCCGACAAAGCCAATTGGCCCAGCAATCGCCACGCTAGTACCCGCCAACAGCACAACCGCTAAGCCACTGATTAGTCGCGTAAGACGAATGTTGCCACCCAACCCGACAGCCACTTCGTCCCCCAACGCGAGTAAATTTAAGTTTCGCGTTAATCCCATGGCGAGCACCAAACCTAAAGTCGCAAAAGGCCACAGTTGCTGCCACTGCTGAGAATCTACCGCAGAGAGTGAACCCGTTAACCAATGCAACACGCTGTAAGCCATGTCATCCGCCAAAATTACCGACGCACGAGTTAACCCTATCAGTAGCGCACTGATGGCAATGCCCGCCAACACCAAACGCAATGGGTGAGAACGCGCGGAGAAAAAACCACCCAACAACATGACCGCACCACCACTTAGTAGCGCGCCGAGTACTGCGTTGATGATGGGGTTCAATTGACTAAAGAATGGTGCGCCGGTGGAGGCCAAGGCCATAAAACACGCCGCACCAGCATTAATGCCGAGAATGGATGGCGACGCCAAAGGGTTGCGAGTTAACCCTTGCATCAACACACCGGATACCGCAAGCGAAGCGCCAATCAATAACCCCGCATAGGCGCGAGGAGCGCGCAACGTCGCGAGGATTTGATGCAGCATATTACCCTCATCAAATGCAAACCAATAGCTTGTCAGGTCATTAACACTCAAGGAAAAGTTAGACCAGCCAATCATTGAGGCGGTATAGCCTGACAGCGTACACAACGCCATAGCACAGACAAACAAGCTCACTTTCCAATGCGGTTTTCTAACCGAAGTCGGGCTTTCTGAGATTATCGACGCACTCATGAGCGCCCCAATAACGCTTCAAGGTTGCGGGCAATTTCTTCCGCCGCCAACATGCCACGATTTAATGACCACAGCTCCGGAGAGACTTCGACCAGTTGTCGCTTTTTCGCCGCAGTTAACAGCTTAAATAATGGATTTTTGCGCCATTCATCCACGATATTTGGTTGAGAGTAAAGTCCAACTAGTAACCAATCAGGGTTGGTTTTTAGTAAAAGTTCGAAGCTGGTTGGGATATAAGCATTTTGCTCAGACGGAGCCAGAGGGCTTTGGATGCCTAGTGTACTCAAAACGCCACCAGCGTAAGAAACCGGGCTATGCAGCCACATCCCTTTATCGGAAACCACACCAAACTGAATGGTTTCTTGTGTCGCAAAATGCTGTTTGAACTCCGCCATGGTCTGTTTGTGTAGCTCGATTCGTTGCGTCATTTGCGCTTGCTTGCCAATCGCCACGCCGATTTTTTGCGCGGATTCGAGATTTTCTTGATATGTCTCACCACGACTTTTTAATAGCAAAGTTGGCGCAATTCGCTGCAAATCTTGATAAATCGCGCGATGACGTTCGGCATCGGCAATGATCATATCAGGCTTGAGCACCGCGATCGCCTCTAAACTCGGTTGTGAACGCATGCCGACCGATTGCCAAGGTTCAATCTTGGCGCGAACAGCAGGGATGACTCGTGTGACATCGTTGTCATCGGCAACGCCTACCGGTGAGACATCGACGGCCGCCAGAGCGTCCACAAACGAAAACTCCAAAACCACAATACGTTGAGGTATCGCTTCTAGCTCAAAAGTGCCTTGCTCATCTTGCACGCTGCGCGCCTGAGAAAATGCGCTAAATGACATCAAAGCTGAGCTCAACAGCATCAACAAAACGGTTGAAAAGTGTTTGATCGTAAATTGTTTTTTATTTTTCATCTTGCTTTTTTCCAGTGCTAAGAGTTTTCCAGAACCTAAGATCGGCAAAGTCGCCAAGGTAAATTGGCGACTTTTCTTTTCAAACTCGGTGAACGAAACGCTTAAAACTGATAGTTCAGATCCAGTGTGTAAGAGCGTCCCGGAGCTGGGTATCGACCAACTGGGCTGGTATCAATCCCACGGAAGTAATACTCCTCGTCAAACAAGTTGTTTACTGCAACATTCATGCGTAACTTGCCTTTGTCGTCTTTGTATAAATCCGTACCTAAGTTGAAGTTCCACACCATGTAAGACGGCACTTTGCCCGTTGCACCTGTTGCGTCTTCGGCACTGGTGTTGGCGTTATCGGTATACGAATCACTGAAGTAGAAGCCCGATAGCGTGGTGTCCATGCCGTAAAACGCGTAGGTCGCATCCCAACCAAGTTGATGTTTAGAGGTGTAAGGCAGCTGGTTACCTTTATTCGCACCTTCTTCTTCAAGCGTGGCATCGAGGTAGTTGTAACTTGCGCCCAAGCTCAGAGCAGGTAGAACTTCCGGCACGTAACGAGCAGAAAGTTCTAAACCTTGGTGAAGTGTTTTTCCGATGTTATCGAAGGTCTGCGTTGAACTTTGCCATTGCAGTTGGTCTTCAAAATCGATGCGATAAAGTGCAGCGTTAAAACTGGTCGCATCTTGGGTGTAACGCGCGCCAACTTCGTAGTTCCAAGCCAGTTCGCTACCTTCTTCACCCAAGCCTCGGATGTAGGCAATTTGTGGCGCACGAAGTGATTTTTGCGCGTTCGCATACGTTACCCACTGGTCGGTCACGTTGTATGCCACCGTCAAACCCGGCAGCCATTCGGTCACGGTGTTGTCTGCCGTTTGCTCTTTACCGCGATCGGTAAACGTCATGCGAACCGACTCAACACGCAGCCCTGGCGTTACCTTCAACGTATCGTTGAACAAGCCAATCTCGTTGCTAACGTAACCAGCAAACGCATCCGTATCTAAATGCCAATCACGCGGCACTTTGGTTGCGCCACCAGCGATTGGAGTCTGAGTGAGTTTGTAGTCAATGTCTTCGTTAACATAACGAGTACCCACGATCCAGTTTTGGGTAACGGATTTGCCTTCACCAAAATACATCGCCATTTTCGGCTCTATGCCGTACACGGTAAATTCACGTGGAGAGGTACGAACGTCCGTCGCAGGCAGAGCCGGATCCGCCCAATGGCCACCCGCACTGTTAAAGCCCCACTTGAAAAGACGCTCTGATTTGTGACCAAACGTTAGCACTTCTAGCTCGGCACTGTCGGCAAATGGCAAATCGTGGATGTACTTAACACTCCAGCGCGTCG
Source organism: Vibrio sp. GLN_1 (assembly GCF_043106015.1). Lineage (NCBI taxonomy): Bacteria > Pseudomonadati > Pseudomonadota > Gammaproteobacteria > Vibrionales > Vibrionaceae > Vibrio > Vibrio sp. GLN_1. The sequence goes on from NZ_JBICMD010000007.1 coordinate 225,188, forward strand.
ACTTACCTTCATAATCATCGTAAGGACGTTTCGATTGATGACGATCTTGCTCGTAATCTTGTGGCGAAAGTGCGCCCGGCATTTGCGTTTCAGCATCGTAACGTTGCAGGAATGCTTGAATCTCTTGAGTATCACTCAGTAGCCATTGTGCTTTAGCTTGAAAGTTCTTCACGTCCGTATCGGAATGTTCACGGAAGCTTTCGCCTTTTAGAAAGTTACCTTCCAACTGTAGCGCGAATGTGTCGCTTAACCAGCCACCCGTGCGTAGGTAAAAATCATTCAGCGGCGCATCACCACCGTCAAACACGGTAAGGCGGTTGCTGATTTCAGTTTGCCAAGTGTGTGGAATCGGTTTGGTCACTAGATTGATCACACCACCGACGTTGTTTGGGCCGTACTGCACTGCGGCACCACCGCGTACAATGTCAATACGATCAAGCATCGACAGCGTTGCTGGGAAGATAGACTGACCAGTATGACCGTAAGGCGCGAGCGTTAGCGGCACACCATCCATCAAGAACTGAGCATGACCACTGCGGCTTGCTTTCAAACCACGTACGGAAATGTTAGGCAATACTCCTGTTCCGCTTTCATCCTGAACTTTAATACCCGGCACGCGCTGTAGCGCATTATCAATCGAACCCGCTGCGGTTTTCTCAATTTGATCACGGGTAATGACGGTACGAGCACCAGGGTACTCTTTGACGTCTTCAATATCAGAGTTACCAATCACGCTGCCAGTGACAACGACGGTTTCCATCACGGTGGTTTCGTTTTTTTCAGCAGGAGCGGCAACTGCGCTCATAGAGGTGGCAGAAGCGATAGCAATCGCGAGCACACTGTAAGTGGTAGACAAACCAGCACGTACACGCACTTTACCATCCAAATTCTGGTAAGACATTAAGGTCTCCTTTACGAGAAATTGAGCCTCGGGCAGAACATTTCCCGTAGGCTCTCGGGGCTAAAACATCCTCAATAAGAGGCAAAAAATCGGCTAACGTGCGCCAACTACGCACAACAAGCCTAGAACTGGTATCCGTAGCTAAGCATGAACTCGGCTGGTGCGCCGTAGCCAATCTGGTTTAGGCCAGACGTGCCGTTTGTTGCGCCAAGAATGTATTTCTCATCCAAAATGTTGTAAGCGTTCGCTTGGATCTTGTGACGACCAGTGGTGTACGCCGCCATCAAATCCACCGTGGTGTAATCGCCAAGTGCGACGGCTTCGTCGTTACCTGCATAACGGTCGCCCACGTATTTCACGCCGCCACCCAAACGCCAGTTGTCATCCAATTGGTAAGTGCTCCAAAGAGAGAACAAGTGGTCTGACACATCATTCGGCTTTTTACCTGTGGCTTTGTCTTCTGCGTCCAAGTAGCTGTAACCAACAGAGATATCCCACTGTTTGGTGATTTGGCCGCGAGCTTCTAGCTCAATGCCTTGGTGACGTACTTCAATTTTGTCGATGACATCGCCATCCACGTTGGTTTGTGGCTGCTCTTGGTCGATCTGGAACAGTGCCGCATTCAACATTAATGCGTTATCCAGCAGGTACGCTTTCGCCCCCACTTCTTTTAAGTCGGTATGGAAGAATTCCGCCAACTTTGGATTGATGTAGATGCCTGCGTACGGCAACTGCCAAGAGCGCGCTAAACTGGCGTAAACGGATGTGTCGTAATTGATGCGGTATACCAAACCAGCGCGATAGCTGACTTTGTCATCGTCCAATTTTTCCTTTCCTGCGCCCGCTTTTTGCTGTTCGAGATCCATCGAGTCGTAACGCACATTACCGATCACAGAAAGGTCGCCCCACGTGTACACATCTTGTACGTACACACCCGTGGTTGTGGTGGTATTGTCACGGAATGGTTTGAAGCCCGGATCGGGTGTTGGGCCCACAACTGGGTTGTAGATATTTTGCGGAGGAAGCGTTTTGTCACTTGCCAACGTCAGGTCGATATCAATTTGGTTGAAATCCGCGCCCAACATCAATTGATTGTCGTTGGTTTCCCAAATCAGCTCAGATTGCAAAGTGGTTGTAGTACGAGGGTCGTAGCCAAAGTTATTCACGGTTTGAGACACTTCATTGCCCGTCACTTTGCCCTGACGCGTGCCTTTTTGCTCAAGTTCGATATGGTTGAACGCCGCTCGGTTGTTCCATACCCATTGATCGTTCAAACGCCATTCGTAGTCCACTGCAACGCGAAGACTGTCCGACTCCTGATAATCGTTCGTGCCACCAAAGTAAGTACTCACTGGCAAATCAACTGGCTTGCCATTTTTTGATGGCACACCACGATATGGCACTAATTCTTGATGGGCGTATTCAACGTCAATATCAATGGTGTGACCGTCCGCTGGCAACACGCGAATGGTCGGCGCGATGAAGAAATCGTTCGAATCAACATGATCGACGTAAGAATCGGCCTGACGGTATTCCAAGTTAATACGTCCGTTGACCTTGTCGGAAAACGCCATTGAGCTGTCGACTTGACCAACATACTGGCTGTTGCTGCCCACACTGCCTTTTACGTGGGTGAAGTTCTCTCCGTTAGCGCGCTTCGTCACCAAGTTGATGATGCCACCTGCCGAGCCACGGCCATACAGCGCGCCTGCCGGGCCTTTCACAATTTCAACGCGCTCAACGTTCGCCAAGCTGCGGTAAGACTGCAGCGTACCGTCGTCTCGCATGCCGTCACGGTACATATCATTGAGTGAATCAAAACCACGGATCATGAACTGATCGCGGCTGCCTTCGCCCAAGGTGTTATTGACCCCAGCCACCCCATCTAACGCATCCACTAAGCGCACCGCGCCGCGATCTTGCATTTCTGTTTTGGTCACCACCGAGACCGCTTGCGGCACATCAAGCCACTCGACGTCCGTTTTGGTGCCCGATTGAGGCATATGTTCAGCGTAGCCTTCGTACTGATGTCCGTAGACTTGAATGGTTTCGGTTACCGATGGGGTTGAGTTTGTCTCTTCTGAAGCCACTGCGCTTGGTACCACTAGTGAAGAACCAATCGCGACCGCCAAAGGGGTCAGGGTCAATAATTTATTCATTCCATAATTCCGTTTAGTTGTTATAAAGCCAACGGATAGAAATAAGAACAAATATTATTTACATTTGCAATATTAATTTTATGCTCTATATTTATTTACCCTAAAAACACAAGCAACAACAAAAAATCAAACACAATAACAATAAAGACCAAACCTTCTGCCCCGTAGCCTCGCGAGAGGCACATTGGAAGCCGACTGTGAGCAGACAGTATCAACGTTAGGAAATGTTAGAAAATTAGGAAAGCTCATGAAATCTACGATGATTATCGTAAGTCATGTCGTTAATGATGCAGTCACTCACGGCTTCGTGCCTGCAGCTAAAGCGATGGACCTCCACGTCGTTCTTATCACCGATCACAAGCTCAGCCATTTAGAACTGGCAAGTCGTGATAGTCACTTTAATCCGGATACCATTCTAGAGTGCGATGTCTTCAATCCCTTGGAGATCATCGAAACCATCACTAAGAATGAGTTAAAACCTGACGCTATTTTCAGCAATAGTGATCACTTACAAACTTCCACCGCCATCTGCGCACAATTTTTTGGTCTACCGGCCAAAGATTGGTCTGTCACGTTAAAGGCCAAAAACAAACACTTAACTCGACAAGTGTTGAATGAAAAAGCCCTACCCAACACACAAAGCTGTTTGTTGCACCGCCATTCGAATGTGGCATTAGGCATGGCCTTCCCTGTCGTAGCAAAACCCAAAGAAGGCGTGGCGAGTTTAGATGTGCAGCGCTGTGACTCCCAAAGCGAGCTCGACGCATACTGCGATGCGTTTTGGCAAAAACACCCAAACGCCGCCATTCTGGTGGAGCAATTCCTTCAAGGGCCTTTGGTTACGCTCGAAACTCTGGGAGATGGTGAGCGCCTTATCGCCGTTGGCGGTTTTGATGTGTCGCTCTCTGAACCGCCTTACTTTATCGAAACGGCCGCAGACTGGAACGGACCAAACGGCATTGCTCACAGAGAAGCTTGCTTGGCTCAACTGAAAGCGTTCGGCGTTGGTTTTGGAGTTTGCCACAGCGAATTTATCATCACGGAAAACGGCCCAGTTCTGGTGGAAATTAACTACCGCAGCATTGGGGACGGTCGCGAATTCTTGCTCAACAATCTCGCTCACTTCGGTTGGTTTAGCACAATTTTAGGTCTGCATTTGGGCCGAAGATTGGATGGCGATTACCAAATTCATGGCTCAGCACACGTGCACTATGTGGTTGCGGAGCACAATGGTGTGATTGATGGAGATTCGACCTCCTTCATCCAACACGATGGCGATGTCATCACCCAGCAACAGGTACTAAAAACCGCGGGAGAACTCTTCCAACAGAGTTATTCCAACAAGGATTATCTCGCCCGAATTTCGATTGTCTCGCCTTCGGGGCGAAACCTCGACCAAGCGCTGCAGAACGCGCTTAGCAATTTCAATCTAGCTCCGACTCGCGAGGTGGCAGCATGAATCACAACGCTTTATACCTAACCCAACGATTGATCGATACTTGCCTGCGCGAAGACATGTTTGGCATTTTATCGAATGCCAAGTTCAGTAGCGCCGCACCAAAAGGAGTAATTATTCCTCAAGGCGAGCAAGTCTGGCTAACCTTTGATAATCCGGATTTCACGCTCTATTTACCTGTTGTGCCAACGTATTACATGCAGCATTGGTGTTACGGCCAAACCAATGGCGAAACGCCGCTAGGTTGGTGGGTGGAGAAAAATGGCCAAGTCGAGCATCAGCAGCATTATCAAGAGTGGATTGCGCTACTAACGACACTGGCGCATGAGAGCTCTCACGAATTATTAGCGGGATATCTTCAAGAACTGGAATGCGCAGAGAAACACAAAGCACTGTGTGACCAAGCGTTTCGTCACCACGCCGACCACATTTCTCAACCAATATCCAAGCTTGGCTCTTGGCATCAAAAACTGCTGCTTGCCGACCAGATCGCGTCTTACCTAGACCACCCTTACTATCCAACTGCGCGTGCGAAGTTTGGTCTGAGCGATGAAGACCTTGCTAAGTACGCGCCCGAGTTCGCACAAAGCTTTGCTCTGCATTGGATTGCGATTGAAAAATCACTGGTGACATTAACCAGCGAACAACCTGATTGCTGGCCGACGATGGAGCAAGTGGGGCTTCCTGCTGATTTCGCACTGAGCCACGTACTGTTCCCTGCGCATCCGCTCACCCTTCGCTCTTTAGAAGCCTTACCCGAAGGCATGATAGAAGCGCCGTTTATGTACCTAGACGTGACGCCAACGCTTTCCGTTCGTACTGTGGTAGTCAACGACGCGCCGCATATTCACATCAAAGTTCCGCTGATCATGCGATCGCTAGGCACGAAAAACATTCGCTTAATCAAGCCTTCAACACTGTATGACGGCCACTGGTTTGAACGCCTACTCAGCCACCTTGAGCAAACGGACGCCGACTTAAACAGTCGCTTGTTCCATTGCAACGAAAAACACGGTGGACACGTCGGCGAGGATAAAACCTTCGCGTACATCGTACGTGAGTACCCACTTACTCATTGCGAAGACAAAGCGTTAGTTCCGGTTGCAGCACTGGCAAGCCCAATGCCTGACGACCGCTTGTTCTTAGAACATTTGGCAGAGCAGTACTATCAACAAGATACGCTGGCGTGGTTCCAAGATTACGTCGACCTTCTTTGCCAAGTGCACCTCACCTTGTGGCTTCGTTATGGCATCGCATTGGAGTCCAACCAGCAAAACGCCATCGTTGCATTTGATCAACAGGACAAAATGACGCTCGCGATGAAAGACAACGACGCGGCGCGAATTTGGCCTGAACGCTTCAACTTCGCAACGGAGCATGCCGCCCAAAAACACGGAGCAGGAACAGCTCCCGTGGATTGTGATGAACTGCTCGACCAACGCATCAAAGTCGACAATGAATTGGCACTCGGTCAGATGTTTACCACCATCACATTACAATTGGATATCGCAGCGATTGTAGAAGCCATGGCAGCGAAGGGCATTGCCTCTTCAGCATCGCTTTACGCTATCGTGGCCAAAAGCATTGCAGAGCAACTCAACCGATTAGAAGGCGAAGGGTTAGAAACAAAACTGGCACGCGAGTTACTGCAAGAGGCGCCTGATTTGTACGCCAAGTACTTGTTGAGCTCTGGCAGTTTGCTCTCGAAAGAAGCCTCCGGCGCGAGCGACATCAATAAGTTCTATGGTTTGTCGGCTCCGAACTTCTTGCTGCTTTCTAGCGAAGAAGCGCAACGCGCCTACTTAGAAGCCATCAAAAAAAGCGTACGTTAAACGATTATGACCAAACTCATCTACAGTGTGTTGTTGTGCCACTTTATCGCTGCGTTTGCCGCGTTAGGTATGCCGCTATTTCTACCCGTCGTGTTGCCAACGTTAGGCGCAAGCATTGATGCGGACTGGGCAGGGGTATTGTTTATCCTACCCACGTTTTGTACTGCGTTGGCGGCGCGATTTTGGGGCAACTTTGCCGATCGCTACGGTCGCCGCCGCTCACTCTTGCGTGCACAACTTGGCCTTGCAGCAGGGTTTGCGCTGTGCGGCTTGGCAGACAACCTCGCCATGTTTGCGTTTGGTCTTATTGTTCAAGGAACCTTTGGCGGCACCATGGCCGCCTCGAACAGCTACTTATCTAGTCAAATTAAAGAAGCCAAAACACTCGGCAAGTCACTCAATAAAACCCAACTATCTGCTCGCTTGGCGCTGATCGTTGCGCCCATTGGGCTCGGCTGGAGCTTGTCAGAGACCAACCCGCTCAACGCGTACCTTTGGTTATGCGTTTTGCCTTTAATTGCTATGGGCATCACGCTAACACTGCCTGCGGATAAACCCGCCGAACAAAACCTCGAAAAGCCAAACTCAGAATCTCAGCAAGAACAACCTGTTGCAAAGAAAAACGCAATGCATACCATTCGTTGGATCTTCTTTGCTCAGTTCGGGTTTGCGTTTTCTATGGTAGTGACCTTTCCTTATTTCTCGCCGTTTGTGCAGCAATATGGCATCACTAACCACGCATGGATCGGTTTTTTGTACGCACTGCCGCATGGCGTCTATCTGTTGCTGGCAGGCAAAATCCACGTGTGGTCAGATGGGTTGAATCGCCATCAACCGCTGCGCACGTTGTGGCTTGGGTTTGCATTGCTGGCCGTGAGCTCTGCTTTGCATTTGATTGCGTCCGAAACCGCACTCATTGCTGCGAGAATTATCTTCGGCATCGCGATGGTGTGTTGCTATCACGGATTGCATCAGCATCTTGCGAGCAATCTGGATCGCAAACTCAGTGGCAAAGTATTTTCTCGCTTTGATGCCATGTCCAAATGGGGTGGCGTGGCGGCGGGATTTTGCGCTTCTTTCATTTCTAGCTTGGGGCTACTTGAGGTTCCTTTCCTACTTTCTGCGATAGTCAGCGTAATCACCTTGATCGCGCTGGTTCTCCACTCAAAATTTGGAAATCAACATGTTACAAACTCAATCCTCTCAGACTAGCGAGTTGCGCGCGCATGATGTGCAGCTCAATCGTGAGAAAGCCCAACTCAACACGATAATGGGTGTTCTTAATTGTTACTTACGGGAATTTGCGTTACCGAATCAACAAGTGGAATGGCACTACCAATCGACATCGCTACCCCAAACGTTAAAACGCAACTATTCCGCCAAGCAGCGGGTAGCCGTTCATCTTTCTCAACAAAATGGCGTGCTGGTTTTGCCGATTCACTACGCGAGCAAACTGGGCAAAATCAAATTGGCAGAACTGCCTTGGGCGAAAATGCCGGGCTCTGGTTGGGCGAAATTGGATGCCACGCAAACTCTTACGCTTTTGCTTAACTATCTCAAGCAGGTGTTGGCGATCCCATTTAACCATGAGCTGATCGAACAACTGGAAAATAGCGTGCTGGTTACCGAGCAGTTTCTCAACGTCGCGCCCAAATCGCATCACAACGAGTTTATCGCTTCAGAACAATCTCTGATTTGGGGGCATACTTTCCATCCGACCCCAAAAAGTCGTTCGGGCGTCACCATGGATGATCTCTTAGCGTTTTCTCCAGAAGTCGGCGCGCAAGTCCCGCTGTACTGGTTTGAAGTGGATACGTCGTTACTTGATGTGCTGAGTTCCGACGGAGAAGCTAACCCTGCGCAGCGCATGCTACAACAGCTCGCGCCACAACACACCACCAGCTATGGGAAGACACTCTACCCTTGCCATCCTTGGGAAAGCTACACCATTTTGAGCAACCCAAGCGTGAAGCGTGCCATTGAACAAGGCAAGATCACGCCACTGGGTTTAGGTGGTGAAAAGATGCAGCCGACCTCTTCAGTTCGTACCCTCTACCACCCAGACATGGACTGGTTTGCGAAATTCTCCATCAACGTACGATTAACCAATTGCGTGCGCAAAAACGCGTGGTACGAACTCGACAGCGCCGTGCAGCTCACGTCGATTCTCAAACCAATTCGAGAAAACGAACAGCTGCACAACCCCGTATTTAAAGTGATGACAGAGCCTTACGCCACCACATTAAATCTAGAAAGTGTCGCTGAGCGTAATTGGGATGACAACACCAAAGCGCGCGAATCGTTTGGGATTTTGTATCGCGAAAATTTCTCGCTGAGCGAAGTCGATATCTTAAAACCAACCCTCGCTGGCGCTCTGTTTGCTTACGACAAAAACGGCAACAGTTGCATTGCTCAACGCCTTAAAAACAAAGCGCGTACTACGCAAAATCGCTATTCCGACATCGCGACACTGTGGTTTGAACGCTATTTGCATTGCCTAATTCCGGGCGTGTGTAATTACTACTTCAAACACGGGGTGGCGTTTGAGCCGCATTTGCAAAACACCTTGATTGGTTTTGAGCAAGAGATGCCGTGTTGTGTTTGGATTCGTGATTTGGAAGGCACTAAATTACTGCCAGAGTTCTGGCCAGCAGAAACATTAACTGATTTGTCTGAACGCGCGCGACAATCGGTTTACTACAGTCGCGAACAAGGCTGGAATCGCATCGGATACTGCACCTTTATCAACAACATCAGCGAAGCGATTTTCTTCATCGCAGAAGGTGATGAGCCACTAGAGCAAACGCTGTGGAATGCGGTGCAAAGTGCCATTGTGCGTTGGCAGTCAGTGAATGGAAAACAGCCGGAACTAGAAGCGTTGCTGAATGGCGGTCACTTCCCAAGCAAAAATAATTTCACCACGCGTTTGATGCAAAAAGCCGATAAGGAGTCGGGCTATACCCAAGTCGCCGCGCCTTGGCAGCAACACGAAAAAGGAGCGCAACATGTCTAATTCACTCTCCCTACCGACACGCGTTAGCCAACAAGTTCACACGCTCGCACAGCAGCAAAATCAACCCTTGTGCGCGTACTTGTATGACCTAAACGCCTTAGAAGAACACATCAAACAACTGCGTCACGTTTTGCCGAAAAATGTCGAGCTATTTTACGCAGCCAAAGCCAATCCATCGGGCCCTATTCTTAAAACGCTCGCGCCGCATGTCGATGGTTTTGAAGCAGCGTCTGGCGGGGAGCTGGCACACCTCCACCAGCAACAACTCGATAAGCCATTGATCTTCGGTGGCCCAGGAAAAATGCCAAGTGAATTGCAACAAGCGATTGAGCTTGATGTTGATGCAATTCATGTCGAAAGCCTCACCGAGCTGCAACGCATTGGTGCGCTAACCGAGCGCCTCAACCGCCCTGCTTCGATCTTTTTGCGTATGAACATTGATATTGGCGACATCACGCTCAGCAAGTTGGCGATGGGCGGCAAGCCGACTCCGTTTGGCTTGGACGAGTCCGAACTGAGCAATGCTTTGATGTTGCTGCGCGATTTCCCGCAAGTGTTACTGAAAGGCTTCCATTTTCACTTGATGTCGCATCAGCTTGATGTTGAACGTCACTTAGCGTTAATGCAGCGCTATTTCCAAGTCGTGAAAACGTGGCAACAAGAGTTTGAACTCGGTGAGCTGATGATCAACTTGGGCGGCGGCATGGGCATCAACTACCAAAACCCTGAGCAACACTTTCCGTGGATGGAGTTTTGCGACAAGTTGGAATTCCTCATCGCTAAAGAGCAAGTGCAAGATTGGACACTGCGTTTTGAATGCGGACGTTTCATCACGGCGGCATGCGGTTATTACGTAATGGAAGTGCTGGATATTAAGCAAAATCTTGGCGAAAACTTTGTCATCGCGCGCGGAGGAACCCACCATTTCCGCACGCCAGCAGCGCAGAGCCATAATCATCCATTCGTCATCCTGAAAAGCGAGCAACACCATGAGATTTCTCACCCAATTCAGCATGCACAAGCGACCTTTGTCGGCCAGCTTTGTACGCCCAAAGATGTGCTGGCACGCGATCAACACGTCGCCCACGTCGATATTGGTGATTACGTTGTGTTTACCTTAGCTGGCGCCTATGCGTGGAACATCTCCCATCAAAACTTCTTGATGCATGAACCGCCGATCTTCCATTATTTCTAAACGGCATACTTCGCTTCACTCAAGCCCCAATCATTGGGGCTTTTTTATTCCACTCGGCACAAATTCATTGCCATTAACCGCTTTGCGAAATAGCAATAATGCGTTTTATCAGCTCGTCGGGTTCCATTTTGGGATTGCGGTAAAAACGGAAGATTTCCGAGTTTATCGCTTGTTGGGCAACCGGATTGACCGCCATCGAATCAATCATACTCGGCACAGCGAGGTTGTGTTTAACGCCGTAGTGAAAGTCTTGATATGACTGGACCTGACACGGATTAAAATCGCTGATGTCGATATCGGTACGTACCGGAATCGAGCCTTTTACCTTATTGAACTTAGCTTGAAACTCGACGTCTGCCAGCGCGCTTGCGGTTTGCTGAGCAGCCTCGGCAGAAAACGACTTGCTCGACATAAACACCAAGCTGTCCATGTTGTAGAGGAATACACCATCGCTGTCAGGCGTTGGGTAACAGCCGACCTCTTGCGGAACCGAGACTTGATTGGCGAGCAGCTCACCTAAAATCCAATCTCCACCGATTTGAAACAGCGCTTGACCGTCGGCTAGCGCTTGGGTCGCCGTATCCCACTTACTGTCGGGTAATTGGTTGTCGATCAACAAACTCAGGCGGCGAAATTGCGTCAACGCCTGGCGCAGGGTATCACTGTCGATGCTGTCTCGCTCAAGTTTAACCATTGCATTGGTGTAGAACTCAACGCCGCCAGTGGAGATCACTAAGTTCTCGAAAAGTTGGGCGACTTGCCACGGCTGCTCACCGACCGCGATTGGCACGATGCCATTTTGCTTCGCAAGCTCCATGGCGGCGAACATTTCTTGCCAATTTTTCGGCGCGGACAGATTCAGTTGTTTAAGCAGCTTGTGGTTGACCCACAGCCAGTTCAAACGGTGCAGCGTAAGTGGCAGGGCGATATAGCCGTTTTGTGTTTTGTTGATTTCAATAGACAGCGGATAGAGCACCTCGTCCCAGCGTTGCTCATCGGCAACGGCGTTAACGTTGTGCAAAATACCGATGGCATCCCATGCTTTAATACTTGGCCCTTCGATTTGCGCGAAGCTCGGTGGATTGCCCGCCAGCGCGCGAGCTTGCAGTACCGTCATCGCGCTGTCGCCACCACCGCCTAACACCGGGCTTTGCAGCAGCTCAATATCGTGCCGTTTTAGCTGAGCTTTAAGTGTTTGCAGCGCTTGCTGCTCGCCGTCAGAAGTCCACCAATGTAAAAACTCTACCCCTTGTGGCGACTCAGCGTGAGCGACGCAAGGGGCGAGCAACAGTGGGAACAAGAATGCCAGTTTGTACATAGTCAGTCTCTCGGGAAAGTCAGTGTGGCGCAGAGGCCGCCAAACTGAGAATGGCTCAGCGACAAACTGCCGCCGTGAGCCTTTGCAATGCTCTGTGAAATGGTTAACCCCAGCCCACTGCCTTCTTTATCGTTGCTAGCGCGGAAGTATGGCTGGCAGAGCTTTTCAAGTAATAAATCGTCAACACCGTCACCGTGATCTTCAATTTTAATTTGGATCGACTCTGGGCTTTCACTCAGTGTAATGTCCGCTTGATGGCCGTATTTGAGCGCATTATCGACCAGATTCTGAATGCAGCGCTTAATTGCTAACGGTTTACCAGCAAAGTGGGTGCGGATTTCGCCGTGGATGCGAATTGTGTCCGGCGCATCGGCGATATTGGAGGAAATGTGCTGAATCAGTTGGGTGAAATTGATCGGCTCGATCTCCTCGTGGATATCGGTCTCTTTAATGCATTGCAATGCGCCTTTGACCATCAAATCTAGGTCGTTACTCAGGCGGATAAAGCGTTCTCGGTCGGCGTCGTCATCTAGCATTTCCGCCCGCAGTTTTAGGCAGGCTATCGGCGTTTTCAGATCGTGTGAAATGGCACTGAACAGCATCTCGCGGTCTTTAATGTGGCTGTCGATGCGTCGATTCATTTTGTTAAACGCACGTACCGCCGCTTTCAGTTCGTTACTGCCTCGCTCAGAGACTTCGGGCACGTCTAATCGGCTCGACATCAGGGTTGCGGCTTTTGCCAGCTCTCGAATGGGTTGAATTTCTTTGCGAACGATAAACCAGGTACACAGCAACAGCATTAGCGCGGACACCAATAGCGTCAGCCATTGGCGCAGCTCAAAATAGTTAGTCTCTAGGTTGATGTAAGGCGCGGGTAGCACCGCCGCGAGATAAAACCATTCGTTCTGTGCGACTTCGACCTGCATCACCAGAATGGGTGGGTTGAGGTCACCAAACGAAAGCGAATAATGCGCCCACAATAGCGGCAGTTCGTCGATAGGTAGCTCGTTGTTGAACACTTTGAGTTTGTCGCGCTGGGTGAATTCCACCTCGATATTAGGAATGCCGCTCAGCTCGCTTTCTAATACTTCACGAACTTGGTTGATGACCAACGTTTTGCGTTCGCTTTCTGGCAGCGGGTCGACGTCAATCTGGTGGTTGTTGAGTGAGACGAAAAAGCGCGTGCCGCCCATATTGCGTAGTTGATTGAGCACCAAGTGGCGATATTCAGAAGGAAGGGTTTGAAAGAAAGCGATGGTGGAAGAAGCGCTCAGTGCTAAGCTTTTGACCGTGGTGGTCAGGCCTTCTTTATCGCGTTCGCTGGCGTGTTGATACCAGATAATCCCGGATAATACCTGCGCCAGAATGATCACCAGCAACAAGAACACACTGGTGCGAACAACCAGTGATCCCGTCCAGCGTTTAATTCTCATAATGCACGTCCGTGGTCAGCATGTAGCCTTTGTTGCGCACCGTTAGGATCAGCGAACGGTCTTTATCTTCAAGGTGATGACGCAAGCGGCTGATCTGCACGTCAATGCCGCGTTCAAATGGGTCGGCATCGCGTCCCCAGATCTCGCGCGCAATGTCATCGCGAGACAATATTGATTGCGCGTGGTTGACGAATAAACCAAGCAGCGACAAATCCGCGCCACTCAGTTGCTTAACCTCGCGGCTAGCAACGTGGGTCAGTTGCCGGGTTACGGTATCTAACAACCAATCGTCAAAACGCACTTTACGCGTCAGTTTGCTATTGGCGGTCGTTTGGCTGCGTCTCAGAATCGTTTTGATGCGCGCGAGCAGTTCACGCGGACTGAATGATTTGGTGATGTAGTCGTCAGCGCCCATTTCTAGCCCCGCGACTCGGTCGGCTTCTTCAGTGACGGCGGTCAGCATGACGATCGGGATATCGGAGTTTTTGCGCAGTTTCTGGCACAGGGTAAAACCGTCTTCACCGGGCATCATAATATCGAGGATGATCAAATCAGGATGGTGATCGTTGAGCAGTTGCCACATCACGCCGCCGTTTTCTGCGCAAAGCACTTCAAACCCTGCGCGACCAAGGTAATCTGACAATGCTTCGCGAAGGTCAAGGTTGTCATCGACGACCAGTATCTGCTTGTTTTCCATCCTACTTTCCCTGTGTCCGTCCCTGTGCCTGCCCCTGAGTTTGGCGCTGGCCAATATGATGCATTCTTAAACGCCCATGCACAATCGAGCCGATTACAATTTTCACTTCTCGGTGTAAGAGATTTGTAAGCGGCCACTTACAAACTGATTGCCTTTTGTAACCTTAGGCGCCGCCTTGCTCGCTATGATCATCCTGACCTTACGTGAAACAACATGACCTGAAGGAATCAGGTCCTACAACACTGGCATTCGTCAGGAGGAAACCATGTTTGCAAGTATATTTGGACAACTACAAAAAATAGGGCGGTCGTTGATGCTGCCTGTGGCGGTGTTACCGGTGGCTGGCTTGATGCTGGGTATTGGTAACGCGGGTTTTGCGTTTATTCCAGACGCGGTCAACAAAGTGATGCTCGCCGCCGGTGAAGGTGTGTTCGGCAACATGCAGTTGATGTTTGCAGTCGGTGTGGCGCTCGGGTTATCAAAAGGCAATGACGGTGCCGCGGCGCTCGCAGGCTTAGTTGGCCTAATTATTATGAACGCCTCGCTCGGTATCGTGACAGGCTTGCGCGGCTTAGAAACTGACGCCACCATCATGGGCGTTGAGACGCTGCAAACCGGGGTGTTTGGCGGCATCTTTATCGGTGCGGTCGCAGCGTTCATGTACAACCGCTTCTACAACATCAAATTGCCGGAATATTTGGGCTTCTTCGCGGGTAAGCGATTTGTGCCCATTGTCACCGGTCTATCGGCGATCGTCGTTGGTGCGATTCTCGCGTTTGCATGGCCACCTCTCGGACAACTTCTTGATGCATTCTCTCACTGGGCCGCGTACCAAAACCCGGTACTCGCGTGGGCGGTTTACGGCGCGGGCGAACGTTCACTACTCCCGGTTGGTTTGCACCACATCTGGAATGCGCCGTTCTTCTTTGAAGTCGGCAGCTACGTAGACCCAGAAACCGGCAAAGAGTTTACCGGTGAGCTCACTCGCTTCTTCGCGGGCGATAAAACCGCAGGTTATCTGTCTGGTGGCTTTATGTACTCCATGTGGGCGCTACCAGCAGCGGCACTGGCGATTTACCACTGCGCGTCTCCTGAGCGTAAGAAAATCGTCGGCGGTTTGATGATGTCTGCGGCGTTGACCTCTTGGTTAACTGGTATCACAGAGCCAATCGAATTTACCTTCCTATTCGTCGCGCCAGTGCTGTACGTAATCCATATTTTCCTCACCGGTATTGCGTTTGCGATCACCGCATTTTTGGAAATCAAACACAGTACTGACTTTGCGCACGGCGCGATCCAGTTCTTCCTTTACTACCCAATGTCGAGCAACGCGTGGATGTTCATCATCATCGGTCCAATCTGGGCGACGCTGTACTACGGCTTGTTCCGATTCCTAATTGTGAAGTTAGATCTAAAAACGCCGGGGCGTGAAACCGACATTGCAGAAGTGAAGATTGCCGGACAGCCTGATGAAATTGCGGTGGATGTAGTCGCTGCATTGGGCGGCAAAGCCAATATCAAGTCAGTCGATGCGTGTATCACTCGTCTGCGTGTCTCGGTGAAAGACATCGCTAACGTTGATGTTGCTAAGCTAAAAGCACTTGGCGCGCGAGATGTGTTAGTGATTGGCGACAGTTTACAAGCGATTTTCGGCACGCAGTCTGACTCAATTAAGTCAGAAGTGCACAGCGTACTCGCCGCCTCCTGATCTTATCTACCCCCAGTCTAGGTAAGATTTGCCAACCTCCTTGTGAGGTTGGCTTTTTCGTTTTCGGAGGTAAAAAAGCGAAGCCAATAACCAGCCCTACTTCGCCGCCGCGTTGGTTAAATTGCCCAGCACGCCGCTGATTTTGTTCAATACCTCATCACAGCCTTCAATAAGATGGCGCTGCTTTAAATACATAGGATCGTTATAAGCTAACCACGTTTTGCCTTCAGCATCTTCATACACCAACACTTTTTGGGGTAAATCGAGCGCCACTTCCTGCGCACAGATCATCAGTGGCGTGCCCACTTTAGGGTTCCCAAACACGATAACTTCAGTTGGTCGCAACGTCATATCGACTTTCACGGCGTTCTCTTGATGGTTAATGCGCGCAAAGACGTTCAACCCTTTTTCTTGCGCGATAGCGACAAATTTATCCGCCGTATCTTTTGCTGAATGCGTGCTCGCAACGGTTACCACCCCCTCCCCAGCCAATGCACTCAATGACGTCAACGCCACGACCAACCCGATGATTACTTTTTTCATTTGTCGTCCCTTCCTCTCTCTGAGTCGAAAACTAAATATAGAAAAACCAAGTGTAGGAAAACTATAGAAGTCAGATTCCGCTATCGCGAACTGCACTCTACCCACTCAAGAGTCGACCGTGTAACACGGATTAATTGATTCAGATTAATAAAGCGTTAACTAGCTGAGCATCAAAAGCGTGAAATACGTAACATTTGCAGCCTATTTTAGTAAGAAAGAGAAAAGTAGTGACACGCGATCAATTTGAGTTATTAGCACCCGGTGGTGATTTAGATTCCATCAAAGCCGCCATTGCCGCTGGCGCCGATGCAATTTACTGTGGGCTCGACCGCTTCAATGCTCGTAACCGAGCGACCAACCTCACCTTAGATAACTTAAATGGCGTGTTAACGTTAGCCCATCAGCACAGCTGTAAGATTTTCCTAACGTTGAATGTGCTGATTTTAGAAAGTGAAATTCCGGCGATTGTTCGCTTACTCAGCCAACTGAACACCACCAAAATCGATGGCGTGATCGTGCAAGATCTCGGTCTGGCCTACATTCTCAAACATCACTTTCCCGATTTGGATGTGCACGCTTCAACGCAACTAAACACGCATAACGAAGGCCAGATCCTCTTTCTCAACCAGCTCACCGCAAGCCGAGTAAATCTATCTCGCGAACTTAACATCGATGAAATAAAACATCTGGCGCAATTTGGTCGCGAGCACAACGTAATGATGGAAGTGTTTGTCCACGGCTCATACTGCATCGGATTCTCCGGAATTTGCTACATCAGTTCCGCTCGCAATGGTGCATCAGGTAACCGTGGACGTTGCAGTCAACCTTGTCGCGAACAGTACGAAACGACCAAAACGGGCAACAACTACCCACTCAATATGAAAGACAACTCCGCCTTTGGGGACTTGAAAGCGCTTGCCGATGCTGGCGTGTATTCATTAAAAGTGGAAGGACGAATCAAGAAATCGCACTACGTCTATACCGTGGTCGATAATTGGCGTCAGCAAATCGATCGCTTGTGCGAGGGTTTGGAACTCTCTGAAGACACCACCGAGTTATACACGGTGTTCAACCGCGATTTCTCCAACGCATTTTTGCAAGGTGATTTCGGCAAGGCGATGTACATCGACAACCCGCGCGACCACGCTGTAAAGCATTTTTCGAAGGTTTATCAATGCCAGTCTGCTGATGATGTGCAAGCGGTGAAAAAGAAACTCTACGACGACAAAACCGCGATCATTGAGAAAGTGGCAGAGCAAACTAAGTCGTTCGATGTCACTTCAACACAAGTATCCGGCAGCAGCTTGAAAGGGTCGATTGATGTGCCAACTCTGCCAGCGTTACCTCAACCAGCCCCTCGCCAAGGTGCGCCAAAATTATCGGTTCTGATCTCGTCAGCACAAGAAGCCATGCTGTGCGAATACCGCGACATTGATGTTTACTATCAATTGCCAATGGGATTGTCTGGCGAACTGAGCGCGATGATTGAATTGTTCCAAGCCAACCCAATGCTCAAACCTTGGTTTCCTGCCATTTTGATTGGCGAAGACTACCAAGCCGCTCGTGTATTTTTGGAAACCATCCAACCTGAGTTGTTGATCACCAATAACTCGGGCGTCGGCATGATCGCAAAAGAGCTCGGCTTAGGCTGGGTGGCAGGCCCACAAATGAACACGGTGAACTCATACGCGTTTAAATGCCTTCAATACGAGTTCGCGGCAAGTGGCGCGTTTGTTTCTAACGAGCTGAATATGAAGCAGATGCGCCATATCAAGCGTCCGCAAAACATGCGCAGCTTCTACAGCATTTATCATCCAAATACCCTACTCACGAGCCGCCAATGTTTATTCCAACAAACCGAAGGATGCCGTAAGGTGAAGGTCAACAAAGGTTGTTTGAAACGCTGTGATAAACGCACGTCTATCATCAACTTAAAAGACAACCCTTACGTGGTGCAAAAACAGAAAGGCAGCCACAATTCAATCTACAGCGAGCACAACGTCTTAAACCTGCAAGTGCTGCACGATCTGCCGCAATTGTTTACCGATGTGTTGATCGATCTGCGTGATATCCAGACCGAAACGAAAGTCTCAGCAAGCAAACCTGAGTTGATTGACGCGTTCTTAGCTCTACTTGAAGAGTACAGCGAACAAGCCGTCCAAACGCTGAATGCCATGATTCAACCGACAGCCAACGCGCAGTATTTAAAGGGGTTGTAGGGTTTGATTCGAGAGCTAAACCCAAAACAGCCATGCAATCATGGCTGTTTTGGGGCCTGTGTTCACTTGGAAGGATACCAAGTAGAAAGAGCATTATGCGCGGCTGGTTTGTTTGTAGCGGTCAAAAATAACAGCAGCAAGTAATATGGCACCGCGAACGACGTATTGCGCGAATGGTGACATGTTAAGAAGGTTCATTGCATTTTCGACTGTACCCAAAATCAGCACGCCAGCAATCACGTAAGAGACTTTACCGATGCCACCTTTTAGCGACACACCACCAAGGACACAGGCAGAGATAACCACCAATTCAAAGCCCACTGACGTCATAGGCTGACCACTGGTCATACGCGCCGCCAAAATAACCCCCGCCAATGCCGAGATAAAACCAGACACGGTGAAGATAATCATCTTAGTTTTCACTACATTCACACCCGCTAAGCGAGCCGCTTCTTCGTTGCCCCCAATCGCGAGCGTGTTACGACCATAAACAGTGCGATTCAGCAAGAAAGCAAAAACTCCAAAGGTAATGATCGTCAACCAAATAGGCGTTGGGATACCAATAAATGATGAGTTACCCAGTGCAAAGAAGCTCTCTTCTGTGATGCCCACCGCTTTACCATCTGAGATGATGTAGCCCAAGCCTCGTGCTATCTGCATGGTCGCCAAAGTGGTGATCAGTGCGTTGATTTGCAACTTAGCAATGACAAAACCGTTTAACAGACCAAAAGCAACGCCAGAAAGTAGACCTGCGCCCACACCAAGTACCACGCTGCTGGTTGCGTTAATTGCGACGGCGGTAACCACACCAGAGCAAGCAATGATGGACGCGACCGACAAATCCAGATCACCACACGCCAAGCAAAACAGCATGGCACACGCCACCATGCCACTCATAGAGATCGCCAAACCCAGACCTTTCATATTGATGAACGTCGCGAAGTAAGGCACAAAGAAAGCACACAATAAAAACAGACCAGCGAACACCATCAGCATGCCGAATCGGTCCCAAATCCCAGCAAAATTCCATGAACGCTTCGCGTCCTGTTGTTCTAGTATTTTCGTAGAGCTTGTTACAGACATAGGATATTCCTTTATTATGCAGCAGCTTGGTTGTTGCCTAGCATGGCTAAACTCAAAGCAGTTTGTTCTTTAAACTCATGGCGCTGTAGTTCACCTGTTACCGCACCTTCTTTCATCACCATTACGCGATCGGATATACCAAGAACTTCTGGCAAATCACTCGACACCACCAGCACAGTGACACCGCGCTCAGCAAGATTGAAAATCAGTTCGTAGATCTCTGATTTCGCACCAACGTCAATGCCTCGTGTCGGCTCGTCCAACAAAATCACACTCATATCGGTGGAGAGCCAGCGACCTAGAATCACTTTTTGTTGGTTACCACCAGACAACTGCCCTATAGCCTGTTGTAATGAGGCGGTTTTAACGTTCAAAGCCTTACGTTGCTGCTCTGCGTTGTCTCTTTCCCATTTGAAATCGATCAAACCGCCCAATTTCAAATTCCATGGACGAGCACTGATGTTGGTGTTCTCTTCCACCGAGAGAATAGGAACGATAGCGTCCGCTTTACGGTCTTCTGGGCATAACGTAATGCCTGCGCGAATCGCATCTTGTGGACTTCTGACACTGATGGGCTGCCCATGAATGTAAATTTGTCCGGCTTGCGCTTTTTCCGCGCCGAAAATGAGACGGGTTAGTTCTGTTCTCCCTGCCCCAACTAAACCAAACAGACCCAGAATTTCACCTTGACGAATATCGAGTGAGACTGGTTGGGTTAACCCTTTGCCTTCAAGGTTTTCAATGCGTAGGCCACTTTCGCCTAGAGAACGCGAACGGTAGTTGTAGATATCGTTGATTTCACGACCGACCATCAGCTCAACCAATTTTTCATGGGTTAAGTCGGTCATGTCGTCAAATGTTTGTACATGTGTCCCATCTTTGAAGATGGTAATGGCATCGCACAAATCGAAGATCTCTTCCATACGATGGGAAACGTACAGAATGATTTTGCCGTCATCGCGCAATTCGCGAATAACTTTGAATAAGTTTTGAATTTCGCGTTGAGACAAACTGCTGGTTGGTTCATCAAACGCGATAATCTGAGCATTGCGGCTTAGTGCTTTGGCAATTTCCACCATTTGCCACTGGCCGATAGAAAACTCTTTAAGTGGGCGAGAAGGATCAAAATCCTCCCCCAAACGTTTTAGCTGTTCTCGCGCTCGAGCGTTCAATGTTTCCACATCTACACTGCCACCTTTTGTTGGCAACTGACCTAGGTAGATGTTTTCTGCCACACTAAGCTCAGGTACCAAGTTCAGCTCTTGGTAAATAATGGCGATACCTTGCTCAAGCGCATCAGTCGCTGAGTTGAACACCAAAGCTTTACCATCGACGACCAACTCGCCTTCAGTGGGTTGGTGTAAGCCACTGAGAGTTTTAAGCAACGTTGATTTACCTGCACCGTTTTCACCCATTAGCGCATGAATACTGCCTTTGTTGGCGCGAAAACTAATATTGCTCAATGCCTTAACTCCTGGGAAATGCTTCGATATGTTGCAAAACTCAAGGTAAGAAGGGGAATTTATCATGATCATTCTCTCCGTTTCCCGAAAGAGCGGCGGTCATTGCACCGCCGCAAATAGGCTTAAAGACCTTTTTTCTGTAGCTCTTCACGGAAGTTGTCGCGAGTGATCAGCACGACATCGGTGACTTCCACAAACTTCTCTGGCTGCACATCTTCTTTCACCCATTTGTAAAGTGATTCGATGCTCTTAAAGCCGTGCACGTCAGGGCTTGGCAATAGTGAGCCAAAGAAACCCGTAGCGTTTGACTTCGCCAACTCATTCACGGCATCGACACCATTAATACCAATACCAATCACGTTTTCAGCGGCAAAACCTTGGCCTTCAGTCGCGCGTACACCACCTAAAACCGTGTTGTCGTTCATACCAACAATCAGCCATTGCTTAACCTTCGGATATTGAACCAACAGTGAGTTAGCGGCATCTAACGCACCTGGGATGTCATTCGTTTTGGTCGGAACACGGTAGATTTGAGATTTAGGAAAGCCAGCATCTTCAAGTGCTTTTACAGAACCATCCACACGGCGACGAGCGGTATCTAGTTCGTCAGCAGTAATGGCCATAACACCTGTTGTAGCGGCATCCCATCCACGATTCGTCATCTCCTTAAACAGCTCTGAGCCCTGACGGTAACCAATTTCACTCGCCGCCATCATCACTAAAGGCACCTCTTTCATCGGTTCGCCTTTCGCGTTTAGAAACTGATCATCAACGGTAATAACTTTCAAATCGTAGCTTTTCGCTTTGGCCATAATCGCAGGGCCAAGCTTTGGATCTGGCGTACAAATGACAAAGCCTTTCGCCCCGCTGGCAGCAAGCGTATCAATCGCATTCAGCGTTTTTTCACCATCAGGCACGGCCATCTTGACCAATTCAAAATCGTATTGCTTCGCTGCTTTTTCCGCAAAAGACCACTCGGTTTGAAACCAAGGCTCTTCCGGCTGCTTCACGAGGTAACCAAGTCTGACGTTATCGTCATTGGAGCCAAAAAAAGCGTTAGCAGAGGCACTGAGCATTGTCATGCCAGATAGGGCAGCGATTGTGAGTAGTTTTTTTAATTTCATTGTTATCCATCCACTGGTAGAGGTGAGTGTTCGCTGTACATATTTGTGCATCCTTGACCATTTGTTAGTGATAAGAATCACAGCGGAAAAATGTAGCAATTTTGTCCATTCATTTAGCTACAGAGGCTATGAAGCAGCTCTCAATCGTGCGACTAGCAACTTTCAAATATCACTCAAACCCCAAAGCAAACGTTAATCATGGTCGAAAACACTTAATTTTTGAGCAATATATAAAGGTGTTAAAAAGGACACAAAAAACACCCAGTGACGTTTTTGTCCATAAACTTAGCAACCCTATTTATGGGATAACCCACCTGCTCTGGCTATAACAACAAGTAGATTTAGTTTGCTGACCAAAAGTTGGAGTTGTCATGGACACAATAAATACACATCAGCAGCATGTAATTGGTTTGGACTTCGGATCGGACTCCGTACGTGCGCTTATTGTTAATGCCGAAACAGGACAGGAAGTTTCCTCGTCTGTGGTGTACTACTCACGATGGATGAAGGGGCTCTATTGCCAACCTGCGCAATCGCAATTCAGACATCACCCGCAAGATTATTTGGATGCAATGACCAGCGCGATCCAAGAGGTACTGGCAACAGTGCCACAGACTCTGGCCGATTCTGTTGTCGGCATAGGCGTCGACACAACAGGCTCAACACCGGCTCCAATAGATGAAAACGGCACTGTTTTGGCGCTGCTTCCTGAGTTTGAGCACAACCCAAATGCAATGTTCGTCCTCTGGAAAGATCACACATCCGTAGCCAAAGCAGATCGAATTAATGAACTCGCCCATTCGGGAAAATTCACCGATTACACGCGTTACGTCGGCGGTGTGTACTCTTCAGAGTGGTTTTGGGCAAAAGCGGCTTGGGTCAGCGAACAAGATGAACAAGTTGCAAAACGTGCTTTCAGCTGGGTCGAGCTGTGTGATTGGATCCCAGCAATTTTGGCTGATACTCAACATCCACAAAAACTGCGTCGTGGCATCTGCGCTGCGGGACACAAAGCGATGTGGCATGAAAGCTGGGGCGGACTACCTGAGCAAGCGTTTTTAAGCGCAATTTCACCGACGTTAGACGGTATTCGCGACCGTATGTTCACAGAAGTCTTTACCTCCGATCAGGCGGCCGGGTACCTATCAAAAGCATGGGCAATAAAATTAGGCTTACCAGAAGGCATCGCGATTGCAATCGGCGAGTTTGATTGCCACATGGGTGCCGTTGGTGCCGGTGCTGGTGCCAACGATTTAGTTAAAGTCATTGGCACTTCTACCTGTGACATTTTGATGGTTGAATCACAAAACGTCGGTGACCGCACTATTCATGGTATTTGTGGTCAAGTCGAAGGCAGTGCTATGCCCGAGTTGCTAGCACTTGAAGCCGGACAGTCCGCTTTTGGC
The DNA here is from genome assembly GCF_043106015.1 of Vibrio sp. GLN_1. Taxonomy (NCBI): domain Bacteria; kingdom Pseudomonadati; phylum Pseudomonadota; class Gammaproteobacteria; order Vibrionales; family Vibrionaceae; genus Vibrio; species Vibrio sp. GLN_1. The sequence continues at coordinate 248,738 of NZ_JBICMD010000007.1, forward strand.
GACATGTATGCCTGGTTCAAAAACGTCTTAATGTGGCCACTACAGGCTTATGCCGAGCACAATCCAGACTTTGCCTTAACTGCCGAAGAAGTTGCTTCAGAACTTTTGCCATTGCTCTCGCAAGCTGCCGAGCAGCAAGGTATCGACCAATATACTCCGGTTGCAATGGATTGGCTCAATGGCCGCCGAACCCCTTACGCAAACCAGCGTCTTAAAGGTGCCATTTGTGACTTAAACCTTGGTAGCACATCACCTGCAATTTTCTCCGCACTCGTAGAATCCACTGCGCATGGCGCAAAAGCGATCGTCGATTGCTTTATAGAACAAGATGTCACTGTCGAACGCGTCATCGCCATTGGTGGCATTGCGCAAAAATCCCCTTACGTGATGCAAATGTGCGCCGATGTGATTGGTCGCGACATCATCGTGGTCGAATCAGATCAATGTTGCGCATTGGGAGCAGCGATTTTTGCAGCCGTCGCAGCTGGCGTTTACCCGACGACGAAATCAGCACAAGCCGTGATGGCAAGTCCTGTTCGTCAAACCTACTCACCAACACCAAAAGTGCAAACATTGCGAGCACAGCGTTACGCGACGTATCGCGAGCTTGGGCAACACATGGAGCAGATTGCGGAGTTTCACCAATCGCAGGAGCGTGAAGATGTCTGAACAAACCGTCTGGAATGATGCGAACTCATTAGTCGAACGAATCAAAACGCTGCGTCACCAAGTCTGGCAAGCCAATATGGATTTACAACGCCATAACCTTGTGACGTTCACATGGGGCAATGTGTCAGGCATCGATAGAGAATCTGGGTTGGTTGTTATCAAACCTAGCGGCGTTGAGTACTGCGAACTGAATGCTGAAAACATGGTGGTGGTCGATCTGCACGGCCAAGTGGTTGAAGGGAAACTCAACCCATCTTCCGACACAGCCACGCATCTAGAGCTTTATCGCCATTTCCCGGAGATTGGCGGCATCGTTCACACCCACTCTCCTCAGGCAACGGCATGGGCACAAGCAGGCAGAGCCATTCCCGCGTTGGGCACAACTCATGCGGATTATTTCTACGGACAAATTGCGTGCACTCGCGCCTTGAGCGACGAAGAGATCGCACACAACTACGAGCTCAACACTGGCAAAGTCATCGTCGAAACCATCGGTGATTCAAACGTTATGGCGTCACCCGGCATTTTGGTCAAAGAACACGCACCTTTTACTTGGGGTAAAAGCCCTGCTCAAGCGGTTCACAACGCCGTAGTGGTTGAAGTTGTCGCTGGCATGGCTTTGCAAACACTGCAAATCAATGCCGAGGTAGACACTCTTAACCCTTCGCTTCTCGACAAACATTATTTACGTAAGCACGGCGCGAACGCCTACTACGGTCAAAGCAAAAAATAAGGAAACATGATGAAGATTTTCAACGACAAACAAATATGGTTTGTAACAGGCTCTCAGCATCTTTACGGCCCACAAGTATTGGAAAGCGTTGCGCAAAACAGCGAAGAAATCATTGCAGGATTAAATTCGTCTGATGATATTTCAGTTTCTATTGCTAACAAAGGCACGGTAAAAACACCGGATGAAATTCTCGCAGTATGCCGCGCAGCCAATAACGATCCTGACTGTATCGGCTTGATGTTGTGGATGCACACTTTCTCTCCAGCCAAGATGTGGATTGCCGGCCTAACCCAGCTAAATAAGCCATTTTTACACCTTCACACCCAGTTCAACGCGGCGCTACCATGGGATGAAATCGACATGGATTTCATGAACCTCAACCAAAGTGCGCACGGTTGCCGAGAGTTTGGCTTCATTGGCACCCGTCTGAATATTGAACGTAAAGTCGTAGTCGGACACTGGCAAGAACCGCAAGTGCATAGAGATATCGACGATTGGTGTCGCGCCGCTATTGGTGTGAATGCAGGTCAGCACCTGAAAGTCGCCCGCTTTGGCGACAACATGCGCCAAGTCGCGGTCACGGAAGGCAACAAAGTCTCTGCGCAAATCCAGTTTGGATATGAAGTGAATGCGTACGGTCTTGGTGAGCTCAGTGACGTAGTCAACTCGATATCAGATGCGGATGTAAATCACCAGCTGGATGAATACGCATCCGTGTATGAGATGTCTCCAGACTTATTCAACGACTCTGATTTGAAAAAGCTGATGACGCAAGAGGCACGTTTAGAACTTGGGATGGAATCTTTCCTCAAATCTGTTGGAGCAGGCGCTTTCACCAACACGTTTGAAAACCTAACTGGCTTAACAAATTTACCAGGACTAGCAACGCAGCGCTTAATGGCTAAAGGTTTTGGTTACGGCGGAGAGGGTGATTGGAAAACCGCAGCGATGACGCACATCATGAAAGTCATGGGGCAAGGCAAACCGGGCGGTACATCTTTTATGGAAGACTATACCTACAACTTCGGCGAAAAAGGGCAAGTGTTAGGCGCTCACATGCTAGAAGTTTGTCCAACTATCGCAGCAGCGAAACCAAGATTGGAAGTTCATCGTCACACCATTGGCTGTCGTTGCGATATTCCACGCTTAATTTTCAGCGGCCAATCTGGCGAAGCGTTAAACGTGTCGATTATTGATCTTGGCGATCGCTTTAGAATGATCGTCAACGTGATTGATACCGTCACACCACCACAGTCACTGCCACATTTGCCTGTAGCTCACGCGCTTTGGGAACCTCAGCCCAACTTAAATATCGCAGCAGCCGCGTGGATTCACGCTGGCGGCGCACATCACGCAGTGTACAGCCAAGCTGTCACATTGCCGATGCTTGCCGACTACGCTGAAATCCTTGGCATCGAAATGGTTGTGATTGACAACAGCACCAACTTACGCCAGTTCAAACAAGAATTGCGTAACAACGGAGTGTATTACCGTCTCGGTTAAACCACACAAATGTGCTCCCGCTTAGGGAGCACTTTGGAGTCAATTAGTGAATGATACAGATGTAGAAACCGTGCCCACTTTTCAACTGGAAAAAACTCGCTGGACGCTCAACCTTTCCACTGAGCAACCAGCGAGTTTCGAGCTACAGCGGGATGGTAAAACGCACTTTATCGGCACCATGGAAGTATTAAACAACGGACAACTCATTGCCGTTCACGATGCTGATTGGCGCTTTAGGCACAAGCCAGAAAAGCTCGAACAATGGTGTCAACTGCACCATTCAGAAACCTTATCCATCAATATGAACTACTACTTTGCTGATGATGCTCTCGTGATCGAGTATTTGGCGAGAAACACGGTTCCAACTCGCCTTGATATCCGTCATACCATCAAACAAGTTGTCGATTCACCTGTCGAAGACAACGAGCAAGCGCGAAGTGCGAAGTGGCAGCACCAAAGAGATGGATTACCAAGTGACTTCTTATCGAAAACCGCTAAGACGGACTTTTTCCGAGAAGCCTTTTCTGCCAAACAATGGATCGTTCTAGAAAACTGTGAGGAATAACGACGACAGTTTTTCCGCTCCAGAATAGACTGATGAAAAAGTAAATTAGTTGAAATATGCAAAACAACGACCCTTTAAAACCCGGCTACAACTTTGACGCACACCTTGTGGCTGGGCTTACCCCCATTATCGAAGGCGACGAGCTCGATTTTGTGATTGATCGTCCGAACGGGATGAAAGGGTTCATCATCAACATCACGAGCCAAGGTGAAGGAACGATATTTCATGGTAATGATGCTTTTGATGTCAAAACCGGGGATTTATTGCTATTTCCACCAAGCGCAACGCACTTCTACCATCGTAAAAAAGACAACGCATCATGGTTTCACCGCTGGGTCTATTTTCGTCCTCGTGCCTTTTGGAATGACTGGTTGTGTTGGCATGAACAACGAAATGGTGTGTATCTCACTCAAGGATTGGATAACAGCACGATTTCTCAGATTGAACGCCTATTCATCGACATTGAGTACATTTCCAAATCAGACATGCCTTATCGAGATGATCTCGCGATTAACTTACTGGAACAACTGCTGATTCGTTGTAAAACTATTCAACCTGATGTGGTGAGCAAACCGTTAGATCCTCGTGTTATTGAAGCGATGAACTACATGACGCAGAACCTGAATCAAAATTTCACACTAGAAGACATCGCTGATTTCACCTGCCTGTCCGCCTCACGCTTAGGGCATCTATTTCGAGATGAAGTTGGCATGACCATTACTCAATGGCGTGACGACCAACGTATTAGCCGAGCGAAACAATTGTTGGTCACAACCAACTATTCGGTCAATCACATTGGTCGTATCGTTGGTTATACCGACCCACTCTACTTTTCTCGCGTATTCAAACGTAAAGCCGGCGCAAGCCCCAAATTGTATCGAGAGCAGATTAGTTGAAGGTTATCTTGAACACTCACTGTGCACTGACTACAATAGCGCACTTTTTTACGGAATTTAGGTCACAAACATGACAGATACAGCAAAACCAGCTCTACCAGATCGCCTAGCAGGTAACCCACGCAGCCCATTCTTCATCAAAGAATGTTTTGAGCACCAAATCGGTATCCGTTTCAACGGTAAAGAGCGCACTGACGTAGAAGAATACTGCGTGAGTGAAGGTTGGGTAAAAATTGCGTCTCCTAAAGCAAAAGACCGTTTCGGTAACCCAATGCTGATCAAACTGAAAGGCGAAGTTGAAGCGTACTACGTGTAAGCAACTCTCGTTCAGTCGAATCTAAAAAGCTCGAGTCTTACTCGGGCTTTTTTAATGCCTACGTTTTGTTGTATTCGCACTGTTTATCTTTTAAACCAAACAGTTACATGACAAATAATTAGTAAACCATTTTCGTGATCCTACTTCGTGTTTTGGCGATAAAGGTCGCTTGGCTCGGCAGCTTTGAGATTCGTTTCACAGTTTATTCATGAGCCAAACCTAGACTGAAAAAATCCACCTTTCTAATTCGAAAAATAACAAAACTAGGATTCACCCATGAAGAAGAACCTCCTGGCTATCGCCCTTGGCAGCGTAATTGCGCTGACAGCAGCCCCTTATTCACTGGCCGCCAACGATTCTACAATCCAATCTTCCGCAGACTACTCGCAACTGGTGACCAAACGTCAAGTTGTCGACCAACTTTTGAATGACGCCGTGGAAGCCTTTAAATCGCCGGCGCGTATATCTCACGCTGGTTTTACCGCGAAAATGCCGAGCAATATGGAGATAGTTACCGACCGATTGCTAGAAGCTTACCAACTTGAGCCATACCGCACCGACCTACTCATTTCTGCGGCAAATGCGCAGATTTACAACAAGAACGTCGATCGAGCAATTGAACTGTTCGAACAAGCCTTGTCGGTGGCGCCGGACGATGCAGATTTACACGCTTATCTTGCGGTGTGGCAGCGCTTTAAAGGCAATCAAACCGAATCAGACCAACACATGGCAACGCTGGCCAAACTGAATGCCGGCAAAGCAGCAGACATCAACCGCATTTTCGACACAGTAGATCGCGTTTTGGCAACGCCGCTGAAAGAGAAAGCCGATAAAGGCAAACTGGACAACAAAGGGGCGATCGTCACACTGGGATACGCACTGAATCCGGATGGTTCAATGCACCAAATCTTGGTTGAGCGTTTGGAAACCACGTTAGCAATGGCGAAAGCGAACCCAGATGCGATAATTATTTTGACGGGCGGCGTACCAAAGAACCACAAAACCGAAGGTAAATTGATGGCGGACTGGCTGATTGAAAAAGGAGTCAGCAAAGACCGCATCATCGAAGAAAACTACGCCACCAGCACGGTAGGCAATGCCCTGTTCAGCAGCTACGCCTTGGCGCGCCACAACATCAAACATGCGACCATTATCAGCTCGGCAAGTCACGTGCGTCGTGGTCAAACCTTGTTTGAAATCGCTAGTTGGCAAACTGGCCCGCAGGGCATCACTTTCGACACCGTAAGTTACCCAGACAAACCCCTCAAAGACTTAGCGAAAGCCTGCGAGAGCGAACTACTTGGCATTTACCGCGATGCGCTGCGTACTTACGGTATGTGGAGTTATCGCTCTTACCCGTTGGAGTCGCGTTAACCCTTATCGCCCCACTCAAATCGAAAAAAGCCTGCACGCTCGCAGGCTTTCTTGCATTAGAACAGTGTCTAAAGCGATTAGATCGCTTCACCATTTACTGTAACGGCGACGTCAATGTTGCCACGAACGGCATTTGAGTATGGGCACACTTGGTGGGCAATGCGCGTCAGCTCTAGTGCTTGTTCTTGTGGTAGGTCTAACTCTGCCGCGAGGCCAACGGTCAAAGCAAAGCCACCGTTTTCATTCGGGCCAATGCCTACTTCAGCTGTCACAGGTGCGCTCTTTAGCGCTACTTTTGCTTCACGCGCAACGTGCAAAATCGCGTTAGAGAAACAAGCCGAGTAACCCGCTGCAAACAGTTGTTCTGGGTTCGTTGCTGCGCCTGTGCCACCCATCTCTTTTGGGTAAGCAAGTTCAAGATCCAGCAGACCATCGTTGGTTTTTACTTGACCATTACGGCCAGCCAGAGCAGTAGCTTGAGTTTTGTATAATGTTGTCATGCGAATATCCCCTTCAATTTAAGTTGTGCACAATTTAATTGCTTGCAACCTTACATCGAAACAACGATAGTTTGCAACTATATTGTGCACAATTTATTTTTATCGCCTTTATCGAGATTAAGCCCATGAGCCAGTGTTACTCCCCAAGTACATTGAATGCAGACGAAAAATTGTTACTAGAGAATCAAGTCTGCTTTCCGCTATACAGCGCTGCGAACGCTGTGATTCGCGCGTACCGACCGTTGTTGGACGCACTTGATCTCACCTACTCGCAGTACTTGGTAATGATGGTATTGTGGGAAAAAGATGGCACGAGCGTAAAAGAGTTGGGCTCACAGCTTCACCTCGATTCAGGAACGCTCACCCCGTTGCTAAAACGCTTAGAAGCAAAAGGCTTTGTGAGCAGAGGAAGAAGTGAAACCGACGAGCGCGTACGCGTATTGAACCTTACTGAAGCAGGCAGAGCACTTAAAGATCAGGCGAAGTCCGTCCCTGATGCCATTGCCTGTAAGTTCACGTTGGATCTAGAAGAATTGGTGACGCTAAAAACGCTCTGCGAGAAAGTGCTCGATAAGCTCAGCTAACCGCCAAGCCCTTTATAAACTCCTCTCAATAGCTAAAAGCCTGCCATTGCAGGCTTTATTGATCTCATTGCTTTCAGACACTCTTTCTACTGCCATTCTTCAATAAAACCTATCAACTTCTCGCGTCTATAATCGGATTTCCCTATTAGCGAAAATAGGATTTGTCTATCAATAGGATAGTTACAAGCAATTTTCCTTAAACACAATCCGATGCGAATATACTTTCCGAAAGCAAGAACTGCTCACCCTAAAACATTCTGAGGAAAGTAAAAAATGATTAATACAAAGATCAAACCATTTGCAGCTACAGCATACAAAAACGGCGAATTCGTTGAAGTAACAGAACAAGATGTTCTAGGCAAATGGGCTGTATTCTTCTTCTACCCAGCAGACTTCACATTCGTATGTCCGACAGAACTAGGTGACCTAGCAGACCACTACGAAGAGCTACAAAAACGCGGCGTTGAAGTGTACTCAGTATCAACAGACACACACTTCACTCACAAAGCTTGGCACGATAGCTCAGAAACAATCGGCAAGATCCAGTACTACATGCTTGGCGACCAAACAGGCAACATCACAAACAACTTCGGTGTGATGCGTGAAGGTCAAGGCCTTGCAGACCGTGCAACGTTCCTAATCGACCCAGAAGGTACTATCCAAGCAATGGAAATCACTGCTGAAGGTATCGGTCGTGACGCAGAAGACCTACTACGCAAAGTGAAAGCAGCTCAGTACGTAGCAGCACACCCAGGCGAAGTTTGCCCAGCAAAATGGAAAGAAGGCGAAGAGACGCTAGCTCCTTCTCTAGACCTAGTAGGCAAAATCTAAGCCACTGAATTTAAGCTCAATTTGACATGCTAATTGACGCTTAACTTAGAGAGCATTCCAGGTTAGATACCTTGACGACCTTCTGCCTGGTTTGCTCTCTCCCTACTGATTTTATCCAGAGTAACCACTCTTTTGTTTATTTAAGGTAACAACAACTATGTTAGACCAAGCGATCCAACAACAACTCAAACAATATCTGGCTAATGTAAAAGAAGACGTTCGTCTAGTGGTTAGTCTAGATGAAAGCAAAGCATCGAATGACATTCTGTCTCTAGCGAACCAAATTGCAGAGATGAGCGACTTTATCACCGTTGAACGTGACGACAACGCAAGCGCACGTAAACCAGTGATGACGGTGACGAACCCAGTAAAAGGCACAGCACTCCGCTTTGCTGGCCTACCAATGGGTCACGAATTTACCTCTCTGGTACTGGCATTGCTGCACTCTGGTGGTCACCCAATCAAACTAGAGCCGGAAGTGATTGAACAAATCGCAGCGCTAGATAAAGAGTTGGAAGTTGAAGTGTTCATTTCACTGTCGTGCCAAAACTGTCCAGACGTGGTTCAAGCGTTCAACATGATGGCGGCGATCAACCCGAAAGTGAAAGCAACCATGATCGACGGTGCACTATTCCAAGATGAAGTGAAACAACGCGACATCATGGCAGTACCAAGCGTATTCGTAAACGGAGAGCTATTCGGTCAAGGCCGTATGTCTCTAACTGAAATCCTAAACAAAGTGGATGACGGTGCGAGCGAGAAAGCCGCCAAAGCACTGAACGAAAAAGACCCATACGACGTGCTAGTTGTCGGCGGTGGCCCTGGTGGTAGTGCAGCAGCACTATACGCAGCGCGTAAAGGTATTCGCACTGGTGTTGTCGCTAAACGCTTCGGTGGTCAGGTGATGGACACTATGGCAATCGAGAACTTTATCTCGGTAAAACGTACTGAAGGTCCAAAACTGGCGACTGACCTAGCAGAGCACCTAAAAGAATACGACGTAGACGTCGTGACTGAGCAACAAGCGCAAAAACTGATGGGCGCAGCACATACAGAAGATGGTTTGATTCACATCCAACTTGAAAGCGGCGCAACGCTGAAAAGTAAGAGTGTCATCCTAAGCCCTGGCGCACGCTGGCGTGAAATGAACGTTCCGGGTGAGCAAGAGTACCGCAACAAAGGCGTCGCGTACTGCCCACACTGTGACGGCCCGCTATTCAAAGGCAAGAAAACTGCGGTTATCGGTGGTGGTAACTCAGGCATCGAAGCGGCTATCGACCTAGCAGGTATTGTTGAGCACGTAACCGTTCTTGAATTTGCAGACGTACTTCGCGCAGACCAAGTGCTTATCGACAAAGCGAACTCTCTACCAAACATCGACATCATCACGATGGCGCAAACCACAGAAGTAGTGGGTGACGGTACTCGCGTAACAAGCTTGAAGTACAAAGACCGTAACACAGATGAAATCAAAGAGATTGAACTGTCAGGTATCTTTGTTCAAATCGGTCTAGTACCAAACACAGAATGGCTAAAAGATTCAGAAGTAGTGCTTTCTGAGCGCGGTGAAATTGAAGTTGGTAGCCGTGGTGAAACCAGCCTAGAAGGTGTCTTCGCAGCCGGTGACGCAACGACGGTTCCTTACAAACAGATCATCATTGCGATGGGTGAAGGTGCAAAAGCAAGCTTAGGCGCGTTTGACTACCTCATCCGTAAGCAAGGTTAATCTCCAAATTTCTTGAACACAAAGCGCACGGTGCAGTGTTTTCTTCCCCTGAAAACCAATCGGGGCAACGTGTAGAACGGAGTGGCAAGAAAGAAAAGCAAAAACCTAGAAGCCCAAAGACTTTGCCAGCAGGTACTAACTGCTGGCTTTTTTGGTTTTTGGGAGGGTTGCAAGCACATAACCCAACTCGCAGATTCAAAGTACCACCCCACCGAATCTCTCCATGTATCAAGCTCCAAAGACACCAACCCTAAAAAATTTAAAACAGCCCTTTACCTCGACTTAACTTGAGGTTTTAGCATGTTCATCGTTGGCTAGGAAATGACAAAAAGGAGCACATCATGATCCAACTAGAACATATTAATTTAGTCGTGAAAAACATCCCTGAAATGCTGAAGTTTTATCAAACTGCATTTCCACATTGGTACGTGCGTGACGAGGGAGAAGGTACATGGAGCGGCAAGCATAGAAACTGGCTGCACTTTGGCGACGAGTATCAATACATTGCGATGAGTGACCACGGTGAAGGTGAGAACCGCGAGTTGGGCGGCCATCAAGTTGGACTAGCGCATTTTGCTTATGTAACCAATAACGTCGATGCCATCATCAAAAGGCTGACCGATGCAGGTTACCCAATTGCCCAACCTGGGGCTGATGAGCCATACCGCAAGAATGTGTATTTTGTTGACCCTGCAGGTTTTGAGATCGAATTTGTTGAATACCTGACGGATGATCCAAAACTTCGTAACCTGACAAGCTAAAAAGGCTTAAATAACAAAACGTCAGCAGATGGTGACTGCTGGCGTTTTAGTTTATCTATCAGGTTTATTTATCGCATTAGCGCTGTTTGGCAAAAACCTGAGTCCAGTAATACCCGTAGCTTGCAGAGTGATTTTCGACAAGCGACGCGCCCATCTGATCGAAATCCGCACTCATGATATTGAGGCAGTGACCTTCGCTCGATAGCCAAGCATTGACGACGGCGTTAATGGAGCTTTGCCCTACGGCGACATTCTCACCAATAGCGCTCCAAGCATAGCCCGTTGCGTTGACTCGATCTGACAGCGTGCTGCCGTCAGAGCCTGTATGACTCATGAAATCGCTGTTCGCCATATCGCTCGAATGTCGATAAGCAGCGCTTTCCAAATCGTAGCTCCAAGTCAGAGCTCCAACAGGTGGCATGGTGGTTGCGCCACACTGTTGTTTGGTAGAGCGAGCACTGTTGACCGCTGCGAGCATCTGCTCGGCAAATGTACCTTGTGACGATGTGGAACCTGTGTTTTGAGAGCCGTTTTCTACAGGTGCTGACGACTCCCCGTCGCCGCCACATGCGCTGAGAAGTAGGGCCAAAGCAGGCACTAAGATCTTAGTTGGCATTGTCTTTCCTTTATGAGTGACGAAGAGCAAACTGCGCTTTTCGATAATAACGCCCAATAACCTAACAAAAACCAATAAAAGCACCATATGGCTTGGAGTGTTTTAACCAAAGACTCACATGAAGTTTTCAATCGCCTTGGTTCGGTTGGTAAATCGGCAACGTTTCAGCCCACGTATGGAATGGCGTTTCATCCATATCCTGTATTGCTTGAGTGATAAAATCGATGAACACCCTCACTCGGGCAGGCACATATTCCCGGTTAGCATAGAGAAGATACACGCCATTTCCTGCTTGACGCATGCTCGGAAATATCGGCACTAAACGCCCGGCTTTGAGCCAATCTCTCGCGATAAAGTGAGGAATCTGAGTTAACCCTAAGCCTTCTGCGCAAAGCTCTGCCATCGATTCGCCGTCGTTTACAATAAAATTTCTCTCGGGGTTGTTCTCACTTGTGCCGTCTGGTTCTGGCATCCGAATCGGCAACAGTTTCCCCGTTTGTTTAAAACGAAAACGAACCCAAGAATGGTCATTGAATGCGTCCGGGCCGCTCGGAACACCATGCCGTGTTAAGTAATCCTGACTGCCACAAATAATAAAATCGATAGGACTCAGCTGGCGCACGATCAACTGGCTGTCCTGAACGACACCAGAACGAATCGACACATCAATCCCTTGTTCAATAATATCAACGTAGGCGTCATCGTAATGAATATCGATAGTGATGCTGGGGTAGCGGCGGCAAAACTCTTTTAATAAAGGGCGAATGTAAAGGCGACCGTAGGAGACCGGCACATTAATCTTAAGCAGCCCTGAAAGCGCATCATTGTGGCTTTTTAAGGAATCCTCACACGCAGCCAGTTCGTCCAGTACAAACCTAGCGGTATTTGCGTATCGACGACCAGCTTCTGTCAGACGGATCTGTCGCGTAGAACGCTGGAACAGCTGTATTCCCAAGTCGCTTTCAAGACGATGGATTGCTTTACTCACTGTAGAAGGGTCTGTGCCATACGCTTTGGCGGCTGCAGCAAAACTGCCACCTTCTAAAGTAGCAATAAAAAATCGTAGGGACCGTATCTTATCCATAAAACTCGCACATTCCATTCGTGAACTTTCTTCACTTTAGTAAAGACAAACTGGCTCTTCAATCACCAATCAGCCCAAATATAATGAATCTCAATAACTTGATGCTCTGTTAGCGAGGAAAAAACAATGGGTAAAAATGGATTAAAGAATGCACTAAAACTACTAATAGCGACCTTAGTCCTATTCTTTGGGATGCTTCAAACGGCACATGCGGCGGATAAACGCATTGGCATTCTGGTTTATGACGGCGTACTGACCTCTGATGTCACTGCGCCTTTAGAGGTCTTTGGCGTCGCAAGTCGGCTGACTTGGTTTAGTGATTATGAAGTGCTCACCATTTCCGTCTCTGATCAGAAAACCATCACCACTGAAGAGGGATTAGAAATTGGTGTGGATGCTTGGATTGGCGATCAGCCAGAACTCGACGTGCTGGTTTTAACATCCAGCTACGACATGGATGCGCTAATCGAAAACAAGGATCTCATTCACTTTATTCAAACCACATCAAAGGCGGCAGATTGGATGGCAAGTAATTGCTCTGGTGCGTATCTATTGGCCGAGGCTGGCCTGTTAAACGGTAAGAAAGCGACGACGTGGGCAGGAGGTGAAAACGGATTACAAAAAGACTATCCAGCAGTTGATGTACAGTTCGACCAGAATTTTGTGGTTGATGATAGCATCATCACCTCAAACGGCAGCCTAGTCAGCTATCAGGCCGCCCTTAAATTACTGCATCTCATGACTTCGGAATCTAAAGCTCAAGAAGTCGCAGACGCCCTTCAATACTCACGTTTTTCTACTCAGCCATTTTAAACGGGCAAGGACGAAACCGCAGGTAACCTTCGATGTTTCAGAGGTTACCTTGCAGCCCACTTCTACACTTCAGGTCTTAATGTTATGGAAAAACAAAAACGTTACGAAGCACTGACGAAAGAGCGATACCAAGATATCTATCGTCTCGCATATTGGCTGTGCAAAGATCAACACATTGCTGAAGATTTGGCGCAAGAGACCTTCCTGAAAGCGTGGCGATTCTTTGATAACTTAAATGATCCCAACGCCGAGAAGCCTTGGCTCATCACTATTTTGCGTCGTGAGAATGCTCGGCGCTTTGATAGAAAACAGTTCGATTTTGTCGACATTGATGAGTGTGCAATACAGACAAAAACCTACCCCGGCAGTGACCACGACATGGCCCAAGATTGGCTTCAAAAACAAATGATGATTCTCAAACCCAAATACCGAGAGCCATTGCTCTTGAGCCTAGTGGCTGGGCTGAATCATGATGAGATTGCCCAAGCCTTGAGGCTCAATCACAACACGGTGGCGACTCGATTATTCAGAGCGCGCAACCAGCTCATCGCGCAGCAAGGAAACCATTAAGACAGAAGTTCCTACTGGTATGGAGCTCACCTAGCCACCAAAAAAACTTGGTCAATCATGCCAACTAACTGGCTATGCTCGGGTCTATTTCATAAGTCGTTACATAACTTGGTGCGTTAACGCTTTACATCTGGCGTTACTGGATGAACACTTCCACCCAAAGTACAATGGCAGCCGACATAATAGAGTCAGTAGGAAATTATGAGTAACACGACGGCGAAAAAGTCGAATCCCCTATTCGAGATCCTTTTTAACGTATTCATCCCTTCGTTCATCTTGATGAAATACAGTGGTGAAGAGCACCTAGGAACCGCAATGGCACTGGTTGTCGCTTTGCTCTTTCCTGTGGTTTACGGCGGTATGGATCTCATCCGCAACAAGAAATTTAACTTTATCTCAGCGCTTGGTTTTATCAGCGTATTATTAACTGGTGGCATCGGCTTGTTGGAGCTTGATACTCGCTGGTTAGCCTTGAAAGAAGCCTTGATTCCCGGCCTGATCGGCATCGCGGTATTGGGCTCCACTTTTACCCGCTACCCATTGATGCAAAAAATGGTATTGAACGACACGGTTTTGAACCTCGCATTGATTAACGAGCGTTTGAGAGAAAATGGTAAAACCGATGCGTTCGAACGTTGCCTAATGTCTTCGAACTACTTGTTCGCAAGCACCTTTGCATTCTCATCTGCAATGAACTACTTCCTTGCTACATGGATCGTCACCAGCCCATCAGGCACTGCGGCCTTCAATGAAGAGCTCGGTAAGTTGACACTTTACAGCTACCCAATGATCGCCATTCCTAGCATGTTGATGATGTTTGGTATTTTTTACTACATTTGGCGTCAAATTCGCGCGATGACGTCTCTTGAAACTGAACAAATTTTCCACATAAAGTAAAACCTCAGCACTCGAAATACTAAGGGGAAGGGCCCTCTTCCCCTATCTTCCACCCGCCCTTTTCTATTCCATAGCTTTCCATTTAGATTCGCTCATCCGTCACTCAGTGTTGACCACGTTCACATTGATAGGGGTGACTTTCGCTCTTTTTATGAAAACCCACATAAAAAATGTGACAAAAATGAACAAGTATATGAAAGTCATGGTGCATTGCTTATCCAACTGATTTAACATGAATTTTTTAAAACCTTGCTGCATTTATAAAAAACATGTTCGGATCAAAAAAATTAAAAATGGAAAATGAGGCGCTTAAGCAGGAATTAGCGAGCCTTAAAGACAAGTACCAAACCGACGTTGAGACGTTGGAATGTCAGTTAAAAGAAGCCAAACAACTACTGAACACAGCGCAACAGCGTTACGAAAGTAGCGACGAGTTGATGTCGAGCAGCTTGAAAGGCGGAGATATGCTCCAAACCATTCGCACAGCGATGGTCGAAAGCGCTCAATCTATGGCGCATGAAAACGAAGAGCTAAAGCTGCTTGATGATATGTTCAAGCAAACACATCAAGCACTCGCACGTCTGGATGACCGAGCGGTAAAAATCAGCTCACAAGCCACTCAAAGCATTGAATCTGTGCAGATATTAGATAGCACCGCGACTTCTATTTCCCACCTTGTATCTACTATCCAAGAGATTTCTGACCAAACGAACTTATTGGCTCTCAACGCAGCGATTGAGGCAGCACGCGCTGGTGAAGCAGGCCGCGGATTTGCCGTGGTGGCGGACGAGGTAAGAAATTTGGCAGGTAAAGCCAGTGAAGCGAGCGAACAAATTGATTCACTGGTTAATCAAGTGCTAACCCAAGTCAGCTCAATCAAAAGCGCGATTGATGAAAACCAAATCTGCGCAGAAGAAGTATCCGCCTCTTCGGCGCAAATTGGCTCAATCGTCAACGAGGTGGTTGTCAAATCAGAGCACATGAAACGGGTGATCCACTTTGCGTCTACCCGCTCTTTCCTCGATACGGTCAAGCTTGATCATGCCATTTGGAAAAACAACATCTATCGCTTGCTGCAAAGTGGCTCTTTTGGTGAAACCGTCAATAGCCATTCAGAATGTCGATTGGGCCAGTGGTACTACAGAGGTGACGGCAAAGCATATAGCCAACTAAGAAGCTACGCACAGCTCGAAGCGCCACACAAAGGTGTGCACGATAGCGGCCGTGATGCGATGAACCACGCGAAGTCAGGAAATATGGCCGGCATGGTGACCTCCATCAACTCGATGGAAGACGCGAGTGAGCAAGTGGTGATTCACATTGACCGCTTGATGGATGAAATCATCGCAAACTAAGACTTGTGCCTCCCTTTGTTTTTATTGCGATGCAAGGGGAGGTAGCTGCGTTTCTAGCCATTCGATAAACGCCGCATTTTTCGGTCTGTGCTGCTGGCCGTTTAAACAAATCAAATCGTACCCTCTCCCGGCGTTGACGCGTTCAAAAGGCGCGACCAGTTCTCCCTTTTCCAAACTGGTTTGCACCAAAGACGCCCGCGCCATTGCGATTCCCATGCTGTTTTTGGCGGCAATCATTGCCATATCGGCATGGTTAAAAAGGTAGGTTTTCTCCATCACATTAAGCGATTTCAGCTCAGAGTTGCTTTGGCTTGCTAACCAGCTCTGCCATTCATGATTTGGCTCGTTTGCTTCTAACGATTCTGTGCAATGGATAAAGGTCACGGCCTCAAATTGGCTGGCACTACTCATACCATCGGAGAAATGTATTTGGCTGTATTCAGGGCTACAAACCGGCATCAACTCTTCATCAAATAGCCTTTGATGATGGAACCCCGGATGCTCGCTGTCACTGTAGTAAATCGCAATATCAACGGGCTCATGTAAGAAATCTAATCGGCTTGCCTTTACTCGAAGCTTGATATTGAGAGAAGGATACAAACGCTGAAATTCCACCATACGCGGCAGTAACCAACTCTGTGCAAACGTGGGGGCCACGCCGATGTAAAGCTCGCCACGCAGCTCGTTGAATTTGATGTCTTCAAGTTCAGAGAAAATCACCTCAAACGATTGGTTAAGCGCGTGCAGTAACCGCTCTCCTTCTTTGGTCAGCTCTAATCGCCGAGTCATACGCACAAATAAGCTGAAACCCAGTTGTTCTTCCAGTGACTTAATGCGTTGGCTCACTGCCCCTTGGGTTATAAACAACTCTTCAGCGGCTTTGGTAAAACTCAGGCACTTACCAGCAACGGCGAAAGTGTACATGTTAGAGAGCATCTGCTGTTTTCTGTCCATCTTGGCACTCAACATAAATTAGAAAGGCTAATGCATAGCAAGTTTCAATTGGTTTGTATAGCGAATCACGATGCTTTTTAATCAAACTGTCTTATCCATAACGAGAAACAGCACGATGAAAAAGAATCTAAAAATTACCATTATTGGCGCAGGCTCCAGTTACACGCCTGAGCTTATCGAAGGTCTCATCAAGCGCAATCATGAACTGCCTATCGGCGAGTTGTGGTTGGTCGATATTGAAGATGGCAAAGAGAAAGTCAGCATCATTGGCGATTTAACGCGCCGTATGTTGGCGAAAAACAACCTGTCTCATATTGATGTTCACGTCACGCTGGATCGCAAACCCGCATTAAAAGACGCCGATTTTGTCTGTTCTCAATTTCGCGCGGGTTGTTTGGAAGGTCGCATCCGCGATGAACGCATCTCGCTTAAATACGGCATGATCGGTCAGGAGACCAATGGTTTAGGCGGTTTTGCTAATGCCTGTCGCACCATTCCTATCGCGCTAGAAATCTGTAAAGAGATGGAAGAATTATGTCCAGACGCTTGGCTGCTGAACTTTACCAATCCATCGGGCATGGTGACCGAAGCGATTCTCAAGCACACCAAAGTAAAAGCGGTCGGTTTGTGCAACGTGCCAGTGATCATGCAAAAAGGCATCGCGCAAATGCTGGGGGCTGACGAGCAAGACTTTGTATTGCAAGTCGCGGGTTTGAACCACTTTATCTGGGCGCGCCAGATCCTGCATGAAGGTCGCGATAAGCTGCAAGAGGTAGTCGAAGAGATCTTATCGGGCAACGATCCTCTCGTTCCACAAAACATTCCTCCATTCGAATGGCCAACAGAACTGCTGCATAATATGGGGATGATTCCATGCGCATACCTTCGCTACTACTACACCAGCGAAGACATCATGAAGCAGGAAATTGAAGAAGCGAACGGCGAAGGCACACGCGGCGAAGTGGTCAAAGCGATGGAGAAACGTCTGTTCGATATCTACCGCAACCCAGAGCTTAACGAGAAACCAAAAGAACTCGAAAAGCGCGGTGGCCAATATTACTCAGAAGCGGCCTGTGAGCTGATGAGCTCTATCTACAATGACAAACGCACCATCATGCACGTGAACACTCGCAACAACGGCGCGATTGCGGGCTTGCCGGACGACTGCACTGTGGAAGTCAGCTGTATGATCACCAAATCAGGGCCAGTAGCTTTGAATGTTGCGCCGTTCCCAACAGATACGCTGCGCCTGATTCAATTGATGAAGGATTTTGAATCACTAACAGTAGAAGCTGCGGTCACAGGCAACCGCAACGCGGCGCACCGAGCGTTGATTCTGAACCCACTGGTCACAACAGGAACGATTCTAGAGCAAGCATTGGAAGAAACGATTCAAGCGAACCTCGATTACATGCCGCAGTTTCGTTAATCCTAACTAAAATGCAAAAGGGATGGTGAGTGCCATCCCTTTTTGTGTTCACATGGTTAGAATAATCTTGCCACTCCGCGCTAGTGATTTTTTTTCAATTTGTTCAATCGCAGTTTGAAATGCTTCTAACGGTAAGTAGTGTGCAACTGCGAGCTTTATATCATTGGCAATAAAGTGTTTTAACATTTCAGCGAATACCGTCTTTCTCCCGCCTTTGCCTACCGATTCTTCCCAATACCGCAAAAAGAAGGTACTAAAGTCGATGTTGTTGGCCTTCATGGACTCAAAAAACACGGGCGTATAAGGCGCTAACGACAATGTTCCGTAGTTGATGTATTGGCCATTTTCTTTCAAGGTACGAATGAGATCTGTGCCAGCCTCACCGCCTATCGCATCCAAAGCGACCGTTGGTTGTGGCAGTTTGCGCGTTTGCAGTTGCGCGTGTAAGTCTTTCTTCGCGTCCAACACTGGAATTGTATCGTACGGATACTCTTCTGGCTTTGAAGTCACAGCAATCAGTGTAAAACCCAGTGAATGAGCGAGCTGGGCAAATATCTTACCGATCGCTGACCCTGCCGCATTGATGATCACCACATCACCTTTGTTCAACTTAGCCACTTTAGTGGTGATAACCCACGCGGTTAGCGCGTTGATGTACAACTGGCAGGCATAGCCGTTATCCAAACTTTCAGGTAGCGGAAAAAGATTCTCGGGCGAAGCATCGATGTAGTATTGCCAAGTACCACTCATCGCTACCAGCACTTTTTGCCCAACTTGAAAGCCAGTTTGACCAACAGCACTGACTTCCACCACACGCCCAACCGCTTCAAACCCCGGCACGCGAGGTGGTACGTGAGCGCGGCGGTATTGCCCAACTCCATGAATGGAAAGCAAGTCACTTGGGTTAATATTGGTGGCTTCCAGTCGCACCCGAACCTTGCCCTGAGCAAGCGGTTTTAGGGGCACTTTTTCCAACGACAGCGACGTTTTGGGTTGACCAAAACAGAATTGATTAACTCGTGTATTTATCGTTGGTGCCATTGTTACTCATACCATGTAATTGAAATTAAAAAGGGACGTTTCTTGGCTTCTTCTCAAAAGCATTAAGTGAAGTCGAAGATCTGTATTTCGACCTGCGCGATGCGCCGTTCACTCTAAACTGTTGTGGCGTCATATCAAAATAGGCTTTAAATGCTTTGATGTAGGATGAGTCATTTTGATAACCCACTAGGTCTGCAATGGCTTGGATTGGCAACGATTCATCTAACAAAGAAAGCGAGTAAATTAGCCGAATTTGTTGCCGCCAAAGCAGAAATGAAGTGTTGAATTCCTTGGCGAACAACCGTGATAAAGTGCGCTCAGACGCGCCAATTTTCTCCCCCCACTTTTTTAGCGAACAGCTCAACGCCGGCTCGTCGGTCAGTTGCTCGAAAATCAGTTTTAGTCGTCTGTCTTGTGGCAGTAATAACTGAAATGTCTGCACGTTGCTTTTCAAAATTTGATCATGCAGCACCGCAAGCAAGCGCGACACTTCCCCATCACTTACACCCCCTTCGCACTGGCGGCGAATTTCCTGTAGCAGCTCATTTAAAAACGGCGTGAGCGTAATGGTTCGCACTTGATACTGATACTCGGTTCCAAAAGCCGGATTGAGGTAGATGCCAACAAACGTGGTATGACTTAGCGCGATAGATTCATGTTGAATGCCCGCAGGAACAAACAGCGCAGAGGTATGGGGCACAAGGTGCTGGTAGTGATCGGTTTGGGTTTGCAAAAGCCCTTTGATCGGGAAAATGACTTGATGCCAGGTATGTTCGTGCATCGCATCTATGTAACCTTTGGGCATGTCGATGGTTTTAACCAATGCAGGAGAATGGGGATTCGCGGCCATCATCTCATTGGAGGTGGTGACGCCTGACTTCGAATCAATTTGGCGAGTTAGCATTGTTGATTGTCTTTTCATCCCTATTCCGACACAAGTTCTCTAGGCTATCATGCTCCGCATCGTGAATGAAGGTAAACACTTTATCTCTCATTCAAATAACAAGGAGGTTACATGAAGAAAATCGGCGTCGTAAAAGCTGTGCTAGCAGGGAAAACCGTCCCTTATGCTCATGGAGCGCAAAGCGCTATCAACAAACAAGTGCTGCCTGAGCGCCAGCACGCAACAGAGCTCGGTTTTATCAGTGATGAGCAAGGCGATCCGCGCTTTCATGGTGGCATTCAAAAAGCGCTTCATATTTACCCAAGCGAACACTACCCAATCTGGCAACAAGAATTAGGCGAAAGAACTATTTTCCAATCCGCCGGCGGCTTTGGCGAAAACATCAGCTCCGAAGGCGTAACCGAATCCACGATTTGCTTGAAAGATAAAATTCGCATTGGCTCAACACTACTGGAAGTGTCGCAAGGTCGCATGCCTTGTTGGAAGCTTAACATACGCTTTGACCAACACGACATGGCGAGAAGACTGCAAGATACGCTTCGAACAGGCTGGTATTTCCGAGTGCTGGAAGAAGGCGATATCGGTGCAGGTGACGAGATTATTCTGTGCGAAAGACCTTATCCAGAATGGCCACTGGCTCGCATCATGGGCGCGGTTTTCACTGGCTGCCTGGATAAAACAGAGCTAAGCCAACTGGCAGAACTTCCATTGGTTGAATCTTGGGGCAAGTTGGTCGAGCGCCGCCTAGAAACTGGCGAAGTTGAAGATTGGGAAATGCGCTTGGTTGGCCCAACTGTGGGTTAACACCCCAAAGTAAAATTTTAAGCCACGCTCTGAACCGACTATGCCGTCAGAGCGTGGTTTTTTGGTTTACTTCGCACTCGGGGCTGGGCGTTTCGACTTACCTTGGAACTGCTTAATGCTCTTCTTAGCATTAGTTCGGCGGTTGGCTTTTTTATCGCGTGGCGCGCGTTTGCTCTCGCCAGTTGATGGCTTATCCGTTACTGGAAAACCTTCCAGATCTTGCACTGGCAATGCACGTTGAGTCAGGTGACGAATCGCGTTTAGTGCGTCCATTTCACCATGACATACCAATGACATCGCCACACCTTGTTCGCCTGCGCGAGCGGTACGTCCTACTCGGTGAACATAAGTTTCTGCATGCATTGGCAGTTCAAAGTTGATCACTACAGGTAATTGCTCAATGTGAATGCCGCGCGCTAGTAGATCGGTGGCAATCAACACCTGAATTTGCCCAGATTTAAACTGCGCCAGTGCTTCTTCTCGCTCTGCTTGGCTCTTGTCACCATGCAGTGCATTGGTTGAGATGCCCGCTTTATTCAGCTTTTTCGCTAAGCCATCTGCGTTCTCTTTCGCACCAATAAAGACTAACGCCAGAGTCCACGCGTTTTTTTGAATCAGTTCAATCAATGCCTTGGTTTTACTGCCTTTGTTGACGAGGTACAGCGTTTCAGCAATATCTTGGTTGGTGCTGTTTTCTTGATGCGCTGCGACTTGCTTTGGTGCCTGCATAAGCAGCTTCGCTTTACCCTTCAACTCATCTGAAAACGTTGCCGAGAACATTGCCGTTTGACGCTGGTTTGAAATCTGCCCTGCAATATTTTGTACGTCAGGCCAAAAGCCCATATCCAACAGACGATCCGCCTCATCCAACACTAGGTGATGGATATTGCTTAGGTCTAAACCGTTGTTCGCCAGATCAACCAAACGACCGGTTGTGGCAACAAGAATGTGAGAGTTTGTCGCTAGTGCTTGCAGTTGCTGCTCTTTGTCCACACCACCGCACAAACACACCGCGTTAAGGCCAAGAGCTTGACCAACTTGGTTAATCGCCTCGCTCACTTGTGTCGCCAGCTCGCGCGTTGGTACCAAAATCAGCGCTTTTTGCTCAGGATTGACACCTAGCTTTTCCAACAAAGGCAAACCATACGCAAGGGTTTTGCCGCTGCCCGTATTTGCCAAAGCCAATAGATCTTGACCAGCCAACAGCTCAGGAATGGCCAACGCTTGAATATCGGTCGGTTTCTTGAAGTCTTTTGGCAGGGCGTGAATCAGCTCAGAACTCAATGAGAGAGTAGAAAATGGCATTAGCGAAACCTTGTACTTTTGGTTGAAGAAGCAATAAAAACAATGAAGATGCGGTAAAACGCAGGCGCGGACTTTATCACAATCTGTTAGGTGAACCATCCTATTTTAGGCGCTTAAACCAAACGTCGCCTATGCAAATCGTCAGAAAACAAAAAAGCGCCGAGCCGAAACCCTGCGCTTTTAAAAACGGTTTTACATTGTAAATCGTTACTTGGTGTAGAACGCGCGTTTTAGTGCCATCTCTAAGCCGCGAACTTCAGCCAAACCTTTCAAGCGACCAATAGCGGAGTAGCCTGGGTTGGTTTTCTTCTTCAGGTCATCCAACATTTGGTGGCCGTGATCCGGGCGCATTGGAATCAAACGATGGTCGCCCACTTCTGCGCGGCGCTGTTCTTCATCCAGAATCGCCATCACCACGTTGTACATATCCACATCGCCATCCAGGTGAGCCGCCTCGTGGAATGTCATTGGGTTGCTTTCTTCACGCTTGGTGGAACGCAAGTGGGTGAAGTAAATGCGCTCGCCGTGCTTTTTGATCATCTTCACTAAGTCGTTGTCACCACGCACACCGTAAGAGCCGGTACACATGGTCAAACCGTTCATTTTGCTTGGCACTTTTTCGGTCAACCAATCAATATCTTCGATGGTTGAAACGATACGCGGCAAGCCAAGAATTGGGCGCGGTGGATCGTCTGGGTGCACCGCGAGTTTCAAGCCGTGCGCCTCACACACAGGCATCAGTTGCGACAAGAAATACGCCATATGCTCACGCAGTTTGTCTTTGCTAATGCCTGCGTAGCGGTCGAGTTGCGCTTGGAACTCTTCTAGCGTGTAACCTTCTTCTGCGCCCGGCAAACCAGCAATGATGTTGCTTGTCAGTTGTTGAATTTGATCCGCCGTCATGTTGTTGAAGTATTCAAGGGCTTGCGCTTGCTCAGCTTCGGTATAATCCGCTTCTGCGCCCGGACGCTTAAGAATATGCAGCTCAAATGCCGCAAAAGCGATTTGGTCAAAACGTAGCGCTTTAGAGCCATCCGGCATTTCAAATTCGAGGTCTGTACGTGTCCAGTCGAGTACTGGCATAAAGTTGTAGCAGACAGTATCTACGCCGCACTCAGCAAGATTACGCAGCGTTTGTTTGTAGTTGTCGATCCATTGTTGGAAGTTGCCCGTCTGAGTTTTGATTTCTTCGTGAACAGGAACACTTTCAACCACCGACCACGTTAAGCCTTTCTCTTCGATGATGGCTTTACGTTTTAAAATCTCTTCTTTAGACCACACTTCACCATTTGGAATGTGATGCAAGGCATTCACAATGCCTGTTGCGCCTGCTTGACGAATATCGTCTAGCGACACAGGGTCATTCGGACCGTACCAACGCCAAGTTTGTTCCATGACACTCACCTTTTTTAAGACGCACTCAGCCCGCTCGAATTTATCAAGCTAAGTGCACAACGACTTCTTAATATGCAGCCACGATAATGCAGCTGCGCTGACTAGAGCCGACCGAAGCCGGCAATGTGGTTAACCGTTTTCAGCACCCTGCAGAACAACAGGGTTGGAACTGAATAAGTAACCATCAAAATTCGGGTCATCGATGTCAGACAGCTCCAACAGGCGCTGTTTAACGTTTTCAAGGTGTTGCCACATGGCATTTTTTGCAGCGATTGGATCTTTACGCTGCAATGCGGCAAGGATTTTGGCGTGATCGTCTAACCACTCTTCACGGTAGTCTTGACCAGCAATGTGAGAATGAAGTTTCTTCCACATTGGGCTGCTCTCGCGTCGCTCCCAAGATTGCTTCAACATGTCCACCAGCACAGAGTTTTGAGTTGCCTCTGCAATGCACATGTGAAACTTCTCATCACCGTTGCAATCTGCGGTGCCACTGGCAAGTTCTTCTCGTTCTAACTCAAGGGCTGCACGCATTTTCACGATGTCGCCAGGCGTTACTTGCATCGCTGCAAATTCCGCAATGTTACTTTCAAGCAACTGGCGAGCTTGGAGCATTTCAAACGGACCGGCATCATCGCTGATCACGTTCTCACGGGAGTTCGGTTGAGATGGAATATTGATGACATACACTCCAGAACCTTTCTTCACTTCGACAAGGTTTTCCAGCTCCAGCATGATGATCGCTTCACGCACTACTGTGCGGCTAACGTCGAGACGTTCTGCGATATCGCGCTCAGGCGGCAGCCTATCTCCGACCACGTAACGGCCATTGATAAGTTCTTGTCTAAGGACTAAACCGATCTCTTGATACGGTCTTTTCGGTTCAAAAGGCATCATGATGATATTATCACTATATTCCATCTAACTTCTCACGCCATCATAACGACCAATAACAATTGGTCAACCTCTATGTACCAGAATGTGGTAACACCTTGTTTTCGATTGTTTATTACTAATTACTTTGTGAATTACTTAACTGCTTTGATCTTCTCAACCAGTTCATTTAATTCAGGATTTGTCTTTTCTAAGTCCGCGTACATTGGTTGAACCGCTTCAACGAATGCCGCTTTATTTGGTTCAACAAAAGTTACGCCCATCTTTTCAGCTTTTGTACGCTCTTTTGCTTCTGACTCAGCCCACAACTTCTTCATGTATTCAGAAGAGTCTGCTGCTGCTTTCATCAGTGCTTTTTGTTGCTCAGGTGTTAGCTTGTCGTACGTTTTAGTCGAAATAACCAATACGTCTGGCACCATGGTGTGCTCGTCTAGGCTGAAGTATTTCGATACCTCACTGTGACGGCTCAAGCTAAATGATGGGATGTTGTTTTCCGCAGCATCCACCACGCCTTGTTGTAATGCTGTGTATAGCTCACCGTATGCCAATGGTGTCGGGTTACCACCTAACGCTTTTACCATCGCAATAGCAGATGGGCTCGGCTGTACACGTACTTTCAGACCTTTTAGATCTTCCGGCGTATTGATTGGTTTGTTGGTGTAAAAGCTACGTGCGCCCGCATCGTAGTAAGTCACACCAATAAAGCCGCTGTCCGCTGAAGAATTCAGGATTTCACGACCCACTTCCCCGTCTGTCACTTTGTAGTAGTGGTCTTTATCGCGGAACAAGTAAGGCATGTTGAATGCTGCGTAAGCAGGGGAGAAAGCTTCCAATTCTGCCGCGTTGCTCTTCACCATATCCAGAGCACCGTTTTGCATCAGCTCCATCGATTCACGCTGAGTGCCTAACTGCGCATCAGGGTAGATACGGATACGAACTTCCCCGTCTGTCATTTCACGAACTTCTTTTGCCATAAAGTCCATTGCTTTATGTACTGCATGGTCACGAGGGTGGTTGTGACTTAGCTTCAAAGTGGTCGCAGCATAAGCAGAAGCAGTGGCGCCGAAGGTCATTGCAGCACCTACTACAGCGCTTAAAAGAGTCTTACGCGTCATCATTGTTCTATTCTCCTTGGATTGGTTATCCAATATGTAGGGTAGTTTTAATTTTTCACGGTATTTCTTGTTTCGAGGTCATTATTGGCGATCGAAAAACCTATCGTCAAAACAAAAAAGCAAATTGATTGACCAAAATCACACTAATTACCCTTAAATTGGTTAACCAATTCATTTGTGAAGCTGCTCACGTGACAACCAAATCGCCTAACTTATAATCCACTCAGAACAACATGCTTATTTTGAGACCCTACACAAATACGCTCGCCCACATTGGTAAACCAATTGTTATGCAGTCCGCGTGTTTACTTTAAGGAAATGAAAATGAATAAACTGGTCACGTATATCAACAGGGGGTTGGCAGCATTTACTGTCTCTCTTTCGACCTTTCTTGTCTTCTGCGTGGTTTGGCAGGTGCTTTCACGCTACGTACTCGGTAAACCAAGCACCGTCACGGATGAACTGGCTCGCTATCTCTTTATGTGGGTGGCGCTTATTGGTGCCGCTTACACCACAGGTCTCAAACGTCACCTCGCCATTGACCTTTTGACGATGAAACTCAAAGGCAAGAAAAAACTGGTTAATGAAATCGTCATCCAAGTGGCCATTGCGCTCTTCTCTTATGTGGTGTTGGTCCACGGCGGAACACAATTAGCACTCAAAACATTGGCCACTGGCCAGCTAACCCCGGCATTGGGCCTAGAGATGGGCTACATCTATTTCTGCCTGCCTATCAGTGGCGCACTGATGATCTTTTATTCCGTGATTTTCGCTTATGAGCGCGTCAAACAATTAATGTCTGGTGAAGCCCTACTCACCGACACCCAACTTGATCAATAGAGGGTTCCACAATGGAATGGCAATTAATTCTTACCCTATTCGGTAGCTTCGCAGTCCTGCTTGCGATTGGTGTACCGGTTTCCTTCGCCATTGGTCTTTCTTCACTGGCAACCATTTTAATGGGCCTACCATTAGAGCCTGCGATTGCGGTTGTCGCTCAGCGCATGGCAGCAGGTCTTGATAACTTTGCTCTACTGGCGATCCCGTTCTTTATCTTGGCGGGTAACATTATGAACCAAGGTGGTATCGCACTGCGCCTGATTAACTTTGCCAAAGTGTTAGGTGGCCGTCTTCCTGGTTCCCTAGCGCACGTGAACGTGATGGCGAACATGATGTTTGGCTCAATTTCTGGCTCAGCCGTCGCATCTGCCGCAGCGGTTGGCGGCACTATGTCGCCACTGCAAAAGAAAGATGGCTACGATGAAAACTTTTCTGCCGCGGTAAACATCACTTCTTGTCCATCGGGTTTGTTGATCCCGCCAAGTAACACCTTGATCGTGTTCTCGTTAGTCTCTGGCGGTACCTCTATCGCGGCGCTGTTCCTCGCTGGTTACATTCCGGGCATCTTGATGGGTCTGAGCATCATGGTGGTGGCTGGGCTCATCGCCAAACGTCGTGGTTACCCAATTGCTGCTCGCCCAACGCTAGCGATGGTTTGGGATACATTTCTAAAAGCGGCGCCTTCACTGGCTCTGATTGTGGTCATCATGGGTGGCATCATCGGCGGTATCTTTACAGCTACCGAAGCCTCTGCCATCGCCGTGGTCTACACCTTTGTTTTGGCGGTGTTGGTGTATCGCGAAGTGAAATGGCGAGATCTTCCTAAGATCATTTTGGAATCTGCCGTCACCACATCGATTGTTTTGCTGTTGGTTGGCGCGTCTATGGGCATGTCTTGGGCGATGGCGAATGCCGACATTCCATACATGATTGCCGATGCGCTGCTGGCGATCTCTGACAACCCAATGATGATTCTGCTCATCATCAACATCATCTTGCTGATTGTCGGTATCTTCATGGATATGACGCCAGCGGTACTGATCTTCACGCCGATCTTCCTGCCAATCGCGCTGGATATGGGCATCGACCCGGTTCACTTCGGCATCATGATGACCTTCAACTTGGCGATCGGCATCTGTACTCCACCGGTAGGTAGTGCGTTGTTTATCGGTTGTTCTGTGGCGAATGTTGCGATCGACAAAGTGATCAAGCCGCTTCTGCCATTCTACGTTGCACTGATTGCGGCCCTAATGGCGGTGACCTTTATTCCTGAACTCAGTCTGTTCTTACCAAAACTGGTCCTAGGCTACTAACTCTTTCAATGAATCATCCCGCAGAGCACTCTGCGGGAGAAGGGAAATAAAATGAAAACCATTGCAAACTCCACCCTAAATGCTGCTGTTTCGCTGCCAGATTACGACCGTTCTACACTCAAAAGCCGTATTATTCACCTTGGTTTCGGTGCTTTCCACCGAGCGCACCAAGCACTGTTCACCAATGAAATGCTGAGCAAAACGGGCTCGGA
Organism: Vibrio sp. GLN_1; assembly: GCF_043106015.1. NCBI lineage: Bacteria > Pseudomonadati > Pseudomonadota > Gammaproteobacteria > Vibrionales > Vibrionaceae > Vibrio > Vibrio sp. GLN_1. The sequence continues at coordinate 276,737 of NZ_JBICMD010000007.1, forward strand.
TTGGGGCATTTGCGAAATCAACCTATTTGGCGGTGAAGAGTTAATTCAATCGCTGCGCGCGCAAGATCACCTCTACACGGTGGCAGAAAAAGGCGCAGAATCGACCGAAGTCAAAGTGATTGGCTCGGTGACGGAATCACTGCACCCACACTTGGACAGCATCGAAACTGTTCTCGAAAAAATGGCCGAGCCACAAGTGGCGATCGTTTCAATGACGATAACCGAGAAAGGCTACTGCGCCGACCCTGCAACGGGCACGCTGGATAAAAACAACCCGCTAGTCATTGCTGACCTTGCCAACCCAACGGAGCCAAAATCGGCACTAGGTTACATCGTGCAAGCACTGAAGATACGTCGTGAACGCGGCCTAACGCCATTTACCGTGATGTCTTGCGATAACGTGCAAGAGAACGGTCACGTAGCAAAAGCAGCGGTACTGGAATTTGCTCAACTGCTTGACCCAGAATTGCGCGACTGGATTGAAACCAACGTTACCTTCCCTTGCACCATGGTTGACCGCATTGTGCCAGCAGCAACCGAAGAGACACTGACCGAAATCGCTGAGCTACTTGGCTGTGAAGATCCATGTGGCATCGCTTGTGAACCTTTCCGTCAATGGGTTATCGAGGACAAGTTCGTGGCTGGTCGTCCAGATTGGAATGTGGCTAGCGCAGAATTTGTTGCCGACGTTGTGCCTTACGAAGAAATGAAGCTGCGCATGCTAAATGGTAGCCACTCGTTCCTAGCCTACCTAGGCTACCTTGGTGGTTACGCGCACATCTCTGACACCATGACAGACGAAGGCTACCGCAAAGCGGCATTCGACATGATGATGCAAGCACAAGCCCCTTCACTGACCATGCCAGAAGGCACCGATTTAGAAGGCTACGCCAAGCTGCTTATCGAGCGCTTCACTAACCCAAGCTTGAAACACAAAACATGGCAAATCGCGATGGATGGCAGCCAGAAGATCCCGCAACGCATGGGTGGCAGCTTGCGATTCCACCTTGCTCAAGGCTCTAACTTCTCTTGGTTGGCAACAGCAATTGCAGGTTGGATGCGCTACGTATCCGGCGTGGACGAGCAAGGCAATGACATTGATGTGCGCGATCCAATGGCAGAGACACTGCGTCAGATCTGCGACCAACATGGCTTGAACGTTTCTGTGGTGCCTGCGTTGCTCGCAGTTGAAGCCATCTTCCCTGCAGAGCTTGGTCAAAACCCACAAGTGATTGATGCGGTGAGCAGCGCTTACCAATCGCTAATCGATAACGGTGCTCGTGCCACTGTCGCTGCATTGTAATAGGAGTTAACGATGAAGAATTTCTTGTGTGAAGACTTTTTACTCTCAAACGAAACGGCACGTCGCTTGTACCATGAGCATGCGTTCCACCAGCCAATTTATGATTACCACTGCCACCTAAACCCAGCGGAAGTGGCGCAAAATCGTCAGTTCGATAACTTAGGTCAAATCTGGCTTGAAGGCGATCACTACAAATGGCGTGGCATGCGCTCGGCAGGCATTGAAGAGCGTTTGATTACGGGGAACGCGAGCGATTACGACAAATATATGGCGTGGGCGAAGACGGTACCTCAAACCTTGGGCAATCCGCTCTACCACTGGACGCACCTAGAACTGCGTCGCCCATTCGGTATTACCAATACGCTGTTTAGCCCAGACACCGCTGACCAAATTTGGCATCAATGTAATGAGCTACTGGCGACACCCGAGTTCACCGCTCGCGGCATCATGCAGCAAATGAATGTGGTAATGGCAGGCACGACCGATGATCCTATCGATTCATTAGAGCACCACAAAACGATTGCTGAAGACGAAACGTTCAACGTCAAAGTCCTGCCGAGCTGGCGTCCGGATAAAGCGTTCAAGATTGAATTGGACCTGTTTGCGGATTACATGCACAAACTGGGCGAAGTAGCAGACATTGAGATCCGCCGCTTTGATGATTTATTGAGTGCACTCGATAAACGTTTGGCACACTTCGATGCACATGGCTGTCGTGCGGCAGACCACGGCATTGAGATCGTCCGTTACGCGCCGATCCCAAGCGAGGCTGATTTAGATGCGTTATTGGCTCGTCGTTTAAATGGCGAGGCATTGTCAGAGCTTGAATGTGCGCAATTCTCTACCGCAGTTCAAGTTTGGCTCGGCAAACGTTACGCGCAATTGGGTTGGGTCATGCAGCTTCATATTGGCGCACAGCGCAACAACAGCACACGCATGTTCCAACTGTTAGGTGCCGACGCTGGCTTTGACTCGATTGGCGATCGCCCCTTTGCTTTTGAGCTGGCACATCTACTGGATGAAATGGACCAAACCAACGAGCTCCCTCGCACCATTCTTTACTGTTTGAACCCTCGTGATAACGAAATGATGGCGACTATGATTGGTAACTTCCAAGGTGGCGGCATCGCGGGCAAAGTGCAGTTTGGCTCAGGTTGGTGGTTCAACGACCAGAAAGACGGCATGCAACGCCAAATGGAACAGCTTTCTCAACTTGGTTTGCTCAGCCAATTCGTCGGTATGTTAACCGACTCGCGCAGCTTCTTGTCTTACACTCGCCACGAATACTTCCGCCGTATCCTGTGTGACATGGTTGGTCGTTGGGCTGAAAACGGCGAAGTTCCAAATGACCTATCATTGCTTGGTCCTATGGTCGAAGACATCTGTTTTGGTAACGCAAAACGCTACTTTGAAGAGAGGGCGTAACCAATGAAGCACATCGCCATTATTGGTGAATGTATGATTGAGCTGAATGGCAAACCGTTCGGCTCCATGCATCAAACATTTGGTGGGGATACGCTCAACGCTGCGGTTTATTTGAGCCGCGGCTGCGAAGCCAATAGCAAACCTGATGAAGTTAAAGTCTCTTACGTTACGGCGCTTGGCAATGACCCAATCAGTACGGGCATGCTGACTCGCTGGGAAGACGAAGGCATCTCAACAGACTTAGTGCTGCGCGATGAGATTCGCACGCCGGGTTTGTATTTGATTCAGCTTGATGACCAAGGCGAGCGTACGTTTCTATATTGGCGCAATCAATCAGCAGCACGTTACTTACTTCAACATCCTAACTTTGGCCTGGTTAAGCAAGCATTAACTCAAGTGGATGCGGTGTTTCTCAGCGGTATCTCTTTAGCCATCTTGCCAGAAGAAGACCGAATTTCACTGCTTAATTTGTTGGTCGAGCTTAAAGCCCAAGGCGTTGAAATCGCGTTTGATAGTAACTTCCGCCCAGCACTGTGGCCTCAAGACGAGAATCAAACCGTCAAAAACGTTTACCAAGCCATGTATCAACTGACGGACGTTGCCTTGGTGACTTTTGATGATGAGCAATTGATCTGGGGTGACGAAACACCAGAGCAAACCATTGAACGACTTACCTCTCTTGGCGTGGGCAAATGCATCGTCAAGCTCGGCGCAGATGGCTGCTTAGTTCAAGACTCAACAAATCAGGGTTCGAGCGCGGCTCAGGCTCCACAAGCCGTGCCAACCCAACCTGTCGCTCAAGTGGTGGACACCACATCGGCGGGCGACTCATTCAATGGTGGCTTTTTATCGGCATACCTTGCGGGCGCCGATCTCGCGGCCTCATGTCAAAGAGGAAACGCACTGGCAGGTGCTGTGATTCAACATCGCGGTGCCATCATTCCCAAAGCATTCACACAACCGGCGCTTGGCGTCGTTTAAGGAACACTCATGTCTAGCATCAAAGAACAATTGAAAGCTCTGAAAGTCATCCCTGTTATCGCTATTGATAAAGCAGAAGACATTATCCCACTGGGTAAAGTATTGGCAGAAAACGGACTACCAGCGGCTGAAATCACCTTCCGTTCAGCAGCGGCTGCAGAAGCGATTCGCCTACTGCGTGAAGCCCAGCCAGACATGCTGATTGGCGCCGGTACGGTGCTAAACCGCGAGCAAGCAATTGCAGCAAAAGAAGCAGGCGCAACCTTTATTGTATCGCCTGGCTTTAACCCAAATACCGTTAAAGCGTGCCAAGAAATCGGCATTGATATCGTACCGGGTGTGAATAACCCAAGCACAGTTGAAGCCGCGTTGGAAATGGGATTAACTACCTTGAAGTTCTTCCCTGCCGAAGCCTCTGGCGGCATCAACATGGTGAAATCACTGCTTGCGCCCTACACCGACATCGAACTGATGCCTACTGGTGGCATTAACCCTGCGAACATCAAAGATTACTTAGCGATTCCACGCGTGTTGGCCTGCGGCGGAACTTGGATGGTAGACAAGAAACTGATCGAAGAAGGCAACTGGGAAGAGCTGGCACGCCTAACTCGCGAAGCGGTTGCGCTTGTAAATGAGTAATCGCTTTTAGCGATTGAATAAAGTGCCCAGCCCTCCCTCGGTGGAGGGCTGATTCGTTTGCCACTCACTCACATGGTTAAGGAACCTAGATGGAAAATGGGCTAGCACAAGGCATTGGTGGCATCGCGTTTATGGTTGGCGTGATGGCCTTCTGGCAGAAAGATGACCTACGCTTTCGCTATCAGATGATGGTGTTTTGTTTCATCATGGGCGTTCATTTCGTCTTACTGGGCGCAACCGTCGCGGCCATTGGCGTGGTCATTAATGGTATTCGCAGTTTCGCCTCCATCAAAACCCAATCACGCAAAGTGATGTGGTTCTTCATTGCAATGATGTGGCTGATGACCCTGCCAAACATGAGCCACTTTTTTGAATTCATCACCGTGTTTGGTTCCTCCGTTGCCACTTGGGCACTGTTTTCCAAACAAGGCATCGCCCTGCGCAGCTTAATTTTATTCAACTCATTTTGTTGGGTGAGCCACAACCTTTGGCTTGGCTCGATTGGTGGCTCCTTGGTTGAGAGCACCTTTATCATCACTAACCTGCTCACCATTTATCGTTTGTTTCATGCCCAAGAACACATCTCCCAAACCCAAAACAATCAGTTTTTGGCGTCTAACACCGAATCCAGTACAGATTGAGCATTACTCGCAATACTTTCATCACAGCACTGCTTTAAAACCAGAATGAAATCATTCAGTTCTTCGGCAGACACGCCATTATTCATGCTGATGTTGTAGTGCGCCGCAAGCTGGCTGTTCACTCCTTTGATATTTGCCAGCGCTGCAATCGTGGCAATTTCTCGTTGTTTCCACGTCAGGAGGTCACGCGCGAAAATGTCACCAAACAAATGGGCTTTTAAGTACTGATCTATTTGAGGTGAAAAGTCGAACAGCGGGCCTTTGACTTGCATACCGACCAGCGTTGTTTGGTTCTGACTGCCTAGCTCTAAGCTGCTTTTATCTGCCGTCAACGGCGTCGATTCACGCCCTAATATGTCGGTAATACCACGATTTTTGCGCACTTCAACTACTTCCATAAAAGCAGCCAATCCATTCAAACTGCGGGGAAAACCTGCGTAAGCGTATAGTTGAGCGAGAACTTCTTTAATCTCATTGATCGTTAAGCCGCTTTCTAAACCATCATTCAGGCTAATCTTGAGTTTTTCTACGTCACCGCTTGCGGTGAAAGCCGCGATTGGAACGATGGCTCGTTCTTTATTACTCAATTTATCTGTTGCAAAAGCAGGCATAACAGCGGATATCGTTGTCATAGTCAGTACCCAAATTAATATGGACTTGATTGAAGTTTTAATTGCGATCATCGTCAGAACCTTCCGTTGGTTGACCACACGCCGAAGCGACTTGAGGAGCCATAAAAGCAATACCAATGAGCGCAATCTTTACGCTCATGTAAGTTTGATATTTACTTGGCTTGCCTGTCATTGTCAGATCTCCGACGTCCTAAGTTAGCGTTCAATTAGCCAAGCTCTGCGTACTCTTCGTCCGTCACGGGTTCACACCACTCATTGCTTGCTCCTTCAGCGGGTATTTCTATTGCTACATGTGAAAACCAGCTGTCTTTAGCTGCGCCATGCCAATGCTTAGTGCCAGGCGCAATATGCACGACGTCGCCCACGTTGAGCGCTTGCACTGGCTGACCAAATTCTTGATACCACCCACGGCCTCCCGTCGCGAGCAAGATTTGTCCGCCTTCGTGATGAATGTGCCAAAAATTACGGCAGCCCGGTTCAAACGTCACATTTGCTACGATCAGCCCCGGTTGGTTGAGCAACGCCAAGTAGCTTGTCCCCGTGAAGTAATCGGCATACGCTTCGTTCTTTGCCCCGAAATCAAAAATGCCACGGCCGTTAAATACTCCTGCTTTTAGTGATTGTGGAATCTGTGTGTTTGCTGTGTGATTAACCATTGCTCTACGTCTCTTTATGGAATGCAGGATGCGTATCGAGCATTCGCCAAACTGTGTAGATAACGTTAACGCCGCAGGCCATTTATCGTTAGCCTATTCATGGCTAATACTTGCCTAATTTTCCAAACAATTGGACTTACATTTTGGTACTAGAGACGACCAACCGTCTCTTCTTCTGCCAAGAACAATAAATAAACCATTAATTTAAAAGCAAAATAAGTAAGAATAGAGATTGAAAACGTTTAAATTGGAACGGTTCAAAATCGCACAAAAGGAAAACAGCGCCTTGCCTGATAATCTTTACTTCGCAAAATGTCGTGATATACATTGAATAACAACCTCAATAATCCGAGAGCCTTTTCGCGATGTCAGATTTATCACCTACCAGCTTACCAAGTAGAGCATTCGCCACTCAGAAATTAGCCAAACTGATTGATCGATGGACGGGAGACGCAAACCAATACGACACGCCAATTTCGGGGTTGAGGTTCAGTCGTTGGACAACCCCGACACCGCCTACGAGCTATACCCACAATCCAAGTATTTGTCTTATCGCGCAAGGCAGGAAGCGAGTCTTATTGGGAGAGGAAAGCTTTATTTACGATGCCAACCACTTCCTGATTTCTTCTGTCGATCTCCCTATCATTGCCAACATTATCGAAGCCAGTGAGGAGCAACCTTATTTAGGGCTGATCATGGAGCTGGATTTGACCGAGATTTCCCAACTGATTGTCGATAGCGAACTTGCCTTTACTCAAGCCAAAGAAGCGCAAAAAGGCATTGCTGTCGGTGAGTTGTCGGAATCTCTATTGGATGCGTTTGTACGTTTAGCAGAATTATTAGACGAAGGCCAAAACATCAAAATTTTAGCGCCCATCATTAAACGGGAGATTTTTTATCGCCTTTTGATGAGTGAACAGGGCACGCGTCTCCATCAAATCGTGACTGCGGGCAGCCATAGCCATCAAATAGCCAAAGCCATCGACTGGCTCAAAAACAACTTTGTCAAACCATTAAGTGTTGGAGATTTGGCTTCGTACACAGGTATGAGTAAATCGTCGTTTTACACGCACTTTCGCTCCATGACGTCCATGACACCATTACAGTTTCAGAAGAAGTTACGCTTAAGTGAAGCACGCCGATTGATGCTGACAGAAAACTTAGACGCCATGGCTGCGACATTCAAAGTCGGCTATGAAAGTCCGTCTCAATTCAGTCGGGAATACAGCCGCTTGTTTGGCGCACCGCCGTCTAAAGACATCAAATCGCTAAGAGAAAATTTGGGCTAAATTGGCACAAAAAAGCCGTTAGTCTGTACTGCCACAGAGCTAACGGCTAAAAACCCATGAAGAGATCGCTTCGTCAGCACTTCACTGCGGCTGACAAAAAATGTGTAGTTTATTAAAGCACAGCCTTGCGACTCGGTAAGAACACTTCACCCAACATGCAACGTACAGAACCACCACCAATAGATTCTATGGTGGAAACGTCGAATGGCAGCAATTTACCGTGTGTCGCCAATTGGTTTCTTTGTGCTGGTGAGAATGCTTCGTACGCCGATTGAGACATCGCAATCACCTTGTCGCCGTTGATGGTTTCCAGTTGCAGAATGTTGCCACAGAACTGGTTCATCTGATCAAGCGAAATGGAGATAACTTGTTTATCTTTTGCCAGAGACTTCAAAACAAAACGACGCTCAAATTCTGGGATCACTTCATCACAGATCACACAAAACTGCTCACCCACAGCCATCATCACGTTGGTATGGTAAATCGGCGAACCCGATGGCAAACGGGTTTGGAATGAAATCACGCGCTCATAACCAATGCGATTCGCGTAATCTTCCAACACTAGGCGATCACAACGCTGTGACAACGCGGCATAAACGGTTTTGTTTAGATGATCAAAAACCATCACCCCAGTGCTTTCTAGGTACGCGTGATCGCCTAGGTAATCCGTTAGACTGCTTTGCTGGTGAACTTCACGTCCTGCAGCGGCTAGCGCGGCAATTAACGCTTCCGGGCGAACCTCATGCTGACGGTTTTCACACGCCATTGGGAAGGTATAAAGCGTGCCGTCTGGTGTTGTGCTAAACCAGTTGTTTGGAAATACCGCATCAGGCGTCGCAACATCAGAAACTGGATAGTCAAATTCCACCACTTGCACTCCTTCTTGGCGCAACGTGGCAACCATTGCCGAAAATTCAGCCATGGTTTTTTGTGATACTTCTTTCTGGCTCAATGACACCTGATGCTGAAACTCATTGTCTTGCGCCGTTTCTTCATTAAAACGAAATTCTTTAGGTGGCACCATCACTACGCAGTTTGCGGTTTGGCGCAGAGCACTTTGTGTGCTTTCTTCTTTCCCATCAGCAAATTGGGGTACTGATTCGTGTAATAGCATCCAATATATTCCTTATCTCTAGAATGGAGAGATTGTAAATTTATTGTTAACTTCAGTTTTGCTGTTTTCGCGATTATTTCCATTCTCTAAAAGTAATTTTTCCTGCAATTAGACAGCGAAACACGATTTTTTATTGTCACTTTGCTGGTTTACGCTTTTGTGGCTCGGACATGACAAATCCAATAAATGGGATATTTCAATTCAGTTCATAACCAACTAGTTACATTTAAAAGGCGATCGGTTAGACTATTTTTTCGCCCCTCTCACAAACTCGTCTGCTTTTCTGGCCAGCGGACAACGATATTTCTTACCACCTATCTCGGTGCGCACTGCCATGTCCAAGCAGTGTAAATCGATGGATTCAGTAGACCGAGATGGCATTGTTTTAACTTTAGGATGAGTTATGTTTAAACGATTTGAAGGCTTCACAGAGCCATTTCCCAAATCTACGCCCGATCAGCCCCCTTCAGGGATTTTTGCCTTTCTACGCCATTACACCCGAGGGTATGAAAAGCCACTGATCATCATGTCACTGATGTCGACGATTGTTGCCATCGTTGAAGTCATGCTGTTTGGTGCAATGGGCCAACTGGTGGACTGGCTTTCCACCAGCAATCCAGAAACCTTTTTGCAAGATAACCGAGCGGATCTGATTTTTTACGGCGTCTTACTTCTGGTTGTAATGCCACTTTTGGTTGTTATCTACTCTTTGCTGGTGCATCAAACCTTGTTGGGTAACTACCCAATGTCCATTCGCTGGCTTGCTCACCGTTATCTGCTCAATCAGAGTCTGAACTTCTATCAAGATGATTTTGCAGGGCGCGTTGCAACCAAAGTGATGCAAACCTCTCTCGCAGTACGTGAAACGGTCATGAAGAGCATGGACGTGTTTGTCTACGTGACGGTTTACTTCACCAGTATGGTCGTGATGTTAGCAGCTGCAGATTGGCGTTTAATGATTCCAATGATTGTCTGGCTTTTGGTTTACATCGCGATTCAGATTTACTTTGTACCGAAACTGAAAGATGTGGCCTCTGAGCAAGCCGATGCGCGCTCAACCATGACAGGCCGTATTGTCGACAGCTACACCAACATCCAAACCGTGAAGCTGTTTTCACATAGCCAACGAGAAACCCAATATGCCGAACAAGGCATGAAAGGATTTCTCAACACGGTTTATCGCCAAATGCGCTTGGTAACAGGCTTTGACGTGGCGGTTGAAATTTCCAACTACATCTTGGTGTTTTCCGTCGCGGCTTTGTCGATTTATCTGTGGTTAGACAGCGCGATTAGCGTCGGTGCCATTGCTATTGCGGTCAGCCTAGCACTGCGCGTTAACGGCATGTCGATGTGGATCATGTGGGAAGTAGGAGCCCTGTTTGAAAACATGGGTACTGTCGTGGATGGCATGAAAACACTGTCCAAACCTATCGATATCCAAGACAAACCGAATGCGAAAGACTTGGTCGTATCTCAAGGTGGCATCCAGTTCGATAACGTCAGCTTTCATTACGGTGAAAACAAAGGCGTCATCAACCATCTGAATCTCGACATCAAACCTGGCGAAAAAGTCGGCTTGGTTGGGCGCTCTGGCGCAGGCAAATCCACGTTGGTGAACTTGCTGTTACGCTTCCATGATGTGGAAGAAGGCAGCATTAAGATTGACGGTCAAAACATTGCTGACGTCACGCAAGATTCGTTGCGCTCGAAAATTGGCATGGTGACACAGGATACGTCTCTTTTGCACCGTTCAATAAGAGATAACATCTTGTACGGCAACCCAACCGCCTCAGAAGGGGAACTGCTTAAAGCGACGAAACAAGCGCACGCTCACGAGTTCATCGAAACACTGACAGACCCATTTGGCAATGTCGGCTACGATGCGCAAGTTGGCGAACGAGGCGTGAAGTTGTCTGGTGGTCAGCGTCAGCGTATCGCTATTTCTCGTGTGTTATTGAAAGACGCGCCGCTGTTGGTACTGGATGAAGCGACTTCAGCTCTGGACTCAGAAGTCGAAGCGGCTATCCAAGAAAGCTTGAACGAGCTCATGCAAGGCAAAACCGTGATTGCAATAGCACACCGATTGTCGACCATCGCCCAGATGGATCGCTTAATCGTTCTCGACAAAGGTAACGTCGTAGAGCAAGGCACGCACCAAGAGCTGATCGCTCATAACGGCATCTACGCACAGCTTTGGGCACACCAAACTGGCGGTTTTCTTGGTGAAGAACTAGACAATCAGCAAGCTTCTTAACACCGCTTCATCCCTTTAAAAACGGCGCTTAAAGCGCCGTTTTTTATTCTCGAATTACATGGGCACTGAACTGACGAACTCACTTATTCTCATTTATGAAACACCAACAATGATGAAGATCACACTTTTTCTGCTAATATAGCGCCTCGTTGCGTATCTATTGCAATGGACACAATGCAGAGTACCTAGCTGAATTCATTTATCGTTTCACTTTTTGATAAGCAGCTATACTCAATAGATGGCTTAGTTATTAAATTAACAATAAGGTAATTAGCTTATGTGTAAATGTGGTTCAATGCAGATCGTACAAGTAAAACCTAGTTGGGCTGACAAGCTATTCGGCTATTCAGAAAGATGGAAATGCCAACTTTGTTGTAAGATCTACCGCATCTAAAAATTAAAAAAATAGAATCTTAGTTTTTCTAAGAAAAAGCAGTGGCCCGACAATGATTGTCGGGTTTTGTTTTTCTAAAGCCTCAATTATCTCCCTACGCTTCCACGCAAACCAATCTGCTCAACACCTAGCATCTCAATGTGACTTAGGTATAGAATCTGGCCCACTTATTTCTTCCTCTATTCATACATAACTGGTCACTATGAACAAAAGTTTGCTAACGAATCTGCTCGCCATCGCTTTGATGGGCGCGGGCCATCAATTTCAGAACGACTATCTTTGGTATGCAGGTCTCTTTGCCTTCTCTGGCGCCATCACTAACTGGCTTGCCATCCACATGCTGTTTGAAAAAGTGCCGGGTTTGTACGGTTCTGGTGTGATTCCCGCACGGTTTGAAGAATTCAAACTGGCGATCAAAAATTTGATGATGGAACAGTTCTTTACCGAAGCGAACATCGACCGATTCTTGAATAAAGAAATGGCGGGCGGTGTGAACATCGATCTTCAACCTGTGATTGAGAAAGTGGATCTAAACCCAGCCTTTGACTCACTAGTAGAAGTCATTGAGGGCTCCCAGTTTGGCGGCATGCTAGCGATGTTTGGAGGTGCGGAAGCTCTACAGCCGATGCGACAACCTTTCGTCGAAAAGATGCAAGTGTCCATCATCGAACTGAGCAAGAGCGACAGCATTAAAGAAGCTTTGAAAGAACAGTTTGAATCACCAGCCATGATGGATGAGATTAAGCAGAACATCGAAGGCATCATCGACCAACGCCTTAGCGAGTTAACGCCGGCATTGGTTAAAGAAATGGTGCAAAAAATGATTAAAGAACACCTAGGCTGGCTAGTAGTTTGGGGTGGCGTATTCGGTGGTTTGATTGGTGTTATTAGCACCTTTATCGGCGCATAATCCTTCACTGAACATCGAGAGACCTATCGAAAAAGGAGCCCGTTGGCTCCTTTTTTATGTCCTGTACCACGACAAGTGCTTTAGCCTAATAGCTCCGGATTCACACCAAATCCCGTTTTGTGCTCTTCTATCACCACTTCACTTCGCGTCTGAATAACACCCGGTAGCGTGCCTAGCTTACTCGACATGAACTCTTGATACGCTTTCATGTTCTTCACTCGGACTTTAATCATGGTGTCGAAGTCACCAGAGAGCGAATAACACTCTTCGATTTCTGGCATCAATTCCACCGCTTTGGCAAACTTTTCAAAAATCGAGAAGCTGGTTTGATCCAAACGAATATGAATGAACACCTGAACATCCAATCCTAATTTTTCAGCATTCAACTCTGCATGATAGCCATTGATATAGCCTTCTTTCTCAAGCCTTTTGACGCGATCTGAGCACGGCGACGTGGTTAAGTTAATCTGCTTCGCCAGTTCGACGACTGGAATTCGTCCGCGTGAATGAAGCACTCTCAAAATATGCAGATCAATCCTGTCTAATTGGTAGCTCATCAACACATCCTTGTAACAACTCAGGGAACTTTACATTAATCGTTACCGTTATGTTTGCAAACTAACAAATGAACAACGTGTGAATTCCGCTTAGTTTTAACGTTTGCTTAGCACAAAAAGTCATCATCAACCTAAAAACACATCCTAGTTGTTAACATAAGTTTATAAATAACAAAGGCACTCACATGGCTTTTATAAGAGAAAAATCGGTGTGAATGAAAAAGTGAAACGATGAACTTTGCAGAGAATAAAGTGAGCTATAAACAGAAGAAATGAGCCAAATAGTAAGGCAATAATAGGAAAAATTATTGAGGAAAAAGCAATGTTAACCTTACAACTGGCGTATAAACCGTTTGGTGTTGGCGAATGGACATACACCACGGTTTCTCACGAAGTCGCGAAGTTTTTAGCACGTGAATACGCATCTTATGGCTGGCCAGTGATGATCGACGGAACGCCCTACTCCAACGAAGAACTTTTAGCAGCGTAACGTTAAACTACAGAGCGGCCGATACGTGTCTTGCCGGGTGAGGTACCACTTCACCGATCGCTCGGTGGTTGCAGCAACGACAAAAATACTGTGGTTCCATCTCGTAATAGTGCTCACCCGAGACAAACTTCGCCATCAGTTGCGTGAAACTCACCACCTTACCGGTTAACGTGTCAACGGATTGAGGCTCACAACGCTTCATGATCACTTTATGTTGCGTTGATTTTCTACACGCTGAGCAATATATATCCGGCATCTCTCTTCTCCCTGAATTTTTGTGTGCTACTGACAATTGACATATTTTGTTCAAAATAATTCCACAATAAAAAAGCCCCTTTACTTTTTTGTGCCCTATCTTCAAAAAATCCTACTAAAGTATGCAAAAACTGAGACCTTGGTCAGACCTCAACTTTTATACCACTTATATGAAAAACAGCACCTATGTGTGTAATAATACGACACATCACACATAAGCTATTGTTAGGGCTTATTATTTAGTAAGGCGCGTGACAACTTTACAGTTGGCTAGGTCGAGCTTTCGTAACGCTTTGTTATCTCGATTTACCCCGCAAACCAGTTGCTAGCAACAACAGCCGTCTCATCAAGGAAGAAATGCATGACGATACAACCGACTCTCACTACCGAAAGACTCGTCCTCCGGCCATTCAATATCGGTGACTGCCAACAAGTGGCTTTACTCGCTGGAGATAAGCGAATTGCCGACATGACAGCAAACATCCCACATCCTTATGAGCTACCAATGGCGCAAGCATGGATAGATAGGCACGATCCGATGTATCAGCAGCATCAAGGCGTGGCGTACGCTATTACCTTGCGAAACACTGGGGAGTTACTTGGTACGGTGAGTTTACCGCGTATCGAAGAGGGGTACGGAACATTAGGCTACTGGGTTGGCGTGCCACATTGGGGGAAAGGCTATGCATTCGAGGCCTCCAAAGCCTTACTCGAATTTGCTCGAATACACTTTGAGTTAAACGGAATAACCGTGATGCATTTGGTGGATAATCAGCGTTCTAAATCGGTGATCCAAAAACTAAAGATCCCTTACGTCGGTGACAAAACATTGCGCATGCAAGGCAAAGAACGAAAGGTTTGTGTCTACCAACTCACGTTCGTCGCTTCTGAATAAAGTCGAGGGATATGTCGGATGATCATCCATGAAACTTCACAAAATCTACCCAAGAACAACCCTTTCTTGCTGGGAACTGTATCGTCGTCGCTGTTCTATTTTTCCTACCTAGCAGACAAGCTCGTCGAGTTTGGACTCTTAGCACTCACAATAGTCGGATTGAAACTGATCTCAACGTACTTCACGCGCCGCGCGTTCAATCCTAAAACGCTATATATCGACGCAAGCACTAGCGCCTTGAAGTACAGCCAGGGCTCAACGGTTTACTTCCGTCTACCTCTTGATGACATTGTCAGAGTCCAAATACAGAAAGAGTCCTTCTCCAGCCAAAGTTTAATGATCTACACAGTCAACGACGCTTACCAAGTGCCGAATTCTGACAATTTCGATTCTCTGCAATTAAAGGATTTAATGAAACAACTTGAAAAGAGGCTTGATGATCAACGTCGTTAAAGCAAAAAGAGAAGATATTCCAGAAGTTTCCAATTTGGTCTCTAAATAGAAAGACAAAAAAGCCAGCAATTACGCTGGCTTTTCTCTGTGTTAGTCTTGTGCGACTTTCACGCGAATTTTGCTTTTTTCTACGTTCGTCAAATTCAGTGCTTCAAGAGCAGAAATTGCTTCTGCTTCGTCCGGCATGATGACAAAACCGAAGCCTTTCGACAAACCCGTTTCTTGATCAAGCACTAGCGAACACAGTTCTACTTTGCCGTACGCTGAGAATAATTTGCGGATATCTTGCTCGGTCATGTGACGAGCCAAGTTTCTTACTAAAAGTTTCATAATGAACCTAGTTGGTTTGATAACGGTTCGATTCTCTCAGTTTCTCTCTGGCAAACCAAGTGAATAATATGACGGCGTTGACTAGATCATTCTAAGTACATCTGTTTAAATGATTTTCCGTTCATTTTTCACCCATAGGATAGCCAGCATGGAAACGAAACGTCTCAAACTCATCCCCGCTTGTTTAGAACGAGCCGAAGAGGCGCATCAAGCTGTCGTTCGCAGCCAAAAGACTCTCGAAGTCTATCTGCCGTGGGTGCCTCATGTGCTAACATTAGAAGCGATGATAGAAGGGACAGAGAAAGCCATCGCAAACTTTGAAAACTTCGAAGAAGAGCTGCGTTACTACATCATTGAAAAGGAAAGCGATCGCTTACTGGGTGCGGTCGGTTTGATGATTCGAGATCCCGACGTACCATCCTTTGAGATAGGTTATTGGTTAGATGATGCAGCCGTTGGCAATGGTTATGTTGCCGAGGCTGTGCTCGAAGTTGAGCGCTATGCGTTTGATGATTTGGGTGCCAAGAGAATCGCAATTCATGCTGATAGCACCAACCAAAAGAGCCGTGCTGTAGCCGAGCGCTGTGGTTATGAGTTCGAAGGCGAACTCAGAAACGAACGTCTTACCACATCGGGAGAGCTGAGTAACACCGTGATTTACTCAAAAATCCGCGAGTGAGCCGCTTAGCTAAACCGATTTGAACACAATAAAAAAGCCCGCGATATTCGCGGGCTTTTGTCATCTTTGCAGTGGTTAGTCTAAATCAACCAACTTCTGCTTGTACTCTTGGTGTTGGTCTAGAACTTCTTGACCTGCACCGCCAGTCATCTTGCTAACCAACACGATAGCCAGTGTTGAGAAGATGATGCCCGGTACGATTTCGTAAACGTCGAACCAACCGCCAGTTAGCTGTTTCCAAACTACGATGGTCACGCCACCCACTAGGATGCCCGCTAGTGCGCCGTTACGGTTCATACCGCTCCAGTACAGGCTAAGTACTACGGCAGGGCCAAATGCCGCGCCGAAGCCCGCCCAAGCGTAAGATACAAGACCTAGCACAGAGCTGTCTGGTGTCATTGCTAGGAACAATGCAATCAAAGAAATCACGATAACGCCCACACGGCCAATCATCACCACTTCTTCTGAAGAAGCATCAGGTTTGATCACTTGCTTGTAGAAGTCTTCTGCTAGTGCAGATGAAGATACTAGAAGCTGTGAATCCGCTGTACTCATTACTGCCGCTAGGATTGCTGCTAGTAGGATACCAGCAACCACTGGGTGGAATACGGTGTTCACAAGCAACATAAAGATTTTCTCACCATCTTCTAGTTGCGTGCCTGGGTGGCCAGTCACCCATACCAGACCAACTAGACCCACTAGCATTGCACCTGCCATTGAAAGCGCAGTCCAACCCACAGCGATACGACGCGCTGTAGTTAGGTCCTTGTTTGAACGTGATGCTTTGAAACGCGCTAGGATGTGTGGCTGACCAAAGTAGCCAAGACCCCATGCCGCTAGCGAGATAATCGCGATAGCTGACAGCGGCTCACCTTTCACATCATTCCACAACGTCAGTAGTTCTGGGTTGATGTTGTGCATGTCTGAAGACAGTTGGCCAAAACCACCGTCCATCACAGCAATCGGAACGATCATCAGTGCTGCTGCCATCAATAGGCCTTGCACTAAGTCAGTCCAAGATACCGCTAAGAAACCACCGAACAGCGTGTAAGAAACCACACAAACTGTACCAATAACTACTGCAATGCTGTAATCAAGGCCGAATACGGTTTCAAACAGTTTGCCCCCTGCAACCAAACCTGAGCTGGTGTAGAAAAGGAAGAATAGAAGAATGAAAAACGCAGAGATGGTCTGAATCAGTTTTGATTTGTCGTTGAAACGACGTGACAGGAACTCTGGCAATGTTAACGCGTCAGTTTGGATGCTGTAAGTACGCAGGCGTTTTGCACTGATGAACCAGTTAGCCCATGTACCAGCAAGTAGACCGCCTGCTAGCCAAAATGCCTCGATACCTGCTGCATACGCGTAACCTGGCAAACCTAGTAGCAGCCAGCCACTCATGTCTGATGCACCTGCAGATAATGCAGCAGGCCACGGACCTAGGCTACGGCCACCTAGGAAGTAGTCAGATGAATTGGAAGTCCTCTTATACGCGTAAACGCCAATGGCAACCATAATTATTAAATACGCCACAAAAGTGGACGTGATAGCAAAGCTATTTTCTATCATTTGATAGTCCTCGTTATAATTATTTCCTTCCTTGTCTTCTCTGACATTTTGCCATCGCAGCAATACGCCAAAGCAAGAGACACCAATCTGAACAAGCTCTCAGGCTGGTTATTTCAAATTGGTGTCACAAGTCAGGTTAGTGAGTTTCGTTCCCCAACTCGAGTAGAGTCGCGTTACCACCCACCGCTGTAATATTTATCGTTCGAGTACGCTCAGTAATAAAGCGCAACGAGAGATGCGGATCGTGAGCCAGTTTTGGTGACTCCAAATCCGTTTCAGAAACTAAGCCAACGATAGCACCATCGCGCTTAGCCAATTGAAGATTGAGCGCATGCTCAACCTGAGAATGCCCAACATAACCCACACTACGTACATCGCTTTCTAGCAACGGGGCAGACGCATCGTACGCAACTACTTGGACTAAGTTAGACGGGAAGTTTGTTGACGATACCGCTTGTTCAACCAGTCGGTTTAGCTCGGCATTGTCGCTGCAAATCACAACACTGTTACCTGCGATGAGGGCACAAGTGATCATTGCAAAAGTGCTGTACAGCGCGTTTTCAGTGTTTTCGATGTTGTTTTCACAAATCACCAAAGCCACACCACGACCAGCCGCGTACAGCTCGTTAGTTTCCCCCGTAGGGCCCACTAACTGATGAGGTTCTGCAAGCAGTGCAGACGCTTGTTGCAAGTGGTAAGACACTACTTTCGCCACAACAGCATTCTGCCCTTCTAGTGCAGATTTTAATGCCAACACATGTTCGCATTTGTAATCAAAATCGGTCAGATTCCACTGCTCCCAAGCAGAGAATGCATCTTTAAAATATGTGATCTGATGAACCATAATGCGACTCCTTATGCGTTCTCTGCTTGAGCAAGAAGATGTTGAGTAAAGCGGTACAAGTAGTGAGGACCACCAGCTTTTGGACCTGTACCAGACAAGCCTTGACCACCAAACGGCTGAACGCCAACAACCGCACCAACTTGATCTCGGTTGATGTAGCAGTTACCCACGCGAGCGTGTTTTTCAATCCAGCGATAAGTGGTTTCGTTACGGCTGTGAATGCCCATTGTTAGACCAAAACCTGTTTGGTTGATCTGCTCTACCACGTTTGGCAGTTCAGACGCTTTAAAGCGAACAATGTGCAAGATAGGACCAAATTGCTCTTCTTTCAGAACATCAATGCCTGAGATTTCAAACGCACTTGGTGCAACAAAATCACCGTATTGACACGCTTCTTCCAGTTGCAGCTGCGCAACTTTCTTCTGCGTGCTGCTCATCTGTTCTAGGTGAGCAAGGAGTTTTTGCTTCGCATTGCGGTCAATAACCGGACCCACATCGGTTTTGTGCAAGTAAGGCAAGCCAACGTGTAGCTCTTTCATCGCGCCTTGGATAAGGGTGATGATGCGGTCCGCAACGTCTTCTTGAACAAACAGCACACGAAGCGCAGAACAGCGTTGACCCGCCGATGCAAACGCAGAGCGAATCACATCACGAACCACCTGCTCTGGCAGTGCAGTACTGTCGACGATCATGGCGTTTTGGCCGCCAGTTTCCGCGATAAACGGTACAGGCTTCGCGGTACGCTCTGCCAACGTTACGTTGATGCGCTGTGCCGTTGCCGTAGAGCCCGTAAATGCGACACCTGCGATGGCGTCGTGAGAGGTTAGTGCATGACCAATCTCACCACCGCGACCAGGAAGTAATTGAATTACGCCAGCTGGGAAGCCAGCTTCCAGCATCAAATCAATCGCGCGAGTAGCAATCAAGCTGGTTTGTTCAGCCGGTTTAGCAACCACAGTGTTACCCGCAACAAGCGCCGCGGTTACTTGACCAAGGAAAATCGCCAGAGGGAAGTTCCAAGGGCTAATACAAACGAACACACCGAGACCTTCACGGCTTGAAATGCGTTTCACACCATCGAAACCTTCCAGTTCAAATGGTTGTAGGTTTTGCGCTTGTTTTGCGTAGTAACGACAGAAATCAACCGCTTCACGAACTTCATCAATGCTGTCGTGAATGGTTTTACCCGCTTCTTGATGACAAATCGCCACCAACTCCGCCAAGTTTGCTTCCATCAGGTCGGCAAGTGTTTCTAAACACTTCGCTTTTTGCTCAATCGCGGTGCCTTTCCATTCTGGGAATGCCGCTTGCGCCGATTCAATCGCAGCGGAAACATGATCAAGAGTTGCAAAAGCGACTTGACCCACTTCAACACGACGATCGTAAGGCGCGGTAATGATCTCAGCGAGGTTTTCCTTGATCATGCTTTCGGCAAAACGTTCACCGTTGATCACAGGGCCCGCAATCCACTTATTGTTTAGGAAGCTTTCAACTTGCGCTTCAAATGGTTTTGCTTCGCTTTCGATATCAATGTTCACGCCGTAAGAGTTTTTACGTTCAGGGAAAATACCTGAAGGCATTGGGATCTTATCGTTATTCAGCGTCGCAAAACTGGTTAGCGCATCCACAGGGTGATGTGTCAGTTCAGAAATTGGGCAACGCGCGTCAACCAAACGGTGCACAAACGAGCTGTTTGCGCCATTTTCTAGCAAACGACGAACAAGGTAAGGCAGTAGATCCGCGTGGCTACCAACTGGAGCGTAAATACGAACAGGTTGACCGTATTTCTCCATCACGTGGTTGTAGAGTGAATCTCCCATGCCGTGTAAGCGTTGGAATTCAAAATCCTTATGCTGCGCCATCACTGCAATCGCAGTAACTGTGTGCGCATTGTGGCTGGCAAATTGCGGGAAGATATTGCCACGTACGCCTTCGCTTAATAGGAAACGCGCACATGCAAGGTAAGCAACATCGGTCGCTTCTTTGCGTGTGTACACAGGGTAGTTTTCGTAACCCGCTTGTTGTGACCATTTGATTTCGCTATCCCAGTACGCGCCTTTGACCAAGCGAAGTGGGATCAAGTCACCTTGTTCTTTCGCAAGGGCATTGAGCCAAACCAATACTGGTAGAGCACGCTTCGAGTACGCTTGCACAACAAGACCAAACTTGCCCCAACCTTTCACGAGGTCACTGCGGTAAATCTTCTCGAACAGCTTTAGAGACAGCTCAAGGCGATCAGCTTCTTCTGCATCAATCGTGATCGCAACGTCGACTTCAATCGCGCGTTTTAGTAGTTGCATGAGCGTTTCATACAGCTCAGTCATAACACGCTCTTCGTTCGCCACTTCGTAGCGAGGGTGCAATGCTGAAAGCTTGATAGAAACCGAAGGCGCAGGGCTGGTGTCGTTACCGTAAGTCTCGCGACCCACCGCTTCGATCGCCATTAGGTAATCTTTGAAGTATTTGTTTGCATCCGCTGTTGTTAGCGCCGCTTCACCCAACATATCAAATGAGTAAGTGAAACCTTTGTCGCGCATCGGACGACCATTTTTCTGCGCTTCTTCAATCGTGCGGCCGCGAACAAACTGGTGACCCATGATCTTCATTGCCTGATACATGGCTTTACGAATCACAGGTTCAGAGAATTTGTTAACCAGACGGTTTACAGCCTGACTTGGGCTCTGGGTGCCTTGCTCACCAAGACCGACCACTTTACCTGTCAGCATTAGACCCCATGTTGACGCGTTAACGAAAACAGAATCTGAGTTTTTCAGGTGAGATTTCCAGTCCGCAACGCTTAACTTGTCTTTAATCAGCGCGTCTGCGGTTGCCGCATCCGGGATGCGCATTAATGCTTCTGCAAGACACATCAGCAAGATACCTTCTTGAGTATCGAGACTGTATTCCAGCAAAAGTGCATCAATCATCTGGATTGACTTCTTATCGGCACGAATGGCTTCAATAAGTTTGGTCGTTTGGTTAGTGATCGCCGATTTTTCTTCCGTTGTCGGCGTCGCTAGTGGCAATAATTGCTCTAGCCATTGAGACTCGTCCACCATATACAATGGCGAGATCAGTGACCACAACTTATCAAGCGGCTGCCCGATAAATTCCGGTGTCAACACGTTCGTAGCTGTAAACATGTGTGTTCCTCAATCTCACTCCTCGAAAACCGCTTCGAGGATCATCAATGGCTGGCAGTGTATTTTGAGGCCGATAATAATACTTGTCAAAAACTACGATATTTTTGCCAAAAACTCGCTTTTATAACAAAACATCCACATAGTCACATTCAAATAGATAATATTTTGTGTTGTAAATTTTAATTTTTGCATTTTAATCACAACAAAATGTTAGGAATATCAATAAGATTATTCTTATAGCAACACCTTCTTTTGAGCATTGGAGGCCACAACGCTCAATAAACCGTCAATTTGGCCTTAAATCTATAAAATTGAGAAATAGATCACAGGTAAAAAAGTACAAAAAAACCATGCATAGAGCATGGTTTTGTCTTTTTCTTGGTAAATTTACCCAACCTGTTTCTTATACTGAGAGGGAGAAAGTCCCTGCAATCGAGTGAAGGTATGAGTAAAAGTGCTTTGACTTGAGAAGCCGGTAAACTCGGCGATTTGCCCTAAAGAGAGGTGACCTTGCTCGATTAGCTCACGAGCCATATCAATGCGCTTACCTAATACGTATTGATGCGGAGTAATCCCCATCTGATCTTTAAACAAGCTGTGGAATTGGCTTTCACCCAAGAAAACGCGCCCTGCAAGCTGAGCAACGCTGATCTTATGGCTGAGATGTTGTTCGATGTAGCGGTCTATTGCTTCTAGATCAAAGCGCGAATCTTTGCGGCTGGTTTCAAATGCAGAGATATGGCGCTGCATCAATGCAATCACGGTGTCATTACACGCGCGACTAAGCAGCAGATCATCAGGATGGTTACGCATTTCCTGTACCAGCATCTGAATCAGCTTCTGAATTTGACCATCGAGTTGAAAATAAAGGTGGGAACGCTCTAGGTTATTGATCTTCTGAAGCATCTCAGGGTCATCATTGGTCGGCTTCGGCATATTCAGCACTAAAATATCCGACTGATGAATCACGCCGCCGAAAGCATGATCAGAGCATGCTGTTACCACACAACCTTGCCCAGGACCGACTAAATTACCCTGCCCACGGACTTCGAATTCCGCTTGACCTTTCAACCCAATCACGATCTGCGTGTAAGCATGATCATGGCAATCCATATAAGATGGCAATGTGATCAGTTCTGCTGGTTTTGGCAGCATACTTTCTTTATATGGTGGGGCTTTCGGGTTATCTGAGTCACTCATTTCACACGGTCATCTTAAGCGTTCGGCTTACATCGAGGCATGATATACCTTCTCGGTTGCCTTGCAAATCTCCACGGAGCCAATCGCGCAAGATCAAACCAACAAGATCAACTCCAACCACATGATCATAGTTCCGGAACGATGATCATGCGAGATTAACTTACGGTCAATGTACAACCAACTTTCTTAACAAAAACGGGCAGATAGAAAAGGCAGGCATTGGCAACAGGCTAAGCTCCTAAAGATCTTCACTACAAAAGTCTCGTATTTTCTATGTATTGCTGCCGCGAATGGCTAAAAACGCATTAATCGATTGAATATAAACCACATAGAGGGATTTCCCCCCTTACTAATATGCCCCTGATTCAATACATTAGACCTCGAGCTCTAGGATGCATACGACCCTGAGCTCTCGGTATCTGATTGATACCTCTAACTTACTTAGCAGACCCTCGCTATGTAATTTAGAACCTCTTCTACACGTCGACAAGATTATATCTTGTGTTGCCAGCCCGTCTTCAGGCTGGCTTTTTTTTGTATCTCAAAAATGAAAACAATGGCATAAGCTGATATTATATCGGCCATCTCACCGTATCCTTACGTCAATCACCACGCTGAGTACTCTTGATCCATTTTTCTCCGCTCCCAGTGCCATCTGGTGCTATTTACCGAAAGCATGATCAAGGAATAACACTGCGTAGATGACGAAAGAATCCATGAAGTGAGCATACTGACCTGCATAAAGCAGGCAATGTATCCAAGTCATGTCTGAATGCTGGTGTAAACACAGCTGATGGAGAGATGGCTTGGGGCCAAATAGCAGTAGTGAGTCCTCTTGTGAATATTCCAGTCAATACCATAGAACAGTCGCTCCTCCGACAGCTACCGGGTTGTTGGGGGTGCAAAGATAAAGATTCGGTATTCCGTTATGTGAATCAGGAATACGCCGAATTATTGGGCCATGCCTCACCAGAAGAGTGCATTGGTAAAACTGACTTCGAGATGTCGAGCCCAACCACTGAATGCGCACAAGAATTTCAACGCCAAGATAAACATGTGATCGAAACGGGCGAATCGTTGAAGATCCTTGATATTCATCCTTACCCTGACGGGCGTTGGCGCGCACATATTTTCACGAAAACCCCTTGGCGAGATGAACAAGGCAACACCCTCGGCACCATTTTTTATGGCCGAGAGTTAACCGACACCGCCGTGATTGAAGTGGGCTACTGGGTGTGTCGAGCCATCGGTACAGACATAAACCATCAATCCATTTTCCGCTTTTCGAATCTGAATCCGAAACCAGAAAAGCTCACATGCCGCGAGCAAGAAACGCTATTTTTACTGCTTTACGGCAAAAAACCTCAGTTTATTTCTCAAGTGATGGGCATCTCCACAAAAACGGTAGAAGGGCACGTCGCACGTCTAAGAAACAAGTTTGAAGCGAATAGTAAGAACGAGCTGATCGATAAAGCAATGGAGGCAGGCTATGGATCTGTTGTACCCAAAACGCTGCTTAAACATCAGCTTTCTGTTGTTTTGAATGGAGAGCGCTAACGCCACGCCGCTTTATCTTTATAAACACAAACACCGCCTAAATGGCGGTGTTTTGTTAGGCGTTAAGTAAGATGCCCTATGGCGCGAGACGGTCGATATCCCATTCGCCATCGTGTTGAGAGAATAGGAAACGGTCATGTAGGCGATGCTCACCGCCTTGCCAAAACTCAATGCTTTGCGGTTTAACTCTAAAGCCGCCCCAAAATGTTGGCATTGGAATTTCACCTTTGGCAAATTTCTGTTTGAGCTCAAGGAACTTACCTTCCAGCACTCCACGAGCAGAAATACGGCTACTTTGCTTACTCGCAATGGCCGCCAACTGGCTATCTTTAGGGCGGGAAGTAAAATACTTCATGTTTTCCATCGCAGTCAGCTTTTCAGCCACACCAGTAATGTGAACTTGGCGCTCTAATGGATGCCAAGGGAAATGCAGGCTGATGTTGCTGTTATGCTCAAGATGCTGCGCTTTGCGACTACCTAAGTTGGTGTAAAACACGAAACCATCTTTATCGACGTTTTTCAATAAAACGATTCGTTGAAATGGCATGCCGTTTTCATCTACGGTCGCCACTGTCATCGCAGTAGGATCAGTCAACCCCGCCTTAATCGCTTGCTCCAACCAAAGGTTGAATTGATCAATTGGATTAGCTTTCAAATCTTTACGACGTAGGCCACCTTTCGTGTACTCACGACGAATATCAGCAAGTTCCATCTTTACTCCTTCACTCGTTTTTTGTCGATTGTGCTCCCGAAGCTACTGAAATACAAGGACAGCAAACATAGATGTTGAAAAACCGATGGTAACCTCTAGATTCAGGCAAAAAGCGAGGCCCGGCAACACTTCTAACAAGACCAAAGACCAACGGCAGGGCAAGTTTTTCCACCCAAATGATAAGAATGAAGCGACGAGAAGTAACGTGAAGTCATCCAAAAATAACTTCGCTTCGTTTTCTCTCCAACGGGACAAGATTGACTATTTAACATCAAGTGAGCATAAACTGACCGCTATGTCACACAACGAACCAATCGCTTACTTGGCAAACAACCGTTACGTATTTATTAGTACGGAATACTACTTCTAAAATGCAGTTCGATTCCTAGTTAACGTTACCGCTCACAGCATCGTTTAATACCTTTTGATAACATGGCATTAAAAACTCCGGTGAGCTAATTGTGAACTTACTCAATCCCAAAGCCCTGCGCCATTTTCTATTGCTGTTGTTTGTTATCGGCATTTTAGGGCTTGCTCTTACGCATCACTACGCAACTCGCTATCAACACGATCAATGGCAACAAAAGCTCAAAAGCCAAGCGGCTCAAGTCTCACAAGAAGTCGACTACGAACTGGCGAAGTTTGAACAAATTCCCAATTTGCTTAGCCATGACCCACGCTTGCTTGAAGCCGTTGAGAAAGGTGCCCCGTCAACAGAACTGAACTTACTGTTGGCGCAATGGCTGAAGCAAAGTTTGGCCGATACCATTTATGTCCACGATAAAACAGGCTTGGTTATCGCTTCGAGTAACTATCAACAGGCGGATACGTTTGTCGGTTCGAGTTTTAGTTATCGCCCTTACTTTAAAAATGCCCGTCGTGGTAAGCCTGCTCAATACGTGGGGTTAGGAGTACGCTCTAGCAAACGGGGTTACTTCTTTTCCTCTCCACTATGGTTGAACGGCGATGTCATCGGCGTCATCACGGTAAAAGTGAATTTGGAGCAGTTGGAACAGCGCCTTGCACAAAGTGGCGCAGACGTTTTGGTGACCGACAAACACAACGTAGTGTTTATGAGCAACCTACCCGATTGGCGCTATCGCGCGCTGTTTCCACTCTCACCAACAGCCATCAATGAACTGACTGAAACTCGCCAATACGGTGACACGTTGCCCGAATATTACGGCGAACTTACCGCGCAAAGTGACGAAAGTGAGTTTGCGGATAACCAATTATTGCTGTCACCAAACTACCTCGCGTACGCGACACATTTGTTGGATAAAGGTTTTCGCGTTGTAGCGTTAATCAATCACCACACCGTACTGACGGCAGTATTGCAAGCAGATGTAGTCTATTTGATTTTATACGCGCTGATTGCACTGATCGCATTGGCATGGTTTCAGATGTTGGTGAACAAGGCTCGTCTTGCCAATCTCAATGTGAGCTTGGAAGAAAAAGT
Source organism: Vibrio sp. GLN_1 (assembly GCF_043106015.1). Classification (NCBI taxonomy): domain Bacteria; kingdom Pseudomonadati; phylum Pseudomonadota; class Gammaproteobacteria; order Vibrionales; family Vibrionaceae; genus Vibrio; species Vibrio sp. GLN_1. Next base: position 303,118 of record NZ_JBICMD010000007.1, read on the forward strand.
CATGCAACGCACGGTTGTACTAAGTGAAGCAAACAACAAATTGCAGCAAACGGTTCGTCAGTATGAACAAAGCCAGCAAGAGCTAAGACAAACTCAGCAAGAGCTGACTCAAGCCGCCAAACTTGCTTTGCTGGGAGAGTTGTCTGCCAGTATCAACCACGAGATAAACCAACCACTTGCCGCGCTGAGAACTTACACCGAAAACTCCCAGCGCTTGTTGTCGATGGAACGCTACCCGATGGTCGCAGACAACTTAAACAAGATGCTCTCGCTAAACGAGACTATTGCCGAGGTCATTGCTAGGCTAAAAGTCTTCACCCGTAAAACTTCTCATGAACCTCATAATGAAGTGTCGATACTCCACGATGCGGTGCACAATGCCACCAGCATATTGAGCAATAAGTTGATCAAGCAAGGCGTCACGCTCAAAGTACCGACGATCGACCACGAGGTGAGGCTCGCCATTCACAGCGTTGAACTAGAACAAGTGCTCATCAATCTGTTCCACAACGCCGCGCAAGCGATGGATGGCTATTGTATTGATCCACAAATTTCCATCGCGATTCAATGCCACAATTCGAGCTGCGATATTCTGGTGTCAGATAACGGCCCGGGGATGTCTGACGAGGCACTGGCGAAAATCTTTGACCCGTTTTTTACCACCAAACCAGAAGGGCTCGGACTGGGTTTGACCATTTCAAAACGTATTTTAGAAAGCTATCACGGAGCGCTCAGCGCCTATAACCACCAAGGAACGCAATCGGGTGAGTCAGGCGGCATGACCTTTGTTGTCACCGTTCCGATGGCAAACACCAGTACCACCAAACCAGTAACGGAAAACGACCATGCATAACGCAGTTATCTTTGTTGATGACGAACCACACATTCGTGATGCCGTTTCACAAGCACTACTTATCGAGGGCATTGAAGTCACTTGCTTTCCCAATGCCGTTGAAGCACTCAGAGTTATCGATGCCAATTCTCCAGCCATCATCATTACCGATATTCACATGCCGGTCATGGATGGCTTAGAGTTTATGCGTACGCTGCTGAGCAAAAATCACCACTTTCAATTCATCGTTCTAACTGGGCATGGCGACGTTAAAACGGCGGTCGAAGCAATGAAAAGCGGCGCGTACGACTTTCTGGAGAAACCATTTTCAACCGATCAACTGATGAAATCACTGAACAACGCCAGCGATAAGCTGAACTTGTTGCAAGAAAACATCTGGCTAAAGAAAGAGCTCGACATGCAAACCCATGTCGGCCCGAAAATGATTGGTCACAGTAAAGTCATGGTGAGTATTCGCCGAGCCTTAATCAGCGCACCGACGAACCAACCTCTAATTTTCGTGGGACAAGACGGCACTGGCCGCCGATTAGCTGCGCAATTTGCTCACGATATTCACGCCACACCAGACAGCGAGCTGATTGCAGCATCAGGTGAAGACCTTTACGAACTGTCGCTAGATGCACTCGACAAAGCCATTGACCACCTGACGGAAGACTCAAACCGTTGCAGTTTGTACCTGCACAGCGCAGAACATATCTCGCTCGCACAGTGGCAATGCCTGTTTAACCACCCGAAATTGGAGCGCGTATTTGGTGCGACGACCAAGGTTGATGCCGATGTTAAAGCGTTCGCAACGCTCATCCACTTACCAACGCTGGATGAACGCAAAGAAGATATTGGCCCACTTTACAAACACTTCGTACGTCATGCAGCAAGCCGTTATCAGCTGCAACCACCGCACATCAGTTTGGACGAAGTACGCCGAATTACAGAGCTTTCTTGGCCAGAAAACGTTAAACAACTGCGCCAATTTGCGGAGCTGCGCGCTCTCAAACCTGAGACTTTTCGCATGGAAGATTGGGACAGTGAAAAGAGCATCGAAATTCAGAGCATGACTCAACGCACAGAACACTTTGAATATTGTCTGTTATTTGATGCATTGCAGCGACACAGAGGCAGACTTAAAGAGGTTCAACTAGAATTACAGGTGTCACGCAAGACCTTGTACGACAAACTAAAAAAACATCAGTTGGACAAATCGAAGTTTAAGACTCAGTAGCAATACCTCAAGATCTCTTCAGCCTTTCAGCAAGAACAGGCTGAAGCCAGACGGGTAACCAGAGCGAATGTCCTCTGTTACTTATTTTTATTAGCCGGAATGCTGACATGATCGGGTAATAATAATAAGATCAAAAAGATAATCCGTATTTATATAAGCAGAGAATGTGATGAGCCGAGACAACTACAACAAACTCAGCAATGATGAGCTGGATTTTGTCGATGACAAAACTGCCGCACTGCTTCTCAACACCCCAAATAGTGCCCGACTAATGTTGTGGGTTATGGTGTTGTTTTTTGTTGCAGCCATTGGTTGGGCATCGTGGGCACAGATCGACCAAGTCACCGTCGGTCAAGGTAAAGTAATTCCCTCTTCTCAAATCCAAGTAGTCCAAAACTTGGAAGGTGGCCTCGTCAAAGAAATTCTGGTGAAGGAAGGACAACTGGTGAAAAAAGGCCAGCAACTTCTGTTGATCGACGATACTCGTTTTCGCTCGGACTACCGCGAACGTGAACAACAAGTTGCCAACCTGACCGCCTCGGTATTACAACTTTCTGCTTCTATCAACAGCGTGGCCGTCAATCGCGATTTTAATATTCAAGATTGGGAAAAAAGCGTCGTTCTCGATTACGGCAAACTGACTTTCCCACCGGTATTGGAAGAGACGCAGCCACAATTAACTCAGCGTCAAAAAGCAGAATACCGCGAAGATTTGGATAACCTACGCAACCAACTGTCGGTGATCGATCAACAAGTTGAGCAAAAACAGCAAGACTTGGTCGAGATTGAAGCGCGAGTGCGCAACTTACGCCAAAGCTACCAATACGCGAAGAAAGAACTGGATATCACCCAACCGTTGGCGGATGAAGGCGTTGTTCCGCGTATTGAGCTACTCAAATTGCAGCGCCAAGTGAACGACACTCGCCGTGAAATGACATCTAGCGAACTGAAAATCCCAGTGATCAAATCCGCCATCAAAGAATCTATGCTCAATCGCATTGATGTGGCGTTGAAGTTCCGTTCCGAACAACAAGAGAAACTCAATAATGCTCAAGACCAACTGTCTGCATTAGTTGAATCGGCTGTTGGCTTGGAAGACCGCGTAAACCGCACAGTGGTGGTCTCTCCGGTGACAGGCAAAATCAAAACGCTGAACGTCAACACCGTTGGCGGCGTTATCCAACCGGGTATGGACATCGTTGAAATCGTACCAACCGAAGACACCTTGTTAGTTGAGGCGAAAATCGCCCCGAAAGACATCGCTTTTCTTCGCCCGAACCTAAATGCCATCGTAAAATTCACCGCGTATGACTTTACAAAATACGGCGGCTTAGTGGGTGAACTGGAGCACATCAGTGCAGATACCACCCAAGACGAGGAAGGCAACAGTTTCTACATCGTGCGTGTGCGCACAGAAAAAACCAGCTTTGGTCAGGATGCCGATTTACCAATCATTCCAGGAATGACAGCATCGGTCGATATCATCACAGGGAAGCGAACCGTTTTGGAGTATCTGCTTAAGCCGATCTTAAGCGCCAAAACCAACGCCTTGAAGGAGTAACTGATACAAAGGCACTCACAATGTGCAGTTAAGCTCGATAAGTGGTTAAATAAAAAGCACTTATTTCTCACCAACGAGCCCATTGGAAGAGTACACTTGTGATGTGAGTCGAATATGCGATCCAATTTGAAGCGTAAAGTTACATTATTAATCAGTTTAAGTTGTTTTTCGTTCCAAATTGGTGCGTTAAGCACAAAAGAACAACGATGGGTCGATGCGGTCACAGCGGTGTATGGCGAACGCGCCGGATTGCGCGTAAATACATGGCGACAGAACATCGACCTTTTTAAACAATTGGAGACTCATGAACAGCTCGTGGGCGTTAACGATTTTTTCAACCAACTCTATTTCGTTGACGACATAAAACTGTGGGGAAAGACAGACTATTGGGCTACGCCACTCGAATTTTTAGGGAGCAACGGCGGCGATTGTGAGGATTTTACCATCGCTAAGTACTTCTCGTTACTCGAGCTAGGAATACCAGATTCAAAGATGCGTTTGATCTACGTAAAAGCCATCGAACTGAATCAGTTTCACATGGTATTAGCCTACTACCCGACCCCAAGTTCTGAGCCGCTCATCCTCGACAATATCAATCCAGAAATTGTCCGAGCCTCTAAACGTAGCGATTTGCTACCGATATACAGTTTTAATGGTACAAACCTGTGGTTGATGAAGTCCTCTGCTGGCACTGGAGAGCTGGCGGGGAAAGCATCACGTTTGAGCCTTTGGAATGACTTACGCTCGCGCGAACGTAAGTTGCAGTTAAATAAACCTAAAATTAACTATGACGAGTGAGAAACATGACCCTATATAAGAAGCTTGTAGTGGGAATGGTTACGGTCTTTATACTCTTGATGGCATCAGTATTCGTAATCGAATTCAATACTACTCGAACGAGCTTGGAACAACAGCAACGTTCAGAGGTCAACAACACCATCAACACCGTGGGTTTGGCGTTAGCACCTTACCTAAAAGATAAAGACAAGGTTGCCGTTGAATCGGTAATCAATGCATTATTTGACGGCAGTACCTACTCAGTGGTGCGTCTCACCGCGTTAGATTCTGATTACCAGATCGTACGCTCTTACCCAGTAAAACCAAGCACCGTTCCGCAATGGTTTATCGACATGAATCTGTTCAAAGCGATTCACGATAAACGCGTGGTCACCAGTGGTTGGATGCAACTGGCCGAAGTCGAAATCATCAGCCACCCAGGCGCGGCGTATGAACAACTATGGCAAGGTTTTATCCGTTTGCTATCTGCGTTTAGCGTCATCTTCCTAGCCGGATTGATTGCGATTTCTTACATTCTGCGTCGTTCTCTAAAACCACTGGCTGCTATCGTGAAGAAAATGCACGACATCGCAAACAACCAGTTTGGTGAGCCACTCACTCGCCCTAAAACCAAAGACCTGATCGCGGTCGTGGATGGCATCAATATGATGTCGGCACAGATTGAGTTGTCATTTAAAGAACAGGCCAAAGAAGCACAACGTCTACGTGCTCAAGCATACCTAGATCCTATCTCCAAACTAGGTAACCGCTCGTTCTACATCAACCAAGTTGACCAATGGTTGGCAGAACAAACGCAAGGGGGTATCGCGCTACTCCATGCAGAATATATTGGCGACATTTACGAGACAAAAGACTACCAACGCGCTGATGCCCACGTGAAAGAGTTGTCTCAACGTCTGAAAAACACCATTGATGTTCCGGGAGCCACCATTGCTCGTCTTTCTAGTGATGAATTCGGTCTGCTTTTCCCGCACATGGATGAGAGCGAACTGCGCATTCTCGCGGACAGCATCGTCAACTGTGTCAATGGCCTAAACACTGATCCAACTGGCTTAGCAAAACCAAAAGCCTCGCTTGGTGTGGCACACAGCAAAGATCAGAAAACGCGTTCTGAAGTCCTTTCTATGGTGGATAACGCACTATCGAAAGCCAAAGCACAGCCAGACAAACCATACGGCTTCATTTGTAGCGATACGCCATCTAACTTGATGGGTAAACAGCAATGGAAAGCGTTGGTTGAAGAAGCAATCCACAGCGATTGGGTGAAATTCCGCTTCCAAGCTGCGAAGAATACTTGGGGCAAAGTGTTCCATAACGAAGTGTTCTCAAGCATCGAAAAAGATGGCGAGACTTACCGTGCTAACCAATACTTATTTGCATTGGAACAGTTGGATGCGACCAACATCTTCGACCAATACGTGATTGAGTCGATGATTAAGATGCTAGAAAGCGGCGAGCTTAACGATCCAGTCGCGATTAACATCGCACAAAGCAGCTTGTCTCAGCCATCGTTCATTCGCTGGACAACCAACATGTTGGAGAAACACTCGAAAGTGGCGTCTAAACTTCACTTTGAGATTCCTGAAGAGTGCTTCATCGATCATCCGCACCATACCGCACTGCTTTGTAACGCAATTCGTCAGTCTGGTGCTGAGTTTGGTGTCGATAACTATGGTCGTAACTTCCAGTCGCTGGAATACATCCAAGAGTTCCGTCCGAACTATGTGAAGCTGGATTACTTGTTCACACACAACTTACACGACGAAAAACAGAAGTTCACACTCACGTCGATCTCTCGTACCGCTCACAACTTGGGCATTACTACGATTGCATCGCGTATTGAAACTCAGATCCAATTGGATTTCCTCACCGAGCACTTCGTAGAGGTATTCCAAGGATTCATCGTCGACAAGGAATAATAAGGTTCACCAACGATGAAAGACCCTTTACTGAATTCGCTCATCTACGTTAGCCGTTACTATGGGTTAGCCAACTCGCCGGAAGCTCTTGTGAATGGGCTTCCGCTGTCAGATGGTAAATTGACCCCGTTCCTGCTACCAAGAGCGGCGGAAAGGGCCGGATTGGTTGCCAAGGAAAACCGCGCAGAGCTGGAGAAAATCTCCAGCCTGATTCTGCCGGCAATCTTAGTTCTTAAAGGTGGTGACTCTTGCGTTCTCAATAGCATCAATATGGAGACACGCGAAGCAGAAGTCACAACCTTAGAAAGTGGAATGGTGCCAATCTCCATTCCATTAGAAGACCTACTTGAGCAGTACACTGGTCGCTACTTTTTAGTTAAAAAGCAATTCCGTTTCGATGAGCGCTCTCCCGAAGTGCTCAAAACCAAAGAAGGTCACTGGTTCTGGTCAACCTTGTGGCAATCTAAACGCATCTACCGCGATGTACTTATCGCTTCTCTTTTGATCAACATCTTCGCCATTGCCGCACCAATGTTCACTCGTTTGGTGTACGACAAAGTGGTGCCAAACCTCGCGTTTGAAACCTTATGGGTGTTGGCAAGCGGTATCTTCGTCGTGTTCATTTTCGACTTTTCTCTCAAGTCACTTCGTAACTACTTCATCGATGTGGCGGGTAAAAAGTCGGATATTCTGATCTCCTCTAAACTGTTTAGCAAAGTAATGGGGATTCGAATGGAATCCAAACCGCCGTCAGTGGGTGCATTTGCACGTCACTTGCAGGAGTTTGAATCCATCCGCGAATTCTTCACTTCCGCTACCGTCAGCGCGTTGATCGACCTACCATTTGCGATTCTGTTTTTAATCATCATTTGGTTGATGGCGGGCAATTTGGTATTTGTGCCGATGGTAGGTGTTCTCATTCTGATCATCCACTCTCTGCTCATCCAAGGCCCTCTACGCCGTTCTATCGAGGAAGGCTCACGTCTGGCTTCTCAAAAATACGCCAACCTGATTGAGAGCTTGGCAGGCTTAGAAACGGTGAAAATGTTGAGTGCTCAAAGCCAGTTCCAATACCGCTGGGAAGAAGCGGTAGCGCACATGGCAAACTGGAACATTAAGAGCCGTCGCATTACCGACAGCATCCAAAACGCAGCGGGTTTCGTGCAGCAAAGTAGTAACGTCGGGATGATCATCTTAGGCGTTTACTTGATTGCAGAAGGTGACTTAACCATGGGTGGTTTGATTGCCGCAACCATGCTAAGTGGTCGTGCGATTGGGCCTTTGGTTCAGCTATCGCTACTTTCAACGCGTTATAACCAAGCCAAATCGTCGATGACCATCATCAACCAAGTGATGGAAATGCCGGACGAGCAAGAAGAAGGCAAACGCTACATTCACCGCCCTATTGTACAAGGTAAGATTGAGCTAGAACGCGTTACTTTCCACTACCCAGACTCACCAGTGGCGTCAATTCGAGATTTGAGTTTGACGATTAATCCTGGCGAGAAAGTGGCGATTATCGGCCGTATCGGTTCGGGTAAAACCACGTTAGAGCGTCTCATCATGGGCTTATACCAACCGACAGAAGGTCATGTTCGCATTGATGACACCGACATCGCGCAGCTTCATCATGTCGATATTCGCCGCAATATCGGGTGTGTGGCGCAAGATTCCAATCTGTTCTTTGGCTCCATCCGCGACAACATCACGTTAGGCCGTCCATTAACCGATGACCGTGACGTGATGGATGCAGCCAATCGTGCGGGTGTGACCGCCTTTACGCAATCGGACCCAGCAGGTTTGGAGCGTCAGGTTGGTGAAGGGGGCGCAATGCTTTCTGGTGGTCAACGTCAGGCGGTGACGATTGCTCGCGCGTTCCTTGGACGTCCTCCGGTACTCTTGATGGATGAGCCAACCAGTGCAATGGACAACCGCTCAGAAATGCACATCAAGCATCAATTGGCGCAGTTAAAACCGAGCGAAACGCTGATTTTGATTACACACAAAACGTCGATGCTCGACATCGTAGATCGCGTGATTGTAATGGAGAAAGGCAGCGTAATTGCAGATGGTCCAAAATCTCAAGTGCTGAACGACTTGAAGCAAGGTAAGGTTAGAGCAGTTAGCTAATCTCTGAAATCAAGAAAGCCATTATTGAAATACAAAGCCCCGTTGAATCGAAAGTTTCACGGGGCTTATTTGATCGGCAAACCAAGATAGTTCAGCTCTTCAAGCACAACCCAAATAAGCACGAACCCCACGATCACCACCAGCATCATGATCGCCTTTTCATCTTCTTCCATACGCCCGCGCCTCTCCTACCGACTTCTTTCAACCACTACTAGGTTAGCAGGACGAAGGTCATATTCATCAAATTTATGACGCGCTTCACTTGGCGTAATTTCGGATATGGGATGAAGCTCAAACATTGAGCACATGAAAGATATGCCGACTCTGGTTGAATATTAGGCATGGTAACGAAATACTACCCATCGCAGTCTTTCATTATGCTATTTCAGTAACATGTAAGGCGTTTTAATGCCGATACAGGGTAAACAGAGTAGAAAAATTGTGATTACTTACAGCAGAAAATCAGCTATAAAAGCCGCTTTCTAAATATCGTCGAGTTGAAGAAATGAATGATTGGATCCAATTAGAACAAGTGAGCCAGTATTTCACTACAGGCTCCCTCGGTTACAAAGTGTTGATGGGCGTCTTTGTCCTGATCGCTTATCGTATCCTGAAGAGAATCGTCAATCGAGCCATCTTAAACTTAGCAACCTCAAAGGGCGTAAAAAAGGCCCGACTGAGTTTTATTCAGCGCTGTTTCAATGTCGCGCTGCTGTTTTTGACCGCCTCTGTTTTTGCCATTATCACCGGTATTGGCTATGGCGATGTGTCATTGTTCCTGTCGTCCATTTTCGCCGTATTGGGTGTGGCGTTTATCGCGCAGTGGTCAATTCTGAGCAATATCACCGCCAGCTTTTTGATCTTTTTTGTCTTCCCATACCGAGTGGGCGATCGTATTAAAGTCGTAGACAAAGACGAAGACATCAGTGGCGAGATTCAAGAAATCAGCATGTTTCACGTGTTAATTAAGCACGACAACGGAAACTTGATTACTTACCCAAACAACCAGATTTTGCAAAAAGCGGTACTAAAGCTGGCAAAAAATAAGCCAGAGCCAAGTAAAACAAAATCTCGGATTTATACTCGAAGAAAGAAATAATCCACTCAAAAGCCGATGTATCTACACCGGCTTTTTGTTATCACTTGGTGGTCACAAATAGCCCAAAGTTAATAGCGAAAAACAGTGAAGAGACAAAACGTATAAACTGAAGGTCATCACTGTATTCTTTCATGATAAAAACATGACACATCGCCGAAACCAAAAGCGCTACTTTAACCAAAGGAAACGTCTTCTTTACAAACCTTAAATACATGCAGAAAATAGAGATGGCGCAAGCAAAGAAAAAAATCGTCATAAGTTATTTATCCTTTAGCGATAAGTGATGTCGAATCTAAGACACCTTCATAATCACGGGTATACATCAGCTATTTTTATTCCGCTTTCACCCTCTGATAAAGGGTCAAAAATATTGGCATGTTAATTACGAAAAAGTAACCGACGACAGCTCCCCTCGCTGCAGGGAACGTTAACCAAACACCGAAACACAGCACCACAGAGACCACGAAAGCCATTATGATTATTACTTTAATTTTGACCAGAATCGAATTAGGGAACAAAGGTAATAAGTAAACTAGTGCAAAAGGAATGAAAGCATAAAGATTGGTATTACCGTCGCTAATTGAAAGCTCGGTGTGCAGCATAACTACCAACATCAATAGTAGAAACAGTGATGCGCCCCTCGATAAAACGATCATCTACTCATCCTTTTTAAGATATTCCTTTAACGCTTTAATACTCGACACGCCAGCGCTACATCGTTGAACTCTATCCTTTATGCTACGAGAGCTAGCACCAATACTTCTGTAATACGTTCATTTATATACATGTTAATAGAGGGATATACTTACAAAATCCTGCTTCGGTTATATACTGATCTTGATAGATCATTTCTTTTCCTAAATATATCTGTTGTAACTCAATATTTTTTCCCTGATCATAACTAGCATCATAGGCACCGGAAGCAGTTAGTGTTGTTGTACTTAAAAGTTGTGTTTGTAACCATCTGCACATCTGTGGTGACAGGCTATCTGCATAATATTGTAGATTGCTTTTTTTATCTTTAATTATCGCAACTTTTGTCCCATTTCTCCATCCCCTAGAATCAGCACAAAGCACCTCATCCAAACTCAAGTTTACAGTCTTAAATGTACTAGTATCAGGTGTTGTACAAAATAGCCAAACTAAAAATAGGGAGAAAAACGTAAAGAGACTACCTATTTTAAAAAGTCTTACTGTTCTATTCATTATATTCTCCTATTGTTTTTATTGTACCAACGCCATCAGTCAAATTAGAGATTGAATGCTGATCACTTACCCAAACAACCAGATTTTACAAAAAGCAGTGCTAAAGCTGGCGAAAAGCAAGCCAGAGCCAAGTAAAGCAAAATCTCGTATTTATACTCGCAGAAAGAAATAACCCAAAGTTAATGGCGAAAAACAGTGAAGAGACAAAACGTATAAGCTGAAAGGTCACCACTGTATTCTTTCATGATAAAAACATGACACATCGCCGAAACCAAAAGCGCCACTTTAACCAAAGTAAGCTTCTTCTTTACGAACCTTAAATAAATACAAAAAATAGAGATGGTGCAAGCAAAGAAAAAATCGTCACTAGTTCCATCTTTCTTAAAATACAAGGACATGGTTTTAGTTAAGCTTATATTTTTAGCTTCATTATGAGCCACCCACTAATATTTAGCGAGATAAGGGCAGAAAAGAGGTAAAAAACAAGACTGACCGAAACAAAAAGTAGTGCATGCACTTTTTCTTCTAAGCTCTCTGGATGAACATTCATATCCACATCAAACACCCCCCCTATAAAGTGTGCAAATGCCGTGGAAAAGGCTGTAGAAAGGCCTCCTACCATAATGATAATAATCCCTCGCCTTAAGAAACGATGAAATGTACTTTTCCCGCCTTGGATCAGGTCTGAGTTTACATATTTTAATCTATTTTTCCGCCTATTAATCATCACTAGTATCGGTACCTTTATCATTGTTTCCAAGAGAGTTTTCTACATCTTTAAGATCTTCCTTTAACGCTTTTATACACGACATTCATCGTCGTTGCATTCACTGTAGTTATGCCGTCGATTTACCCTATAAGAAAGCTCTTTAGATACCAATTCGTACTTTATCTATCTCAAATCTCTTCTTGACCTCAACTTGGCTTGAGGTTTTAGCCTTAGTCGCACGATTAAAAATCAACAATGAAAAAAGGAACCATTGTGTCCAAAATTGCGATTATTTATTTCTCTAAAACCGACGTTACTGGCCAACTTGCTCGTGCGATTGCCGCAGGCCTTGAACAACAAGGCATTAAGCAGCAAGGTGAATGTGAAATCCTCTCTCACCGAATTGAAGGCAGTGAGATCATTGAGGGACGTTTTGTGAATCCTCACCTAATGGATGAACTTGCTGAATGTGATGCGATTATCTTTGGCTCACCGACCTACATGGGTGGCGTGGCTGCGCAGTTTAAAGCATTTGCAGATTCAAGCAGTGAATCTTGGTACCACCAGAAGTGGGCAAACAAAGTGGCAGCAGGTTTTACTAGCGGAGGAGCGTTGAATGGCGATCAATCTTGCACACTGCAATACCTTCAAACCTTCGCTTACCAGCACGGCATGATGTGGGTCGGGTTGGATAAGATCAGCAATTCTGGGGAGCAAAACCTGAATCGTTATGGTGTACAAGGCGGTATTGTTGCACAAGGTGGTGAAGATGGTCAGTTGCATGCCTCTGATGTTGCAACGGCGGAGTATCTTGGCAAACGAGTCGCAATGCTAGTTGACAAGTTCTCCGCTCGCTAACAACAAAAAGAAACCCCGTAAGACACATCTTCGGGGCTTCGTATTTATCGCTTGTTTTGAGCACTACTTTTTAATGTAAAGGTCTTTCGAGTAGATACGACCCTCTACGTTGTTTTTGGCAAAACCGCCAACCGTAAGGCGAACCAAACGCGCTTGCATGTAGTAATAGATTGGCGCAATGGGCATATCTGCCGCCAGCAACTGTTCTGCTTGGTCATAAAATCCTTGGCGCGCTTTCTCATCGGTTGCAGCCAATGCACTGTTCATCGCGTTGTCGTACGCTTGGCTACTGTAACGTGCAAAGTTACCCGAAGAACCTGAACGCAATAAACTCAAGAAAGTGGACGCTTCGTTGTAATCACCACACCAAGACGCACGCATCACATCGAAATTGCCTTGTTTACGCGCCACTAAGTACGACTTCCACTCTTGGTTTTCTAACTCCACGTTTGCACCGAGATTTTTTTGTAGCATCGACGCTATCGCAACCGCGATCGATTTGTTTGCCTCACTGGTGTTGTACAGCAATTTAAAATCGAGCGGCTTGTCTTTGCTGTAACCCGCTTCTTTTAACAACTGACGCGCTTTCTCGTCACGTTGTTGCTGACTCCACTTACTATACTCAGGGGGCGTCGCATCAAAACCGGCAGTGTACTGATGCGCAAAGGTATACGCAGGAAGGTTGCCCACTTGCGTGACACCATTCGTAATCACATCACGCATGATGGAGTACGACACCGCTTGACGCACTCGCGCATCATCAAATGGCGGACGAGTGGTATTGAACGCGTAGTAATACGTGCACAGTAATGGCACCACCGTGTAAGCCTGCTTGTAATCTTGTTTAAGCTTCTGCGCCATATGAGTCGGCACATCTGACGTGATATCCAGCTCTCCTGCCGCATAACGATTGATTGACGCGTTTTGGTTTTCAAATGGAATGTAAGTCACTTTGTTTAAATGCGTATCTGCGCTGTCCCAGTAATTTGGACTCTTAACCAGTTCAATGCGCTCATTCACGACCCACTTATCCAATGTGAATGCACCATTGCCAACAAATTGGTCTGGATCGCTCCACGGCTTGTCGCGGTTTTCCACTGTCGCGTGATGCACTGGCATCATGGACGTGTGCCCAGTCATGGCAACAAAGTACGGCACTTGACTGTCCAACTCAAAACGTAGGGTGTATTTATCCACCGCCTTGATACCGAGCTCGTCCAAAGGCTTTTTACCCTCTGCCACATCGGCGATGTTTTTGATCTTGGTGAGTTTGAGATACCAAACATTTGGAGAAGCGGTCTTCGGATCCACCGCTCGGCGCAGTGAATAGACAAAATCATCCGCCGTCACAGGCTCGCCATTCGACCATTTCGCATCTTTGCGTAGGTGAAAAACAAAGGTTAGGTTGTCCTTGGTTTCCCACGACTCCGCCACACCGGGAATGATGTTTCCGTCACGATCTTGAATCACCAGCCCTTCAAATAAGTCACGAATCACGTGCATTTCTGGCAGACCTTCGGCTTTTGCCGGATCAAGCGTTGCCGCCTCTGCGTCATTCGCACGTACCAAATGTTGCTCTGCGGCGAGTTGAACGCCGTTAGGTAAGGTATCTGCAACGACAGATGTAGAAAGAAAAGGGGTGAATAAAGAGGAAATCAGCAACGCCGTTGAATGTTTTTTAAAATCCATATCGTTTTTCGTTCTCCTAACACGTCTTGTGAAGCAAGCGCCACAATTAACATTTCAACCGTTGACGAGTTTAAACGGTTCGGTTTAGCTAGGTTTAATTAGCTTAGATATTGATATTACTTCATCAATCAGGAGATTACGGTGAGTCTAATTCCAAGAACGGAAAGAGCGGCATTTTTAATTCGGCCAACAACATACGGTCAATCCGTACTTGGTGCGCCATTACTGTATTTTCCGGCACAAGTCGAAAGTGCTTCGCGAGGTTTGATTTTGGCAGGCACTCACGGGGATGAGACGGCCTCGATTGCAGGTTTGTCCTGCGCGCTAAGAAGCTTGCCAGCTGAAAGCTTACGACATGATGTGATTCTGTCACTGAATCCAGACGGCAACCAGCTAGGCACACGCGCAAATGCAAACCAAGTGGATCTCAATCGCGCGTTTCCAACCCAAAATTGGACTGAGCATGGCACCGTATATCGATGGAGCTCTCACACACCCGTTCGAGACGTAAAGGTGAAAACAGGCTCTAAAAACCAGCTAGAGCCAGAAGTTGGCGCATTAATTAACTTGATTGAACTGCGCAGGCCAAAGTTTGTAGTGTCGTTTCACGAACCGCTTGCGTTTGTAGATGATCCCAAACATTCCAACCTTGCCAAATGGCTCGGCGAGCAGTTTCAGCTGCCAATCGTGGACGATGTCGACTACGAAACACCCGGCTCATTCGGCACTTGGTGTAGTGAACGTGATTTACCTTGCATCACGTTGGAGTTACCGGCAATTTCTGCCGATCTCACCATTGAAAAGCATCTCCCCGCCTTTATTGCTTTGCTGATGCACGATCCGGATCTTTAGTCCGCTGTTGGTTAAGTGATCATGTGAGGATCTGTTTGATGTCGGTACTGATATCGCTGATCAACTGACGTGCACTTTCGTCTCTTTGCTGAACCAAGATGATAAACAGCAAATCGGTGATCACGTTTTGCGCGGTGCGTGAAGCAATGGATGAGCTGCGATGTTCCGTTTCATTTGCAATCGTATCAAACGTAATATCGGCAATACCGCGCAAGCGACTTCTCCCAGGAGCAGATAACGCAATCACCTTCGCGCCCTGCTCTTTTGCCGCTTCTGCCGCGACGAGAATTTCTTTGCGTTCGCCCGAATACGAAATCGCAATCTGCACATCTTCTGAAGAGAGGGTACGAGCAACAGCAATCTGCACGTGGCTGTCTTGTTCGGAAAGCGCCGTAATACCGAGTTTAAGCAGTTTAAAGCTTAAATCCTTCGCGGTCAGGGCTGAGCCCCCAATCCCGACCACTTGCACTCGACGCGCTTCACTCAACCATTTCACCGCTTGGTGACAAGCTTCATAAGACAGCGCATTGGTGGTTTGAAACATAGCATCTGTTTTTGCTTTCACCAGTTTCTGTGAAATAACCGCTATGGGATCATCTGCCAAAATATCACTGTGCAACGGTGTCGACTGCATCGCATGCTTACGGCCAATCTCTTCATTCAGAGCTAACTTAAACTCGCTGTAGCCTTTAAAGCCAATACGCTGAGTAAATTTCACAATGCTCGATTGACTCACTTTTACTTGCGCCGCAAGTTCTTGGCTAGTGAGCAGCGCCGCCTTTTCTGCATTTTCAACAATCCAATCGCCGACCAAACGACCACTTTGCGAAAGCTGAGTACGCCTCGCGACTATCTTATTGATAACTGACACAACAAAAACCTCAAAAAATTTAAATAAATTATTCCAAAACAAAAATAATTGGAATTTGATTTAACCCCATGATTATTCTAACCAAGCCAGTTTATACCGGATGTAATGGACGTATATTTTCTCTCATTATTCCAAATTTCTCCTGCACAAAGAATAACCTCAAGTGTGATTTTTATCACCAAAACAGAATATTTTATTCCATAGAATCGCCCTCAGATTGAACATTACGAAGAGTGTAAAACATGAAAATTGATTTAAGCCGATTGGTGACAGAAAGCCGTAATCCAGCCAGTGCAGAGATTGATACGCTTTCGACCATCGAGATGCTGCAAGTCATTAATGAAGAGGATCAAAAAGTCGCGCTCGCGGTCAAAGCAGTGCTACCACAAATTGCAAAGGCGGTTGATGCGATTACCCAAGCTTTTACAAATGGTGGCCGCTTAGTTTACATGGGAGCTGGCACATCAGGCCGCTTAGGAATTCTTGATGCGAGCGAGTGTCCTCCTACCTACGGCACGCATCCAGATATGGTGATTGGCTTAATTGCTGGTGGACACCAAGCGATTTTGAAAGCGGTAGAAAACGCCGAAGACGACGCGCAAATGGGTCAAGACGACTTAAAAGCGCTTCACCTCACCAGCCATGACGTGGTTGTAGGCATTGCAGCGAGTGGCCGTACACCTTATGTGCTAGGTGGTTTGGAGTACGCTAAATCCATCGGAGCTACGACCGCATCTATCGCCTGTAATCCAGAATGTGCCATGGCAAAAGCGGCCGACATCGCGATTCTGCCGATTGTTGGCGCAGAGGTCGTTACTGGCTCTTCTCGCATGAAAGCCGGCACCGCACAAAAACTGGTGTTAAACATGCTCACGACAGGTGCAATGATTCGTAGCGGTAAGGTATTTGGCAACTTAATGGTGGATGTAGAGGCCACCAACGCCAAGCTCATCCAACGCCAAACCAACATTGTTGTAGAAGCAACTGGCGCATCAAAAGAAGAAGCAGAGCGAGCATTAAATGCCTGCGATCGCCACTGCAAAACTGCCATCTTAATGATTTTGGCCGATTTGGATGCCGAACAAGCCAAATCACGCCTCGCCGCGCACAACGGTTTTATTCGCGCAGCACTAAATAATAACTAAATAATCCGAGTTCTGAAGGATAGACCCTATGGCAAAAATAACTTCAAACACAGTATCGCAGTTGCTGTCCGCAGTGGGTGGCAGCAGCAACGTAAGCAAATGTGGTAACTGTATGACGCGTTTGCGTTTATCGCTCGCCAACAATGGCTTGGCTGACCAGTCTGTTATCAAGCAAATTCCCGGCGTAATGGGTGTGGTGGAAAGCGATGAGCAGTTTCAGATCATTCTCGGTCCCGGAAAAGCTCAACAAGCGGCTGAGATGATGAATCAATTGATCGACAGCTTAACTTCTGGTGACAGTGAAGAACCAGATATGCCGCAACAGGATCTTTCTGCCGTCGCGGCCAAGCAAAAAAAGCAGATGAAGAGCAAACAAACCAGTGCGGTTCAGCGTTTTTTAAGCAAGTTTGCTACCATCTTTACGCCGTTGATCCCTGGTTTTATTGCCGCTGGTTTGTTGCTAGGTTTTGCGACGTTATTGGAACAGATGTTTGTTCTCGACCAGACACCAAGCCAGTTTATGCTGGATTTGATCGCCTACATGAAAGTCTTTGGTAAGGGTCTGTTTGCTTTCCTAAGTATTCTGATTGGTTACAACGCGCAGCAAGCGTTTGGCGGCTCTGGTGTTAATGGTGCCATTCTCGCCTCTTTGTTTGTGCTGGGTTACAACCCAGAGGCTACATCCGGTATTTACTCTGGCATGAACGAGTTTTTCGGCTTTGCGATTGATCCGCGCGGCAACATTATCGGCGTACTTTTGGCGGCGATCATCGGTGCGCAAGTCGAGCGTAAGGTTCGTCAATACATGCCAGATGATCTGGACATGATCTTAACGTCCGTTATCACTCTGTTGATCATGGGTGCGGTAACCTTCTTGATCATCATGCCAATCGGCGGCGAGCTGTTTAAAGGGATGTCTTGGTTGTTCCTCAACTTGAACGATAACCCATTAGGCGCTGCAATCTTGGCAGGTTTGTTCTTAATTTCTGTGGTATTTGGCATCCACCAGGGTTTTGTTCCAGTGTACTTCGCATTGATGGAAGCACAGGGCTTTAACTCGCTATTCCCTATCCTGGCGATGGCTGGTGGCGGTCAGGTTGGCGCGTCAATGGCGCTGTATTTCAAAGCAAAAAAAGACGCTCTACTGCGCACTCAAGTTAAAGGCGCTATTATTCCTGGCCTTCTAGGTATTGGCGAACCATTAATTTACGGCGTGACATTACCACGCGTAAAACCATTCGTTACCGCTTGTATTGGTGGTGCTGCGGGCGGCTTCTTTATCGGTTTAGTTTCTTACCTTGGCTTACCAGTTGGTCTTAATACGGTGTTTGGCCCGTCCGGTATCGTGGCAATTCCTCTCATGACATCAGAAAATGGCATCTTCCCGGGCATGATGGTGTTTGTTGCTGGCCTGCTTATCTCTTACATCGTCGGCTTCCTCGCGACTTACTTCTTTGGCTGCAAAGACGTCGATTTAAGCTAAATCATTCTTCCCCTATAGGAATGGACTAGCTCGCGCCCTTGGCAAACAAGGGCGCACCCTCTCTCTACTTCACGACAGTTTTTCTTATTCCGTTACTCGGAAGGGGCTTTGTCGTACCTAAAACAATAGAAATGAAAGGTCGTTAATCATGAAAAAGCACATTTTGACTCTACTTCTCCCAACATTGATGGCATCAAACGCAATGGCAGCGCAGCTGTATCAAGCGGAAGATGGGTCAGTTTTAAATATTTACTCTCGTCTTGGTTTCAATGTCACCAGTAAAAATGATGAGCACGGCGATGCAAATGGCGAGTTTGATGGCCGTATTGGTTTAAACGGTTCACAAACCATCAACGAGTACGCGTCGATCATCGGCCAAGCGCAATACCAAGTGGGTGCCGCTGAATACGCAAACCAAGTAAACGACAAACCGTCTCTGACCGCACGTTATGTATGGGCGGGTATTGATGCGAAAGATTATGGTCGCATTACTGGTGGTCGCGTGGCATCTGGATTGATTATGTTTACCGACATTGGTGATGTGTTCGCCTCTTCCGATGTTTCTATGGCGCGCCAAGCGAATAAAGTCGACAAAACCGCGACGCAAGTTTTCCGTCAAGATGGCACGCTGCAATATCAAAACAGCCTAGGTAATTTGGACTTTTCTGTCGCGTACATTTTAGGAAACAACACTTCTGAGCTCGACTACGGTTACAACGCTGCACTGCGTTATACGCTAGACATGGGGAATTTGGGTACCTTGGCACCAGTGGTGGCGATGCAGAAAAATAAAGGTGATGCACGTGAAAGCAACGACACCGATTACACATTCTGGGGCGCAGGTACACGTTACTACCTAGGAGATTTGATGTTGGGTGCGTTGTACTCGGAAGATGAACTAGAGGGCTATTACTCGCAAACCAGTACCGACAAAGTGATGGAATTGACGGCGGTTTACAGTGTAAATGACAAATGGGCACTGCGTGCTGGTTATCGTTCTTTAGAAAACAGTGAGGGTGACGAGCTAGAGCTGAAAGATACAACGCTAGAAGTGCAATACAAACTGACGCCTCGTTCTTCTATCTACACAAACTACGTTGATCGTAACGGTTCGCGTGGCTACAGCAATGGACAAGAAGTCTCGTTTGGCGGTGCGCACGCAGACGAAAGCTACTACCACTTAGGTCTGCGTTACGAGCTGTAAGCACGATACTTAATGTAAGTTAGCTGAATCCATGAGCTTCTTCTGTGTCCGGTCAGTAGTTATTGCCTTTAATGCTGATTTGAAGAAGCTCACCCTCGTAATATGTTTTCTTCGTTACCTGTTTTGACCAACACGCCTGCATCAGGAAAACTGGTGACAGTAGCTAACAATTTTCCATCGACAAAGTGCAATGCCGCATAATCGTGAATACCATAACAAGTGATGCTCGGTAGAGAACGAGCAAAGGCTTGGAAAACCTCAAACTTCTCACCAACATGGGAAAAATGCGCCGCAGCCAAACCGTCAATGAATCCAAGACAACGCATAACTTGGTATGCTTCGGGATCACTGTCTGTCACCGCAAACTCAAACCAACAAATTGCACCAGCGCTCATGCCACAAATGATGATGCCTTGTTCATAACACTGCTTGAGTATTCTATCGATTCCCCATTCGCGCCAAATGGCCAACATCGAACGCGTATTACCGCCACCGACGTAAATGATGTCTTGTTCAAATAGCGTTTCTTTCCAACCAGCATCAAACTTAAACAACGGAAAATGGGTTACGTTTTCACTAAGCTTCGCATTGTAAAAACGTTCAATAACTTCATCGGCGTCTCCCGTGGCTGTCGGTAGAAAACAAATGTTTGGATTCTCCTTACCAGACAAAGACAAAATGTATTGATCGAGTGGGCTCGGATTCTCTCCCATCATCCAGCCACCACCACCAATCGCAATACAGTGTTTTCGCATTCCTTTGCTTCCTCAATTGTTGCTAAGTTTGTTGTCGCTATTCGCCGACAGAATATATGTTCCTAAAGTGATCAATGAACGCTCGCGTTCTTCTTGGTAAGTGCTCACGTTTTGGGTAAAGCAGATAAAGCGGCAAAATCGCATCCGTTTGCCATTCTGGCAGCAAACTCACGAGTTGTTCTTTTTGTGCAGGGTCGAGTTTAGCCAGTGCAAATTCATCTAACATGGCTACACCACAGCCAGTCAAAGTAGCATCCAACATGGACTGGACAAGATTAAAACTCAGCGTACTTTCTAACTCAATGCTGCACTGCTGTTGAGTTTGCTTATGCGTAAACGTCCACTTGTCTAACACCAAGTCACGACTTTTATAAAGGATGTGCTCTAAGTCACCAAGCTCCTCTGGCGTACTTACATTTGGTTTATCAGCTAAATACGAGCGATGAGCGATCGGTTTACAGTGTAAAGTGCGTAGCTGATGGCCGACGTATCCCTCTGGGGGAGTATCGGTAAAGTAGAATGCGATATCAAACCCAGCCTCAATCAAGTCGAGAGGTGTCTCTGTGAAGATCACTTCGACGCTCACTTGTGGATGTTGCAATCGAAACTCGATCAATGTTTGGCTGAGTAACGCAGCTCCGAAAGAAGCGGACGCCGCTATTCTCAATTTTCCCGATACGATCTCGTTTGCCATGACTTGCTCATTGATCTGCTCAGCGCCTTCGAGCAGTTGCTTTACCTGCTGATAAAACCGCAAACCATCGTAGGTCAAATTAAACTGGCGCGTAGTTCGCTGAATAAGCTGCACCGACAATATATCTTCAAGCTGTTTAAGTTGCCGACTTACATGCGCATTCGAACAATTCAGGCGCTTTGCTGCGCCAGCAATACTTCGCTCCTCGCACAAAGCGACGTAAAGTGGTACGTAGCTGAGCCATTTTATTTCCATACAGTAATTCTGAATCTCTAAAATCAAACTACTGGAAATAATAGAAAGCCTCTAAACTCTGTACAACCTAAATTTGAAAGGATGAGTTATGAGTGTTTTCGACACGTGGTTAAAAGGTCAAGTCATTAAAGATCACATCACTAATCCCAATATCATCGTTGGCGATTACAGCTATTACTCGGGCTTCTATCATCAAAAAAGCTTCGAAGAGCAAGCGGTACGCTACTTGTTGGGTGACCCCGTAACACTTCAAGAATGGCAAAGTAGAGAACCCGATAGCATCGACAAATTAATCATTGGCAAGTTTTGTTCCATCGCTTCTGGAGCCACCTTTATGATGGCAGGAAACCAAGGTCATCGCATTGACTGGATTTCGACCTTCCCCTTCTCTCCTGAAGAATTTGGAGAAGGCGTACAAGACGGTTTCGAGCGTGCCGGAGACACGGTGGTGGGGAACGATGTTTGGATTGGAAGCGAGGCGATGATCATGCCCGGAGTAAACATCGGCGATGGAGCCGTCATCGGAGCACGCGCCGTAGTGACGAAAGACGTGCAACCTTATTCGGTGGTGGTTGGAAACAACCAAGTCGTACGTCAACGATTCGGCGATAAAGAGATTGAAACTCTACTCAATATCCAATGGTGGAACTGGCCAATAGAACACATTAAACAAGCAATGAAAGTAATGTGTAGCAGCCAAGTCGGTGCGCTTGCGGACTACTATCAAGAGCACATTGTCGATTTGTAGATAAACAAAAGCCCACACTTCTTGTTGCAACGTGTGGGCTCAGTGAGTAAGAAAGCTTAAACCGCAGCGACGTCCTCTTCTTCCAAGTTCGCCGAGACTTTAATTTCGTATTGATTGAAACGGAACGAACAACCGCCATGAGTGCGCTTTGTCGTTACTTGTTCGTCGCCAAACAGCACCGTCACGCGAGTGAAGACACGCTCTTTGGCTTCGACAATATTTTCTTCTAACGCGACTTCAAAGTCATGTTCCGTTTGTTCTAGCTTTTGCTTTATCGCTTCAAGCTGCTCGTTGTTTTGTGTTTTCATCACATCAATCTGAGCTTGTTCTTCGTCGGTACGTTCGACTTTAGGACGCTTCTTAAATTCGAGCTCTTTACGAATCACATCCATCGTTCCTTCTTGAGCGCGTTTGTATTGATCTTTGAGCTCAGCTAATCGCTCCTTAAATGCAGAATAGCGCGCGAACGCTTCTACCTTAGTGGCGGTGTCGCCTTCTACGCCCAGTTGTAAGCACACCACTTTGTCACCGACTTTTGCATCTCCGCCGCTGAGCGTGCCGTTCCTACCGTTCGCATCCAGCACCGTCAGATTGCGCCCACAAACAATATCGTTATTCATGCTGTGCACCGCCAACTCAATATCTTCGCCAGCTTGCAAATCACAATATTGGGCGTAGCTGGCTCGAATCGAACCTTTGGCTTTGACGTGACAACTCTTTGGCTGGCCATCACTCACGGTGTGGCCAATGATCCCTTTACCAACTTGAATGTCGTCTTGCGCTTGTACGTCAGCCGATTCAATGAAGCCGCCTACAGTAATAGAACCCGTCGCTTTAACAATCATGCCGGATTCAATATTGCCACCGATAATCACATTCCCTTTGAATTTCACGTGACCTGTATTCACGCCAACGCTATTGAGACAGAGTGCGTTATCAACTTCAATGGTTTTGTCTTTAATTAGAGGCGTACCGGATACCGATGCAATCAATAGGTTTGGGTCGTGCTTGCTTATCTCGGTGCCCTTGCCTGGCTTCATTGGGCTGTCTTTTCCAGCTTGTGGAGGAATCACTCGCCCTTGAACAGTAAAACCTGGCGTACCTTTGGTCGCAGGCGTGCGGCGCATCACCTCATCGCCTACGTCAACCGCAATAGTTTCACCGAGGTTACGTAAATCAATTTTGTCGCTAGCAGATTGGCCGTCTTTGGGTTTGAGGATGCGTTTGGTGATGTCTTTAACGAGAGGAGTAAAAAGAGCGTCTTTGCCTTTGATAGGTTGCTTACCAACCGCTACAGGTTGAGAAAATGTTTCGCCGGGTTTGAGCTGAGTGCTGACAACCAACACTTTCTTCAAAGCCAGTTTGTTGATGCCTTTCGAAACTCGCGCTTGAGCAAGGGCTTGAACAATCTCGGGGCCACGTAAACCTCGGCCTCCGTACGCGCCGACAACGTTCATACTGGCGAGCATGTCATTATTCGATAATTCGACCTCAACTTGCGCGTTGCGTTTTTCCGCAATGACAATGCCTTCGTAAGCTTCGGCTTTACGTTCTTTGGCGCAGTTATTGAATCTCACGACTTCCCCCTCAACAACAAACATCTTTTCAGCATTCATTGCGACGAGCTGCTCGTTTAATTCATTTTGATTTAGCTCACCACCGAGGTCCACTTCTCCCGGAAGACGGGCTATCACCTTGGTCTTATCTTCAGATAACTCAAGACACAGCTTCCACATACCCTTACCACTTTGCTTCCCATCAACACTTTCAGTCTAACCAAAAACATTTTCTGAACAAACCTCGCACTTCGAAGAATAGGGCTCAGGTCACTAAAGGTCGAAGCCTTGGTATTATTGAGTAAATAAAGTATTAGGCATGGTGATTCATCCGCGTAAATCATTCCACTCACGTTTCACTTCATGCGCCACTCTACAGCATAAGAAAGTTGTAGCTTGTAGTTATAGCGCTTCAATACAATAGAAGTGGCGACGGCACTCCTTCCCTTTTATTGGCGGTTTTGTTTACAGCTCAACATTGAACTTTGTCGGTCATGAGTTTGCTTTTTATCATTCATCAAAAACAAAAAAGGAGTGAATTTACAGTGTAAAGTCACTCCTCTCAGCTCGTCTCTATTTACAGTGTAAATCCATAAGGCGTAGCGTTTACACTGTAAATTGATTCAACAACTTTTCTAACTCACTTCTTAACTGTTGCTCAACTTGCTTTCTTCCCGATAATCCAAATTGTTTGGCACAAATGCCCCAATCATGGTTTAAGAACACTTTACTTATCATCAAATCAGAAACAGGCGCTAAACCATGTTGACGCAGCCACTGTTGTAACCACACAAAAATCGATTCATAGCTTGCACCACCCTGCGCATAGCTTTGAAGCAATACTCGCTTAGTCGGATGTAAGGTTTGATGTTGAATCGGTTGACACAACAAGCTTCTAGCCAGACTCGGCTCTAACTTAGGATAAACAAGGGAAAGGCTCGCAGACAAAAACTCATGAAACAATGCTTGTGCGTCATCAATCCAAGTTTGTGATTTATTCGCAAGTTGGCGAACCATCAACAATGAATAACAACCGCTGGCGGCATCGCGCATAGTTCCTAAACGAATAGATTGATAGCCAACTTGTTGCCAAAACTGAATCAACTCATCCGTCGCACCAAAACTTGTCGATAGGTAATCCACATGAGCACCAACACTTTCCTCGAGTAGTGTTAACATGCGCTTGCCAATGCCCGAACCTTGTAGATCAGGATGCACCGCAATTCGCATCACTCGTGAAGTAATAAGCTTACCTACTTTTACCAAACCAAGTTGATTGATGATGGTGATTGGCGTCAAATGCCCCTTAGGACGACGTTGACCAAGTTGAACGGCTTCAATTAACTCGTCATCAAGACCGCCCTCCTCAACCGTGAGAATGACTCCGATGATATTTTGTTTATCCAACGCGAGATAAACGGAGCTGTTGTCATCTCGCAGTAAATGGAGCAAATCATTCGGTGAGGTTTGATAATGAGCGTTAACCAGTAAAGCAAAGCATTCGCGTAGTAAGTTGGGTTGGTGAACCAGTGCTTGCTTGTCCACTTTGTTCAACGATACGTTCGCCATGCCTTCAATGGATTGCGGCGACAATTCCGCGTTCAAGATAAAAGCGTCATACAACCACATTTCTAACTTATCATCTGCGCTCCAACGAATTGGCTGCTGCATGTGATACGTCTTCATGCCAGGTCGTTGTTGTTGCAACCATTCAATGAACTTCAACGTGAAGCCACGTCCGCAGCCTTCATAGCCATGAATCGTGCTAGAAAAGACCAAACGATGATAATGCTCGGTGATTTGTTTGAGCATCGGGACGGGAATCGCAGCCGCTTCATCAACTAGCAACAAATCACACTCAGGCAGCGAAGACAACAATTCGTCAGGCGCAATAAACTGAATATACCCATATCCGACTTCCAAACGGTCTTTCTTCATCTGTTTGGCATCCGTAAGTAAACGCTGCGCGTGCTGATAGACTGGCTCAACAGCGTTAATAGAAGGCGCGGTAAGTAATATACGCAGCGGCTTGTGTTGCAACAACTGAGCACAAGCGATACCTAACGCGCTGCTTTTACCTCTACCGCGATCAGCCGTGAGCACTAAAGGACGCTTACGATGCCCACTCACCACTTTCTCGATTAATGAAACAGCGTGAGTCTGCTCTATGTATTCTGTATTTCTCTGCGCAATAGCAAACTCAGAAACCTGGGGAATGACTTTCCCCTGCTCAAGCACTATCAGCTTTTGCCATTGGGTCTGCATCCATTGCTCAGCGCATTGTTGTGGCTGAGCAGTATTTGTCACAACAAGTAGCATTCCTCCGCCAACGAGAGAGCCAATTGCCGCCGTAAAGCTATTAGCATCGAACTCTTTTCGCGCGTCAAACAGCAGCACATCACATTCTCTGCCGAGTAGTCGATTTCCCTGCTTCATTCCAACACAAAAGGCACTCTCGAATGACCAATCCCCAACACAGAACCAACGTTGTGTGGTTTGAGTTTGAAGAAATGCAGAGAGAATGGCCTCTTGCCAATCGGCCTCTCCTTGCAAAACGACGCCTGAGCGTTGAAAAGCATGTTGAGATTGGCGTTGAAGTGAAGATAGAAATTCAGATTGTGCGTGCATGGGGTCTATCCGATGTTGAACTGCCGCCATGTTATCACATCTACTATACGGAGCATGCTTCCACACGCTCAAGATCGCAGACATAAAAAAACCGCCCGAAGGCGGTTATCGTTAAAGCTTAGTTTTATTGCATTTTGCTTTGAACAAAAGCAAGGATTTCTTCCATCAAGCTGTCATCGACTTTCTTCAGATTGAGAGCAAGATTGCTTCCTTTACGACTGTAGCTTGCTCGACCTTTGACAAGGTCAACTTTTTCAGCTTTTTTTGCAGGTTTAGCTGGTGCTAACTCTGAGATCCAACTTTCGATGCTTTCCGTCACTTCTTTGGTCAAACGAGCCACGCCTTGTGCCTTGCTACGTTGCCACAAGTAACCTTCAGATGTACGGCATTTATCCAACAAGTTTTGCTGCTGCTCAGCGGTCAATGTTGAGAACTGTTTGTGCAGTTTAACGATGGTTGGACGACCTAAATCGCCAACATTTGGATACGCTTGTAGCAATTCTAGCGGCAATGCCGCGGCTTTAAGCGCACCACTTACCAATGCTTCACTGCATTGGAACATTTTCGCTAGCGCTTTTTGGTCTTCGGCTTCACCGCTTTCCAGCTTAGCCTGCATCTCTTTGCCTTTTTCGTAAAGCGACAGCGGTTTGTGAGCATTCGCGACGTCAGATAGGAATTTCGCGTGTTCAGTGTTGATGCCATCACCAACGTAAACCAAGAAATCCTTACCCGCCAAGATACAAGACATTCGACGGCGGCTACCGTCTAGCACTTCAATTTTGCCATCGTCAGTGCGACGACCAACAGCTGGGTACTGTTGACCACGCTCTTTCAGTGTCACCAAAACATCAGATAAAGCATGCTCATTCAAGAATGATTGTTCACGGGCGTTGTCCGCGAATACACGCGTCTCGCTTGCCACTTTATCTGCGGGAATACGAACCAATTCAAACTGAACCGTACCCTCACCCGCCACTGCCAACTCGATGGTTTGCGCTTTTTCTTTTGCTGCCGTTTGCGCTTCTTGTGGAGTCGCTACTCGACGTTTATTCGTTTTACCAAATAATTTCGCGTTTAATTCAGACGTTTTCAAAGCCATTTACTGTTTACCCCTGATTTAATGACGGCCAGTTAGAGTGCAATACGCGCTCCAATTCCAATGCGCTTTTGTGAACCGCATCTTGAGCAGTTGCAAGTGTCTTCTTGCCGCCTTCGAAATCACTTACGGTTAAATCAAACACAGTGCTGTAGGTGTCTGCACACGTTTCAAATGCACGGCTACGTGGAATGGTTGCCATCATCACTTGGTCACCAAGCAGATAGTTCATTTCCGTCAATACCGAGACTTGCTTCTTGTTGTCGTCTTCGAACATGGTTGGCATTAGACGAACAAACTCTAAGCCATTCCAATCTTCTGGGAACATCTCATAAACCGTAGGCAAATGCTGGAAGAAGTTAACCGTAGATGCCCAGTCTAGACGTTTTGCCGCACAAGGAATTAACAGTGCATTGGACGCGTACATCGCATTCCAAACCAGAGGGTCGACGTGCGGACCGGTATCAATCATGATGATATCGAAGTCATTCGCAATCTTGTCGATAAGCTGTTCTTTCAATAGACGAACGATATCAAGTGATGGGTCTTCAGACAGCGTTTGCCACGCTTCTGCGTTAAACATAGCATCTTCTGGGAATGCGGAGATTGACTTCAAGTTCGGATATTGCGTCGGCAACAGCACGTTCTTGTGTAAAAATTCGCGGTCGATCTCTACTCCATCAGGCACGTTGCCTAACATGATGTCTACCGCTGAATAAATGTTGTCGTGCTCAGCCACACTGATTTGCGGGTTTAAAAACAGACGTAATGAACCTTGAGGGTCCAAGTCAATCAAACAAATGCGGTAGCGTTTATCTAGGTTAAGCGCCAAACAAGCAGCCAAATGTACGGCCGTCATTGATTTACCCGTACCACCTTTTTGGTTTTGTACGTTGATAATCCATGGTTTATTACCGTTATTCTTCTTACGCTCATAGAATTTTGGCACTTCAGCCGCATCCATCAGCATGTGTGCTTCTTCTAACGTAATGGAGTAATGATTCGCGTTGTTTTTAGTAAATTGGTGGCCTGCGGCTTCCATCTTACCGATCGCTTCATCCAGTTTACGACGAGTTAAACCAGAGCGAGTCTCCATCATCGCCTTAGACATTGGTGGGAAGTAGTTGTCACTTCGCTCTTCCAAAACAATCTCAATACGGTCAGCTTGAACTTGTTGCGTCAGCTCAGCTAACTCTTGAAGATTTTCAATCGTTTTTTCTCTTTTCATGCCAAATTCCGTTGGAAGGATATCTGCATCCAATTGTACAGCAGTAGACTTCAAAAACAACAAAAAGGTGCACATTCATTTTGAACAACCATCACATAAAAAACCATCAAAATTGGCTGTTTTATGATTTAAGAAGAAAAATATATCAATTTTTAATCGATTTATTCCAAATAAAGGAGGTTAGTTCTTCTCAAAATTAAAAGTGTTACATTGTCACTTATTTACAATGTAAATCTATTTTATCCGGAACGATTATATAAGTGGGCTAAATTACGGATTATGTGATTTCAATCGACTTAAATCATTTTACATACTGATTGTGGAGGAAAAGAGAGGAAATCGTGTCGCGTCACGACCTTGATCATGCATCCGAAACAAAATCAGCGAAAAGACAACGAATAAGAACGGAACCATGATCAAGGAAGACTCTTGATCATGTTTTCGAAGATAACTGTAAATACGAAAGCATGATCATGGCAGATAATGGACGAATGAAGGTAAATCAAGGCTTGAGTACATGGATCCATTTCTCGGAAAAATGATCAAGCAAGTAGGTTTCTCGGAAGCATGCTTTTTAATGCGCTATTTACGGCTGAATGCAGACGGAATGGGGGATTGAAGCATAAATGCGCCTCTCAACCTTCGGAACGATGAAATACAGTATCGGCAAACAAGACATAGTGTCTTTCATGATCATGCTTCCGTTAATTCTGATAATCATGCAATCTTTGAGGCTAAGGACCCAAATTGACGTCATTTTAATCGTTTGGCTAATTTGGCAACAATTGAAGGTAAAGAGAGATGAAATAACCTTAGCTTGATCATTGATCCGCAACCTCGAAACACTCACAATAGCAGAGGATCGACAAATCAAGATCGAGGTAATCACGGATTTCTGTGGATAACCTGTACAGATATCATGATCATCGTTTCATGATTGTTTTGATCATCTTTTCAGGAACTTAATGATCATGCTTGCGGAATGAAGTGATCATGCTTTCAAGGTTTTGTTGATCATCGTTTCGATAAAGCTATGATCATAGTTCCGAAAAGCCTCAAAAAAATACTCATTAATAACAGCAACTTAGGCTCGTGAAAATAACCAGATCAATAGATCATATAATCAATTAAGATCAGAATAATCAAAAAGATCAGTTATTTAAAAAACAAGATTTTTTCTTTATTTATGATCTGTTTTTCTTTATTCTTCGGAACCATAGCACAACTACGGCTAGTGTGATCTGGATCTAAAATGACGGCTGATGAAAAAATTCTGATTAAAGCACCAAGAAGCCATAAGGATGGCCATCTTTTTGAGGTACATGAATCCTCTGCTGATTGGGTAGAGCAGTACCAACATTTCAAAGGGGTGACCAAAAGCATCTTAGAGTTGCTTAATCTGATCTCATTGCGAGGTTTCAGCAGCAAAGATGGACTTGTTTCAACAACAGAGATTGTTGAAGCCACAGACGGTCAACTGACTCGTGCTGCACTTCAGCAACGTTTACGAGCGGCTGTCAATATTGGCTTGTTTACCCAGACTCCAGTACGTTTTGAGGAAGGCCTAGCAGGTAAAACCATGCTGCATAAGTTTGTAAACCCAAACCAGCTCATTTCGGTTTTGGGGGCAACAAGCTTAGTCACTGACAAAGTTCGTCAGAATGAAAAGCAAAAACGTTCTAAGGCACTCGCACAAACCCAAGTGAACAAGCGCTTGTTGAATGAGCACGGCTTAAATACGCCACCAATGATGAAGGATGAAGCGGATCAATTTGTCGTTTCACCAACGAATTGGGCTGGGATCATTGACCAAGCACTCGCACCACCTCGCACTCGTAAAAGCTATCAGAAATCCATGGTGTCGATCTCAGGCACCAAAGCGGTGATTGAAACGCGATCTTCCAAAAATATCATGACAGTCGATGATCTGATGACGCTGTTTGCGTTGTTTACTCTGACAGTGCAATACCATGATCATCATAAAGATCAATATCAAATGGATGCCGCGCACGTTCCGAATAAAACGCCGCTCTACATCACCGATATTTTGTCATTACGTGGAAAAAAAGACAGTGGCCCAGCGCGTGATTCCATCCGTGACAGTATCGATCGTATCGAGTTTACCGATTTCCAACTGCATGAACTCACTGGCCGATGGCTCAGTGAAAATATGCCCGAAGGCTTTAAGAGTGATCGCTTCCGCTTCTTAGCCCGTACCATCACGGCTTCAGAAGAAGCGCCGGTTGAAGGCAGTGATGGCGAAATTCGTATTAAACCCAACTTATACATCTTGGTGTGGGAACCGTCGTTCTACGAAGAACTACTAACACGCGATTATTTCTTCTTGTTCCCACCAGAAATCCTGAAACAGCACACGTTGGTGTTCCAGCTGTATTCGTTTTTCCGTAGCCGTATGGTGCGCCGACACACAGATTGCATGCTGTTAAGCGAGTTAAATCAGAAGCTTGCACGTAACATTGAATGGCGTCGGTTCTCAATGGATCTGATCCGTGAGCTGAAACGCTTGTCAGACGGCAAAGGGACAGACGATCTTTTTGTGGTGAACTTGTGGGGTTATCACTTAACGATCGAAACTATGATCGAGAATGATAAAGTGATGGATTACCAGATCGACATCAAATGTGACGTCGAAGAGGTGCTGCGTTACTCACGTGCTCGTACAACCAACGCAGGCAAGCGCAACATGGCGCCTACGCTGCCAAACCCGCTTCGTAATGAGATGGTAACCCGACAGCAGCTTGAAGCGCTCTCAGGCATCATTGACGGCGAATTTGAGCCTATTCAACGCAAAGCCCCGTCTCCGCGAGGAAATTTGGGGCGTCGAGTGAAGCAAAGAAAGCACCTTGTCGAGATCAACGCAGATGAGATCACCATTACTCTGTCGAAATACACTTCTCCAGAGGCGCTAGAACGCAGTATAACGGCGTTGTCTGCAATGACAGGGCACTCGTATGCCTCAATCAAAGAAGAGTGTTCTGAGTACATTGAGAAGCTAGATTGGCTGAGAGTAGGGGATGAACCGATTCCTTATGAGACTCTGAGCAAAACTGTAGAGCTGTTTAACACTCAAAACGAGGTTAAACATCTCACGATTGAACGTTTGATTGCCGGTTTAGCGGTGCGCCGTAAAGTTTGCCGACAAGTGTTTGATGGTCACATGGATGAGATGGTGTTCCGTGCTTTGGATGAAATGGCGATTTAATATGATCTCGCGCAAGCAGGGGTGAGTAATAGCCGCGACTGATTGATTTAAAATGTAACAATGTCTTTCGATGATAGAAAACAGACTCAACTCTAACAAACCACTGACATTAGATGTCTGAGCGAAGACTAAGATTTATCTCGAATAGACAACCTTTTGTCCTTTCTGATGATTAATAGATTGGCTCATATTGTTACATTCATTCTGAATAGACTTCGCGAGTTTCTCCTCAAGAAACTCGCTTTTTTTTGCCTAATTTTCCTGAACACTCTTGATCATTCTTCCGTATTAATGTCGCAGTCCTTGATCATGTTTCCTTGTTTCATTCCAGTTAAGTGATCGCATTAAGGCGACATGTGATTCGATCAAGTTATTGGCTTGTTGTTGCCATTGGCTTTGATCTTGCTGTTGATTGCAAAATTCCAACGCCAATACGGTCAAATGCTGTAAGCGTTTTAAGCACCAATCTTTAAGCAGAATATCACTCATGGGGTGGCATGCCGCTTGTTCGAGCCTCGCGCTTGCATAGAGCAGAGTTTGGTAAGCTTTGTGATGGTCTTGATACCTGGCGTATTGAAATACTCTCAAACATCCATCTAGCCAGCAGGCGATGGCTTTGCTTTGTTGATCAGACAACACCGGACCAAACACGGTATCAGGAGCTTCGTACAAGATCGCTTCTAACACGTCTACTTGATCATGCTTCCTAGTTTCATACCAATCCGAGATTTGATCTTGCCAGAAGGTCAGTTCCATCATGCAGCCTCAATCCATTGTTTAACAAAGTGATTCGGACCAACTTGATCATATTCATCAACCACAACACTGCTGCGATGACGGATCTCATCGGCGTCTATTGAGTAGTTTGGTTCATTTTTCACCAAGTTTCCAAATGGCAGATCAGGATCGGGCACGGCTGAGATCAACAACTTAGTGTATGGGTGCTGTGGATTTTTCAAGATCGCGTGCGTGTCACCCCATTCAACGATTTGCCCTTTATACATCACCGCTGTTTCTTCAGCGATGTAGTGCGCGGTGGCGAGGTCGTGGGTAATGTACAAAAAGCCAATCCCAAGCTCTTGCTTTATACGCTGCATCAAGTTCAATACGCCCAAGCGAATTGACACATCCAGCATCGATGTTGGCTCATCGGCCAAAATTATTTGTGAACCGACGGCCAGTGCGCGTGCGAGATTTACTCGCTGACGCTGACCGCCGCTGAGTTCGTGCGGGTACTTGTTTAACGTCTCTTCTGGCAATTCCACCAGCTTGAGAAGTTCCTCCAATCTCGCCGGGATCTCGCGGTCATGCTGCACCTGCTTGTGGATTTTCAACGGGCGAGTTAGATGATGACGAATTGTGTGGGTAGGGTTCAGCGATCCAAAAGGGTCTTGAAACACCATTTGTACCTTACTGCGATAATCTTGAATATCGTGTCGTGAGGTGATGTCATTGATGTTGGTGCCGTTAAATAGAATTTCCCCTTCGCTCGCCGGGTAAACCTTTGTGATTAGCCTTGCACACGTGCTTTTACCGCAGCCTGATTCGCCAACGAGAGCCAATGTTCGCCCAGCGTAAAGATCAAAACTGACGCCTTGCAACGCTCGAAAAGTCTCTTCTTTGGCAAAGCCACCGCCCACAGTGAACTCTTTGATCACGTTTTTCATTTGAATGATCGGTTGACTCATGCTGGTGCTCCTTGTTGCTCTGGCTGCTTGTGAACATCGTGAATATTGGGGAACGAGGCCCACAATTTTTGCGTGTAAGGGTGTTGTGGGTGATTGCGGATCTCGTAAGCGTGATTGACTTCTACGATCTCACCATGGCGCATGATGGCGATGCGGTCGCACAATTGGCTCATCAAGGCTAAATCGTGGGTGATGAAAAGAACTGAGAAACCAAATTCTTCTCTCAGCTGATAAATTTGTTGCAGGATCTCTCGCTGCACCACCACATCAAGCGCTGTCGTTGGTTCATCCATAATGATGAGCTTAGGGTTTAAAGACAGCGCGATGGCAATAACCAGCCTTTGGCGCATTCCCCCAGAGAACTGGTGCGGATATTCACCCAGTCGATCTCGAGGGATGTTCACCAAATCGAGCAGTTTTTCGGCGCGATCTTTGGCTTGCTTGTTGCTGAGTCCTTGATGATGACGTAGGACGTCTGCAAACTGCTCTTGAATGGTCAGTACCGGATTAAGCGAATTCATGGCACTTTGGAATACCATGGCGATTTCGCTCCAACGCAGCGCTCCTAGCTCCTTATCGGACAAACATAAGATGTCCTTACCTTGGAACAGAATTTGTCCGCCAGAGATAAACGCGGGCGGCTTGTGCAGACGATTGATCGAAAAAGCGATGGTACTCTTTCCGCATCCAGATTCCCCAGCAAGGCCGAATACTTCGCCTTTTCCAATATCAAAGCTGACCGATTTCACCGCATTAAAGTCACCATTGTCGGTGATGTAGTCCACGCACAACTCTCGGATCTGGATGACCGGCTCGCTGTGAAAGGCGTGACTTAAATTAATCTCACTCATTAAAAATACCCAATCAATACAAAAGATAATTATTATCATTATCGTATGTGCAAATGAGAAGAAAGCGTAATCGACTGAATAGGTGAAGTGACTCGAAACTTGAATGAAAGAAAAAGTCGAATTTTGGTTACGAGAGTGTGATAAAAAAAGGCAAAAGTGAGAGCTGGATCAGCACACTTTTCT
Organism: Vibrio sp. GLN_1; assembly: GCF_043106015.1. Taxonomy (NCBI): domain Bacteria; kingdom Pseudomonadati; phylum Pseudomonadota; class Gammaproteobacteria; order Vibrionales; family Vibrionaceae; genus Vibrio; species Vibrio sp. GLN_1. The sequence goes on from NZ_JBICMD010000007.1 coordinate 337,619, forward strand.
TAGGGGGAATTTTTCAAATTTAATCGTAAATTTGGCCTTTGGCAAAAGGTAAGTGATGAATCTATTAACGAGTTGATGAAAGGTCGGGAGGGGTCACATTTCCCCACTGTTTTTCTTACCTCCGCACAGTGGGTTTGCTATAGATTAGCTGTCCAAAACATGGTGTGTTCGGAGGAAATATGTCCATTAATTCTATCGACCATGAAGAGATGACCAACATCGCTCACAAGTGGGAATTACCCGAAGAAGAAGAAACCGTTGTGAAGCCAGAGAAAACAATGAAATCAGCAGAAGCCAGACGTCGCATTGAGGCACTGCGTGAAATCCGCGAAAGCGGGTTAAGCATTGAAGAAGCAAGAGAACTTGGCTTGATTCACTGATTCTCTCAATTCGGTGTACCACTCCATAGGGTAGCCAACTGGCTGCCCTTTTTATTTGCTAACCCCATCATTTAACCGAAGTTTCTTGCTCGTTTTGTTTGTTCTCCAACCTTATTTTTATTCAGTCTGAAGTCATTTTGCTTGCTTACTATGGTTTGACAAATGGTAGAGGCGTTACTAAAAGATATATCAGTAGGATATGCCTTTTGTTGACTATCCATATCACCTAAGCAGGAGCGCGAATATGGTTGATCAGATCCTTTTCTACGAGCCCGATGAGCCGCACGGCTTCCTCTCCAACTTCTGTCATGCCCCCGTCGAAATATCTTCCCAATCTTGGCCCACCAGCGAACACTACTATCAAGCTCAGAAATTTGTTGATGCCCAACTGCAAACCAAAATTCAGCATGCCCAATCGCCGGATGAAGCGTTCGCGTTAAGCCGTCAGTACGAGCATCTCGTTCGCAGCGATTGGGACAACATGAAGCTCTCAGTTATGGCGTTCATTGTGCGAGAAAAATTCCTCCAAAACCCGAAACTTGCTCAGAAACTGATGCGCACGGGCAATGCTTGCCTTACCGAGCATTCGCACAAGGACGCATTTTGGGGAGATGGGGGAGACGGTAAAGGTTTGAACCACCTAGGAGAAATTCTGATGAACGTACGCGCAGAGCTGCGACATGTCGAGCCTTACAATTTGGTTAAGTTCATCGACAAAGCTAAGCTGCCAACTCAGTGGGGCACATTCATGATGCACGGCTTCATCGAGACGGCTACAGGGAAGGAGCATCTCGCGCTGGTGTATGGCGACCCGACGTCTCAGCCTGCGCCATTGATTCGGCTCCATTCTGAATGTCTCACTGGGGACGCACTATTTAGCACCCGCTGCGATTGTGGTTTTCAGTTAAATCGTGCGTTGCAAAACATCTTTGAAGAGGGTTGCGGCGTGCTGCTCTATTTGCGTCAGGAGGGACGTGGCATCGGTTTAATCAACAAAATTCGCGCCTATCACTTGCAGGATGATGGTGCGGATACCGTTGAGGCGAATGAGCGTTTAGGGTTTGCTGCTGATATGCGAGACTATGCGTTTTGCAAAGGGATGTTAGAGCATTTAGGGATTGACGAAGTGCGTCTGATGACCAACAACCCCCGTAAGCTTGCGGCTTTGAAAAACGCGCACATCAATGTCGTTGAGCGTGTGCCACTGCAAGAAGGTCGCAATCCAAGCAACCAACACTATCTAAAAACCAAAGCAAACAAATTAGGCCACATGTTTGATCCCCATTTTGTTGATCAAACGGAATGATCGTTTCTGGCGGGTATCAAATCGAATAGATAAAAACGCCAGCTTGAGAAGGCTGGCGTTTTAGTGGGGATCTCAAAAGCTGCACCAGTAAAAGAGCTAGGCGCATTAAAGATAGTGTTTGACGATGTTATCGATCTCTCCCGAGGCTTTTAGATCCGACAGGCGTTGATTAATAAAGTGTTGTACTTCAGGTTTCATCTCTGGAGAAAAGGCCAGATAGATCGAATAGTCGGGGATCACAGCGCTAAAAGATTGAATCTCAAATTGTTCGAGTGGCAGTTCCAGACGTTTTAAGTTGTACATCACCCGCGATTCCATCTCGACAAACGCCGTATCGCCTGGCGTTCTCTGAATTACGCGATATGCGGCGTCGTAATCTTTAACGCGCATCTCGTTGACGGTTTTATCTTCAAAAAACGGTATTAAGTTTGGGTAGTCGAAACCTAGCAGCAACACGATGGAACGACCTTTGATGTCTTGCATGGTATTGAATTTAAAAGGCGCATCACTGCTGGATACCAACACGTGTTTTACAGTGTAAATAGGCTCTTTAGATAAGTTTTCTGATTGAACTCGGCCCCAATCAGGGCTGCCGTATGTCAGCCAGTTTTCTTCCCCACCCGCTTCTAACATTGAAATCATGCGCTTAAACGGATAGGTGTGAAAATTCACCTTATAATCTGAGTTGGCAAAAATCGCGTTCACAATATCCGTCACGATCCCGGCGTGTTGTTGTCCTTGTTGTTCGATTTGAAATGGCCTTGCTTGGTCGGCGATAACGTAATAATTCACCTCTTCAGCGGCGGTCGCAGCACTGACTGCCATACAACTAAAAGCCAATACACGTAGAAGTCCTTTCATCCTATCCTCGATTATTATTTGCTCACGACTATATTTAGAGTAGCGCAAGATTATCGGAGTGATTTCATATGGATGTAAAAGAGCGAACTCAACGCCGGTTTAGTATCGGTAACCAGCTTATGCTGGCGGTTTTAACGTTGAGTTTGATCTTTACGTTAGTCATTTCTGCCATCAGTTTATATCGTGATTTTCAAGAAGAGTTGTCTCATCTCGACACCGACTTAAAACAAGTGGAGTCGAGCTACCTCTCCAGCTTTTCAGCCAGTTTGTGGGTTGAAGACCGTGAGCTGTTACTCACCCAAGCGCTGGGGGCGATGCGTTTGCCTTCGGTGGATTACCTACGCATTGCTACCAAAGACGAAGTTATCATCGAGCTCGGAACAGAAATCACGCAAGATGTGGTTGAGAGGCGTTGGCCGATGCAGTTTAGTGTGGGGGAAAAAACGTTTGAGCTTGCAGAGCTGACTGTGCAATCTGACCTTAGCGCCGTCTATCAAGATTTATGGCAACAGTTCTTTTTTCTACTCACGACAGAAGCGATAAAAATTTTGCTGTTGATGGTTGGGGTGTTGTGGGTTGCCTTCCGTTTATTGGTGAATCCTTTGCAGTTGCTTTCCGGTGCGGTGAGTGATTTTAGCGGCGGTAATGCGCCGAGTACGGTCACGCTGCCCAAACGTTGGTGTTTTGATGAAGTCAGCTTGTTGGCGCAAAAATACAATCGAAGCGTGCAAAAAGTGCGTGAGCATCAAGCCGAGTTAGAAGCCGAGCGAGATAAGGCGGAAGTCGCCAATCGCAAGAAAAGTGAGTTTCTCGCGACCATGAGCCACGAGATCCGCACCCCTATGAATGGCATTATTGGTGTGGCGTCGCTGCTTAGTGATACTAAGCTAGATCCGCAGCAAAAAGAATTTGTGGAGATCATCGATAACTCATCGCAATCGCTCATGACCATTATTGATGACATCCTCGATTTCTCCAAAGTCGAAGCGGGGAAGGTGGAACTCGCCAGCGAGACGTATCATTTTCGCCAGCTATTAGATGATGTGATCAGCTTACACACAGTAAAAGCGCAGCAAAAGAATTTGCAATTGCTCAGTGATATCGACCCTAAGTTGCCCGCTGAAGTACAAGGAGATGAAGGGCGTCTGAAGCAGGTGCTCAATAACTTACTTAGCAACGCGGTCAAATTCACCGAGCGTGGTCATGTCAAATTACTTGTCTCATTGCACGAGCAAAACAACGATATCGCCCAAGTTCGCTTTCGCGTTGTGGACTCGGGGATAGGTATTGCCAAAGAGCACCAGCAAGCGGTGTTTGAACGCTTTCAACAAGCCGATGGCAGTACAACTCGCAAATATGGTGGTACAGGGTTAGGTTTGGCGATTTGTGCCCAACTCGTTCACATCATGGGTGGAGACATCAAGCTAACCAGTGAACTTGGCTTGGGAAGCTGTTTCGATTTCACCATTCCTTTAACGGTGGTGAGCGGTCTTCCAACATATACCGATCCGCTCAATGTGCTCGATTTTCCTCGAACAGAGGCGAATGAGGCAACGAACAAAAATCCAGATACGCCGTGGGTTTTGATTGTCGAAGATACAGAAGTGAATCAGAGGGTTGTTCGCATTATGCTGGAACAGCTAGGGCTTAAAGTTAGTGTCGCGAGCCATGGTGAAGAAGCATTGCAGTTATGCCGCGAGCACGCCTTTGATCTCATCTTTATGGATTGCCAAATGCCAGTGATGGATGGGTTTATCGCGACAGAGCAGATCCGTGACATGAATGAGTGGGGCGCTCACGTGCCGATCATCGCATTAACTGCCAATGTAGTGAAAGAAGATCAGCAGCGTTGCTTTGAAGCGGGCATGAACGAGTTTGTTGCTAAGCCTGTGACGAAGGCGCGATTACAGCAAATCTTTGAACAATATTTGCCAAAAGCCCTCAAAAATATCGCCACACCCAAGTGAGTAACTTGAAATTGATCAAGTTAAGTGCGTTTCTATTCTGCAATTGTAACTCTGTATGCTATAGTGCGCGGCTAATATTTAAAGTACCTTGAGGCTGTGAATGTCGTTTAATCTATCCCTGTTGCCGCCTGATGAAAAAAACAAGATCGAACTGGATAAACAAGCGTCGTTTTTGGTTTGGAAACTCAGAGAGGCCAAATCTGGCCCTGAAGCAATAGAAGAACAGCTGTCTAAGATTAACGATGCTGATGAAAAAGTCTTTTTTCAACAGGCAGTCGAAAAGTACAAACGAGTAATGGGTGTCGCATGATGCGAACCGTGGCTCGGTGTAAACCGTAGCGGCGAATGAGGTTTCCTCCCCATTCCTTTGCAGAGTGAAATGGACAATGTTTCACTCTTTGCTAAAATCCTTCGCATTAAATTTGAACTTAGAGAGACATCCCGATGGGAAGAAGTTTTGAAGTGCGCAAAGCCTCTATGGCGAAAACTGCAGGCGCAAAAATTAAAGTTTATTCCAAATACGGTAAAGAAATTTACATGTGTGCGAAAAACGGTGGTAGTGACCCAGACATGAACTTGTCTCTGAAACACCTAATCGCAAAAGCGAAAAAAGACCAGGTTCCTGCGCACGTTATTGAAAAAGCACTAGACAAAGCAAACGGCGGCGGTGGTGAAGACTACGTACCTGCACGTTACGAAGGCTTTGGTCCTGGTGGCACAAGCGTGATCGTCGACTGTCTAACAGACAACGGCAACCGTACTTTCCAAGATGTTCGCCAATGCTTTGTAAAAGTTGGCGCGAAAATTGGTGTGGAAGGTTCTGTGTCTCACATGTTCGATCACCAAGCGGTATTCCAATTCAAAGGCGAAGACGATGAAGTGATTCTTGAAACGCTAATGATGGAAGACGTAGACGTAACTGACGTTGAACTAGAAGATGGTGTGATCACAGTATTTGCTCCTCACACTGAGTTCTTCAAAACGAAAACAGCGCTAAACGCAGCATTCCCTGATCTGACAATTGATGTGGAAGAAATTACTTTCGTTCCTCAAACTCAAACGCCAGTAGTGGGTGAAGACGCAGAGAAATTCCAGAAGTTCCTAGACCTTCTAGATGACTGTGACGACGTTCAGCAGGTATACCACAACGCTGAGCTATAATTTTTAGCTTTCGTTGTTGTAAAAAAGGCTTCCCGAGGGAAGCCTTTTCTGATCGTGCTGAATGTTGCGAGTAGCGCTAAGTATTACGGTATTTGGAGTAACACAGAGACATGATTACGCCAAAGCAGATGCCCTGTGTCAGCATGGCAGTTCCGCCGTAACTAAAGAATGGAAGCGGGCTTCCCATTACTGGCAACAATCCACTCACCATTCCAGTATTAATAAAGGCGTAGAGGAAGAAGCTCATCGCCAAGGTGCCACTGACTAAGCGACTAAAAAAGTGCTCAGATTGGCATGCTAGCAACATCACCCGTGCTGTAATAAATAGGTATAGCGTCAGCAATACCACACAGCCAATGAACCCCCATTCCTCCGCATAGGTTGAAAAGATAAAGTCGGTATGACTTTCTGGAATAAAGCCCAGTGTTCCTTGTGTGGCATTCATCCAACCTTTGCCTTTCATACCGCCCGAACCAATCGCAATCAGCGACTGAATGATTTGGTAACCAGAGCCAAGTGGGTCAGATTCTGGGTGTAAGAACTGAGTCACACGGCTTTTTTGGTAGGCTTCCATCACGAAAAACCACAGAATCGGGGCGAGCGTTAGAACGCTCACCACAAATCCGCCAATGATTTTCCAGCTCATACCCGCGAAAAATAACACGAATAGTGCGTAGATCACGGTAAAGATCGCACCATCCAGATCGGGTTGCAGAGCGATCAACCCTGCGGGAACCAAGGTAATCATCAAACAAAGCGCGATTTTACGAAAGTCAGGTCTGCCGCCTTCCAGATGCAGCATCCAAGCTATCATGATCGGAATCGACAGCTTAATTAATTCCGAAGGTTGAAAACGAAAAAAGCCGATATCTAGCCATCGTTGTGAACCGTTAGTGCTGTCACCAAACAGCGCGACGGCCAGCAGTAACGACACGGCGACAAAATACAAGTACGGTGCCGAGCGTTGATAACTGGCTGCTGGAATGGATGACATCACCAGAATACACACCAGTGTCAGTGCGCAGCGGGCTAAGTGTTTAAAGAGCATGGATTCATCGAAACCACTGGCGCTCCATAGCGTCAGCGAACTCAATAACATGATCGGAATTATCGCCATCAAAAGTGGCAAATCGATTCTTGGAAAGAAACGCTTGTTCATTTACTACAACCTAAAAACGCTCTCAAAAGAGCGAAAACAACCAGAACTCAAGAGAGTTCAAACTATTCCGATGCTAAGAATCCAATAGGTCGGGTATGTTGGCTTTCTTAGATTTGTTGAAAGTGAAAGCGCAACAGGCCTGTTCACAGATGCGGCGCAAAGGAGTGCGAGAAAGGAGGTGCAGCATCATCTGTTGTGGTACGTCGACTGGGAATGTTGTGAAGAGGATAAATACACCAGCCTTGATATTTTCGCCACTCTTTTTATCGTACTTAGTGTTGAATCCAGCAATAATTGATAACTCGCTCGGATGTTATTGTGTTTTCACTCAAAACCATTTATCGCCGCTCACGCCCATTTACTCCCTAAAAATACCATTGGTCGCATCCTACAGCTGACTATGAAGCGATGGCGTAATCTGAAACCATCAAATCACGTTCAACTAAGGACAGTCACCATGATGGTTTTCAATCTTCATTTATCCAGAGCCACAACCTTGCTCGGCGCTGCATTGGCTGCGTTTACCTTGAGTAGCAGCTTGGCGTTGGCAAACCCTACTGAGCAGTTACTAACCCGTTTTAACCAAGCCGCACAGGGCGACACGGGTTTGGTGGATACTGTACATGACGAGCTTTCACAATTAGTTCAAAAGCACGGCGCTACGCCTGTGACATTGGTTTACCTTGGCAGCAGTGAAACCTTGCAAGGGCGCGATGCGTTTATGCCATGGAACAAGATGAAGTTCACTGAACGCGGGCTTGCCACCATTCAGAAAGGTTTGGATTTAATGGCAAACCAACCTATGCCGATTCAAGAGCAGCAGCGTTTACAAGGGCTACCAGAATATCAATTGGCTACTGCGATGGCGGCCACTACTTACACTTCGCTTCCGGATATGTTTAATCACTTTGAGCGTGGGTACGAGCTGTACCTGACCCTGCTTGATGAACCGAGCTTCAATCAACAACCGTTCGCGGCAACGGCTTGGGTTTACCTTTACGCCATTGAAGCAGCGCTGCGTGCAGAGGACATGGAGCAAGCGCAGAAATGGTTGGCGAAAATGGAAAGTTTCGATAGCACTCACTTAGAAACGCAAACAGCCAAAGCGTTACTGGCTAAACATTAAGGAGGCGTCATGATCGTTTTCAGTCAACTTAGTCGCGATTACACCCTCGGCAGCCAAACCGTACGCGCGTTGCAAGAAATCTCTGGTGAGGTGTTTGCCGGTGAAATGGTGGCGCTGTGTGGGCCTTCCGGCTCAGGAAAAAGTACCTTACTCAATGTGCTTGGCATGCTGGATTCTCAATATCAAGGTCAGGTAACTTTTGCTGGCCAACCTTACCCGAACGGACAAATGCAGGCTGCGAAAATGCGCCGAGAAAAGCTCGGTTTTGTATTTCAAAAATTCAACTTGGTGCCAGTGATGACGGCTTTGGAGAACGTCGCTTATCCGTTGCATCTCAACGGTTTTTCAAAAACTGAACAAACCGAACTTGCCTCACAAATGCTGGAACATGTGGGGCTGGGCGAATTTATCCATCACATGCCCGATAACTTGTCTGGTGGTCAGCAGCAACGGGTAGCGATTGCTCGCGCTTTGGTTCACAAACCTGCATTAGTGATTGCCGACGAGCCAACAGCAAGCCTCGATAGCCAAACCGCAAACAAAGTCATCGATATCATGAAAGGGCTCGGGCACGAGTTTGGTACCACCTTCATTGTCGCCACTCACGACCCTCGTATGGCATCACGCTGCGATCGCACCATCGAGCTGGTGGACGGCAAAATCATCCAAACACACGCCAGTGTGGAGGAGGTCTCATGGGCAAGCTAATTCCCGTTTCGGTTCGCCTTGCTTGGCTGAACCTACAACGTAATCGCCGACGCAGTTTGTTGTCGATGCTGATCATCGCCATTGCAGTTTTTGCGCTGACCAGCGCAGGTGGTTTCGGCCTTTATACCTACGACAGCTTGAAAGAATCCACAGCGCGAGACACGGGGCATCTGACATTAACCACGCCGGGCTATTTCGCTAAAGAAGAAGAGATGCCATTGAGCAATGGTTTGAGCCATGCCGATGAGATCACCAAACAGTTGATTGGTTTGAGTGAGGTGCGAGGCGTACAGCCTCGAGTGGAATTCAGCGGTTTGATCTCTAACGGCAGCAAGTCCTCGATTTTTATTGGTATCGGCGTTAACGAACGCGAGTTCGATATGAAAGGGCCGTTTTTGGACGTGCGTGATGGGCAGACGCTTTCCAACATTCATGCCTCTCGCTACGACGCTTCTGAGCCAGAAGTGATGCTTGGGGTGGATCTCGCCAATAATCTGAGCGTCAACGTGGGTGATTGGATTACCTTACTTGCTACTACGACAGATGGCGCTTTGAACGCTTACGACCTTAAAGTTCGCGGTATCTACTCAACGGGCGTGCCTGAGCTGGATAAACGCCAACTTTACGTACACATCAACAGTGCTCAGTCTCTGCTGGGGTCGGACAAAGTCAGTGCGCTGTCAGTATTTCTGTTCGACACCAGCTTAACCAACAAGGTTGAACAGCAAGTCGCGACGATTCTAAACAAACAACTACCGAGCTTTGGCGATCAAGAGGTTGAAATTACGCCTTGGCAAGAGCGTGCGTTTTTCTATCTCAAAGTGAAAGATTTGTATGACCGTATTTTCGGCATTATGGGCGCCGTGATGGCTCTGGTCGTGTTTGTCGCGTTGTTCAACACCATGACTATGTCTGTGACCGAGCGTACTCGTGAAATCGGCACCTTGTCCGCATTGGGCAGTTATCCCCGAGAAATCATCGCCGGATTTTTACGCGAAGCGGGTTTACTCGCGTTGATTGGCAGTTTAATCGGCGCCTTGTTTACCGCGCTGGTGACCATTTTTTTGATGATGGTGGACGTACAAATGCCGCCACCGCCAGGACGCACAGAAGGCTATCCATTGACGATTTACTTTTCTTGGGAGCTGGTGGCTGCTGCAGGGTTATCAGTATTGCTGATTTGTTTGGTCGCGGCGTTTTTCTCGGCGCGTAAAGGCGTAAACAAGCCAATTACGGAGGCACTGATCTATGTTTAATTTCAAACCATTACTAACCATCACACTATTGGCTGTCAGCAGCGTTGCGAGTGCTGCTGAACAAGCGCTGGATGCACAACAAGTCGCGCAGTTGATTGAGAAAGCCGACAGCTACCGCTTGCAAGATGATTCTTCTAAAGTGGTGTCTCTGGTGCGTTTGTATCAAGACCAAGAGTTGGACAAAACGCGTCTCTACCATGTGTACACGCGGCCAAACCGTGAATCGCTGGTGGTGTTCAAATCGGTGGTCGAAGCGGGGCAGAAGATGCTGATGATGGGCGATAACTACTGGCTGCAAATGCCTAAGAGCCGCCGCCCAATTCGTATTACGCCAATGCAAAAGCTGCTTGGTGAAGCCTCAATTGGTGATATTTCAACGTTGACGTGGAGCCAGGATTACCAAGGCGAGTGGAAAGCGACGGAAACCCTCACGATAAATGGACAGAGCATCGCGGCTTATCGCCTTGCCCTAACGGCCAAAACCAAGGGAGCGAGTTATCAGAAGATCGATTTGTGGTTGTCTGAGCAAGATGCGTTCCCGATCAAAGCGGATCTTTATTTGCGTTCGGGCAAGCTTGCCAAGCAAGCGCAATACGGACGAGCGACCAACCGCGGCGAAGATTACGTCAGTGAGATGACCCTGCTCGACAGCATTCAACCGAGCAAAAAGACGGTGATTGAGTATCAAGAAATCGTCCCGTGGCAGTTGGATAATAAATTCTACAACCCGAGTTATTTGCCGAAAGCCAATACATCGGAGCTGTAATTTAAGGTTATTAACGCCATCAAGGATGTTTTATGAAAGTGCGATTCTTTAACGCCATCATCAATGTAAACAGCGTTGCGATTAGCTTCATTGCCGCTTCATTCTGGATGGTTGCACCTGTTGCGGCCAATGATGAGTGGAGTTTTGAATGGGATTGGGCCGTAAGTTACGAAACCGCCAAGCTGCGAGATAGCGCGTTTATGGAGGCGCAAGGAAGCGCACGTGACTCGCTCAACGCTTTACTTGATGTGCAAGTGAATTATCAAAACATCAGTGGCTTATTCACCTTGTACAGCCAAGGTTTGTATCTCAATCAGCAAGGTGAGCATGAATGGTGGGGCGAGGCGGATAATCAACTTCTTATCCGAGAACTGGCGTGGCAGGGCGAATGGCAAGTTGGTGATACCACTTTGGATGTCAGCGCAGGCAAGTTGCGCGTTGATTGGGGCGTAGGTTATGGCTATCGACCCTTAGATCTGTTCAAACCATATCGACAAAATCCGGTCGGCTTGGTGGCAGAGGAGGGAGCGGGGGTGTTTTCACTTTCGTATTACGACATGTCAGGTGTATGGACGGTGATTGCAACAGACTCAAGTTGGGGACAACAGGATCAAAGCGCGCTTGATCAAGCCGTAGAACAGCGTGGGTTTGGGATTCGCCGTTATGCGCTGGTGGGCGATACGGAGTACCAACTCATAGGCTATTACGATGATGTGCGTCGGGGTTTGTTGGGTGCGAGTGCCATTGCCGTGTTGGATGAATCTATAGCCATGCACAGCTCGTTGCTGTGGCAAAAGCAGAGCGTTGGCTATCAGTTTAAAAATGAAGGGCAGCCGAGCGATCGTTATCAACCCGTGACGGTGGAAGAACAAGGCAGCGCTTTCCAAGCGTTGGTGGGATTGAACTGGGCGAACCAAGCCGGACACAATGTGATCGCCGAATATTGGTATGACAGTCGAGCATGGTCGAAAAGCCAATGGGAGCAAGCAATCGCACGTGGTGAATGGCTCTCCCAATCGTCGGATACGATTCTACTTGCTACTAGCTACGCCCAAGGGTTTCAACACGCCAATATTGTTCAGCACAATCTCATGTTGCATTGGCGCTGGGATCTCGAAGCGTGGACTGCGTGGCGCGCAAGAGCGGATTTGGAGTGGCTTAGTGATATCACTCCAACATTGGACGTCATGTACTCGCCGCAAGATGGCGGTGTGATTGTGACGCAATGGCTGAATTACCAATGGATTGACACTGGCGATCAAAGTGTAGAAGTGGAAGTTGCCGCACGCTTTTTAACCGGAGACGACCATTCTGCTTACGCACAAATCAACGATAAGAATATGATTGTATTTAACATCAAAGGGAAATTTTAAATGTGTTCAGCTAAGTCAATGGTAGCAAGTGGATGGCAGCGCAGTGTGGTTGTCACCACGTTGTTTTGTTTGTTTATCTCGGGAATGACGCTCTCAGTTTGGGGCGGTCCGTACTACGTGCATGTGCTGGTGAGCTTTGGTTTTGGCTACTCTGCGCTGTTTTTCTCGTGGTTGATCGACAAGTTGTTTCCGACCATCCCACGCATGCTAGAAATTGCGCTATCACTGACTGCGTGTTTGTTGTTTGGTGTAATTAATGCGCAGTTTTGGCTCGGTGAATACTTCGGTATTTCGGGCATGTTGCCTGTCTTACTGATGGGACTGCTGTTTAGCGGTATGTGTTATTTTTATTTTCATTCACGCGAAAAAGAAGCCATTGCACAGCGTGAGCTAGAGAGCATCAAACGTGAAAACGCCGAACAAGAGCGAGCCCTTTTACTCAGCCAGCTCAAGCAGATGCAAAGCCAAATTGAGCCGCATTTTCTGTTTAATACGCTTGCCAATATCAGCGCGTTGATGTCGCAAGACGTCGATAAAGCCAAACAAATGTTGGATCAACTCACTGCGTTATTGCGTGCAACGCTAAAAAGCTCGCGTGAGGAGCACACCACGGTTGAGAATGAAATCGCCTTGATTGACGCTTATCTGGGTATTCAAAAAATTCGTTTAGGCGAGCGATTAAGCTACACAATCGAGGTGCAAGAAGGGTTAGGAAATACAGAGTTGCCTCCGATGATGCTGCAACCTTTGGTAGAAAACGCCATTATTCACGGCATCGAGCCAAAACGTGAAGGTGGTGAAGTCCAATTGCTGATAAAGCAAGAGAAACAACTGTTGCAAATTGAAGTGAAAGACACTGGCGTGGGGTTGAGTCACGTCAGCAATCACTCTGGTGCGGGGATTGGGTTGAGTAACCTTAAACAGCGCATGGATGCCTTATTTGCTGGCCAAGGTCAGGTGTCGATCAGTGAATCTTCCGAAGGTGGTGTGAGTGTGCGTTTGAGTTGGCCAATGACAAGTAAGGAACAGTGAAATGAATACAGGGTTTACTGCCATTATCGCCGATGATGAGCCGTTATTGCGGCATCATCTCGACAAAAGCCTCGCGGAAGTGTGGCCGGAGTTGGACATCGTTGCCAAGGTAGCTGATGGCGAACAAGCCTTGCTCGCCATTGAGCAAAGCCAACCTGATATTGCCTTTCTCGATATTCGTATGCCCGTGTTAGATGGCATGAGTTTGGCGCAAAAACTCAATCGTTTGGCCAACCCGCCTTTGATCGTGTTTGTTACTGCTTATGATGACTATGCCATTAAAGCGTTTGAGCAAAATGCGGCAGATTACCTGCTCAAACCCATTTCCGACGCTCGTTTGCAGATGACCTGTGAACGAGTCAAAGCTCGACTCAGCCAACGAGGAAGCGACAACAGCCATGTTCAGATGAATAGTTTGTTGGAACAACTGCAACAGTTGTCTGCGCCTCAAACACCGCAATACTTACAGTGGATTAAAGCCACGCAAGGTGACGATATTCATCTCATCGCGACGTCTGATGTGCTGTATTTCAAAGCGGAAGAAAAATACGTTTCGGTGTATGCACAGCAAGGGAAGGGGGAAGTGCAAGAATATTTGATCCGCACATCGCTCAAAGAGTTGATTGGGCAGCTAAACCCAGAGCAGTTTTGGCAAGTGCATCGCTCAAGCTTGGTGCAAGTGTCTAAAATAAGTAAAGTAAACAAAGACTTTGCAGGAAGAATGTTTGTTTATGTTGGTGAAACTAAGTTGCCAGTGAGCCGCGCTTCTCAAAGTTTGTTTAAAGGCATGTAACTTTTCCCTAATCCGTTGCTGCTCACTCTTTACACTGTAAACTCGCCCCACATCATCTAAGTTATCAAGGAAGATAAATGAGTTATCGTGTGACCTTATTGAATGCGACGGGAGCGTTGTCTCCTGTTGCTGATTATTTGTATGAACAACTGAATAGCCTGAGTCTGCAACTCGCCGATCATTTTGAGCTGACCAATATTGATGTCACCATCAGTCCATTTGGTCACGGTGATGCGCCGCAAAGTGGCATTGGTGGTTACTGCTTAAGCCCCTACCGAGTCGAAGTCTTGCTAGACACTCAGCGCACGGATATAAAAACCGTCATTGAAAACGAACTGGCTGCAGTGCTCGCGCATGAATTGCATCATCTGTTTCGGATGCGAGCGGGAGAAAATGGACTCACTCTGGGAGAGGTGTTGATCATGGAAGGCTTGGCTTGTCATTTTGAACGTCAGGTCAACGGCGGCATAATTCCGAGTTTGTTTGAGTTGATAAAAGACCGCGACTGGCGGCCGTTTTACACAGAGATGAAAGATAAGTTAACGAGCTTGGATTACAACTTTGATGCTTACTTTTTGGGAAGCGATGAAAGCCGTTGGCCGAAGTACATGGGGTATTGGGTGGGGTATAACCTAGTCGCGGAATACCTAGCTAATTTTCATGGTTCTGAACTCGATTTGGTCGGTGCCAAAGCCGAGATTTTCTATCAATAATTCTATCTAATCCAAGAATTCCTACTAATCATCAACACAAAAAAAGCGCCTAATTCAGAAGAGGTTAGGCGCTTTTTCTTATCTTGGAGCGGATAGAGGCGACTATTCGCTGATCGTCACTTTTTCAATAATGATAGGTTCGCATGGCACATCATCGTGACCCTGCTTTGATGTCGTTTTCACTTTCGCGATGCGATTAACCACATCCATGCCCGCTGTCACTTTTCCAAATACCGCGTAGCCCCAACCCAAGTTGGTGGTGGCGGTGTGATCTAAGAAATCATTGTCTTCCAAGTTAATGAAGAACTGCGCAGTTGCTGAGTGCGGCGCGTCGGTACGTGCCATCGCAATTGTGCCGACGGTATTTTTTAGGCCACGGTTCGCTTCGTTTGCGATTGGTGCGCGGGTTGGTTTTTCTGTCATGTCCTCAGTGTGACCGCCACCTTGAATCATAAAACCGTCGATAACGCGGTGGAAAATCGTGCCGTTGTAGAAGCCCTCTTCACAGTATTTTTTGAAGTTTTTTGAGCTCACTGGCGCTCGTTCCAAGTTCAGTTCAATTTCGATGTCACCGAAATTGGTGGTCATAATAATCATGTCGATTTGCCCTTGTGGGTGCTAAGTTGGCGGCATTATAGCGAAGTCGTTTCTAGGCCGTAACAAAAACAGCGACGCTATGACGTCGCTGTTTTTATTTGTCGGTTAGCCTGTTGGATTAAACCGTGAAACGACCAACCAAGTCGTAGAGCTCGTTGGCTTTGTGATTGAGGTTTTGGCTTCCCGAGCGGTTTTGGTTGGCAAGGCTTGCCGATTGACTACTTTGTTGCGAAATGACCTCAACACGTTGAGAGATTTCTTGTCCCACTTGGCTCTGTTCTTCGGTTGCAGTGGCGATCAGCGTGTTCATGTCCATAATGTTGGCAATCGCTGCTTGAATGTCTTGCAACGCAACCGAGGCGGCGCGCGCCTCTTCTACCGTTGCTTCACCGCGCGCTTGGCTTGATTCCATCGCACGTACAGCGGCATCTGAGCCAGATTTTAGTTGCTCAATCATTTTATGGATATCGCCCGTACTGTCTTGAGTGCGGCTTGCAAGCTTGCGGACTTCATCTGCTACTACCGCGAATCCACGCCCTTGTTCGCCAGCTCGCGCAGCTTCAATCGCGGCGTTTAGCGCAAGCAAATTAGTTTGCTCGGCAATATCTTGAATCACTTCTAAAGACGATGAGATGTTTTGAACGTCGCTTTCTAAACGGGCAATCACAGTGCTCGCCTCTGAAACTTCGCTTGCCAGCTCTTCGACAGAATTCGCAGCGGAATCGACGATGTGTTTCGCTTGTTGAGCGTTTTCATCGGCGTGTCGCGCTGATTCTGCTGCTTGGTTAGCGTTGTTCGAAATCTCATGCGCGGTGGCTGTCATTTCCGTCATCGCTGCGGCAACTTGCTCGGTTTCTTCACGTTGACCGCCAGCGAGTTCGTCGACTTGAGAGGCGCGTTGCGACATGTTGTTGGTTTCTGCGACGACTTCTTCACCAACTTGAGTCACGCTCTTGATGATGCCCTGTAGGCTTTCAACAAAGATATTGAAGTTGTGCGCTAACTGTTTGAACTCAGGTACGTTGGATTCGTGCATGCGCGCCGTAAGGTCGGCATCGCCTTGCGCGAAGGATTGGATCGAGGCATCAAACTGTTCGATTGGTCGCATGATGCTACGATTCACAAACACGGCGAAGATAGCAACTACGGCAGCGATAGAAACACAGAACAGCGCGATGGCCACTAGAGTTGTGTTGAGCGCGTCATGGGCTGAGGCTTCCATTTCTGCAATGACGGCATCAATGTCATCGGTGTAGAAGCCGGTACCGATCATTAAATCCCACTCAGGAATGAACATTGAGTAGCTCAATTTCGGTAGCGCCTCTGTTTGTCCTAGTTTCGGGAAGTAATAGGTAGTGAATTCACCCGTTTTGGCGTTTTTCAGCAAATCTTGAATCAGGTAATTACCTTTCTTGTCTTGCAGGTTATAGAAGTTTTCACCGATGCCTTTGTCGTTCTTGCCGACCACAACACGGACGCCTTTGGAGTTGTAACCGAAGATGTAGCCCGTTTCACCAAATTCCAGCTCTCGTAAAACGGGAAGAGCTTCTTCTAATGTCGCATTTCTCTTGAGTAGCGGTTCAATCGCCGAGCGAGCCATCTGAACATAGTTTTTCAGCTCGGCTTTTTTCATCGCCATCATGGTGGTGTGGGTCTGATCAATTTGCTGTTGGTTATAAGCGTTAGTTTGCAGGTAGGTGAACCACATCATACCTAGTGCAATGGTGAGTACTGGAATGATGGAAAGAATATACAGTCGCTTTCTTATGGTTAGATTCATAGAGACTTCCTTACTTCTCGGCGCAGCGTTACGAAAAGGCAAAATTCAATCGATTTGCCGGATAAATATATAGCTATTTATTTTTGTAGTGATTGCAGATTAACCGACTTAGTAGGAGAGAAGTACTGGAAATGCACGATTTATCGCGAGCGTATTAACATTTTCAAGCGTGATCACAATTACCGAGAGCAGCGGCTAGAATTACAACGAGAAGTGCCCGTTAACCAATATGAGATGCGATACCTATTTTGGGCGAAGCGCAGATAAAGCCAGTCCGCAACAGGTCTGATGAGTCGCCAGCGCAGTGGTGCATACAACCAACCTCGTCCAACAAGCTGCCAAGCTCGGTAGGTCACATCCAGCCCGAGGAGTAAATTTCCGTGGTTGTCCAAGGCATGCAGAATGGTGTTGGCACGATCAGGGTCGATTTGCGGGTAGGCCGAAAAAGCGTCGCTGTAAATATCAACGGTGTTTATCTCTTGCTCATGATCGTGTTGGCGTAAAGCCTTCATCTCTTTGGCGCACAGTGGGCAAGTGCCGTCGTAGAAAATAGTCAGTTTAGTCATATCAATTCGTCATTGCATTGGGGCTGCTTGATGGTTTCTCGCTGCTTTTACGTGGCGATGCTTCTTTGGGTTCATTGTGCTGCAGGTAGTGCTGCCAGTTAGTGCGAATGTTTTCGTAATTGTATTGGCAGAAGTCTTTGCGATCTCGAAGGTAGTCTTTTTCAACTTCGTCGAGTAACGATTTGTACTGTTCAGGATCGCTGCCATACACCAAGCACAAAGTGGAGAAGTAACGCTGCAGGTCAAAACTGTGTTCGTCAATGTACTCGCCGAAATCGTAATAGTCGGGTCTGTCATCGGACTCAAACGCAAACATGTCGGCGGCACTGATGGCCATATCGGCGCCATCGTCTAAATAGTCGATCAGTAAAATAGTGGCGAAATTGTCAACGGCATCTTCTTCTTTCCCCAACACAGGGATGCTTTGATCCTCGATGTACGCATGCCCAGCTTCATGGAGCAAAGTGTGTAATAAGGTATCTAATGCACCAGTCTTTGGCGATTTTCCGTAGCGATCTTCATATTGGTTGTTGGAGAAGTAATTGAGCGACTCCAAGTAAAACGTATAAGGAATATGGATGGTGTGCGTGTCGGGATCGTACATAGGGCCATCTTCGCCGCCATAAATCAGAGTGAGCGGTTTACGAAAAGGGAAGTAGGCTTGAGAAAGTCGAACAAAAATCGGGTTCACATCGCTGCTTTGAATGGATTGCTCGGCAAGTTTGTCATGGGTTGTTTCTGCGGGCATGTACTCGATACGAATATTGTCCGCTGCGTTGGCAGAAGCGGTGCAGAGTAATAGCACAGGGAGAAGCGATTGAATTTTCATGTTGAGCTCTTGTTATTTGAATGGCTTGCATAAAAATTATACATGTTTTTGGCGAATGAATAATCGGGATTGGCGTTTGTCACTCTGCGCCAATTCGTTTTATAGTTCGCCTAAAGGAGATCACTATGCCTAATCCACTGTTGTTACAACCCCGAATCCAATAGGCGTTGTTGACTGAGAACGCAGCAACAGCGCCACGAGAAATCGTTCCGTGGCAAAATTTTACTCTCTATTGAAGAGGCAAATGCCATGACTAAACATTGGTCTAAAGTTCAGTATCTGCACCAAGTGGTGCAAAACGCCAACATCCATATTAAAGGTACTCACAGTTATTACAGCGATTGCTGGGATAATGGTTTTGAGCAATCCGTCGTTCGTTATCTGCTGGGGGATGAAATCAGCAAGCAGTGGCAACCCCGTTGGGAAGTCGACCAACTCTATATTGGTGATTATGTTTGTATCGCCGCCGAAGCGGTGATTTTAATGGGTGGCAACCACAATCATCGAACCGATTGGTTCTGCTTGTATCCGTTTCTTGATGATGTCGAATGCTCCTATCAAAGCAGGGGCGACACGATTATCGGAGATGCTGTTTGGATTGGAATGCGCGCGATGATCATGCCAGGCGTTACGATTGGCGAGGGCGCGGTGATTGCCGCAAACAGTGTCGTGACGAAAAACGTGCCGCCGTACACCGTGGTAGCGGGCTCTCCTGCTAAGCCGATCAAAACTCGTTTTGGCCCAGAGACGATTGATAAGTTATTGGCTCTTAAGATGTATTTTTGGGATGAGGCTAAGTTTAACGCGCTTCGCTCTTTTATCTGTGGAAATGATATTGAGCAGTTAATCATTGCGGAAAGTAACTATAAAGATGGCGAATGTCACTGAAATGAGGAAAATTATCAGCGATATGTTATAATCTCGCTCCGTTGTGACGAAAACTATTGTTGCAGCTTGTGCGTTTCCTTGGCATCGATTCGTTTAAATCACCATGAGTCAGAGTTGAAAAACTACGATAGGAACAAGCAAACTCAATTGTTTGAACGCGATCTCGGCGTTTTGACGGTTACAGCGGGAAGGAACTTTGTTCGATAGTAATCGACGCATTCTGTTTAAGTAAGGGAGCCCATTGCGCGGTTCAGAAAGTGTCACTAGAAATTACTCACAACATTATACCCGGCGCATTGACCACGCGTTTTTGGTTGAGGCAAAGGGCATTTGAAGGAGCTGTAAAGGCTCCTTTCACATTTTAAGGGCGGCAAACAGCAAACCATTGGCACAATGCTTAACAAGCGCCCTTAAACTAGCCTAAGGCGCATGACACCATCTAATGAGTATTTTCGGAAATAAAGCGAGAAAATTTGCTATTGAATGAAGGTTAAACTAACACTCAATCATTACGGAGGATGAAGAGAACAATAATAAGAGGCGATATGAATCATTTAATATCTGTAGGTGCACTGGAATCCTTCTTGGTTGCGATCAGTGTGCTTTTCTTGGGGCATTTTATTAATGCTAAGTTACCGATTTTAAAGAAGTTCAATATACCTGAGCCGATTGTAGGTGGCCTTATCGTAGCCTGCATCATTACTGCTCTTCATTTTAACGGTGTCGACTTAGAGTTTGATCTACCGTTACAAAACACCTTTATGCTGATGTTCTTTGCCACGGTTGGTTTAGCGGCAAACTACACTCAGTTGATGAAAGGAGGCGCGAAGGTTTTTATCTTCTTAGCGGTCGCGTCTTTCTATATCATCATTCAAAACGGTGTCGGCGTGTCACTTGCGGCGGCATTGGGTTTAGACCCATTAATGGGGTTAATCGCGGGTTCGATTACTCTGTCTGGTGGTCACGGCACGGGGGCGGCGTGGTCACAAACTTTCCAAGACGTGTATGGATTAAATAACGTTCTGGAAATCGCGATGGCATCGGCCACTTTTGGTTTGATCATCGGCGGTATCATTGGTAGCCCAGTGGCTCAACGCCTAGTGGAAAAACATGGTATCGAATCTGAGTACGGTCGTGGTGGTAGAGATGCCAAAACCCACGAGAAGTTCCCAGAGCTGGTGACGTACAACGAGTA
This sequence comes from Vibrio sp. GLN_1, assembly GCF_043106015.1. Lineage (NCBI taxonomy): Bacteria > Pseudomonadati > Pseudomonadota > Gammaproteobacteria > Vibrionales > Vibrionaceae > Vibrio > Vibrio sp. GLN_1. Next base: position 358,075 of record NZ_JBICMD010000007.1, read on the forward strand.
CGAAGAAGACAAAGTAACGGCGAAAAAGGTCGTGGAAAAACTCTTCTTCTTACTGATCTGTGTGACGGGTGCGAAGTACGTTGAACAGTGGGTGAGTACCTACGAAATCTCTTGGTTGATGATTCCTGATTTCGTTTACGCGCTGTTCATTGGTGTGATTATTACGAACTTCTTAGAGGTGACTAAGATTCGTAAGCTGGACGCTGAAACCGTCGATATGCTCGGTACGGTGTCGCTGTCTCTGTTCTTGGCGATGGCTCTCATGAGCTTGAAGCTATGGAACATCTTTGATTTGGCGATCCCATTCTTAGTGATTCTGGCGATTCAGTCGGTGATTTTGGCCATCTTCACCTATTACGTGACCTTTAAGGTAATGGGCAGCAACTACGATGCGGCGGTTATCTCGGGTGGTCACTGTGGTTTTGGTTTGGGTGCGACGCCAACAGCGGTGATGAACATGGGTTCTATTGTTAACCGTTTTGGTCCTTCGCCTCAGGCATTTATGGTGGTACCAATTGTTGGCGCGTTCTTTATCGACATCGTCAACTTAATCATCTTGCAAGGTTACATTTCTTTCCTTGGCTAGACGATTGGATAGATGAGCCCCTAAGGGTAAAAAATAAAAACGGTCACAACGCAGGTTGTGACCGTTTTTTATGTCTCGATTTTTGTTCGAGCCGTTGTTTATTGAATAGTACGGCTGAACTTCAAACTTGCCGTCCACGCCAGTATCCCAATAAAGGCGTAGATGCCGACGTTGGCCAAACCCGCTTCAGGAATCGCACTGAATGGGTTAGAGGCGATGATCGCATGCAGAGGCAAATAGAGCACGGCTGAGAAGAACTGATCCACCCCGTAGTAACCAAACATCGCAATTGGCATCCAACGTAGCGCATAAATCGCGATGAAGAGAATCACCAACGGCGAGTTTACCTTCTGCGAAATTGCCATCGCGCAAAGTGCTAGTGGCAGCATCAACACGCCTGCGAGCGCCATTCTTGCTAAGAACTCCACCCAGTGCAGCAGCACGTAACCAAGCGAAGTTTGACGATAGAGCAAAGCCAGTTGTTGGTCGGTCGAAATATTGAGTAACCACAGCATAAAATCGGCCGCCAAAACGAGGCCAGAACACACCAGCGGGATCACCAACAAACCAAACGTCAGCTTCACGAGGTGCGTTTTTAGATCGCTAACTGGCATACTGCGCCAAAACATAATGCTGCCTTCGGCACGTTCTTTACGCAGCGTTCTAGGGAAGTACTGAATGGCAAGCAACATAGACAGCAAACCAGCGCCACCAGTGATCAGCATGTTGACGTCATCCCCAAGTTCTTTGTGAATATCACTCACATCGCCACCGAGGCTCATTTCGAAAAACATATTGTGTTGTAACGTGGTGTTACTCATCAAACTAATAAAAAGCAACGCTCCACACGCCAACATAAACAAAGGTAAGCGCAATACTAGTGGGTTTTCTAACCACTCTTTACGCAACATTGCGACGACAGAGCGCATCATGCTGCCTCCTTTTGTAACGCTAAAAACAGATCCGCCAGTTTTACACCATGCACATCGCCAAGCCCTGCCGCTTGATCAGCGTATTGTGAAGACAATAGCCATTTCGTTGTGCCTAATCCTTTTTGAGAAGAGAGTGGGTGCATCGCTTCAATTTGCGCACGGTGTTCGTCATTGGCATCGAGAATAAAGTAGTCTTCACTGATACTGTCCATTGAGGTTTGCAGCACCGGGCGACCGTGTTTAAGAATCAACACATCGGTTAACAGATGCTCGATCTCGGAAACCTCATGGCTGGTGATGATCAGAACGCGTTCACCATCGTGAAACCATTCCAATAAATGACGGTAGAAGGTGTCGCGGTAAACCAAATCCAAACCAAGAGTTGGTTCATCCAAAATCAGGATTTGTGTATTGGTTGCGATCACAATGGCAAGGTGCAATTGCACTTTCATCCCTTTCGAAAGGGCTCTGATTTTCGCACGTGGTTTGATGTCGGTTTGACGAAGCAGCGCATCCGCTTTGCTGCGATTGAAACCCGGGTGAACCCCTTCGGTATAACTCAGAAGCTGAGAGACCGTCATCCAATCTGGCAAAACATTCACATCTGAGATGTACGACAAATTCTGCATGATCTTGTCACGCTGCATCATGGGCTCGAAGCCATTGATGCGAATAGTCCCTTCGTAGTCGTGGGCGCCGAGTAGGGCGTTAATAAGCGTCGACTTACCCGCGCCATTGTGGCCGAGTAAACCAAGCACTTGACCAGCATGTAAGTCAAAACTCACATCATGAAGCGCCTCTCCTTGTTGGCGGTACTGCTTGGAGACGTTTTTTACACTGACTAATGCGCTCATTGGTCACCTTTCATATGGGGGTTAAGTTGCTGGACAAGTTCATCAACTGACATGTCCAGACGTTGTAATGTATCGGCTATTTGAGGAATTTGCTGTTCAAGAAAGCGAGCCTTTTCCGCAGAGCGCAATTGTTGAATTGCCCCTTGTGCGACAAACATGCCTTGGCCACGTTTTTTCTCCACCAGTCCTTCATCAACAAGTAACTGATAGCCTTTCATGACGGTAAGGTGGTTAATTTTCATATCGGCAGAGATGCTGCGGACGGAGGGTAAAGCCTCGCCTTCTTTCCAGACGCCCTGCAATATTTGTTGGGTGATCTGATCAGCCAACTGGCGAAAAATCGGTTGGCGATCATGCCAATGCGTCATGATAAACATCCTATGGCTGAATTGGTGTTATATATATGTATAACACTGAGTTTGAGAAATAGAAAGAATTAATCTTTTTGCCATCACACAACAGCGTGTTTATGGCGTCCGTTTTCGACACGTTGCACCGAATATTTGCACGCAACCGGATGCGTTTTTTCTATTTTAAATTGATATAAAAACAACCACTTCTCATAAGCTGAGAATCCGCAATTAGAGGTACTTCAGAGCGTGAGAAACTTACGACAAAACTCGCGTTTATCACTGAGTGAGAATTTATTGAATATTAAAATTAAAACATTCTTATTTAGTGAGAATTAGAGTGGAATTCACCCTAGAAAAATAAGGACTCAATAGGCAACCTGATTGGATTCGTTACCTATCTCTCGTTGAAGCATTACTCAGCGGATGAGAAAAAGGAAAAAAAGAGGTTTTATGAATCATGTTATTTCAATCGGCCCACAGGAGTCGTTTCTCGTCGCTATTTGTGTGTTGTTCCTAGGGCAATTTATCAACACCAAACTTCCAATTTTAAAAAAATTTAATATCCCAGAACCGATTGTTGGTGGGTTAGTCATCGCTTGTGTGATTACCGCAATGCACTTTAATGGCGTTGATTTATCCTTCGATTTACCACTGCAAAATACCTTTATGTTGATGTTTTTTGCCACCGTTGGATTAGCGGCAAACTACACCCAGCTGATCAAAGGTGGTGCGAAGGTGTTTATTTTTCTCGCGGTGGCATCAGCGTACATTCTTATTCAAAACGCCGTTGGTGTGTCTTTGGCGACCGCATTGGGCTTAGATCCGCTAATGGGCTTAATTGCGGGTTCCATTACGCTTTCTGGTGGTCACGGAACAGGCGCAGCTTGGTCGCAGACTTTCCAAGATATGTACGGGCTACATAACGTACTTGAGGTTGCGATGGCATCTGCGACGTTTGGCTTGGTGATTGGCGGCATCATCGGCAGCCCAGTGGCACAGCGTTTGATAGACAAAAACAACCTAGAATCGGAATACGGCCGTACAAATCAAAGTCACCAACGTTTTCCTGAACTCGTGACTTATAACGAGCACGAAGAAGACCGAGTTACTGCAAAGAAAGTGGTCGAAAGCTTGTCGATTATTTTGTTGTGTGTGACAGGGGCGGGTTATCTAGAAAACTGGGTGAGCAGCTTTGGCATCAAATGGTTGATGATTCCAGACTTTGTCTACGCGTTGTTTATTGGTGTGGTGATCACCAACATCATGGAAGTGACGAAAGTTCGCAAAGTCGACTTAGAAACCGTGGATATTCTCGGTACGGTTTCATTGTCGCTGTTCCTAGCAATGGCGCTAATGAGCCTAAAACTGTGGAACATTTTTGACCTAGCCATTCCGTTCTTGATCATCCTTGCCGTGCAGTCGGTAATTCTTGCGGTGTTCGCTTACTACGTGACATTCCGCGTCATGGGCAGCAACTACGACGCGGCGGTAATTTCTAGTGGACACTGTGGTTTTGGTTTGGGGGCGACCCCAACAGCCGTGATGAACATGGGGTCTATCGTGAACCGTTTCGGCCCGTCACCACAGGCATTTATGGTGGTGCCGATTGTCGGTGCATTCTTCATCGACATCGTTAACTTAGTGATTTTGCAAGGCTGCATCGCGTTTATCAAATAATCGGCGAAAGGCGTAAGCGCGCCAATTTTAAAATCATTTAAAGGCAAAGCCAGTCGGAAAAGACTGGCTTTTTTGTTTCTTGGTATGAATCTTTCTCATTCTTGCTTCAAGCAATGAAATCAATGCGTTAATATCATTCACAGGATGTTATTTTCCCAGCAGCAGGAGGCTCCACACATGTCAGAAAAAATATCGACATCAGCATTAGCGAAAATGCGCAATATTGACGCCAAGCTGTTGTTTTCAGATCTCAAACGCGCCGGTTACATCACTCGCCAAGAGGACAAATGGATCCTGACGGAAGAGGGCGCTAAGTTCGGCGGTGAATATGTTGACCACCCCAAGTTTGGGCAGTTTATTGTCTGGCCTACGAACTTGCATATTGAGCTGAATCCTACCTCTGGGAAAACTCTGAGTGCCACACTACTGGGCAATAAACTTCGCCTTAATGCCAAGCGAATCAACCAATTGTTGAGTGAGCTAGGCTGGATAAGTAAATCAGAAGACGGATGGCAAGTCACCGAAGCGGGCATTCGAGCAGGTGGTCAACAGCGTGCAGACAAAGAATCACAAAACACCTTTGTGGTTTGGCACGATGTCGTTTTGCGCAACAAGCGCTTGAAGCAATCTGTAGTGGAGTTTTTGGGGCAAGATGCGGAGTCGCACTCCACCGACAAATCCTACTCCAGTTTTCGTCAAAAATTCGAAGCCAAACACCGGACTTTGGATGGGCACTATGTTCGTTCAAAAGGGGAGTTATTAATTGATAACTGGTTGTATTTGGCTGGAATTGTCCATGCTTACGAGCGACAAGTCCCGATAGAACAAGAAGTGATGAGCGATTTTTATCTTCCTGCTGGCAAGCTGTACCTTCAGTTTTGGGGAAGTGATAGCGGAGAGACGCCAGAAAAAGAGCGAGAAGCCATTCGTGCGGTGTATCAGCAACACAACTTCAATTTGATCGAAGTAGAGCCAAGTGAACTAGACAAGCTGGATGAAGTATTGCCAAAACGTCTGCGCCAATTTGGCATCCAAGCGTACTGAGGTTCTTCTCAAATGAATGAAGATGCTTGCGATGTGATGGTATTTGTCATGCCCAGAAACGAAAAAACCCGTGATGATTCACGGGTTTTGTGTTTTTAGCGGTTATCTTGGCTTATTGCCCGAATGATTAGAAACCTTTGATGTTTTCCGCTTCTAGCTCAGAGAAGTACTTAACTGTCTTCACTTTAAGCTCTTGTTGTGAAGGCTCGTCACATACGATCACTGCTTTAGGGTGCAGCTGAAGAGCAGAAACTGTCCATAGGTGGTTTACACAACCTTCAACAGCCGCTTCTAGTGCAAGTGCTTTGTTGTGACCAGTCACTAGGATCATCACTTCTTCTGCGTCTAGTAGTGTGCCTACACCGATAGTCAGTGCGTATTTAGGAACTTGGTTGATGTCGCCATCAAAGAAGCGAGAGTTCGCGATACGAGTATCTTCAGTTAGTGTCTTGATGCGAGTGCGAGAAGACAGAGAAGACGCTGGCTCGTTGAATGCGATGTGACCGTCGTTACCTACGCCGCCCATGAATAGGTTGATTTTGCCGTAAGACTTGATTTTGTCTTCGTAGCGTTTGCATTCTGCTTCGTGGTTGTCAGTGTTGCCGTTCAACAGGTTGATATTTTCTTCTTGAATATCAATGTGGTTGAAGAAGTTGTTGTACATGAATGAACGGTATGATTCTGGGTGATCCGCAGGGATACCGATGTATTCATCCATGTTGAAAGTGACAACGTGTTTGAAACTTACTTCACCAGCTTGGTAAAGCTCGATCAGTGCTTTGTAAGTTGCTAGAGGAGTGCCACCAGTTGGTAGACCCAGAACGAATGGACGCTCAGCAGTAGGTTTGAAATCGTTGATACGCTTAGCGATGTGCGCAGCTGCCCACTTACCTACTTGTGCTGCTCGAGTTAACGGGATAAGTCTCATTTTGTGCCCCTAGTTATTGGAATTTAAGATGTACTGAAACATTAATTCGCATTATAAAATAAGTAATGGCGAACTGCTATTGTTTTAGGTCAAAAATTTGCTTTTTCTTTAACCAATGTTGCCTTTTGCAACCAGTTTTACGTTTGCTTTACGCTAAATTGTTAACTTGTGAGCGTTTTTTGGTCACTTGAGTTCATTGATAGATGTGTAAAATTTATGGCTTGAATTAAGTTATAAAGTAAACATCAAGCGTCGATGTTCTGGGTTTATTGGATGGTAAGTGGCGGAAAAAATTCAAATATTTTGATCTCACTCAACCTCGTACATGGCAGGTAAATCATTCCTTAACCATAATTACAGCGTGTGAACAGGTAGGGATATCACTATGAAAAACGAATTGGATCCAAGCAAAGTGCTACAAGCGTACGAAAACGTCATGAACAACGGTTCGCCAACGGAGTTCGGTAAGATCTATGAAGGTGTGGAGGCGTTCTCGGATTACGATGGTTACAACGTCTTTTTAAGAGGCAACGGCGTGGAGCTGAAAGTGGGTTTCCACAACACGTATCACCTAGAGTACGAGCAGGAGCACTTAAAAGAAACGTTTTTGAAAAAGATTGCGATGCTGGCGAAATAGGTCGACATTTCCCATGCACCAAAATCGCAGATATTAAAAAAGCCCTCGGGAGAACGCGCCCTTGGGCTTTAGGAGAAGAAATGGGTCAGAAGCGTTCACTCACACCGAATGATGAACGTTTGTTGAACATCTGACGTTTGGTTATTTCTTATTAATCGTCTTCAGCCAAACTCTCTTCTGCATAGTCGTCAGCCGCATCTGGTTTGTTGCGACCGTTTAGCGTATGGAAGCGCTTACGACCACGAGCCAATTGGGTGTATTTTAACCAAGTGCGCTCGATTTTAGTTTTCGCTTTGCCTGGGTTTTCTAGCACCTTGACGAAGTGTTTCTCTTCGCTATTCTCAGGTGTTAACTCGCCTGACTCTAAGCCAAGCATAGTATCCCCATAAATTGTTAGGATTTCCTCTTCCGAAAGAGTAAAATCGCCAGACTTTGCAAAGCCGCGTGGGAATTTTACGTTGTCGTAAAAACGTTTTTTGCCATGACGGAATTCAGTGTCAGACATGTCAACAGCCTCTGTAACCGTTATTGATGAATGTAGTGAACTACGGCGAAAATTAGGCGCAAAGCTAACAAAAGAAAAACAAAACTTTTTTGTCGTCAAGATTTTAATTAATTGTTAATCTGGTTTGATATTAACCAGGAGTTGGTTTATGGATGTTAAGGTCTTTAGAACATTTTTAGAGCTGGCAAAGGTTCGTCACTTCGGACGCGCAGCTGAGAACCTGTATATTACGCAAGCAGCGGTCAGTGCCCGCATCAAACAATTGGAAAGTTACTTCGATACGCAATTGTTTATTCGTGATCGAAATAACATAAAGCTGACCTCAGCAGGGGAACGCTTAATCAGTTATGCCGAAGTTATGGTCACCACATTGCAGCAAGCAAAACTGGAATTATCACTTGAAGATGGAAAAGCATTACAGCTCACCATGGGCGGTACGCCAAACATTTGGGATGCGTATTTGCAAAACTGTTTGAGTATTGTGACGGATTCTTTCGGCGGTTACGGCTTTATGGCCGAGGTGATGGGCCGTGAAATGCTAAGCCGTAGCTTATTAGAGCGCACGTTAGATATGGCATTTGCGTTTGACCAAATCAAAGCTGATGAGCTTAATTGTAAAAAAGTCGCGGATGTTGTCCTTGTGCTGGTTTCTACCGAGCAAGATTCATTAGATACGGTGTTTGAGCACAAATATGTGTATGTGGATTGGGGAACACGCTTCGCTTCTGAGCACTCTGAGCGTCACCCTAAAATTCCGGCTCCGTACCTGCGCACATCGACTGCGCGTATTGCTTTGGACTTCATTTTAGAGAAAGGCGGCGCGGCGTATCTGCCGGTGTCTCTCGTAGAGCCGTTTATTGCGAATGGGCAGCTCTACAAGGTGTCTGGAGTGGAAGATTGGTACCGACCTATCTACTTAAGCTATCGCAAAGCCAGCACGTCTGTAGAAGCAATTAAACAGGTCGAAGAGATTGTGAAAGAAATCGATCCTCTCACGGCTTACAGCTTGCAACAGATTGGGTCTGCATCATCGGACGCAAACCATTAACGCTTGGCGTTAATGAAAACGGAAAAATGAAAAGCCCCCTTGGCGTTTGCCTTGGGGGCTTTCTTTTTAAGCGAGATTTATCACCGGATGGCGATAGGTCGATATCTATGAACCGATAGTTACGGCAAGTCAAAGATTAGCGCAGTAACTGATTGATTGGTCAGGTTACGAAATGTCACCTTGCTCTGAGCTTCGATTTTAGCGCCATCACCGCCCGTTAGCAGGGTGTTGTCGACATGAAGCTCTCCCGATACCTGATGAACGTAAACATTTCTTCCAGAGTGGATGCCGAAGGCGAGTTCGCGATTCGGCTCCAAAATCAATTGATACAAATACGCATCTTGTTTGATGTGCAGTGTGCCACTCTCTCCCGTTGGGGTTGCAATGGTGGTTAACCCTGCATTACGTCCAAAATCTTTTTGCTGGTAGCCCGGTTTATTCCCAAAGGTGTTAGGTTGAATCCAAATTTGCAAAAAGCGTAAAGGGTCTGTTTCTGATGCGTTATATTCGCTGTGGTAAATGCCTTTACCTGCCGACATCAGCTGAAACTCCCCCGCAGGTAATGTTTGTACATTGCCTTCACTGTCTTTGTGAGCAATAACACCTTCTAGCACATAACTGATGATCTCCATGTGCGGTGACTATGAGTATCAAAGCCTGCGTTGGGTTGAACTAGGTCATCGTTGATGACTCGCAGTTCAGAAAAGCCCATGTGTTTTGGGTCGTAATAGCTACCAAAAGAAAACGTATGTTTGCTGTCTAGCCAGCCAAAGTTTGCTCGACCTCGGTCTTCGGCGTGTCTTACGGTGATCATCAGTGCCTCCAGTGTCCGTGGTTAGGAGAATTTTTTGTTTAGGAAGTTATCTAACGCCGCTTTACCTGCGCCAGAAAAGGCCAGTGAAACACTTGCTGCTAGCAGAGCTAGGCCAAATTCGTAGCCGTTGTTTGCCATAAATAAGCCGTTTTCGAAGTGCACTGAGAAAATCGCCACAACCATAGTGAATGAGAGTGCGACTGCCGCAGGGCGTGTCAGCAAACCAAGTAGAATAAACAAGCCGCCGAAAAATTCTGCGCTACCAGCAAGAAATGCCATCAATACGCCAGGGCCAAGTCCAATTGATGCCATCCATTGTCCTGTGCCTTCCAAGCCGTAGCCGCCAAACCAACCAAACAGTTTCTGAGTGCCGTGCGCCATAAAGATGATGCCGATAGGGATACGTAATGCCAGTGCGCTGTAACCTGATTGTGATGTCGTGATTTTGTGTAAAAGTGTTTTCATGATGCTGTCCTCGATATGTTTGTTTCAGTGGGAGTGTGTCTGCTCCTGAGCTGTTGAGAACAGTTTAGGCGTGGTTGATGAGGTTATTAATTGGCTTTATTTGACCTTCTCGTTCAATAAATTCGAATTAGTATATTTTAACGTTTTTGCTCAAATGCTTATCTGTAATTTATTGGGAGTAAGATTGGCTAATTTAGCGATTTTAACGACAACTAAGTCGTAAATTTCGATGGATTTGGTATGTGAGAGAAAAGATATTGTTGATCAAAACGCAAAAAAAAAGAGCACAGGGGGCTGTGCTCATTGCTTTCACGATTACAAGGGAGAAAGGTGTGTCCAAAGTAGAAGATCAAAGGTTCATCAAACTTTCTAACGATTCCTCGACATTGTTGTAGTGATAGGTCCGAATATTCACGCCATCTGTGGCATTGATTTGAATTTCTGAAATTTCGTTACCTGAGTCACGTTCGATGATCCCAATGGAGTGATCAACGGATTTACTGGTAATAACCTTTTGGTTTCTTAGTACAATTACGCAAGTATGTAAGTCCATGCCAATTCCCTTTAGCCGACGTTGTTGTGATGTTCTGGATTTAACTTTAGTGTACAAATTCGCTAATGCCAATAAATCTCAATATTGAGTTCCGAAAATGGCTAATCTTCATTTGTTCTGCGTTCTACAATGAAGTTATATCGAGTTGTTTTCACAGAATGCACGAGCAAGGATCGCTTCATGTTTATCCATCCTCATACATCGTTGACCTTCGAGCAGTGCCAAAAGGCGCGAGTGTCGCGAGATAGCCGTTTTGATGGTCGATTTTACGTCGCGGTAAAAACCACAGGGATTTTCTGCCGACCGATTTGTCCGGCGAACCTACCCAAAGAAGAAAATGTAGAGTACTTCACCGATAAAGCCCAAGCACTTAAAGCGGGTTATCGTCCTTGTTTGCGTTGTCGCCCAGACAGCGCGCCGGGATCGTGGGCATGGAAAGGCGTAGAAACAACATTTCAACGCGCGATTTCGTTGATTGATCGAGGAGAGCTGCATCACCACTCGGTGTCTGAACTGGCAGAGCGCGTTGGGATTTCTGATCGTTACTTGCGTATGCTGTTCGAGCAGTATCTCGGCATGTCTCCAAAACAGTACGCGCAATATCAGCAGTTAATGTTCGCCAAGCAGTTGCTGCATTCCAGTTCGATGTCGGTTACGGAAGTCGGCTTCGCCGCCGGTTTTAACAGTACGCGCCGTTTCAACGATGCGTTCCAAAAGTTTCTGAAGCTCACGCCTTCTCAAGTTCGTCGAAGAGAATTTGATGGCGTGAGCACGAATCGAATTGCGTTGTCTTATCGTGGCGAGTTGAATTGGCAACACATGCTGGATTTTTACCGATTAAGAGCCATTGAGGGCGTGGAGCGGGTGAGCGGCGAGAGTTACCAACGCAACGTTTGTTTGGATAACAGCAAAGCGTGGTTTAAGGCGAGCAAAGGTGAAGGAAACCTTGAGCTTGAATTCGAAATTGAAGAAGTTGCGAAGCTGCAAAATTTAGTGTCTGGAGTGCGTCGTATGTTCGATCTCGACACCGATATTTGTACTGTCGAGCAGCATTTGGATTATGTGGCGCCGGGGCTTGTTTCGAACCGAGGCATTCGGATTCCTGGGGTGTGGAATGCTTGGGAAGCCGGGGTTAGAGCCGTTCTTGGTCAACAAGTGTCGGTCAAGGCCGCGATAGGCCAGCTTAATTTATTGGTGAAAACGCTTAGTGGTGATGCTGACAAGCACTTTTTCCCGACACCAGATGCGATTGCGAATGCCGACGTGAGTTTTTTGCGGATGCAGCAAAGTCGTAAAGAGACGTTGGTGCGTTTCGCTCAGTTTATGCAAAGCAACGCGGAGACGGATCCGCAACAATGGTTAGCGTTGAAAGGCATTGGACCTTGGACGGTCAGTTATGCTCAACTGCGTGGGCAATCCCAACCCGATTGCTTTTTAGATAAAGACTTAGTGGTGAAAAAAGCGATGCAGCGCTACCCATCACTCAATACGCACACCGCAGCCCCTTGGGGAAGCTACGCGACGTTTCACTTATGGAATCAATCATGAACACAGTTTATACCGAGATGCCGAGCCCACTAGGTGCGGTCACTATCCAATCTAACGCTGAGGGCTTACTTGGCATTTGGTTTGAGACTTGTACGACCAAGCCAAGTGAATTGGGGCGAAGAGATGATCAGCATCCGATTTTGCGCCAAGCCGTCACCCAGTTGGACGAATACTTTTCGGGTCTGCGCAACGAATTTGATTTGCCTTTGGCAGCGGCAGGTACCGATTTTCAAAATCAAGTGTGGCATGCGTTAACGACCATTCCATACGGCGAGACGTGGAGCTATCAAGATCTCGCCAACGCGATTGGCAACCCGAAAGCCGTACGTGCGGTTGGGTTAGCAAATGGCAAGAACCCTATTTCCATTGTGGTGCCTTGTCATCGCGTTATTGGTAAAAGTGGCAAACTGACTGGGTATGCTGGTGGGGTAGAACGCAAACAACGTTTGCTCGCATTAGAGCAAGGTACACCACTTTAAGTGAGGCGATTCTCATATTGTTATTTGGCGTGCAACGCACGGTTGAGAATTGTGTAGAGTGGTTTATTTACGAACAAGATAACAAAGGATAACAAGGGCATGTCTTTCAAAATGGATTTTGATGCATTCATGAGTGAGTGTTGGCAGCTGCACGAGGAAAAGCCAGAACAGGTCTATGCTCAGCTAGAAACGGCGCTGAATGAGGTGGAAGCGCTCAGCCAAGTTGAGCGAATATTTGCACTGATGCTGCACACCGCAATTGGGCACCTTGAGCATCCCGAACGATTTCTTGCCTGTTTAGACAGCTTAGATGATCGCGCCATTACCGAGAGTTTGGCGTTTCAACGTAGCATCGCCGTTGCACGCTTTTTTGTCGATGGCACTGAGGATGTAGCATTGCTGGAGGAGCAAGATCAGCGTCGCGTGTTCTCTCTTATTGCGAACGAACTTTCTGCTCTTACTCAGCTTGAACCAGCAAGTCAATGGTTGGCGAAAGCCGCATTAGGAATGACACCACACGATGCAGAAGAGGTGCTAGCGCGTTCGATCGCAATCACCGCAAACAACTTGGCTTGTCAGTATGAAGAGCTCTCAGAGCGTACTGACGAGCAGAAAGCGAGGATGTTAGAGTCTGCAAGGCTAGCACTGGATTATTGGAAAATAGCGGGCGGTTGGATGCAGGAAGAGCGCGCAGAATATCGTTTGGCGATGAGCTTGCTGAAAGCCGATGCACCTAAAGAAGCCAAAGTGCATGCTGAACGATGTGAAGCCATTTGTCTGCAAAACGGCGGCGATGCGTTTGAGCTTTTTTATGCGCATGACTTATTGATGCAAGTGCATTTTCAACTTAGCCAGCAATGCAAAAAACAATTGGATGCGCAGGTGCAGCAATACTGCACAACCAGCGAACTGGCGTAGGTTTACCGCCACAGCAAAAAGCCCCGAGCTAATGGCTAGGGGCTTTTTTTGGCTGTCTAAACACTTTCGTATTTCTAGGTGTTGATTATGCCGTTTGCGGTTTTGGCTGGTATCGTCCAGGTTTGTGGTTCATCGCCAAAATCAAGTTGGTCGCAATGGCACCAAGAACGGAGAGAGCGATAAGGTGCACATCCACAATAAACAGCGACATCACCACGATGGCACAATCGAGCGCCATCTGAATTTTGCCCGCTCGAATCCCAAAGCGTTCCTGAAGGTACAAGGCCAAAATATTAAAGCCGCCCAAACTCATCTTGTGACGAAATATCACCAGCATACCAATACCGATCAATCCACCGCCCAACAACGCTGCGTAAAAAGGTTCGATTCGGGAAATTTCGATCACGTGGTGCAAATGGTCGACCGCGAAGGAGACAATAGAAACGGCAATAAAGGTATTAACCGTAAACCTCCAGCCCATGCGCATCACAGACAGAATATAAAAAGGCAGGTTAAGGGCGAAAAATATTTGACCAAAACTGAAGTCACTGACTTTGGTCAGAAAGATGGCCAAGCCAGCAGTGCCGCCAGTCAGTAATCCTACTTTGCTGAAAAATATCACCCCAAGTGACACCAACGCGCTACCGAGCGTCAGAGCCAAGAGGTTTTCTCTTAGGCGATGATCTTTATCCATAAAACAATTTCCTTGGTTTAAAAACCGCGGCGGAGACAATCTGCCTATCGAACGCGGTAAACAGTTACCAAAATAGCGACTAATAAATCGACCGATAAAATGTCGCGAAAAGTGACCAATGTCGAGTTTTTGGACAAGATTATGATGATGTTAAGCTGTTTAACATAATGTACACATGAATAAAAACAACAAGGAAAAGCGATGATTAAGCAAGTTGGCAACACTCAAATCAACCCCCTGCATCGACTGACCTGTCACTGCGGAAAAGTCGAACTGGAACTGACGTTACCCAACGGAATTGAAAAGCCGAGACGCTGTGATTGCTCTATGTGTCGTCGTCGAGGTGCGATTGTGGCTTCAGTCCCTTTGAGTGGTATTCGTATCGTTCAAGGTGACGATGTTTTAAAGCTCTACCAATTTAATACGCATACCGCGAAGCATTTTTTCTGTAGTGAATGTGGCATTTACACACACCATCAACGCCGATCAGACCCAAGTGAGTACGGTTACAACGTGGGATGTTTAGAGGGCGTTAACCCGTACGAATTGGGTGATATTGAAGTGATGGATGGCGTTAACCATCCATCGGATCGTTAGACTAAGTAGCTAGGCGTGTCATTGGGATTAGGTAAACAAGCCGCCGTTCATCCACAAATGAGCGGCAATACTGGCGGCGTAGCCCAGAGCGATCACGGGCGTCCATTTTAAATGGCCAAAGAAAGTGTATTGGCCACGCGCTGCGCCCATTAAAGCCACACCCGCGGCAGAACCAATCGACAACAAACTACCCCCTACGCCCGCAGTGAGCGTAACAAGCAACCAGTTACCAGTGGACATGCTTGGGTCCATCGTTAGTACCGCAAACATGACCGGAATGTTATCGACAATGGCAGAAAGCACACCGACCATCACGTTCGCCCAAACCGGATTCCATTGGGTGTACATGACGTTTGAAACCAATTCGAGATAACCGAGTAAGCTCAAGCCACCTACGCACATCACGACGCCATAGAAGAACAGCAAGGTATCCCATTCGGCGCGAGAAACACGATGGAATACGTCAAACGGTACGACAGAGCCTAAACGTTTCAGCGCATGATCGTCCCCATTCGCAATCGCCATGGCCGCTTTTTTCGCGAGCGAATGTTTGAGGGTTTTTCTTAAGAAGTACCCGAAGAATTGTAGGTACGCCAAGCCCATCATCATGCCAACCACGGGTGGGAAGTGAAGAACAGCATGGAAAGAGACAGCCGTAGCGATCGTGAGGACAAACAGCAGTACAATGCGCCTTGCGCCACGTTTTAATTCGACATGCTCGTGGATGGTATTGGGTTTGGTGTTCGGTACAAAAAGGGACATTAAAAACGCTGGCACGACATAGTTTATTAGAGAAGGGACAAACAATGGCATAAATTCAGAGAACCGCACGTGCCCAGCTTGCCAAACCATCAAGGTTGTAATGTCACCAAATGGGCTGAATGCCCCGCCCGCGTTGGCTGCGATAACGATGTTGATGCAAGCAAGATTGACGAACCTAGGATTGTCGCCAGACACTTTCATTACCACCGCGCACATCAAAAGGGCCGTGGTTAAGTTATCTGCGATTGGAGAAATAACAAACGCCAGAAAGCCCGTCAGCCAAAACAGTTTTTTGAACCCGAACCCTTTCCCGACCATCCACGCTTGTAGAGCATCAAAGAGTTTGCGCTCTTCCATCGCGTTTATGTAGGTCATCGCGACGAGCAAAAACAGCAACAGCTCGGCGTACTCAAGTAGGTTATGTTCCAACGCCGCTTTTGCCACGTCTTGCTGGTGGTGCTGGGCGAAGGTGTAACCAATCAAAATCCAAATCAGACCTGCCGCGAGAAGTACAGGTTTGGATTTTCTCATCTTCAAATACTCTTCGAGCATGACCAGAATATAAGCGATCGAGAAAAGAATGAGAGCGATATAGCCTACGGCGGAGTTCACCAGATTAAGATCACCGGATGCCGCTGCAAAGCTGGAACTTGAGAACAACAAACAGCAGAAAGCCACAATAGGATAGATTGGCATAGACATTTCTCCCTTGTCTTGTTGGAGAAATATTAGCCATAAATTAAGGGGTTAGTTGTGAGAGAGCTCGAATTAACAGTAGGAGTTAAGATTTGGGTAGCTTGCGCCACTATTTTCTGAGTGACGCAATGCTCGCCGCGCCAAATAAGATCGCAACAGCGTATAAACCATAAGTTAGCCAATGGCTAATTTCTAGAAAAGGAATGAGTCCCTGACCTGCCCACATACAGCCTCCGTTTAATGAGCAATGTTGTATTAGTCGGGTCAATCTAAAGCAAATGAACAATGTTTTTTGTGAGTGACGGCAAATTCTGAAGGATTAGAAAGTCAAATTTTGGTGAGTGAGAGAGAACTCTCACTTTAAAAATCAATACGCTAACACTTTAGTGTTAGCGTGTTGCTGAATCCATTTAGCGGAGTAGGGCTTTTTTCAGTGGAGATGCTTCAATTGCCCTTACCAACAACAAGGTCACGATGAGAGTGGCAGGAAACAAGAAGGCATCTTTTGCTAAGTCTTGTAATCCTAAAAAGCCCGCTATGTTCATCATGACAATAATGACCAACAGATGGCTCACGTAAACGCCTAAAACACTTGGGGCCCACTTAAATACCCACGACATGTTGCCAAAATTAGGATGAACTAACAGCCACATGAACACGCCGAGTGACCAAATGACGGTGCCAAACAAGAAGTCGTTAGAGTTGAAGGCCACATCGTATTGCATCAACCAGTAGGCTTCACCAAAGTGCAGAGCCATACCGAGGAGAATCAGGCGAATGGTGTTGTTGCGTGACCAAAGCCACTGTTTTTCTCGAATCAAGTAGCCAAATACCACAAGCAAGGTACTGAAAAATGGCCCATTACGAGTGAAAAACGGAGCAGGTAAATCGGTGAGAGGTGCATAGCTGCCTGCCAAAACACCATAGACGTAAAGCAGCACTGCTGTTGGAAGCAGTAACTGCGTCATGCCAATTCGAACTAAGAAGGCGATGATAGCGACCGCAATCACCAATGCTGGAATAAACCACAGGTGGACAAGCCCGCCTTCTAGTAATGAATTCAGTGGTGCAGACGCTAAGTATCCCCAGTAGCCTTGTCGTTCGGCAAGGTATCCCGCTTCTGCTACGACTTGCCATTGGAACGGCATGAGTAAGCTGATCACGCTCCAAACCAACCAAATTTTCATTAGAGGTTTCGCATAGTTGACTAAAGTTTCGAGTGGATTGCTGCTCAGCTTAGGTTGGATAAGGTAACCAGAAATAAGGAAAAAAAGCGGAACCGCAAAACGAGCGAGCTGATTAAGAAGATAACCAACCCAAGGTACGCCATCCCACTGCCAATAAGTGAGGGCCATTTGGCAATGCAGCCCGACAATTGCCACCATGGCAATGATGCGTGCAAATTCTAAACTGGCTATTTTTCGGTTTGTCGCCATACGTTACTTACCTAAATGAATAAAAAACATCAGCGAAAGTAACAGTTCGCGACGCACTTCATGCATGAAAAAATCAACACATTGCAGCTTGAACCTTAGCAATGTCTGAATTTAAGACTCACTTCAAACTTCTTGATTCCGCATCTATTAACCCACTCAATAGGTCGATCTTAGCGAGAAAATGACATGGATAGATGGTTAGACCAGTTAACTCTTCATTGCAAAAAAGAACGACCGTGCTAAAACTACAGTTATGAAAAAAGGAAAAGTAACGAAAGAGTTCATTCTGCAGCGCGCATTTGAAATTGCCAGTGAAGACGGCTTAGAAAGCCTCACCATTGGCGAACTAGCGAAGCAGTGTGGCATGTCCAAAAGTGGTCTGTTTGCTCACTTTAATTCCAAGTTGAATTTGCAGCTTTCCGTGCTTGAGTACGCAAACCAAGTGTTTGCTGAAAGAGTGATTGAACCTGCACGCGGGCTTGGTGATGGCAATATTGAGCGGAAAATCCGAGGGTTGTTGGATTCTTGGATGACGTGGAACCATTCATTTCAAGGCAGCTGTATGTTCCTTGATGCGTGGAATGATGCCGCAGACAAAAATTGTCCGTTACAAGCGGCATTACGTAAAGCGATTGATACTTGGTTAAGTTATCTAGAAATTCAAATTGCGAAAGGCAAAGAAAACCAAGAGTTTATAAGCGACTTAGATACTCGTCAGGCGACGTTCGATTTATACGGGCAGTACCTGAGCGCGCATGTTTTCTATTCGATCAAAGGTGAGGAAGAGAGCTTACGCCTATTTTGGCAAGGCATCGACAACTTGCTTGCTCGATGGAGAGGTTAACACCGTCTACGGGTAACGAAGATTCATTTTAAAGAGCGACAGAGTTCGCTCTTTCTTATCAGCATAAAAAGCACGACCGTTCTATTTTTGCTAAGTGTGCTGATAACTAAGGAAAAGATCATGAGTGAGAAAATCTATTTTAATACCTCGCAGCGTTTTAGTGTGAAGCGCAGTCTCGTCAATATCAGTACCCGCTTGCACCACACATTGGCCCCATCGCATGCGAAGAAAACGGCGCGAAAACTGCTGCTTACTCCTGCGCGTACGCAACCAAAAAATGCGGAGCCACAAGGATTAGTTAAAGCAGAAATCCAAGGGCACACTGGGGCAATCAAAACGTATTCGTTGGGTCAGGGGCCTGTGTGGGTTCTGACTCATGGTTGGTCGGGCACGGCGAGCCAGTTTTATCCGTTGATGGAACATATCGCGGCTTGTGGATTTACAGCGTTGGCTTACGATCATCCAGCACATGGTGAAAGTGATGGTCAATATGGCCATATTCCGGGCTTTGTGCGTGGTTTGGAAGAGGTTCTCGACTCGGTAGAAGAAGGCGTCGCCGGATTGGTTGGACATAGTATGGGAACGGCGTCTGCACTTGAGTGCCGTCATCATAAGTTGGAAAACAAGCCACTGCTATTGATTGCGCCAGTGTTGAATTACGTAGAGAACTTGTTTGGCAGCATTGCGCGTTCTGGCTATTCAATGAAACTGTTCAAAGCGGTGGTATCGGAAGTGGAAGATCAGTATGGCTACCCATTGCAATCGATCGACCCTCTGAAGCGACTCTCGGAGCGAGCGGCACCCACGATCATCGTGCATGATGAGAAAGATAAATTCACTAAACACAGTATTTCCGCTCAAGCCGCTGACGAGATTGAAAATGTTGAGTTGGTGACAACACAAGGTCAAGGCCATGGGCGAGTCATGAAGTGTGAGCAAGTATTTAGCTGCTTCGACCGCTTGATTGAACGCGTGTAGTTATTGGCTTAATGATGTTTAATCACAATGAAAAAAGAAAGGACAGCCGGGGGCTGTCCTTTTTCGTTTTTAGCTTTAGCTTCTGTGAGTGCAAGGTTTACACTCAGAATGTTAGGCTTAGTTACAGTTAGCTACGCCAACTTCTTTCCATACACCCCATTCGCCAGACTTGCTTGGATCGTCACCCTGAGTCCACCATTTCGCTTCCCACGTTTTACCTGCGTGAGTCACTTGGTTGCCACCTGTGTACACTGCGCTCGCATCCCATGCGTTGTCACAAGTACCTGGGTTTGGATCGGTTGTGTGCTGTGCAACAACCACTGTCGCGCTTGCCGATGAAGACGCTTTACCGTCGCTCACACTTACAGTGAAACTTAGGCTTGTGTCTTGCGGGTATTCCGCAGCAGTAAACGTCACTTTAGAGCCGTTTACCGTTGCGTTCAGACCTTGAGGCAGAGTCCAGTTGAAAGTAAGAGTATCGTTGTCTGCATCGCTAGACGCAGATGCATCTACAACCACAACGTCACCAGCGTTTGCTGTTGCTGGAGCAACAACTTGCGCTACTGGCGCGTTGTTCACTGGGTCAACCACACCTGCTGGCTTCACAGTTACTACAACAAGGTCAGATGCCGTTGCACCTTCATTGTCAGTCACTGTCAGCTTGAAAGTTAATTGCTCTTCAACAGTAACTTCTGCTGCATCAAAGCTTGCTTTCGCTGTGTTTGCACCTGCTAGTACCACTGCCGTGCCAGATACTTGTTCCCACGCGTAACTCGCGATAGTGCCGTCAGAGTCTTTCGATTGGCTACCATCTAGAACCACACTTGCTGGGCCAGTTACCGATTGATCTGCGCCAGCTGCGGCTGTTGGTTTACGGTTTGGTTGAGGAACCACACCGCCAGCCATACCTTCGTGCATTGCGTTGAGAATGTCGCCGTTATCCGCGTCGATTTCCCAAGAGAATAGACCCGCAAGACCCAGAGATTTCGCGTAGCTACCTTTTGCTAGCACTGAGCGATGGTCATCAAATGTGATCAACTCACCCGTTGTACGGTTCCATACCCATGGTGCTTCAGCTTGTGCATCGTAGCCGTACTCGAAGCCGTTAATGCCAGTGTTGTTTGCACCTAGCATGAATGACTTAATGCCTTTGTAGTCGATTACGCCATCTTCCCAAACACCTTGTGCAGTGCTGCCTTTCAGTTTACCTGTCGCAGTACCTGTCATTGGGTCATTTGGATCAGTGAGCGTATCTGGTGTTACGCCTTCCCAGCCACGGCCATACATTGCAGTACCAAGGACTAGCTTGTTCGCAGGAACGCCTTGAGCAAGAAGAAGTTGGATACCGTTATCTGCTGTGTACGCAGGGCCTTTGTAAGCTTCGCCGTTTTCATCTACGCCGCTGCCGTCACATTGACCAGGGCGCATGAACGAACCACAGTAAAGTGCTGTTTGGTGACCAGGAACGTTGTTCCAGCCGCCGTAGAAGTCGTAAGTCATCGCGAAGATGTAGTCCATGTATTGAACGGCATCTGCGTAGTTTACGTCTTCAATCTTGTCGTAGCCGACACCGATTGCTGAAGTTAGCTCGTAAGTACGGCCAGTTTCTGCTTCTAGCTCATCTAGCATTGCGCGCAGTTCACGCATCAATGCAACGTAAGCTGGACCATCGTTTACTGGGTCGCCTTTATCTGCTGCAGCACCGCCGCCACCAGGGAATTCCCAGTCAATATCTACACCATCGTAGAATTTCCAAGTTTTCAGGAATTTCTTAACCGATGCCACGAATGTGTCGCGGTTCGCTTTATTAACGAAATCGTAGAATGGGTCAGACAGTGTCCAGCCACCGATAGATGGGATGATTTTTAGATCAGGGTTACGTTGTTTCAATGCCATTAGCATTGCGTAGTTACCCTTGATGGGCGTGCTGTACTCGTGGCCAGCTTGCGGGAAGCTCTTCTGGTAAGCGGCCCATGGGTCATGGATTACCACTTCGTAATCAGGCACACCGCGACATGCAGTTTGAAGAGCGTTAAAGCTGTTACCACCAACAGACTTAACAGATTCGTTTGGACCACAGATTGGAATAAAGCCGTAAAGGATGTGAGTTAAGTTGTCGGCTGGCATGTTGTCTACGGTGTAGTTACGACCATAGATGCCCCATTCAACAAAGTACGTACCCATCACGACGCTAGGGTCGGTGTTGTATGTTTTGTTGTTTGGATCAACGTTCATCGTTAGTGGCTTCAAGTGAGAGCCATCTGTATCCGCGATGGTGATTTCTGCAGGAGCACTTTTCGAACAGCCTGTAGCATCACACGCTTCAATTTCCATTTGGTACAAGCCGCCTTGGCCGTAATCAAATGTTGCTGTGGTTTGGCCGCCAGTGATAGCGCCTGTTGCGACTTTTACGCCATCAAAATAGATGTTGTAAGTGTCGCCAGGTGTACCGCTCCACTGGTTGAATTTAACGGTGATTTTAGCTTGGTCATGGTATTTCACCATGTCGTAGTAGCCAGATGTGGTTTCCATAGCCAGTTCAATTTTAGAAAATTGAAGGTTATTAGAACCGTACATATCGACACTTGGTGCGGTCGGAGCTGCGACTGCAGCACCTGATAGCGCTAAAGCAACCCCAGCTGCACATAGGTTAAATCGAATCATAACTTCTCTCTCAATCCTTGGATTCATGTTCTTTCGTGAACATAAGCTGCTCTTGCACCAGATAAGATGATCAGATTTACACCACGTGCAAAAGCATCACACTCAGCATTTCAGAGAGTTTTTTTTCGTCAAAAAAAATTAAAACGGTTTTCGAGTCACATGAGAGAACTTAAATAAAACCCACACTCTGTTACACGGAAAATGTAAGACTGAGTCAATAATTTATAAATATTTGGCAGGAATTAAATTAATTGTTTACTCAATTTGGGTGGGTATAAATGCGACGAATATCTTATTTGATTGTTTATTAAGGTTTTATTTCATCGCGTAGAAGTGCCTTAGGACGGTAAAATAGTGGTAAAAAACGTGCTAGTCGCGACTGAAATGTTCACTCAGTGCGGCTCGTCGTTTTGATGCTGCGCCCACTTCTGAACCTTGAACAGTATGCTCAAATCCCTTTCGAATGAATCGCTGATCTGGGATTCGAGGTTCAATTCGGCGTATTTGTGGTGACAGATGAGAGCCAGAAAGTTGATACGCGGTTTCACCTAATCCGGTATTTAAGGTGATGACTTTGCCATCAAACGCAAATTCCGTCGTGATCAAACGATGATTTCGATACACCCCATCGGAGGTAAAAATAAGGCGTTCGGTTTGATAAGGTGGAGCACCAATTTCGATCCACTCACCATAGACGTGTTCGGGGTCGATGTAATCTTGGTAGGAGACGTGGAGCTGATAAGCGAAAAAAGCCACCAAACTGCAGACAAAAATAACGAACGCACTTTTGATCATCTTAAGCTGGTGTCGAGCCCAAAATGAAAGTTGCGGTTCTTTATCTTGTTTCCTTTTCCTGCGAGCGGGTATGGCCATGAGTACTCTTATCGTCCTTTTTTAATATGGTGGAAACCTTCCGCACTAAAAACAAACAATCTCGCCGTTGCGACCCAGAAACTATGATCTAATGTCCACTTTTACAATCGGATACACTATTACTGATTGATTTGTCGTTAATGATTGACTCCTTAGTGATTAAGAATGGACTGCAAATTTCGAATTATTCTTTCCTGTTGCGTTAGCCAAATTCTGTGCTGATTAACTGAGTTCTCAATTCGGTAGAATCTCTGTGCTTTAAAGGCTTGAGTCGCAGAAAAAAACAGGGTAAAAAAGAGCGGACTTTTGATAAGGAAACCAATAATGAGTATTAAGGAAAATAGCTATTTTGCAGGTGGTGTAAAGTCACTAGGTTTTAACCAGCACGGACAGGATGTTAGTGTCGGTGTGATGCTTCCGGGCGAGTACACATTTGGTACGCAGGCTCCTGAGCGCATGACAGTCGTTAAAGGTGCTCTCGTGGTGAAACGCGTAGGTGAAGCCGATTGGACAACCTACAGCAGCGGTGAGTCGTTTGATGTTGAAGGTAACTCATCATTTGAGCTGCAAGTGAAAGACGCAACGGCTTACTTGTGCGAATACCTATAATCGGTACAAATGCTG
This sequence comes from Vibrio sp. GLN_1, assembly GCF_043106015.1. Classification (NCBI taxonomy): domain Bacteria; kingdom Pseudomonadati; phylum Pseudomonadota; class Gammaproteobacteria; order Vibrionales; family Vibrionaceae; genus Vibrio; species Vibrio sp. GLN_1. Next base: position 381,584 of record NZ_JBICMD010000007.1, read on the forward strand.
AATTGCTTTAAGCCACCTTCGGGTGGCTTTTTTAGTTGCGTAATTTCCTTGAACTGGCGCACGAGATATCGCTTAGAATTCGGTATCTTGGCGCTATTTATGCGCAACTGTGTATATACTTAGTATAAGTACACCCATCAACCAAGGAGGAAGTGATGGCAGTACAACGTAAGCATTCTGATCTCCCTCCTCGCTACGAAGCGAGCGATTTAACGAATGAACAGCGACACCGCTTTACTGAAGTAGCGAACGCGGCGCACAAAAGACGCAAGTTTTACAAACAGGCGATAGAAAAAAGCTTGGTCGGAAAAATGAAGGAGCGAGCTTTTAAGCCAGGGATTGCACCACAACAAGGAAAACCAAGCCGGGCGCGTCAAGCCTTCTGGTTGATCGTGTTTTTAGCGCTTGGGTTGTGGGCGATGCACTTTTTTGCATAATCGGGCGACTCACAGAGGCTTAGCACGCCTCTGTCATCTCAAGCATTGATTCTTGTTGTTTGCGCAGCTCACCAGCATGAGAACAATGTTCGTAAAACGCGTACTGATTTTTACCCGTGTGTTTCGCGGCATACATCGCTTTGTCTGCGCAGCGGGTAAGCTCTGATAAATCGTTGGCGTCTTGTTTATAGATTGCGGCTCCTACGCTCATCGTCAGCTCATTATAGGTATCGTAGTTTTGATATCCCTTTGGGAACAAATTAACGATGCGATCCAAAATGCCATCTAGGTCTTGTTTACTGCGTACATCGTAAAGCATTAACACGAACTCATCGCCTGCAAAGCGCGCAATGGAGTAGTCATGTTTATCGGTTTTTCGGTCACTGTTACGAATGCTTTTCTTCAATCGAGTCGCAAATGCTTTCAACACTTGGTCGCCAACATCGTGGCCATAGGTGTCGTTGATGTACTTAAAATTGTCGATATCGAGAAAAACCAACGCAGTGACACTGCGTTCGTCTGAGTGATCAATGTCGTGCAGTTTTGCTCTGGCCCACGTTTCAAAGCTCCAACGATTCGCTAAGCCCGTCAGTTGGTCTAGGTAGGCTAACTCCTCAATCCCTTCTCGGTAAAGGGTTTGAATGTAGCTGACGACTTTTGCGTAGTAGTAGGAGAAGGTATGGCAGACAAAACTGATGGCAATCAAGGTGAACATGAATCGGCGTTCGATCATATCGCCAGTGGCAGGTAAGCCGTCTAAAAACGTAATGCCAAAGAAAACCAAAATCATGTAGGTAGCGCTAAAGAGTAAACCGACTTTGAACTCGTTAATCAAAATGATGGTTGCGACGATGGGGTAGAGCCACAATAACTTGCCGGAGGGCGCATCATTAAAAAGAAGCAGTAATAACCCCTCAAACATGATGACGGCACTGAGCAGTAAATCGGCATATTTGTGATGCCTTTGAACTTTAATGAGATAGCAGATACCTAAGCATGCGATGGCACTGAAGGCATGCAAAACGCTTAACCCCCAATGATTTTCGAGCGATTGGACGATAGCGCCGTACACCAGTAGTGTGGCGGCAATGCTAGAACACAGAAAAACGATTTTCTTTTTTCTCGTCGAGCGGATATCCGCCATTTCTTCTAGGCGAGCCCCGGCCAATGTCGACATCTTCTATCCCTACTTAAATTGATATGTACGTCTATTCTAGGCGGTATTTTAGCGATAAATAGAATAACAAAATCGCCAAATGTGAACTTAGTCATGCTGCGAGGTGATTGAATCTTGTAAGGAATTTTCTGGGTGTGACGACGCCAAGGGTTTTGTTTATTACGATATCTATCGATATGTTGCCTGCAATATGGTGATGAGGGTTACAAAGTTACCTTGATGTGTGCACGTTGATAAATACAGATAATGCATAAAAACGGCTGTTGGTGAGTCGATTCTCAATTCGCTGAATGGCGTCATTTAACGGCGTTAAGCCACTTATCAACCGCGTACCTATTGAGCTCATTGTTCGTCAGTCGATGATCTCTAAGCTCCGTCAATGAGTCGCGTGGGCTTGAAAAGTCATTAGAAATATTTTCCTCAAATGACAGGAATTATTGTTGTCGTTGTGACCAATCTCCGACTAAAATCCGCGCTGAATCTCAGTTTCATCTCAAACGAATCCCGAATTACTTTTTATAGACTGCCTCACAGTTCTCTGCGAGGCAGTTTTAGTTGTTGGAAAGGTTAAAAACATGCCTAAAAGCCAAAACATCAACCAACGAATGTCCATCGTGGCATTAGCTTGGCCGATTCTTGTCGAAATTTTGCTACGGACGGCTTTAGGAACCAGTGACGTGTTCATGCTGAGTGGCTACTCGGACAAAGCTGTATCCGCTGTTGGTGTGATCACGCAGATTACCTTTTTCTTAATCATCGTTTCGACGTTTGTCAGCAGCGGAACGGGGATTTTGATTGCCCAATACAATGGCGCAGGGCGCGAGCAAGAGTCTGTGAATGTCGGCGTTGCAAGTATTGCGCTGTCTGTGATCATCGGTGTGCTATTGAGTGTGATTGCCGTGCTTGGCGCGATATTCCTGCTCCCATATTACGGTTTGGAGGCACAAGTCGAGCAATACGCTCGTGAATATTTGCTGATCAGCGGAGCGATGACGTTCAACGTCACCATAGGCATAGTCTTTACGACCATTCTGCGTAGCCATGGCTATTCACGCTCTCCAATGGTGGTGAATTTGATCTCGGGTGTGTTCAACATCATTGGTAACTATATTGCGCTTTACCAGCCACTCGGTTTACCTGTGTATGGTGTGCAAGGTGTAGCAATAGCAACCGTCGTCAGCCAAGTCATCGGTACGTTAATGTTATGGTTTATTCTCGCTCGCAGCAGCATTGAACTACCGATGTCGACCATGAAACAAGTGCCCGCAGAGATTTACAAAAAGATCTTAAAAATCGGCGGTATGAACGCGGGTGAAGTGCTGTCTTACAACGTGGCGCAAATCTGCATTGTGTACTTTGTGGTGCAAATGGGGACGGCATCGTTGGCAGCTTTCACTTATGCGCAAAACATTGCCCGTTTCTCGTTTGCTTTCGCGTTGGCAATTGGTCAGGCAGCGCAAATTCAGACTGGTTACTACATCGGTAAAGGTTGGGTGAGCAGCATTTTAAAACGTGTACAAATCTACTTCTTAGTGGGATTTGTGGCATCAACGGCGGCAACCACACTGATTTACCTGTTTAGAGAAGAGATTCTGCGCGTATTTACCGATCAACCGGAAATACTCACATTGGCAGGCTCGTTAGTCATGGGCTCAATTTTACTCGAAGCCGGACGTGTGTTTAACCTGATTTTTATCGCGGGGCTCAAAGGCGCGGGTGACATCAAGTTCCCAGTGCAAATGGGGATTTTGAGTATGTGGGGACTAGGCGTGCTTTTCTCTTATATCTTTGGCATCCACTTGGGTTATGGCGTTTTAGGGGCTTGGATGGCAATCGCTCTCGATGAATGGGTGCGTGGTATCATCATGGCAAGGCGTTGGCGCTCTCAGGTGTGGACCAAGTTTAAGGTGAGCTAACGGTTTTCGGTATTGCGCATCACGCTTATTCTGTTGTTAGAAACCAAAAAAGGCACTGTTAGTCAGTGCCTTTTTGTTATTTAAAATCTGGAAGACGTTAGAATTCGCACTCAGCTTTGAACACCATGCGCTCTTTGCTGTATGGATGATCCAGCTCTAGCATCTCAGCATGCAGGTGTAAGCGATTCGCTTTTTCGCCGTATAAACCATCACCAACCATCGGCATGTTTAACCCCATGTGATGAGCACTGTGTACACGTAGTTGGTGAGTTCGCCCGGTTTTCGGATACATGTATACCTTGCTGCGTCCATCTTTGACGTCAATCAGTTGCCAGTAGGTTTCTGCATGTTTCCCGTGTTCAAAACACACCAGTTGACGTGGGCGGTCGTCTGGGTCGCCACGCATTGGCAATGAAATTTCCCCTTCAGGCGCGTTTAATACGCCTTCGAGCAGTGCCATATAACGTTTTTGTACGCCGCGAGCCATAAACTGTTTTTGCAGACTTTTGTTCGCGCGCTTGGTTAAGGCAAACACCAAAATGCCAGAGGTCGCCATGTCGAGGCGATGAATCACAAACGGCCCTTCCACATCAGGGAACATCGCTTGTAGGCGAGTATAAGCAGAGTCTTTGATGGTTTTACCCGGCACTGAAAGTAAGCCCGAGGGCTTGTTGACGACGACCATAGCGTCGTCTTGGTAGATTATCTCTAGCTCTTTGTCTTCTGCCCAATTCTCCGCCAATGGGTTAGGTTCGACATCCAGCCCTTGCATCATATGGCCCAAAATCGGCTGACATTTGCTGTTGCACGATGGGTAGAATTTTTTGTGTTGGCGAACTTCAGACTTTGGCGAAACACCCCACCAAAATTCTGCCAACGCCAGCGGTTTGAATTCGTGTTTAAACGCGTATTGGAGCAGTTTTGGCGCAGCACATTCCCCTGCACCTGCTGGTGGTATTGGGTTTGTGGTGTCCGAAAAAATGTCCACCAAGTCGCGTGCTTCGCCATGGCTGTTTAGGAAGCGGTATTGTTTATGCAATTTGTGCTGCAAAGCGTTGGAGAGTGTCTTGCGCTGCTCTTTCAGATGAGCAAGTTGCAGCTCTAACTCGGCCAATCGCGCTTCTTTGATTGCAAGCTTTTCATCCCACGCTTGCTTTAAGTATTTGAGAACGTTTTTCTCGGCGACACTTTGTTTACCCAACTCATCCAACAAGATTTTGAGATCATTGGCATTGAGTGTTTGCTCACCCTGTTGGCGCTGTCGTTTGCGTGCGGCGCGGCCTTCAATCATCACTTGGCGCTGTGTTTGCTCCTCTTGCTGATAAGCGGCTCGGTCGGCTTGGATTTGCGCTTTAAGATCCGCCAATTCCGGATTCGCAGCACAGGTTTTGTACTCCGCATTGGCGGCGTTGATGGCATCCGTTTCTGCGCGGAAGAAGCCTTCATCGGTCAGCATGTCGTACACAGGAGGGACAAATCCTGGAATCAAATTTTGGTCAGCAATTTTGCCAGAAAACGCACTTAAAAAGCCGAGCTCGCCTTGAGGACTTTCTATCAGCAATACGCCAAACATTTTGCCTCGCCCCGTTTCTTCATTAACCAAACCAAAATCGTGTTCGAAGTCGGTTTGCGCTAATAAGTGCTGTTGCAATTGCTTTGCGGCCATAACGCAAAGCGGATGCGGCGTGTAGTAGAACGGAAACGTAAACTGCGTTGGTAATTCATAGTCAGAAGTATCTGCAGTAAAACGAGTAAAACAATGTTCAGGCGAGTGCATGGTGGGTATCCGCGCGAGTAAAAAATCGAGCGAGGATTGTACCTGTTTGAGTCAGGATTGCCATGTCGGTGTTGGCACTCGCTCTTGGATTAAGAACAAGAGCGAGTGGGGAAGAGCTTATTGCAGTTTTTGTAATGCAAGCTTCCACTGTGCCGGTTTGTCGTAGTAGGCCGAGTGCGGCAAGGTCAGGTACTCGCCATTTACTTCTGCAATCAGGGTTGGATAACCACCAACGTGTAACTGGCGCATCAACTGTCGGCTAGAGCGAATTTTCTCATCTAGATCGGCTTCGCTTAACGTCATGTTTTGCTCCCACACATCGTTTGCTAAACCTAGCGATTCTGCAATGGCTTTGAGCGTCGATGCTTCATTCACTTTTAACCCGAGCTGATAATGCGCGGATTGGATGGCCTTTAGCATGTGCCATGGATTCAGCCCCATTTTCTCCGCACTCAAGATCGCTTGTGTTGGTAGATAAGAATCAAGAACAAACGTATCTTCGCTTTTCACGCGTTGCAGATATGCTTCACCAAACGTTGCTCCGGTTTCGGTTGCGATACGAGCGTCACTGTTGATGATGTGCTGACGAAATTCAGATTCAATCGCGCGTTTCTCAATCATACCGCCGGGATGAAGCTCTACCTTAAATTGAGAGGTGTCCATCAAGGCTTCGATGAGTGGTGATGCCCCGTAGCACCAACCACACATGGGATCGAAGAAGTAATGCACGGTTACCATGACATTTCACCAGTATGCACTTTCGCACCGATTTCTAGCGCGATTGGCAATTGAGCTTCTGGGTATTTCGCTGACATGGTGTCAATGAGTTGAACGCTGTTATTGCTGTGTTTTTTCGCTTGCTGAAAATCCTGCAAATATTGTTGCGAGTAGTGAATGGTGTCTGCGTTCAGCTTTGTGCCTGCTTTCATGTGACCAGGGATGACCACTTGAGGTTTAAGCGCAAGCATCTCGCTAAGCTGTTGCTCCCAAGCATTGATAGCGGTTTGGTCAGCGGCATCGGCCATCCACAAATGTACGTTTGAGTACACGGCTACGTTACCTAGAATCGCTTTGTTATCTGGAATCCATAGGTAAGGGCGGTGTGCTGATGTGCCGTGGTTACCACGAATTTCAATCTTATGACCTTCTAGCTCCAATGATGCTTTATCGTACGCGACAGGGATCACTGGTTTTACCGGTGCGTTTGCGCCAAGCTTTGGTCCCCAGTACGCCAGCTTTCCAGCCAGTTTCTCTTGAATAATTTTTTGAACCGCAGGCGTTGCGATGATCTGCGCATCAGGGAACTGTTGGTGTAGGGCCTCTGCGCCAAAGTAGTAGTCTGGGTCCGCTTGGCTGATAAAAATGGTTTTAAGCGTTTTGCCTGAGTCCAACACTTTAGCGGCAATGCGCATCGCATCAGCTTTGGTGAAGCCAGTGTCGATGACCATGGCGTCAGTCTCACCGTATACCAAGGTTGAGTTAACGTGGAAGCTGTTACCGTCGGCGTTGTAAACCTCAAGAGTAAGGGGAGAGTGGTTTGCCGCTAGGACAGGGCTTGCCATTAAAACGGATGCAGCAATCAAAGTGAATTTTTTCATAATAAGCTCCTAAAGAATTTGGGGCCAAGCGACGATGGCTTGGGAACGGGAGCTATATTAGGAAATTGATACGCTCGGAAAAATACACAATAATGTACATCACTATTTCTTATTTCGAGCAAATGTATGGACAGAGTAACGGCAGCAAAAGTATTTGTGGATGTGGTGTATTCTGGCAGTTTTACTGCGACCGCAGAGCGGTTAGACATGTCTCGGCCTATGGTGACTCGTTATGTAGAGGCGATGGAGAACTGGCTGCAAACTCGTTTGTTGCACCGCACCACGCGCAAGGTGTCGCTCACCACCGCAGGGGAGCGCAGCTTGCCTCAGATTGAGCGCTGGTTAAAACAGGCCGATACGTTGACGTCGAACATTGCCGTTGATGGTGAGCTGTCCGGAAAAATCCGTCTCGCGTCTAGCACTTCATTTGGATTCTCACAGTTGATCCCAGCAGTAAACAGTTTTATGCAAAAGCACCCCAAAGTGCATATCGACATAGATCTGCAAGATTCAGTGAGTGATCTAACCGAGCAACGTATCGATCTGGCAATCCGAATTGCGTCAGATCCCGATCCTTCTTTGATTGGTAAGCCGATTGCGGTGTGTGAATCGGTGTTGGTGGCATCGCCGCAATACTTGCAAACTCACCACGCGATCACGCATCCGCGAGATTTATCTTCACACGACTGTTTGGGTTACAAAAACTTTGAGCGTCACGTGTGGCATTTGTCTCAGGGCGACCAGTTCGAATCGGTGGGAATTGAGTGTCGCCTAACCAGCAATGAGGCCACGGCGTTATTGCATGGCGCGTTACAAGGCATGGGTATTTCGATGTTGCCAACCTATTTGAGCAATATCTATCTGCAATCGGGTCAGCTTGAGTCGGTGTTGCCGAATTGGAAGCCAAATGATCTCAACATTTACGCGCTGTATTCATCGCGTAAACACTTGTCTCCTGCGGTGAGAGCCTTCATCGATCACAGTGAAGATTACTTTAAACAGCATCATTGGTAATCGCGAAAGGCGTCGTCATCCCGACTTGAGATTCATACAAGATCCTGTACCTTACATGGATATATTTTCGCAGCGTCATTTAGAGTTTTAGTTAATGTCACAAGTTCGCATCAAATTTATTGCTTCCGATATGGATGGCACTTTGCTTGACCAATACGGTCGTTTGGATCCAGAGTTTTTCGACCTGTTTTTGCAACTGGAAGAGCAAGGCATTTTATTCTCCGCTGCGTCTGGTCGTCAGTATTACAGCCTGCGAGACACGTTCGCGCCAATCAAAGATCGAGTGTTGTATGTGGCCGAAAACGGCACCTTGGTGATGTACCAAGACAAAGAGCTCTACAGTTGCACAATTCCTAAAGCGGAAGTGGCGGAGATTGTGAAAGCGGCTCGTGAAATTGACGGAGCGAACATCGTATTGTGTGGCAAGCGCTCGGCGTACATCGAAACGCATGATCAGCAACCACTGGAAGAGTTTCAAAAGTACTACCATCGCTGTGAAACGGTGGCGGATTTGCTTGAGGTCGAAGACGAGTTCATCAAGGTAGCGATTTGTCACTTTGACGGTTCGGAAGAGCTCCTGTTCCCGACTATGAACGCGAAGTTTGGCGCAACGCATAAAGTTGTAGTGAGCGCAAAAATTTGGCTGGATGTGATGAATGCCGAGGCGTCTAAAGGCGCGGCCATTAAGCATCTTCAAGAGACGATGAATTTTACTCCGGCAGAAACCATGACGTTTGGTGATTACCTCAACGACCTCGAAATGCTGCAAGTCAGTGAGCATTCGTACGCGGTTGCCAACGCGCACGAAGAGATTAAGAAAATCGCTCGTTATTCTGCGCCAAGCAACCAAGAGGCTGGGGTACTCAAAGTGATTAAAGAGAAAGTGTTAGCGAAGTAACGCCCTCCTTTCGATGTTACTTTCTTCTTAACGTACAAAGCCCCGCAGTACATGCGGGGCTTTGTTTTTTTTGTGTGTGATGGGAGGGGGTAGTAATGTTCCCGTTTTTTAGCGCACGTAGTTGGCAGTTGCGCTGACTAAAAAGTGCTGCAACTTTCCATCCGATTTTGGTACCCACAAGTCGTTGTGGTATTGGTAGATACGGCCATTGACGGTCACAGACAAGGTGTTATCACCCGTTTGTTCCATGCGAATAAACTGATCCGAAGTGACCAAAAACGGCTCTTGCTCTTCAATGCTCTGACCCGTTGCCAATACGAAGTAGCCGAATCGGTTACCAGCATCCGGATCGGTTGAGTAGATTCGATGTCCAACGAGGCTGTAGTCGTCGTTGAGTGCCTGCTCAAGCGTTTTTTGCCCGATGGTTTCGTGCGATGGGATAAATACCCAAGCCAACACACCTGCCGCAATGACTGCCAGTAGAAGCAATACTTGCATGAACTTTCTCATCATAAATACCGTTTAACGTTGAAATTTCATTTTGTACATGCGCTTATCCGCTATGCTGATAAGAAAGTCAACATTATCGCTGTCACTTGGGTAGTGCGCGACGCCAATACTGGTCGACAGTGACGATACGTTGTTCGCGTTTAGAACCGGAGTATCAAACACGGAATGGATGTGTTTTTTCGCCTCCTCTGCATCGACGTCTGAGGACTCAATCACGACAGCAAACTCGTCTCCACCCATCCGATAGGTACTGAAGCTATCAATATTCATGTCTTTCAATCGCTTGGCAATTTCGCACAACACTGTATCACCAGCTTGGTGGCCGTACGTGTCATTCACGTTTTTGAACCCGTTTAGATCCAGAAGGCACAAAGAAAAAGTCGTTCGGTTGCGGGTGTTATTTCTCAACGTGACAAACAGAGCATTTCGGTTGCCAAGGCCAGTAAGAGGGTCACTCAGTGCCAGCTTGCGGTGAAAGTGCGACTCTCTGTAGAAGAAGTAAGTCAGCGACAAAATCGACAAGACGAAAGTGGCAAACAGCATGTATTGCGCTTTCATCAATCGTTGGCTTTCATCTTTTTGTGTCTCGTACACTTGGCTGGTTAAGCGAAAGTTCTGGTTCACAAACTCCACCAAGTTTAAATACAGCGTTTGAGTGGCGCGATAAAACTGAGCTGCCGCTTGGCTGTCGCCGGTTTTGGCTTCCACCAACAGTGGTTCTAACTCTTTAAACTCATTAAACAGTTGCAAAAAATATTGTTGAATGTGATTGCGAGAAAAAAAGGTGTAGACGTCTTTACTATTTATTAATAAATCAAAACGGCTCCAAGCAAGCTCATACTGAAGTTCTGCTCCTTCTATTTTTAAAACATTTTCGTCCAGTCGACGTGCTTCACTGACGAGCTCAGAAAGTTCTTTCGATAACTGGAATAAAAACCATGTCGCTTGTTTTTGCTCATCAGTAAAACTTTGCGCTAAGACCCGAGTTTGTTGGAGCAATATGACATTTGCGAGCAATAAAGAAGTGGCAAAAACCAAAAGGAGCATTTTGCTGGTCGTCGAATAATTTTTTTGTTTAATTGGGTAAGCTTCTGATAACTTCATTATTTTTGTTTTATTTTCATCTCATTAACTTGCCATACCATTTGGGCATGATATTCATTGTGATCCAATTCAGGATATTGACTGAGAGGGTATATCACCCAGTAAGGGCCTTTATTTCTCACTTTGATGTAATGATGATCTTGCTGGTACGCCAAAATTGGCTGATAACGAACAATATCTTTGCGAGATAAGGTGGAGTGATAGTTGTTTAAACTGCCGATATCGACTTGCTCTGGAATGCTTCCATAAACATGAGTCAGCAGCGTGCTGAGCTTTACACCAAGAAACTCTGAAGATTGTTGAATCCAAGGTAAATCAGTGGTGTAGCTGGTGGTTGGGAGAGATTGAAGCTCTTCCAGTTTAAGTGTGACGCTAGGTTGCTGAGGACTACTAAAAGTAATGGAATTGGCAGAAAGGAATGGTGCGAACAGCAGCAAACTGAGTGATACAATTTTTTTCATCATACGCCCTTTTGTTTTTTATTCTTTTTACCGAGCTAGAACAAAAAGTTGCTAGCGATAAATTATTTATGATTTTAATGACAAAGCCAACCGTATGAGATTTTATAATATGTTATGTTTGAAAAGTAACTGTAGGTTTACTTCACGTCAAGGTTCTTTAGTGACTTCTTAATTAAAAGGTCATTAAAAAGAAATTATTATCGAGTTATATGACGATTTAACGTCATTTAGCCGAATTTCAATGAAAATCCATACCATTCTCACTTAATGAACTCTCGCTCAGAATTAACATTGAATTTAAGATTTAAATAATGAGCTCAACATGTTTGGTGTACGTTGGATTTTATTGGAATAATTGCACTTATTTATTAAATACGTCATACAATAAAGCCACCTAATTTGGTGGCTTTATTTTTATATATCATCAAGTTATTTTCATTGTTATTTACGCAAATAAATATTTTGCGTGAAAGTTTAAATGATTGTCTATAAAGCTCGATATAAAGTAATAACTGTGGTCGTAGCCAGATTGCATTCTCAGATTCAATTCTGAACCGTGTTGTTTTGCTGCGGCTAATAAGACTTCCGGTTTGAGTTGCTCACTCAAGAAGCCGTCCGCATCGCCTTGATCAACCAAAATTGGTAAGGGTGATTTTTCTTTCTTCAAAAGCTCACTTGCATCGTATTGCTTCCAACTTTCGATATCAGTGCCCAAGTATGCGGTGAATGCTTTTTGTCCCCACGGACACTGCATTGGGTTGCTGATTGGGCTAAATGCTGAAATCGAGCGGTATAGTGTCGGATTCTTAAGGCCAATGGTGAGCGCACCGTGTCCGCCCATGCTGTGGCCAGAGATTGATTTCACATCCGATACTGGGAAGTTGGCTTCGATGATGGCTGGCAGCTCTTGCGTGACGTAGTCGTACATATGGTAATGCAGTGACCACGGTGCTTGAGTGGCGTTGAGGTAAAAGCCTGCGCCTTGGCCTAAGTCGTAACTTGCATCATCGGCAACGCCTTCACCACGCGGGCTGGTGTCCGGAGCAATGATGGCAATCCCAAGTTCTGCCGCCATACGAAATGCGCCGGCTTTCTGCATAAAGTTTTCATCGGTGCAGGTTAAGCCCGACAACCAGTATAAAGCGGGTACTGGGTTGGATTTGGTTGTATTCGGCGGCAAGAAAATCGCAAAACGCATGGTGCAGTTCAACGCTTTAGAATCGTGCGTATATTGTTTGTGCCAACCGCCAAACACTTTGGTTTGGCTTACATTTTCAATGGTCATGGATAAACTCTCTAACAACAGAATGAATTCAGGCTCCCCTTACGGAGAGCCTGAGTCAGCATTACTTATCCATATGGATAACGGTACGGATGCTCTTACCTTCGTGCATCAGATCAAATGCTTTGTTTACGTCTTCCAAGCCCATCGTGTGAGTAATGAACTCTTGTAAGCCAAACTCACCCGCCATGTAGCGGTTTACGATTTCTGGAAGCTCAGAGCGGCCTTTCACGCCACCGAACGCACTGCCGCGCCATACACGACCCGTAACCAGCTGGAATGGACGAGTTGAGATCTCTTGACCTGCACCCGCAACACCGATGATCACCGACTCACCCCAACCTTTGTGACAGCACTCAAGCGCTTGACGCATTACGTTTACGTTACCGATACATTCGAATGAGTAATCCACACCGCCATCCGTCATTTCAACAATCACTTCTTGAATTGGTTTGTCGAATTTTTGTGGGTTGATGACGTCTGTAGCACCAAGTTGTTTCGCTAGGTCGAATTTGCTTTCGTTGATGTCGATACCGATGATGCGGCTTGCTCCTGCCATGCGCGCACCGATGATTGCTGAAAGACCGATGCCGCCCAGACCAAAGATCGCAACCGTGTCGCCTTTCTCAACTTTTGCAGTGTTTAGAACCGCGCCCATACCAGTCGTTACGCCACAACCTAGTAGACACACTTCTTCAAGAGGCGCTTGCTTGTTCACTTTGGCTAATGAAATTTCAGGCAGCACTGTGTACTCAGAGAAAGTAGAACAACCCATGTAGTGGAAGATGGTTTCACCGTTGATAGAAAAACGGCTTGTACCATCTGGCATCAGACCTTTACCTTGTGTTTCACGAACGGCCTGACAAAGGTTGGTTTTGCCCGATTTACAGAACTTACACTCGCCACATTCAGCGGTGTAAAGAGGAATCACGTGGTCGCCAACCTCAACGCTGGTAACACCTTCGCCAACCATTTCAACAATACCGCCACCTTCGTGACCAAGAATCGAAGGGAAGATGCCTTCTGGATCGTCGCCTGACAGAGTGAACGCATCAGTATGACAAACACCTGTCGCGACGATGCGCACTAGCACTTCACCCGCTTTAGGAAGCTGTACATCCACTTCTTCCATTTTCAGTGGCTCGCCAGCCGCCCACGCAACCATTGCCTTGGATTTGATGTGAGTTTGACCAGGTTTGATTTCAAGAGTCATTGGATTTTCCTTTATATTCTCAGTATATGGAGTGACGTAATAAGCGTAGTTAAGGTTTGCTTCCTGCGCTGCGTCGTTTTGTTGGTGTCCATTCTAGGTGTTTCAATAAAAATGATAATCCGTCCATTTTGAAAATGATTTTTACATATTCGTAATAATGTTAAGGTGAGTGGACAACAAGAGTGTGATGCCTCCTCAAAACAGAAGGGAAAACGGAAAAGGCGATTGACCTGAGGTTAGGTAGAGGGACTAGAGTAGAAAACAATCAACCCATCAGCTAAGTAAGAGTGATTATGAATAAGACGGATCTGAACGCCTATTTAACCAAGCTCGGTTTGCCGAGTGAGTTACCCGCCGATTTGGAGTCATTGCACAAGATTCACGTAGCGCAGCACCGTTGCCTGCCGTTTGAGAACTTTGATATTTCGTTGCAGCGTGGCATCTCTGTTGAGATTGAAGACATCATTCAAAAAACCGTGTATCACTCCCGTGGTGGCTACTGCTTTGAACTGAATGGCTTAATGCTCGATGTGCTCAAGACCCTCGGGTTTGAAGCGCGCAGCTTACTTGGGCGTGTTCACGTGATGGGGACGCCGACAGGTCGCAGCCATCAAATCACGTTGGTGATGCTGGATGAACAAGCATGGATTGTCGATGTAGGCTTTGGCTCCAATACGCCGCGCGCGCCATTGCCGTTTATCCTCAACCAAGTGATTCAGACGGATTTACAAACCTTCCGCTTTGTTGAAGATGCCCAGTTTGGTTACTTCCTTCAAGTGTTGTCAACGGACGGAATGGACACATGGAACAACCTTTATAGCTTCGATTTAGAGTTTGTGTTTGCGGGTGATATCGCGTGTGGCAACTTTTTTACCTCCACTTCTCCTCATTCGCGTTTTACCAGCGCAAGAGTCGCGGCGAAAGCAACAGAAAGTGGGTTGGTGACATTGCTTAACTACACACTCAAATACACCAGCCAAGGTGAGCAGACAGAATTGGAGTTAGAGCCAGGCCAAGCCTATCTGGATGCATTGAAAGAATACTTCGGCATTGAACTTGATGCGCAGTACGGCGATCTTCGTCCGTTGCCTGACGCCTAAAATTCTCACGTTTTCAAAGCGTAGCACGACGAGAACATTTTCATCACTATTTGTCTAAAAGAGGTCGACAGGAATACAGCATGGCGAATTGGGAAGGGGTAAGCGAACTTGTTGCTGTGGCGGAAACCAACAGTTTTACCGGAGCAGCAGCTAAGCTGAAAACATCGGTGGCACAAATCAGTCGTCGGGTATCGGCACTTGAAGAACGACTTGCGGTGAAATTGCTGCATCGCACGACGCGAAAAGTCTCCCTGTCTGAAGCCGGACAACTCTATTACCAGCAGTGTAAACATTTGGTGGAAGGGTTAGAACTGGCCGAGCTTGCCGTAACGCAAATGCAGACCGAACCGCGCGGTTTGCTGCGCGTGACGGCTCCTGTGACGTATGGGGAAATGAATCTCGCGCCGCTTTTGCATCAGTTTTTGGAAAAGTACCCGCGTGTGGATCTTGATTTAGTGCTGACCAACCAAAAGCTGGATTTGATTGAGCAAGGTGTGGACGTGGCGATTCGTCTTGGCCGCTTGCAAGATTCCAGCATGATCGCCAAGCGTCTTTCCTCACGTCAAACCTACGTGTGTGCCAGTCCGATGTACTTGGAGCGTTTTGGTGAGCCACATACGTTGTCGGAATTGGGACGGCATCAATGCTTGGTTGGCTCGGTCGACTATTGGCACTTTAAGGAAAATAAACGCGATAAATCTTTACGCGTGTCGGGACGGATTAAATGCAACAGCGGTTTTGCTTTGGTGGACGCAGCGAAACGCGGTCTTGGTTTAGTGCAGCTGCCGGATTACTACGTTCAAGAAGCGTTAGACAGTGGTGAGTTAGTCGAAGTGCTGACCGATTACCGCGACGATCGCGAAGGCATTTGGGCGCTGTATCCGCAAAGTCGCAATTTGTCGCCAAAAGTGCGGTTATTGATCGACTTTTTGGCGCAAGAGTTGGCGTGATCAGCGCATCAACTGACGCAACGTGACATCCGGAAGCGCGGTCAGTTTTTTACTTTGCACCAAGAACAACTCCGCGCACGCCAAGGCATCACTGGCGGCTGAGTGCGATAAGTACCCCGGCAGGTGATAATAGCGGCGCAAATCGTCCAACTGATAACTGCTGTGCGCGCCGCTTTTCCCTGCATAGCTAAACTGCTTTTCGATTTGCAGAGTGTCGATAAAATACGCGGGGAAATCCTCTACTTGGTAGCGAGAGGAAAAATAAGCGTGAATGAAGGCTTTTTCAATGCAGCATCCGTGGGCGAGCACCACTTTTCCTGTGATGCGTTCCAGCAACCTATTCATCCCTTCATCCAATGGCAGTCCTTTGGCGAGATCTTGCGGAGTTAAGCCATTAATTTTCGCTGTTTCTGGTTTGATGAATTGTCCATGACAAATGTACCACTCTTTGGAGCTGGCGATATCAATGCCGTCCAGCGTTAGGTCAACCACGCCAATCGATAAGATTTTATCACCTTGCGCGTCCACGCCTGTGGTTTCAAAGTCCAACGCAACAAAACTCAAATCCTTCAAGGTCGTTGAGTCATCCACCAAAGGCCGTTGAAGATAGTCTTTCAGCACCATTGGCCAATCGTCAATAACGTGAATGGCTTGGCGTTTTTGCTCAGGAGAGAGCGGCGTTTCCCACCGCTTAAACCAACGTTTAATCATGGTTACGCCCCTTTCACAAACTTCAGTTTCGCGACATCTTGCAGCTCACTGATGATCTTAAATGCATCTTTTAAGTGCTTGCGTTCAAAGCTACTGAAATCATCGGGTGCGATGTGGTTGTCAGGTGTGGTGCCTGCCAGAATCGCATTGAGTTGATGACGGAAACGTACCTGAGTAATAAAGCGATACGCGCCAATGATGTTTTCAACGCTGTCTTTCGACAATGTGCCGTGCTGGGCTGCGTAGCGAAAACGCTCTTCTGTGCCAGTTAACGAGCCGCCAGCGGCAAGACTGAAAATACGCGCCAGATCGATGATCAGATTCAAGGCGTACTTTTTGATGTTTAACGTGTTGCTGTTTTCCCCACCTTTTTCCAACACCAAATTGTTGAAAATGCCAAGTGGCGGCTGAGTGTCAATCGCATCGCGCACCAAAGCCGGAATAAAGCTCGGGCTCTTTTGAATACAATCATGCAAGTGTTGTTGGATTTGGTCGACAAACTCGCGGTTGCCGTGAATGGCACGCACTTCAAGGAATACGCTAATGCTCAATAATTTGTTGTATTCTGGGCTGGCCACCCATTTCTGATAGTACTCTTTCCAACGACGAATTGGCTGACACCACTTTGGTGACGCTGCCATGTACTTGCCGTCACAAAGCGGATAACCGCACGCCGCTAAACCATTACACACCCGCATGGCAAGGTGAGTGAAGTACAGTTTATGTTCTTCGGTGGCGTCATCGGAAAGCACAATCGCACTGTCTTGGTCCGACAGCATGTGCACTTCGTTACGGGCGTGAGAGCCTGCAACCAACCACGCGTAATCACATGGCGGTGGGCCCAACAGTTCTTCATTGAGCTGGATGATGCGGCGCGTGAAAGCGTCCATGATCATCGACATCACTCGACCCTGAATTTCCGCACTCACACCGCTTTCCACCAACGCTTGGAAAATGGTTTGACGTTCTTCTTTCAACGCCGCCAGCGCGTTGAGTGAACTCGCGTATTTGATTTTCTCAATTAAGAACAAAGACTGCGTGCGGTGGTTATGCACTAAATGTGTTGTCGTTAGAAGTCCTTTCACTTGCTTGCCATGTACCACGGGCAAACAGCGAATGTTGTATTGCAGCATCAAGGAAATGGCTTGAATCACTTTAGCATCGTCTTCGATCAACACGGGGTTTGGCGTCATCACGTCGGCAATGGGCTGATTGGTATCCATGTCTTGTGCGACGACCGATTTCGTCATATCTCGGTCGGTGACTAAGCCAATAATTTCGCCTTCTTTCATCACAACGGCACAGGAGCTGCGTTGTTTGCCACACATGGTTTGCGCCACACTGCGGATAGAGTCGTTCACATCGACAATCGCAATGTTTTCACTGGCGATCTCGCCAACAGTACGAAAGAACAGTCCTTTTTCTTCTTTCCGACAAACGTACTTCACCGCAGAACTCAAGCGCACATTGGCTTGGGCGGCAAAATAGTCCGCAAATTCTGGGTGTTCTTCGCTGACCAGTTTTAGCTCAGAATGGGGGATCAAATAGAGCAATGAATCTTCAATCGCTTCCGCTTGGTAGCCATCTTCGGCATTTTCGAGTGGGTCGAGGAAAGTAAAACCAAATTGGTCATCTTGCCCAAGGCGTGCACGCAGTTCGCCATTAGGCGTGCGCTGTTCAATGGCGCCGGTTCGGATGATGTAGAGGTAACGTTGATCGCACAAGGCGCTAAAACCGATG
This sequence comes from Vibrio sp. GLN_1, assembly GCF_043106015.1. NCBI lineage: Bacteria > Pseudomonadati > Pseudomonadota > Gammaproteobacteria > Vibrionales > Vibrionaceae > Vibrio > Vibrio sp. GLN_1. Next base: position 399,472 of record NZ_JBICMD010000007.1, read on the forward strand.
GTTTCGCCCCTCACGAGATACTTGACCTTGACGGAATTCGCGATGCTTTCAACCACAGGTTCTGGCAGTTTATCAAAGGGGTCAATTTTGATTAAAAAGTCGAAGATGTTTGGAGTGACGGATGTGCCCATGGTTTACCTCTAAAGTGAACCGGTGTTTCAACATTGTTCTAAGTGGCAAAAAAAGCAGCCTCGCGGCTGCCTCTTGTTTCTGATTATGCCGGGTAATCGTGGTAACCCAATTGCTCAGAAATGTTTTTACCTGCTTGATGCAGTAAGCCGACGTAATATTCCATTCTCTCTTCATCGAAACGGATGGTTGGGAATGAGATAGACAAGCCAGCAATGATTTGACCAAAGCGGTCATAAATCGGCGCAGCGATACAACGAAGACCTGGTTCTTGCTCTTCGTTATCTTCTGCATAGTGGAAATCGCGCACTTTCGCCAATTCTTCTAGCACTTGATCAGTGTTTTCCAATGTTTTTTCTGTGTGCTTAATGAACTCGACATCGCTCAATACGTCACGAACAAAGCTTTCATCGCGCTCAGAAAGCAGCACTTTACCAATAGCAGTACTATAGAGCGGATTGCGACGACCGATGCGCGATTGCATGCGTAGGTTGTAGCCAGAGTCGATTTTGTGGATGTAAATGATGGCATTTTCATCCAGTGCACCAAGGTGCAAGGCTTCGTTGGTTTGTTCTGAAATGTGGCGCATTTCTTTGTCGGCCAGTTCGATCAGATCGACGTACTCAAGCGATTTTGCGCCCAACTCGAACAGCTTAAGTGTTAGAGAGTACTTATCCGCTTCGCCTTCTTGAGACACGTAACCGAGCGATTTCATGGTTTGCAGAAAACGGTAAGTAGTCGCTTTCGACATCATTAGACGTTGTGAAAGCTCTGAAACGCCGATGGCTTTCTGTTCACCAAGTGCTTGAAGAATATGAAAAACCTTAAGTACTGACGAAACCGCTTCAGGCTGAGTCGACTTTTCCATTGTTGCCCCTTTCATTCTTAGTTTTCTGCATTATATCGCTGAAAAATTTAAGAACCAGTATTTTTAAAATGCCTTTTCAAAAATTTGAAACCGCGCAATTAAAGAATCCAGAAAAACAAGATCACAATCAATATTTTTAAAACGCCTTTTCAAAAAAAATTGCAAACAGTTTCTTTTTGGGTCAGGATGAATGCATACAAAGTGACATGGCCAAGACGCCAAATCACGACATTACCTACTATTGAGGAAAACGACATGATTCTTGATTCATTTAACCTTGAGGGAAAAGTGGCCATTGTTACTGGTTGTGACACTGGTCTTGGTCAAGGTATGGCGCTTGGTCTAGCAAAAGCGGGCTGTGACATTGTTGGCGTAAACATCAGCGAACCAACAGAAACGATTGAGAAAGTAGAGGCTGAAGGCCGTAAGTTCGTTGATATCCGCGCTAACTTAATGAAACTAGACGACATCCCAACTATCGTTGACCGCGCAGTAACCGAACTTGGTCGCATTGATATCCTAGTGAACAACGCGGGCATCATTCGTCGTAACGATGCCATCGAGTTTTCTGAACAAGATTGGGATGACGTAATGAACATCAACGTGAAGTCTGTGTTCTTTATGTCTCAAGCGGTTGCAAAACAGTTCATCGCGCAAGGTGAAGGCGGCAAGATCATCAACATCGCATCAATGCTTTCTTTCCAAGGCGGTATTCGCGTGCCTTCTTACACTGCGTCTAAAAGTGGCGTAATGGGTGTGACTCGCCTAATGGCGAACGAATGGGCAAGCCACGGCATCAACGTAAACGCGATTGCTCCGGGTTACATGGCAACCAACAACACCGCGGCATTGCGTGCCGATGAACAGCGCAACAAAGAAATCGTAGACCGTATTCCTGCTGCTCGTTGGGGTACGCCAGAAGATCTAGCTGGCCCTTGTGTATTCCTAGCATCTAAAGCTGCGGATTACATCAACGGCTACACCATCGCAGTAGATGGTGGCTGGCTAGCGCGCTAATCGAGTTGCGAGAAGGTGATGGTGGATACCACGATATTAGCGCAAGCTTTAGGGTTTATTAGTTTTGGTTTGGGATTCTCCGTCTTCTACCAGAAGAATGACAGGCACCTAAAAATCTTGATGCTGATTTTTAACCTCAATCATCTTCTCCACTTTTTATTGCTGGGTTCGATGGTCTCTGCGCTGAGCGCATTGCTGTCGGCGCTCAGAACGACCACGGCGATTTTTGTCTCGTCGAAACGAGTTGCTGCTGTCTTTATTGTGATCAGTTTAGTCAGTGGCTTTTGGGTAGCAGAGCAATGGCGTGATTTATGGCCGATTATCGGGACGGTGATTGGTACATACTCGGTGTTCTGCTTGTCAGGGATCAGGATGCGCATTGGCTTTTTGCTCGGCGCGTCTTGCTGGCTAACCAATAATATTCTGGTGGGTTCCATTGGTGGAACGCTGTTAGAAATGACCGTGATCGTGATGAATTTATTGACGATTTATCGCTTACATCGTCAGCAATCAGAATCCATGATTAATCAATCAAGTTATTAGGTGAACCATGTTCGTATTTAACCAAGACATTCCGATGGAAGATCTCGGCGAAGGGATTTCACGCAAAGTACTGGCACACAGCGACAACATGATGTCGGTAGAAGTGCACTTTGAAGAAGGTGCAATTGGTGCGATGCACTCGCACCCGCACGAGCAGCTGACTTACGTGCTTTCTGGTGAGTTTGAATTCACCATCGGTGATGAGAAAAAAATCGTCAAAACCGGCGATACTATGTACAAAGAGCCAAACATTGAGCATGGCTGTGTTTGTCTGAAAGCGGGTGTACTTATCGATACTTTCACCCCAATGCGCAAAGATTTTGTTTAAGAATTGAAATTTGAATGCGGAGTTTCCGCAGGAGTAACACATGAAAATTGCACTAATGATGGAAAACAGCCAAGCAGCGAAAAACGCAATGGTGGCTGGTGAGCTTAACTCAGTAGCAGGTGGCCTTGGTCACGATGTTTTCAACGTTGGTATGACGGATGAAAACGACCATCACCTAACTTACATTCACCTAGGTATCATGGCGAGCATTCTGCTGAACTCAAAAGCTGTGGACTTCGTGGTCACTGGTTGTGGTACTGGCCAAGGTGCATTGATGTCTTGCAACCTACACCCTGGCGTTGTTTGTGGTTACTGCCTAGAGCCATCAGACGCGTTCCTGTTCAACCAAATCAATAACGGCAATGCGATTTCTCTAGCATTTGCGAAAGGTTTTGGTTGGGCGGGTGAATTGAACGTTCGTTACATCTTCGAAAAAGCGTTCACAGGCAAACGCGGCGAAGGTTACCCAATTGAGCGTGCAGCACCTCAGCAAGCGAACGCGGCTATCCTAAACAACGTGAAATCAGCGGTAGCAAAAGACGTGGTTGAAGGTCTACGTGCTATCGACCAAGAGCTAGTGAAAACTGCAGTAGGCAGCACGCAATTCCAAGAGTGTTTCTTTGCGCACTGCCAAGTACCTGAAATTGCAGAATATGTGAAGTCGCTACTAGACTAAGCACTCATTTTATCGGGAAATAGGTTAAGGCCAGCCATTGTGCTGGCTTTTTTTGTTTTTAAGCTGGAGAGAATGCCATGCACGTTGCGCCGATTACTTCACTACAGACTTGGTTTCCTGAGCATCTCGTTTTGCCTTTGTGGTCTGAGCCTCAAATCCCCTCCCATCTGGTGCAAAGTTATCAAGAAAGAAATCCGAACGAGTTGTTACCAGATCGTGCAGTGTTTGACATCACGCATCCCGAAATTGTCGTGTTTGAACCAGAGCAATCCAACGGGATTGGTATTTTATTGATGCCCGGTGGCGGTTATCAACGAGTCTCGGTGGATAAAGAAGGGGCGGACAGCGCACGCGTGTTGAACCAAGCAGGTTTTACCGTGTTTGTGATGACCTATCGCATGCCAAACGAAGGGCACGAATTTGGAGCTTGGACGCCACTGGCGGACGCGCAGCGAGCAATGCGTTTGGTGCGTCAGTTGCCTTTGGCGTCTCATTTATCATCGATTGGTGTGTTAGGTTTCTCGGCTGGCGGACACGTTGCAGCGAGCTTAGCGACGAGTCACGCATTGGATATTTATCCTCTTCAAGATGAGGCGGACCGTGTATCTGCCAAGCCCGATTTTTGCGCTTTGATGTACCCGGTGATCAGTATGAACATCGATATTGCGCACATGGGCTCGCGTGCCGAGTTACTGGCTAATTTGGAACGTGAATCTGACCTTCTCCGATTTTCGCTAGAAAAACAGGTGACGTCAGACATGCCGCCTTGTTTTCTTTTACATGCCAGTGACGATACCGCCGTGAGTGCGGAAAACAGCCTCGTGTTTTGGCAAGCACTTCGCCAGCACGAAATCGCGACCGAAATGCATCTGTTTGAGCAAGGTAAACACGGTTTTGGTATTCGCGATGCACAAGGTTTGCCTGTCGCGGCGTGGCCGCAATTGCTCTCTGCATGGCTACAAAATCTGGCCGAGAAAGCACGCAGATAGATCAAGTTCACGAAATAAATGAACCGTTGTTTTATTTTTATTGTTAACTGGTTTTGTAATTGCAATAATGGCGGCATCAAATACTGAGGAGACTTCCCATGAACCCAATCAGTCGTGTCGCCATCATCGGCGAATGTATGGTGGAGCTTAAAAAACATGACGGCGTGCTACAGCAAGGTTTTGGCGGTGATACGCTCAATACCGCGGTGTATCTTTCTCGTCTAACCAAACAACACGGGGTCGAAACTTCGTATGTGACGGGATTAGGACATGATCCGTTTAGTCGTGAAATGCTAACGGCATGGCGTGAAGAGGGGATCAATACGGACATGGTCTACCTTTCTGAAGATAAGTTGCCAGGCATTTACGCGATTGAAACCGCCGAAGATGGCGAGCGTAGCTTCTTTTACTGGCGTAATGATGCGGCAGCAAAATACTGGTTGCGTGAGCGAGCATTGCTGTCGTTGGTGAAAGATCTTTGTCAGCATCAAATGATCTACCTGAGTGGCATTAGCTTGGCGATCATCTCGGACGATTGTCGTCAGATGTTGATTGAGCTGCTAACAATGTGCCGTAAAGAAGGTGTGAAAATCGCATTCGATAACAACTTCCGCCCTAAGCTCTGGCCTAACATCGAGCAAGCTCGTGATTTTTACTCAAAGATCCTCAGCGTCACCGATATGGCATTTTTGACCTTCGATGACGAGGTCATGCTGTGGGGAGATAAGCACGAAGATGAAGCGATCAGCCGTACGAAAAACTTTGGCGTGAAAGAGATCATCGTGAAACGTGGCGCGGACGACTGCTTTGTTGTAACACAAGATCAACAACACACCGTTGCGGCCTTGAAGGTTGATGCTGTGGTGGATACCACGGCGGCAGGTGATTCTTTTAGTGCGGGTTATCTGGCAAAACGAATTTTAGGCGGAGACGTTGCTGAGTCTGCGCTTGCTGGCCACAAAGTGGCTGGCACGGTTATTCAACATCGCGGCGCGATCATTCCAAGCCAAGCGATGCCAACTATTTAAGGAACGATGAAATGAAAGATCTGAACCAACAACTTTCAGAAATTAAAGTAGTCCCTGTTATCGCGATCAAAGACGCAGGCAAGGCAGTGAAACTGGCACAGGTGCTGATTGAAAATGGCCTGCCATGTGCTGAAGTGACGTTCCGTACTGAAGATGCCGCTTTAGCGATCAAAAACATGCGCGAAGCGTACCCAGAGATGTTGATTGGCGCGGGAACTGTGCTGACAAGCGCGCAAGTGGATGAAGCGATTGATGCGGGCGTGGACTTTATTGTGAGCCCAGGTTTCAACCCAACTACAGTGAAATACTGCCAACAGCGTAACGTGACCATCGTCCCTGGTGTCAACAACCCAAGCTTGGTTGAACAAGCAATGGAAATGGGTCTGCGTACGCTGAAGTTTTTCCCAGCAGAACCGTCAGGCGGCGTCGCGATGCTAAAAGCATTATCTGCGGTTTATCCTGTAAAATTCATGCCAACCGGTGGCGTGAGCCCAAGCAATGTTAAAGATTACTTGTCTATTTCTTCAGTCTTAGCGTGTGGTGGTACTTGGATGGTACCCGGCGATTTGATTGACAACGAGCAATGGGATGAACTGGCGAAGCTGGTTCGTGAAGTTGCGGGAATTATCGAATAATTCCTCACCCCGGTTAGCGCCGAGAACTATCGTAGATAGTCGAACGATCTTTTGAGCAATTTGCCAACGCCTGCGGCTCCACCGTAGGCGTTTTTTTATGTGCAGTTTTGGAGAGTTAAAAGCCAGCTTTCCACTAGGCGCGACACAAAACAACGCGCCCAATACGGTTTACTTACCCATTTACTTACTTAGTTTTTGTTTCTGCCAAGCACGTTTAGAGTGCTGGGTAGGTTGTAGTAGGAACAAGCTAAACAGCAACACAATGCAGCCAATTGCGACGAAGATGGATTGAGAAGAGCCCGCTAACACGACGCCGGCAAGAATCAGTAACATGCCCGCCAACGCTGTGATGGAGCCGACATAAAGTCCTTGCTTATGATTGATAGGGGACTGCTCCTCGTCGCTGATCGGTGTGGCTAGTTGAATCGCAAGTGCAGTGCGACTTTGCTGGATTGATGGTGACTCTTTGGCATAAAAGACCCGCGTAAACAGGAAGAAGCCTCCCGTCACCAGTAAATGAACGGCAAGCGTTGCGACCACGGACAGGTCTTTGCTTTCTCTTGGTGTTAATGGCGAGGAAGAGAGCCACTGTACATCAAAGATAAACATCATAAAGAGCGATACTGAGCATCCGACCATAACGGTGGCCCATCCCGACCAGTTTGGTGTTTTCAAACTGACAAGCGCAAGCAGAGATGGGATGTTGATTGGCATCTGAATGAACGCCGCGAACACAATCATCATGTCGAACAAACTGTACGACTCAACAGACGCCAGCAGCAAAGCTGTGACCGTGGCTAATACGCCAGATACTATCGTCGCAATTTTTCCAACCATCAACTGCTGACGATTGGTGGCATTTGGGTTGAACCACACTTGGTAGAGGCTTTTGACCACAATGCCAGCGTTGCGGTTGTGTGCTGATGAAAGCGGCGCAATGGTCGCGGCCACCAATGCCACCATCACCAATCCGAGTAAACCTTGAGGCATGTAATGTTGGATGTAGTAAAGATAAGCGGCGTTGTTCGCACTCTGCTCTAGTGCAGGATAGATCGCCAGTAAATCGATGTTTTGCGCTGCCACGAACCACGCTGGCATAAACCACAGTACAGGGGCAAAAACAAACAGCACACCAGCAACGAATGCGGCCTTGGTGGCATCTTTATCGTTGGCGGTGGTCAGAAAGCGATAGCAGCTCAAGGTGTGGTTATTACTCATGGTTTGTTGCAGCAGCATGGCGATTGCCCACATCACAAACAGAGACGGCATCCTGATCTGTTCACCATAAATTGGCGTGGCGTGCGCAAATACTTCGCTTGGTGAGTCAAAGCGTTGCAGTGCGGTATAGCCGATCACTAGAGTAATGGCGATCAGCAAAATTAATTGAATTACATTCGTCACAGACACCGTCCACGCGCCGCCGCTCACGGCGATCAAAGTGACGACCACCCCCATAGCGAGAATGGTGGTCGACATCTCAATGGCAAAAACAGCAGAGAAAAAAGACGCCAATCCATTCATCCAAATAGCACAGGCGATCAAAGTCAGCGGAAAGCTTAACCATGTGAATAGCTGTTCTGATGTGTGGCCAAACCGCACTCGAATGACTTCCATGGCGGTTTCTACGCGTAACCTTCGATAGCGACGCGCAAAAAATGCTGCCGCGACGAAAAATCCCAACGCATTTCCCCAAAAGATGAACATCACGCTGATGCCATCTTCATACGCTTTGGCTGCGGCACCCGTAAACGTCCACGCTGAAAATTGCGTCATGAATGCGGTCGCGCCAGCCATCCACCACATCATGGTTCCTCCACCTTGAAGGAAGTCGTTCGACGAGGTGGAAAAGCGGCGAAATAGCGACGCAGCGATCCCAATAAAGAGCAGATAGATCATTACGATCATCGAATCCAATAAAGTCATGTGTCATAGCTCACGAAAAAAATTAAAACACCGTTTTAAAGATCACAAAAATACCGATAAGAACTTTATCAGTACGTAATAATGAATATATTAAAACAAGATTTATTATAAAATAAAATGGTGTTTCAAAATGAAAGTTAGATACCTTACTTCTGCACTCTTACTTGCAATGACTTCTGGTTTAGCGGCTGCCGCATCGGTGGATATTCGTCATGAATATGTGCCTGATCGTGATGGTGACGAACATCGAGATCGTATTTACGTTTCTCACCGTTTCGACAACCAAATCGGTTTTAGCGTGGAAGCAAAATGGAACTACAAAGATGGTCACATGGGCAATGCAGGCCATGAAACTGGCGTGAGCTACCGTTGGAAAGCGACCGACAATTTCTCTCTAACGCCGGGCATTAACATTGATGCCAGCCCATCGGGTGCGTCAGTGTTCAAGTACAACTTGACGGGCGCGTACAAAATCAATGACGAGTGGGATGTTGCTGCGCGTATTCGTCATGGGTACAAAAACACGGACGACTCGCGCTACAACCAGCTCAACCTTTACGCAAACCGTAAGTTTGAATGGGGCAAGCTTGGCGTAGAAGCGGAGTACAAAGATATTCATGGTGGTGAAGGTGGCTGGAAAGACAAAGGTCATGATCAGCTGATCGACTTTAAAGGCGAATACACCAAGCTGGAAAGTGGCGTGATTCCATTCTTCGCTATCGCGGCTATCACGCACAAGGGTGACGGCTCAGAGTTTAAAGATGAATATGTTCCTCGTTTCCGTGTCGGTTTGAAATACAACTTCTAACAAGGAAAAGTGACCATGAAAAAACACACTTTAGCCTTGTGTCTGGCGGCCATATTGGCCCCAGCCGCACACGCTGCTGAGATTAAGGTCGAAGACCTGACTTGGAAAGCGATCACTTTTGGTCAATCGACCGACATGAACTTTGGCTCAACCATTTTGCCGGAAAAAGTCGGCGTGAACCAAGTGACGGTCAATGGTGAGGCTGTCGCTGCTGGCAAGTTAGCGTCCACATTTACCATTGAAAGCCGCGGTGGCAAGTTAGCCAACTCGCATGAAGGACTCTCCTTTTACTACACCGAGCTACCAACCGATGTGAACTTTACCCTCAGTGCCGATGTGGTGCTTGAACAGCTTGGCCCAGAAACGGGCGCGACACCCAACCGCCAAGAAGGCGCAGGTTTGATGGTGCGCGACATTCTAGGTGCCGAGCGTTTAGTGCCGCAACCTGAGGGCCATGAAGAGTTTCCGTCTGCATCGAACATGGTGATGAACCTAATGCGTTCTCACACCCGCACGAACGATGGCATGACCAACATCAACGCATCGTTTCGTGAAGGCGTTTATCAACCTTGGGGAACGCCAGGTAACCGTTTAAGCCGTGTCGATTATGTGGAAGGGGTGCCTTACGGCACGGCTGAAACCTACCGCATGACGCTGACACGCACCAATGATGGTTTCAAAGTCAGCTACCGTAATGGCGAAAAATTTGTTGAGCAAGCGGTAAAAGGTGCGAATGCCAATATCGTTGAAATGCAAAACTCAGACTCGCAATACGTCGGCTTCTTTGCGTCACGCAATGCAAAAATGACGGTGAGCAATGTCGATTTGCAGCTTGCTGCGGCGGATACCGTGGACGCTCCCAAATACGCGGCCAAGCAGGGAGAATTGGTATTCCAAATCGCTTCTTCACCTCGCTCTGCAACCAAGGTGTATCCGGTTCAAGCTCGTGCCAACTACTCGGGCGAATTTGAAGTTCTGCACAATGGCAAAGTGGTAGCGAAGCAAACCGTGACGGCGGGCGAGTTGTTCAGCCAGTGGCTGACACTTGATAGCGGCGCGAATCAAATGGAAGTGAGATTCACCGCCATTGACGGCCCAAACAAAGAGACACAAGCGCACCGTTACAGCGTTGACGTTGTTTCTCTGCCAGACCCAATGACGCTGTATGTTGCACCAAACGGCAGCGACAAAGGCAACGGATCTCAAGCGCAACCGCTTGATTTAGCTACCGCAGTAGAACTGCTTCCTGCTGGTGGCACCATCATTTTGAAAGATGGCGACTACCAAGGGATGGAAATTCCGCTGACGGCGAGTGGCAGTGCCGACAAGCTCAAGCACCTACGTGCGGAAGGAGACAATGTTCGCTTTGTTTCGGAACTTCGTCACGAGGCAAATTACTGGCATTACCAAGGTATTGAAGTTGCGGGTGCGCAGTTCATTGTTCATGGTAGCCACAACACCTTCGAAAAAATGGTGACACACGGCGCTCCAGATACTGGTTTCGTGATCACCTCTCCTGAAAACATTGGCCGCGCACTGTGGGCAAGTTACAACCAAGTGATTGAAAGCGAAAGCTACAACAACATGGATCCTTCGCAGATCAACGCAGACGGTTTTGCGGCCAAGATGCGTATCGGCGATGGCAACACCTTCATCCGTTGTTTGTCTCACCACAACATTGATGACGGTTGGGACTTGTTCAACAAAGTGGAAGATGGCGCAAACGGTGCGGTGACCATTTTGGATTCCATCTCTTTCAGCAACGGGCGCACACTCGATGTTGCCAACAAGGGTGGCACGATTGGTAACGGCTTCAAGCTAGGCGGCGAGGGGATTCCGGTTCCACATGTGGTAAAAAATAGCCTGTCTTTCAATAACAACATGGACGGATTCACGGACAACTTTAACCCTGGTGCACTGGTATTGAGCGACAACGTGTCGATTGATAACAAGCGCTTCAACTACTTGTTCCGTAAGAGCCCATATTCCGGCGAGATTGAGCAAGGCACGTTCACCAATAACCGTTCTTACCGATTCCACGTCAGCAGCAAATATGACGACGTGATCAACAGTGCGAAATCGACTGGCAATGCGTTGGTCGAAAATGGCACGACTTACACCAGTGATGGCAAAGCGGTCGACAGCAAAACGCTCGCGCCATTAAAGCAAGCGTCGGTGATTGATACCCAACAAGCCATTCCGGGTAAGCAAGAGGCGATGCAGCTTAAGCAACTTATCCACTAACGAGTAATAACGGGCTCTCAGGAGCCCTTTTTTTCGTCAAAACTCACCTTACAACGGTCGCATTTTTACGCTTTTCGACTTGTCAGTGACAATCTCTTTTTGGTTCTAAGATTAACTAAGGGAATGCAGCAACGACGAGTATGGATCCGCAATTATTTACAAGACGCTCACTATTGATCTTCATCACGTTTGAGCGCAAAAAATAAAAAATGAACCGTTGTTTTGATTTTTGTCTCAGTTAGTTTTGTTTTTTGAAAATATAATTTATCTAAATTAAAACAGCGTTTCGAGGTTTCTATTATGGAATACGATTACTTAGTAATAGCAGGCTACTTTGCCCTGATGGTGGCAATCAGCTTGCTGTTCAAAAAAATGGCAAGCAATAGTACCAGCGACTATTTCCGCGGGGGCGGTAAGATGCTTTGGTGGATGGTTGGTGCCACAGCATTTATGACTCAGTTCTCTGCATGGACGTTTACCGGTGCAGCGGGTAAAGCGTTTAACGATGGCTTCGCGGTATTGGCCGTGTTTGTTGGCAACATGGTGGCGTACGTTTTCGCTTACTTCTACTTTGCTCGCCGCTTCCGCCAAATGCGTGTCGATACGCCGACTGAAGGGGTAAAACGCCGCTTTGGTAACACTAACGAGCAGTTTTTCACTTGGGTAATCATTCCATTAAGTGTGATTAACGCGGGTGTTTGGCTAAATGGTTTGGGTGTGTTTGCTTCTGCGGTATTTAATGCCGACATCGTGACTACCATTTGGGTGACTGGCCTTGCGGTATTGGCTATCTCATTGCTGAGTGGTGCGTGGGGCGTAGTGGCGTCGGACTTTATTCAAACGCTGGTTGTTGCGGTTATCTCCATTGCTTGTGCGGCAGTTGCATTGTACGTCGTTGGTGGCCCTGGCGAGATCGTTGAGAACTTCCCTGGTGGCTTCATCATGGGCCCAGATATGAACTACCCACTACTGTTAGTTTGTACGTTCATCTTCTTCGTAGTGAAACAGCTGCAAAGTATCAACAACATGCAGGAGTCTTACCGTTTCCTTAACGCGAAAGACTCGAAAAACGCAAGTAAAGCTGCGCTGATGGCGCTTGTGATGATGCTATTTGGCGCGGTAATTTGGTTCATCCCACCTTGGGCTTCAGCAATCCTGTACCCAGATGCAGCAACGCAATACTCATCATTGGGTGCGAAAGCAAGCGATGCGGTTTACCTTGTCTTCGCTCGTGAAACAATGCCTCTAGGCACCGTTGGTCTGTTAATGGCAGGTCTGTTTGCGGCGACCATGTCTTCGATGGACTCTGCACTAAACCGTAACTCAGGTATTTTCGTTCGCAGCTTCTACTCAAACATCGTGCGTAAAGGCCAAGCTTCGGATAAAGAGCTACTGCGTGCTGGTCAAATCGCATGTTTGGTGAACGGCATCCTCGTTATCATGATGGCTCAGTTCTTCAACTCACTGAAGCACCTAAGCTTGTTTGACCTAATGATGCAAGTGGCGACGCTACTTCAATCACCAATCCTAGTTCCATTGTTCCTTGGCATCATCATTCGCAGAACGCCGAAATGGGCACCATGGGCAACAGTTGTGGTTGGTATGTTTGTCTCTTGGTCAGTGGTGAAAATCTTCACTCCAGAATTTGTTGGTAGCTGGTTCGGTATGGATGAGCTAACACGCCGCGAAGCAGGTGAAATGCGCACAATGATCACTATTGCTGCTCACCTTGTCTTTACTGCTGGTTTCTTCTGCCTATCGACTCTGTTCTACAAAGAAGAAACAGACACGCACAAAGAGACAACGGCGGAATTCTTTAAAGATGTGGACACCGAGTGTGTTGCAGAAGAAGGCCAAGACATTGTTGACCGCATGCAACGCGCGAAATTGGGTACGCTGGTTATCTACATGGCCGCAGGTTTAACACTGATGGTGTTGATTCCTAACCCACTATGGGGCCGCCTATTGTTCCTTGCCTGTGCAGCGTCAGTCTTTGCTGTGGGCTACGGCTTGAAGAAGAGTGCCAAGCTAGACACGCAGCCCTCTAAAGTAGCCGCGACAACGACCCAATAATCTGAATTTTTGTTTTGGCTGCCCTCGCTTGGGCAGCCCTTTTGTGGAGATATATTATGGCTAAAGGTGATGTGATTACTCTCAACTTCGAAACGTTTGTTGATAGTGATACCCAAGTGAAAGTGACGCGATTAACGCCAACGGACGTGATTTGTCACCGTAACTACTTTTACCAGAAGTGCTTTACTCAGGATGGAAAAAAGCTGCTGTTTGCAGGTGATTTCGACGGAAATCGCAACTATTACCTGCTTGACCTTGAAACGCAACAAGCAGTCCAACTGACGGAAGGTAAAGGTGACAACACCTTTGGCGGTTTCATTTCGACGGATGAGCGTGCATTTTTCTACGTGAAAAACGAACTGAATTTGATGAAAGTCGATTTAGAAACGCTGGAAGAACAAGTCATTTATACGGTCGATGAAGAGTGGAAAGGCTACGGTACTTGGGTGGCAAATTCTGACTGTACCAAGTTAGTTGGTATCGAGATTTTAAAACGTGATTGGCAACCGCTGACATCGTGGGAAAAGTTTGCCGAGTTCTACCACACCAATCCAACTTGTCGCCTAATTAAAGTGGATATCGAAACCGGTGAGCTGGAGGTGATCCATCAAGACACTGCGTGGCTAGGTCACCCGATTTACCGTCCGTTTGATGACTCAACGGTTGGTTTCTGTCATGAAGGTCCGCATGATTTGGTGGATGCGCGCATGTGGCTAGTCAATGAAGATGGCAGCAACGTTCGTAAAATCAAAGAGCACGCAGAAGGTGAATCGTGCACGCACGAGTTCTGGATTCCAGATGGCAGCGCAATGGCATATGTTTCTTACTTCAAAGGTCAAACTGATCGCGTGATTTACAAAGCCAACCCAGAGACATTAGAGAATGAAGAAGTGATGGTGATGCCACCTTGTTCTCACCTTATGAGTAACTTCGATGGTTCTTTGATGGTTGGTGATGGTTGCGATGCGCCAGTTGATGTTGCAGATGCAGACAGCTACAACATCGAAAATGACCCGTTCTTGTATGTATTGAACACAAAAGCGAAATCGGCGCAAAAACTGTGTAAGCACAGCACATCTTGGGATGTGTTGGATGGCGATCGCCAAATTACTCACCCGCATCCGTCATTCACACCGAACGATGATGGCGTGTTGTTTACCAGTGACTTTGAAGGCGTTCCTGCGATTTACATTGCGGACGTGCCGGAGTCTTACAAACACTGATTACGTCAAACATGATGATGAAAAACGCCCGGTGATGCCGGGCGTTTTTATTGGGATGAGAGCTGGAATCGAAAAGACATGAACCACTATTGGTTGGATTCCGCGTCTTCACGTTTAATCACTTTGTGCCCATCTTCAGACACGCCTTGCTTCCAATAGCTGCTGATGTAGATATTCTCGCGATCGACTTCTTTCTCATTGCGGAAATATTGGCGCAGCGCACGCATTGAATCGAACTCACACGCACACCATATCGAAGCGTTACCATCTAACCACTCGAGTTCGCGAACGCTATCAGCCAAGGTTTGCCCTTCGGTTAGCCAAATCAACGCCATGCCTGCTGGCGCGTGTAGGGGTTGGATGTCGGCTGGAGACATCACGCTGATCACTGCGTAGCCTTTGGCCTCTTCTGGCAACGTACGAATTTTCGCAGAAAGCGCGGGAAGTGCCGTCATATCGGCAGCCATGAAGAACCAATCCGCCTCAGTATTTAAGTTGGAGATGCTACCCGGCCCCACGATGCTGATCGTGTCGCCTTTTTGCGCGGCCATTGCCCAACGTGCGGCAAATCCGCATTGCAGATCTTGCGTTACGTGTCGGACGAAATCCACTTCGATTGAGCTGGTTTCTGGATGAAAACGTCGAATTGTGTAAGTGCGCATGATTGGTCGGTCGTCTTCTGACAGGATGCTCAGATCCGCGCCGCCCATATCATTAAACAGTAATTTGATGTAACTGCCTTCGCAGTCACGAGGAAAATGGCTCAGCGCCTCACCTTGCAAGGTAATGCGCTGCATGTTTGGAGTGATGGTTTCTGTGTCTGTGACAACAAGCGTTTTAGGTTGAGGCTTCTTTTTCATTGTTACTTTACTCGATAATTATTCTCTTTCTCATTTAAAGATTATCAAGTTCCCTAACAAGAGGGTAGCGTCTTTAAACAAATTTACACTGTGAATTAACGCCAAAGCCTCAAGAAAAATATTACCTTTATCCTTTCTCTAACCACGTAAAGTGAGTCGTCTTTTAACCATAAATGGACTTATATCATTGGAATCGTAGACAAAAGCAACAGAGCGGCCATGCTGTAGTTGAACCCCTTAATGCGTTTATCGGTGGTCAACCAACGCTGCAATTGCATGCCTGCCGCCGTCCAAAATGTCACCGATGGCAAGTTGGCTAAACAGAAGATACCGGCGATAAAAGTCAGTTCAAGCCAAGAACCGCCGCTGGTGTATACCGTAATGGCCGTCAACGCCATCGACCAACCTTTTGGGTTCACCCACTGGAATGCGACAGCCCCTAAAAAAGACATCGGGCGAAAATCATGTTTTGCTTCGGTTTTGTCGCTGGTGGCGATTTTGTACGTCAAGTACAGCAAATAACTCAAGCTTAATACTTTCAAAATGGAGTGGGTGAGCGGGTAGGCATGGAACAGGCTCATCAAGCCAATGCCCACCAAAATTAACATGGCACCAAAGCCGAAGGTAATGCCCAACATGTGTGGGATAGTGCGTTTAAAGCCGACATTTGCCCCTGAGGTCATCAACATAATGTTATTGGGACCCGGCGTAAAAGTGGAGACAAAAGCGAACAACGCCAAAGCGCCCAGTTGATGATATTCCATAGATTGTTCCTTGAATCAGTTCTCGATAAGTTGAGAACAACTATAAGTAGAACAGAGGTCAATATTGTGCTTTTATTTGATGATTAGAAACTAAATAAGCAATGAAACATCATCATGGATAGATTTGACGAAAGAATATTGCAAGTGCTCAAGCGAGACGGAAGAATCTCCAATGTGGAGCTGTCGGAACGCGTTGGTTTATCTCCGTCTGCAACCTTACGCCGAGTGCAAGATTTAGAGCGTAAAGGCGTGATCAAAGGCTACCGAGCGGTACTGGATAATCAGCAACTTGGCGTGGGTTTTGTCGCTTATGTGTCGATTGGTTTGGCCTCGCACTCTAAGCAGGCACAGTTGGGTTTCGAAGAGCATGTGCGTTTTGTAAACGAGGTGGTGGAATGTCACAACATCACTGGTGCGAACGAGTATTTGCTGCGTGTGGAAACGCAAGATCTCGCCGCTTATAAAGCGTTTCACGCTGATGTGTTGGGTGAGTGCGAACACGTCAAGTCGATCACAACCATGGTGGTGATGGACACACCAAAAGACGAGCGCTAGCCAAACGAGAGTGACAGTTTTTGTGGCACACGAATTTGAAGTGACTCGAAAGAGTCAGTCGAGTATGAGAATGGTTCACAACAAATGCTGGAAAGCAGATGGCACTCTTACAATTTCTATATTTATTCTCACCTTCTAAATTATCCCATCCTGCTAGTTTTGCTTAAACCGCTTGTGTTTCAGAGCGGCGAGTCAGCAAAATTAAGGATGAACGATGAAATCACATGTAACACTTCCTCTTTTGAGCTTAAGCGCTGTTGCCGCATTGAGCTCATTTAACGTCAACGCCCATGGCTGGGTAGAGTTTCCAAGTGCTCGTCAAAATACGTGTTATTTAGACGGTGGCTTTTGGACCAACGAGATCCCTAACCAAGCGTGTAAAGCGGCTTTTGAAGAATCAGGCGCGTACCCGTTTGTGCAACGCAGCGAAATTGCGGCGAACGTACCAAACTACCGCGACATGGCACACGTTCAGGCGGTGGTTCGTGACGGTGAACTGTGTTCTGCCGGCGATGCCGCTAAGAAAGGTTTGAACATTCCTTCTCCAAACTGGCAGCGCACCAATGTTACGCCAGATGCAAACAACCAGATTGAATTGGTGTTTTACGGCAAAGCGCCGCACAACCCATCGTACTGGGAATTCTATCTCACCAAGTCAACTTATGATGATTCAAAGCCTCTTACTTGGAGTGATTTAGAGCTGATCGACACCGCAGGTGATGTGTATGTTGATGCGGAAAAACGCTACCGTATTCAGGTGACTTTCCCTGCTGATCGTTCCGGCGATGCGGTGCTTTATACTCGTTGGCAGCGCATTGATGTCGCTGGGGAAGGTTTCTATAACTGTAGTGACATTACGTTAAACGGAACGGGCACGACGCCACCGACTGACCCTGTTGATCCAACCGAACCAGGCAACAATCTGACATCTCTAGGCTACTTTGTTCAGCAAGGTTTTGGGCCTGTAGAGTCTGGCGATACAGTGCGTTTCCGTACGTTTAATGCGACGGGGAATGAAATTGTCGATATTTTACTACCAATCAACGCAAACAATACGGCTACTTGGGCGGCAGAAATTGCGGATCAATTTAACGCGCAGCAAACAGGCGATTGGTATGTGGGCATTTGGCATCAAGAGATGAATCATTACATGTTCGATAGTAAGAACGTGAATGCAAACCAAGTATTAGCGCCAAGTGCAGACTTCAGTTATGCGTTGTCACTGATCAAAGCGGATGTACCGCCACCAGTTGAACCAACCAACTTGTGGGACAAGACGGCCGTTTACAACCAAGGTGATGTGGTGACGCACAACGGCAAAGAATGGACTGCCCAGTGGTGGACGTCTGGTGAGGAACCAGGCACAACGGGTCAATGGGGTGTATGGCGTTAAGCCATTTATTCGGGCCCTGAACAGTAAAACCCTTCTCATGTGAGAAGGGTTTGTTTTTTCAGTCTAAAACGACCACTTTGGTCGAGTGGTTGTCTTGAAAATCAGAGCACATATCGTTATTCGCTTGCTCTCCACTCGCTCCAGTTGAGCATCGCGTAGTCTGCCAGTTTTAGCATCGGAATGTCTTCGTGTGTATCACCGTAGGCATAAACAGACGCAAACTCGTCGAGCGAAAACGCCGCCTTAACGCGCGAGACTTTTCTTTCTAAACTGCAATCACCTTGCTGGTAAAAGCCACTCAGTTTTGGCTGTTCTGAGATCAGTTCACTGCACAGCAAGTGGTAACCGTTCGCCTCACACCAAGGCTTGAGATACGCATTGAGTGATGCCGACACCACTACAATGGTATCGCCTCTGTGTTGATGCCACGCCAATCTTTCCATCGCTTCTGGCCGTAAGTACAGCGGGATCACTTCATGGGCAAACTGAGCGCCAATCGCTTCAATTTGCTGCGTTTCTTTCCCTGAAAATGCAATAAAACTGCTGAGTGGACGCATAAGACGAGCGGGTAACACTCCGAGTTTGTACAGCGCATAAAATGGCATGATAGCGACCTTTCCTACTCGTTTGCGCAGGCCATAAGCAGAATAGTGGAGGAAAAGGCTAAACATATCCTCTCGGGTGATGGTGCCATCAAAATCAAACAGTGCCAGTGACGGCTTAGTAGTATCGAGCAAATTCAGCGCCTATTTTTTGGTTTAAGATCGTTTTGTATTTATTGATAAAACACCGCCAACCAGATGGTTTCTTGCGTTGGGTCAGTCCAGCTCACTTTGTGTTTGGTATGAGCGGGAATCGTAACGTGCTCGCCTGCCTCAAGTCGTTGCACTACACCTGATTCAAAAGTCAGCTCTCCAGCTCCTTTAAGAACCAATACCCATTCATGTTCTTCTTGATCGTACCAGCCACTGTCGGGCGAGGTTTGCCCCGTTGAGACAATGCGTTCTATACGCAGGTTTTTGTGGGTCAGCAGGTCTTCGAACACTTCCTCGTCGAGGTTATTCGGTAAGTCTTTAAACAGGTTCATGGCCTTTCCTTAGAGAATGATCAGTCCAAAAGGCGCAAGCAATTGCTCTTGTTGCCAATCACAAATTTTAACACCAAACAGAGAAACGCGGCGAACATCCAGCCCGTCCAGTTCGACATGAGTCAGATCACACTGCTCAACGTTAAAGGTTCCCCATTGTTCTGGCGAGAATTCGCAGCGAGATAAATCCGAGCCTTTGAGAGTTGCCCCTGCGAGGTTCGCACCGTTCCAACGGTTTTCAAAGAGGTCACATTTTTCTAGTAACACTCGTTCGAAGTTACAGTAGGTGAGGTTGCAGCCAGTAATAAAAGCAGAACAGAAAAACATGGTGTTACTGACGCGATTAGCAAAGTTCGCACCTTGGAAGTTTGCCCCTTTGAGATCGCACTTACGCAGCTCCAAGCCCATACAATTTGCGCCGTTAAACAGGCTCATCGCCAACATACAGTTCGTGAAGCTGGCATCTTTTAAGTTCGCGAAGCGAAAACTACACCCTTCTAGCGCTTTGGATTCGATAAAGCGACAGTCGATGAACTTAGCATCGCGCAGATCGGCATGGTCGAAACTGCACATATAAAAGTGGCAGTTTTTAAAGGTGGCATTCTGAAAATCGTGATGAGAAAAGTTTTCTCGTTCAAAAATGAGATCGGTTTTTAACATGTCTTCTCCTTAGCTGCGAGCAGACTAGCACTCCAAGTGACTGATTTTCCAGAAAAATAACTTCTTGTATTTCAGTGTTTTACAAACCCCTCAAATCGCGATTTTAAGGGGTCAAACGAGCGTTTTAAGTGGGTTGTTTTTTGAAAATAGAAGACGTAGAGGAAGAAAAAAGTTTTTGCTGGCTACGAGCCTTAGCGAGAGGATTCGTGTTTTTGAGTAAGCATGGCTTCTCACACGCACAGTTTGCATTACAGAATTGTATCCGATTTGCATAATTTGTTGATCGGTATGGCGTTTCTCTATACAAAAAACCTATATTTTTCACAAATTGATTTCCATCAAAATAGTAGGGTTTCTATGTGCTAGATTGCGCGCAGCTCAAAAAAAATATAGATGCCCGTGTGCTTCAAGGCGCTGAGTTTACTTGAAATCTAAGGCCATTCAGCAAGCACACCTTTGGGTACAACATAACGAAGCCCTACAAAAGGAAATAAAAAATGAAAAAAACAATCTGCAGTCTAGCAGTGGTTGCTGCACTCGTGTCACCAAGTGTTTTCGCTCATAAACAAGGTGACTTCGTTCTTCGTGTTGGTGCGGCGTCTGTCGTTCCAAATGACAGCAGCGATAAGATTCTTGGTTCTCAAGAAGAATTGAAAGTGGATTCAAATACGCAGCTTGGTTTGACGTTTGGCTACATGTTCACAGACAACATCAGCCTAGAGCTTCTAGCAGCAACACCATTCAGCCACGATATTTCAACAGACTTGTTAGGTCTTGGTGATATCGCGGACACCAAACACCTTCCACCAACGCTTATGGTTCAGTACTACTTTGGCGAGCCACAAAGTAAGTTCCGTCCATACGTTGGTGCAGGTCTCAACTACACCATCTTTTTTGATGAAGGCTTTAACAACAAAGCGAAAAACGTGGGCTTAACTGATCTTAAGCTAGACGATTCATTTGGTTTAGCAGCAAACGTAGGCGTGGACTACATGATCAACGATCAATGGTTCCTTAACGCATCTGCGTGGTATGCAAACATTGAAACAGAAGCAACATACAAATTTGGTGGAGCGAAGCAAAAAACCGACGTCAAAATTAACCCTTGGGTATTTATGATCAGCGGCGGTTACAAGTTCTAAGAAAAGCGGTAGTTACACACATTACACGCGCATTACAATTATTGGCATGACTTTGGGGGCGGTTACGGGGACTGCCCTTTTTTTTATCTGCATTTCCGTGTGTATTAGATTGCACACGATTCAAGCAATAGTTCAAGGTTTAAAACTGGATCTTAACCTTGCAGATCATTTTATTGTTCCAAGATCGAAAAGTCCTACACTGGTCACATAATTGAACAAGTGGACAATATAAATGAGCGGCGACATCGCGAAGCATTCTTCCGCCAGATCTAAGCTGGTAAAAACTCTTTTCTTCACTCTCTGTGTTATCGCATTTGGTGCGATGTATTGGTCTTGGCAGTATTCAGACAGTCACCCAAGCACGGAAGATGCCTATGTTAGGGCAAAAATTTTGTCGGTAGCGCCTCAGGTAAAAGGCCAAGTGGTTTCTGTGGATGTCAAAGACTTCCAATCTGTTAACAAAGGTGACCTACTGCTGAAGATAGATTCACGCCCATATTTGTTGGCAGTGAAGCAAGCAAAAGCGGCATACCAATTGGCGGTCCAGCAACATGACGTTGCCGATAAGCAGGTAACTGAAGCCGTTGCGGGCTTAGATGCGGCGCGCTCTAACCTGACAGAAGCGCAAGTAGAGTACAAACGTACGGATTCCCTGGTGAAACGCAAACTGGCGTCAGACCAAGATTTAGATACGGCGAAAAACAAACTAGCCAATGCTCAAGCGAGCCTAGAGCAAGCGCGCGCGACGGTAGAAAAAGCCATTGCGAACCGTGGTGAAGAAGGCGCAGAGGCTGCGGTTGTTCAACAAGCGGCGGCTCAGTTAGCGCAAGCGGAGCTGAACTTGAGTTACACCGACATTACGTCACCAGTGGATGGCATTGCCGGTGAAATCAATACGCACGTAGGCTCGGTCGTTAGCGTGGGTCAAACGCTGTTCCCTGTGATTTTAAAAGACAGCTATTGGGTACGCGCGAATTTTAAAGAAACCGATCTTACTCATATTAAACCTGGCATGCATGCGGATGTGGTGATTGATATGTACCCAGACGTGGTGTGGAAAGCAACGGTAGAGCAGCTGTCGCCTGCGAGTGGTACATCGTTCTCCTTGATGCCACCAGAAAACGCAACGGGTAACTGGGTTAAAATCAAACAGCGTTTCCCTGTACGTTTGGCGTTAGAAGTATCGGCTGATGCGCCGCAACTTCGCGTGGGTGCGAGCTCAGAAGTCACTATTGATTTGCAAAGTAGCGTGCAATGAGCCATCAAATTACGGCAGAAAAACGGGGGATTGCCACCGTCGCCGTGATGCTTTCTGCCATCATGGTGTTAATCGATATGACCGTTGCGAACGTGTCGCTATCGCACATGATGGGCGCGTTGGGCGCAACGGCAGACCAAATTACTTGGGTGCTGACGGGTTACAGCATGGCGGAAGCGATCTTCATTCCGATGACCAGTTTCTGGGTGTCGCGCTTTGGTGAACGCAAAGTCATGCTGGTTGCTGTGATCGGTTTTGTAATTGCCAGTGCGCTTTGTGGGCAAGCACAGTCTCTTGAAGAGATGGTGCTATTTCGCATTATCCAAGGCGCTTTCGGCGCGTCGGTGATTCCATTGGCGCAGTCGACGTTAGTGCAGATTTATCCGTACGAACAAAAAGGCAAAGCGATGGCGATTTTCTCCATCGGCATTTTGCTTGGTCCTATTTTGGGCCCAGTCGTGGGCGGAGTGATCACCGACAACATCAATTGGCGCTGGATTTTTTACATCAACTTGCCATTCGGTTTGATTTGTACCTCTTTGATTTATCGCTATATCCACATCGACAACAAATCCAAACCTAACTTTGACTGGTGGATCATCGGTTACATGGCGTTAGGTGTGGGCGCGTTGCAGTTTGTGTTGGATAAAGGTAACGAAGAAGACTGGCTCAACTCACGCATGATCCAGACCGCGATATTGCTCGCTGTCATGGGGTCGGTGATGTGGATTTATCGCAGCTGGAAAACCAAAAGCCCAATAGCGCCATTATGGCTGCTTAAAGACCGAAATCTTATGGTCTCGTCGTTGATGATTGCCGTGGTGTCGATGGCGATGTTTGGCCTGACGACTCAACAACCGATGCTGTTGGAAAGCTTGCTGGATTATCCGGTCTCAACCACTGGCTTATTAATGGCACCGCGTGGATTGGCGTCAGCGGCGATGTTAATTTTGGTGATTAAACTCAATCCGCAATTCGATCCCAGAATCAAAATAGTCTTTGGCTTGAGCTGCATCGGGATTGGTAGTTATTTGATGACGCAATACTCACTGCAGATCGATACATTTTGGATTGTGATGCCGAGTATGATTCAGGGGATGGGGCTTGGTTTAACCTTCTCGACGCTGTCCACCTTGGCGTATTTAACGATTCCGAAAGAGCAATCTGTCGCGGCGGCAAGTATTTACAATCTGTTCCGTACGATTGGTAGTTCGTTTGGTATCTCTATCGCCACCACGTTCCAATATCGTGATAGTCAGCAGCAATGGCATGCGCTGGGAGAGGGTATTAATCCTTATAATCCTAACTTGCATGACTGGGCGGCCAATCAGGGGCTTTCCATTACCGACCCGGTTGCGTTAGACCAATACCAACAGATGTTGCAGCAGCAATCGCAAATGGTCGCGTTTGTGCACACCTTCCAGCTTGTGGGAGTGATGTTCGTGATCATGATGCCGATGCTGGTTTTCATCCGGTCGCGTGAATAACAACAAGTTCAGGTGAACCGTGTAAGAGAACGCCTCTCAAGTTGTGTCAGCTTGAGAGGCGTTTTTTATTGGACGGTGTCAGTGAAAGAAGGACGTTTACTCAAACGTCACTTCGTCAAAATGCGGATTGGCTTTGAGCGCGCGCATTGCGACTAATTGTTCAGTCGGGAAGGCGGTGTGCTCTCCATCCATATCTAAAAACAAACACTCTTGTCGCTGCATGTCGTAGCCTGTGTCGAACGCGTTGCCCTGATGAGTTTCACCATTTTTTAGTGTGATCTCGATAGGGAGCTTAAACATACAGGCGATTTCAATAAAATCGTATTGGCTGCAAGTCACCATAGTTTTCTCCTTTCAAACCGACGCAGTATTCAGAAGGTTTGAGAACCGTATCCTTAAATAGAAGACGTTTGATTGAAACTGAATCTTCATCTTACACCTCATTTTGGTCACGAAATAGACATACACGCACGTTTTAATAAACCTACTGTTGAGCGTTCGCAAGTGAGACAAAACTACGATATGTATGAGACGATACTTAAGCGCACATACCTAACGAGTGAACAAAAGACACAAAAGCCAAGTTCACTGATTCCGCCTCAAACCTACCATGCGCAGTTGGCGCACCGTGTTCACCACTCGCCTCAATTTGAAAACGGCCGCGTTAAAAACGAGATGCCAAATGTCCCTAGTCCGCAATCACTCTGGCAGGTGTGTTGGAGTTATCTTGGTGGTAGAACGCCGTTGAGTCCTAACGAACATCTGCCACATTCCCCAATTCAACCCACGCAGTTTGCGCAGCGAAGTGAATCGATGCGCGTTACTTGGCTGGGCCATTCCACCATGCTGGTGGAGGTCGATGGCATTCGAATTCTGACCGATCCGGTATTTGATTACGCTTCTCCGTTCATCGCAAAAGCGTGGTTTGAACGCAATATTCCCAATACCCATGCCAGAGATCGTTTGCCGATTCCTGAAATCATCGTGATTTCGCACGATCATTACGACCATTTAGAAGCATCGACCATACGTTTTTACGCCGATAAACCCGTGACGTTTTATGTACCCTTAGGGGTTGGCAAGCATCTGATAAAGTGGGGCGTTTGCGCAGACAACATCGTGGAATTCGATTGGTGGGATAACGTGCACTATGCCGGAATTGAACTGATTTGTACGCCTGCTAACCATAATTCGGGTCGTACTTATTTCGATAAAAACGCGACCCTGTGGGCTTCTTGGGTCATCAAAGGCAAAGAAGAGACGCTCTATTTTAGTGGTGATTCAGCTTACGATTCGCACTTTTCCGAGATCGCACAGCGATGTGGACCAATCGACATTGCCTGTTTGGAAGTGGCTGCCGATGTGAAAGGCCAAGGTTATCCGGTCGAAAACTGGGGGCACATGCAGGCTCATCATACCGTGCAAGCGTTTCACGATTTAAATGCGAAAAAACTGTTGCCAGTACATTGGGCTACATACGAGCTGTTTACTCACCGTTGGGACGAACCGATTTCAGATTTGCTTGCCCATTGTCAAAAAGAACATATAACGCTGCTGACGCCAATGCCGGGGGAGAGTTTTTACGTTCATCAAGAACATATAAATAAACAGTGGTGGCGAGAAAAAGAAATATGTGAACCAGCTAGAATTTTGACTTAATAATATGATCTTACTTCAATAATTATTTTAGAAATTAACTTTGCTATTTTCAGAATATAACAAGGTTTTTACTGGTCATTGAAATTAAAAATTTCCATAGATTCACTTTCCAATTGTGATCTCACGCTTTTATAAATCGATTGGTGTCATTTTTTGATACTTTTCATCTGAAAATTTGCGCTCTTATCAGAAAAGTTTTAGTAAAAATCTTTGCCATCTTAATTTTACTCTTCAAAACAATTATACTGACTATTATCTTGATAAGCCCATAGAGCAATGGCTATAACTTGTTCTTGATGGGTAAAATGTATCCAGTTAAAGAAAAGTAAAAGAATCTAATGGATAAGACATGTTTTACGCCAACAAGATAGAATATTGAGACCAAAATCACAAGAGTAGGACTCTCTTGAATTTATCATCATGGATGCTGAATAAATAAAATACAGGCATCGTTAGATGAATAATTCTGCAACGTATTTACTTGCTGCTTTACGAGAAAAAATAAAAGAAAAAGGCATTGGATATTCTGAGCTTTCTATTGGACTTGGAATCCCGCTTTCTACTATAAAAAGGCAGCTTCACAATACGTCTCTTGGTTTAGATAAAATCTTGTTGTACGCCACGCACCTTGATACGGATTTGGTTGAGTTATCCATGCGAGGTAAGCAGCTGCAGCAAGAGAGTGAACAGTTTATCACCGACACCAACAGTGAGATTTTCCATCAATATCCTCACTTATTTGATTTTCTTTATCTTTTGCGTCGACCTGAGTGGTCTTTAGAAGAGATCGCACGGAGATACCAGCTGAATGATACTTCCGTTGCGCTCTATTTACGTGCACTAGAAATGATGGATTACATTGAACTGAAAGGGGATAAACACTATCAATTTAAAGATACAGGCCGCTTTATTTTTGAAGAAGGTTCAAATTTAGACACGCTATTTGCACAGCGCTTTCGTGAAGAAGTGTTTAGCCACGATATTCGACCTCCAATTTGTGTTGGACGCATTGCGATTACCGAAGAACAAGAAGAAAAACTGGCAAATGAAGTGTACAACAAATTAATTGAGTTTGATGTTCAAAATAAAACCAGTGAAAACAGTCAACGACTAAAAAATGTTTTACTCACTTTTACGCCTGGTAATCAGATATTTTTGGCTGACACAATTCCGAATATTAATGGCGATTTATTAAAAGCCATCACTGTCGCTAAAGAAAAATAAAAGAATAATTATTGGAAGCTCGTGCTTATTTAGTGCGAGCCGGGCTTCTACACACAAAAAAACACTCATTTATATAAATGAGAATATAAAAATAATGTAAATAATAGGGAAAAAGTATGTTTAAAAAGAGCACACTTGCCATTCTGATCGGGGCTACTATTTCGCTTGTTGGATGTGGTTCCAATGATAAAACTGAAATCCGTTTGCCACAGGCGCCAACTTCAGAATTTACTAACGTGATTGATCGTACTGGTAATCCAACTTACCTGCGTGATTACGACAGTTATTCGAACCTGAAGTACAACGCACTCACGGACAACGGAGCGTGGCATGGCCATTTGCTACCTGAAGATGCGGCGGGTTATGGCGCTTTCGGCGGTATTATGCAAGTGACGCAAGAGTACGCGCATTTTATGTCTGGCCAAACGTTCGACAAGCTCGCGTTGACCGACAAAGTGAGTGGCCAAACTTACGATTTATCGAACGCAGAAGCGAAAGTCTATTCCATTCCAGGTGCGTTAGTGCAGGTGTTGGACTTGGACGATATTCACGTGCAAATGGTGTTGCGCTTCGTGACTGATCGCTCTTCGCTGGTGGAAACGCTCATCACTAACAAAACTGATCGTGATATGAACTTGGCGTTGGAGTGGGACGGCGAGTTGGTGAAATACGCGCTGTCGACGCGCAAAGACCAAACCGTGGCGCAGTACTACCCAGATTACAAGCGGCAGATTTCGACCATCGAGAACGGCATTAAAATTAACTTTAGCGAGATGAAAGACAACTGGGCGATCCGTAATGACCGCGATGCCGAGTTCCGCATTACTCGTTCTCTACCGACGAAGACGTTCACCAACGAAACCTCATTCAGTTCTACCGCGGAGATGAGCCTACCAGCAGAGCAAACATCGGCGGTTTATACGGCGTATTCTAACCTGCACAATGCGAAAGAAGTGCAGTCAGAATCGTTGAAATTGCAAGATGTATTGGCGAATCCAACTCAATACATGGAAGCGTCGAAAGCGCGTTGGGACGGCTATTTAGCGAATGGTCTTATCAACAAAGAAGCGACAGCAGACCAAGCTCGCGTAGCGGTAAAAGCGATGGAGACCCTAAACGGTAACTGGCGCTC
Organism: Vibrio sp. GLN_1; assembly: GCF_043106015.1. Taxonomy (NCBI): domain Bacteria; kingdom Pseudomonadati; phylum Pseudomonadota; class Gammaproteobacteria; order Vibrionales; family Vibrionaceae; genus Vibrio; species Vibrio sp. GLN_1. Next base: position 427,177 of record NZ_JBICMD010000007.1, read on the forward strand.
TGCGGCGGGCGATATTGAACAAGCGACAGTCACGCCATCGGTCACTGCGCGTTGGTTCTCTGGCAACTTAACGTGGCCGTGGGATTCGTGGAAACAAGCGTACGCGATGGCGCATTTCAACCCAGATGTTGCGATGGACAACATTCGCACGGTATTCCAAGAGCAAGTTCAAGCTGATGACAAGATCCGTCCGCAAGATAAAGGCTACTTGCTGGATGTGTTGACGTACACCAAACCTGTTAGTCGTGGTGGTGCTGGCTCTGAAAACTGGAACGAACGCAATACGAAACCATCGTTGGCGGCATGGTCTGTGATGGAGGTGTATCACGCTCTCGTGAACCAGTTTGATCGCCCAGAAGACGCGCAAAAATTCATTGATGAAATGTATCCGAAGTTGGTGGCATACCACGATTGGTGGCTATCCAACCGCGACCACAACCAAAATGGTGTGCCTGAATACGGCGCGGCAGTAGACCCAGCACACAACACGGAAGAAGGCGTGATGTACGTTTGGGTAGAAACGCGTGATCCTAACTTCACGACCATTATTCCTGCAGAAGACATCATCGAGCAAAACGGCAATTCTTATAAAGTAAAAGGCATGGCGTCTTACAATAAGATTCTCGATGAAGTGGATTACATGACGATTCACGTCGGCGCACAAGAAGCGGCGGGCTGGGAATCGGGCATGGATAACGCGGCTCGTTTTGGCTTTATCTACAACATCCACAATATGAATTCGCAAGCTGAAGACATCAGCAATCCAGACAGAAATGTGGATCAACTTGGTCGCTACGCGGCAAGTGCGTACGGCTTTGATAACAGCATCAAGCTGGAAGGCGAAGAGTGGGTGTACAGTAATACGTCAGCGGAAAACTTAGCGAAACTCGATCTTGCGAAGAAAGATTGGGAAGTTCGTTTTGCAGAAAATCGCACCAACAATAATGCTGCGGATGGCGAGCTGCTTGGCTTCTCTATGCTGCAAGAATCGGTGGATCAAGCCTCTTACATGTACTCAGACAACAAATACTTAGCGGAAATGGCGAAGTTGGTGTCCGATGGCGTAGAAGGTAAAGATCGAGCGCAAGAATTCCTTAACGGCGCAGAAAAAATCAAGACGTACATTAACCAATGTATGTTTGATGAAAGCACAGGATTCTTCTACGACATTCACTTAAATGTGGCTAAAGATGGCACTACTCCTGCGCCTCTTGCAAATGGTTGCGCGGGTTTGCCGATTGTAGAGCGTGGACGTGGCCCTGAAGGTTGGTCGCCGCTGTTTAATGGTGCAGCAACGCAAGAGCATGCTGATAAAGTGATCGCGGTAATGCGTGATCAAGACGAGTTCAACACGCCAGATAAATTCCAAGGAACGGGTGTGCCTTTGCCGACCGCATCGCAAACCAACCCTGCTTACGGTAAAGATGTGTACTGGCGTGGTCGTGTATGGCTAGACCAAGTATACTTTGGCTTCCGTGCGATGGAAAACTACGGCTACAAAGAAGAAGCGATTGCAATGGCAAATGAGTTGTTTAACAACGCAGAAGGTATGACGGGTGATATGCCAATTCGTGAAAACTACAACCCTGAGACGGGCGCGGTACAAGGTGCGTCGAACTTCTCTTGGTCTGCGGCGCATTTGTACATGATGTACAACGGATTCTTCAAAAACTAGATCGCACACATTAGGCGCTTTGGATGACCCCCCCAGCATTCGTAGCGCTTAACGAACGATAATTCATTGATAAATAAGACAAACCGGACTGTATTGGCAGTCCGGTTTTTTATGTCTCTTGTCACAAAGATTTTAGTGCTGGGTCAGGGCGTGTTGCCATATCGAAAGCATCTCTTCACTAAACAAGTAAAAGTGCATGTCGAGTACCGCGTATTCCGGTCTTTGACAAACAGCCATCGCGACTTCTGCTGCTTCTTGAGGTGGGTAACCATACACTCCGCAAGAAATCGCAGGCAGTGCCACACTTTGGCAGTGGTTGGCGAGCGCGAGATCCAGCGAACGTTGATATGCAGATTCCAACACCGCTTTTGGATCGGCGAATTTATCGTAAATCGGGCCAACGGCATGAATGACGTAACGCGCGTTTAAATTGCCAGCCTCAGTAATGCGTGCGTCACCAAACGGGCATCGAATACCGTCGACATCATCAACGGCATAACACGCATTGATAAGCGCAGGCCCTGCTGCGCGATGAATGGCACCATCGACGCCACCTCCGCCGAGCATTCTCGGGTTTGCTGCATTCACGATGGCATCGACATGTGCGGTGGTGATGTCGCCTTGGACTAACGAGATCGCGTTCATTTTTTTGAGCCTTCTACAATGATGAGAAACAAATGGTCAGTAACACAGTTAAGTGTAGCTTACTCATCAATCACTTGAGGTTTTAACTCGACGACATTTCCTTCCGGATCATGAATATAGAGTGAGCGACCGAACCCCTGTGCGCCGTAGCGCTTCGCAAACTCTTCGGTTTCAATGCCGTTCGAACGCAGATATTCCAGTATTTCATTTTCGCAAAAAGGCGCTAGTTGCAGGCAAAAATGGTCAATATTACGACCATTTTGAACTGGTGGCTTTCCGCCAAGTTGCCCTAACTCGCTGTCCACCGTCACCACATCAATCAATGCGTTACCAGCCCTAAGCTGGGTTAAACCAAGCTCCATTACTTCGCGCTCGACTGGGCAACCCAAAACATCTCGATAGAAATGCAACATGGCGTCGAGGTTGCACGTTCTTAACACGACATGATCAAGGGCTTGGATTGCGATTGGGTTGTTGGTGGGCATACTTCACTCCTTTTGTGCGGTTATGGAAAAGTATACGACCTGAACGTCCATATTGATCGTTAAGTCATTTTTAACATATGCACATTTGGTCATAAAGGGGCGTTTAAGAAGAGAGAAAGAGTTTTTGGCGAAACGCCTTGATGTGCGACCGCGTCAGGCGTTTAGGCCTGTAGCAAATTGGTCACGCGCCCAAGCTCGCAAACGTTGATGGGAAGTGCTGGATTCATCTCGTTTATGGAAAATCAGCTTATAGCTGACCGGCTCGGAAAACATTGGAGTTTGAATGACTTGCAGATTCAAAGCCGATTGCCATTTCTGCGCCAAAGACAGGGGAAGCACGCCTAAGCAATCGTGTTTCGAAGCATCATGCCAGAGAGCGATGTTGTCATCATTTCCACATCACGCTCTTGCAGCCCTGGCTGGTGAATTTCGGTGTTGCTAACTGGGAAGTCTTCGTCTCCGACAAACCGACAGTGCTTTTCAGAATAAAACCGTTCTTGTTCGATTTTTCCTGCGATACGTGGGTGACCTTGACGACAAATCACCACCATTGGTTCTTCAAAAATTGATTCACTGATAAACGATGGGTCATGAATGGTCGTTGGGCTAATAATCAAATCGATCTGTTTAAGTCGTAGATCATTCAATAACGAAGGTAAATCCGTATCGGCGCAAATGCTGATCGTGTTGGTTGATGTGATGCGGTGGATCAGCGCCTCGTTACAGCTCAGGCGGAAAGTGCTTTGATCGGAAATGGCATCATTAATCATCGCAAACGCCTGATGAAATTTAGGTAGCAACTGATGCGCTACAGAAGTGAGTTTGATTTGTCGCCCATCCTTCACAAATAACGATTTGTTGGTTTCTTTTTCCAAACGCTTCATGGATGCGCTAATCGCAGGCTGAGTTAGCCCTAGGTGCTCTGCGGCGCGAGAGTAAGATTGATATTCAGCAACAATTAAAAAGGTTTGGATTAGATTAAAATCCATACGATACCTAAATAAAAATAATCACTAGATTGAGTGGGAGGCTCTTTGATTTTTGGGCTAGATGTTTGCCCTAGACACCCACCTTGAAATAAGCCCCCTTAACGCACTTACGAGCTAAGGAGGCGACAGAGCAGTGGTTCGTTAAAACGAATTATTTAACTACTTTGATTTCAGGCATTTGATACTCACCACTTTGGATTGCATCGTCTGCGCCGTAAAAACGCATGATGGCGTAGAACGGTTTTTCAGGTACTGGCAAGAAGTTTGGATCGTCTGCACGACCTTTCTCGTTCGCACTCATGTAAATGGTGTAGTAACCGTCTTTGTCCGCTTTCATGGTTCGGTCGCCACGGCTGTGACGGTTTAGGTCGTTTTTCGCCATCAAACGGTTGTCGTTGCCGTAAATAGTAACAGACCAGAATTCGCTGACGTTCGGCGCTTTAAAGCGCATCACGTAATCATGCTTCGAACCATCCAGTTTTTGACCAGTGCTGTCGAAATCTGATTTACGGTAAGACGCTTCGATAGGTGGTAAGCCCCACTGACCAAGGTAAGTACCTTCTGCAAAAATATCGCGTGGCGCATCACCCAAGGTATCGCGTGTACCAAGCAACGTACGAGCATCTGTCATTTTAGGTGCAAGTTCGACGAGGTGTTCCATGCCTTTCTTCTCACCAATTTTTGCCAGTTTTAGCTGCTCAGGCGTGAAGTCAGTTTTGCATGGTTCAACGCCGATAGATTGGTATTTGTCCAACCACTGTTTGTCCGCATTGCCCATCGAGCCATCACATAGCACGAAGTTCACGCGTTCAAGCCATGTTGAATTTTTTGGATCTGGGTACGTTCTTTGTACTGGTTTTGGCCCGTTCTTACCTAAATATTCCGATAGGGTACGAATGTTCCATTGGTCCATGTAGTTAAGCGCGACTTTCGCATCTTCGTCATTCACTGCCATGATGCGACCCATCAGCTTCACAAGGTTGCTGTCTACGCGAACCACTTCGTCGACAGAAGCTGGCACTTTACCTTGCCAATCTTGTGCTGCAAACATGAACTGGCCGCCTTTTGTGCCGCGAGTACGAGAACTGAACGCTGCGTTGGTGTAATGGCCCATGTCCATTGTGTGCAAGATCCAGTAACGGCCTTCATCCATATCAGGCACGCTCACAATGACAGGTTCTGCAGCAACATCTAACCAGCCCATAAGGTGAAGCGTATCGTTATTAATGGTTGGGTGAGCGGTGTAAGAGTCATCAGCTAGAGCACGAATATTCTGAAAGCGGTTCAGTGGATAGTTGTTTTCTACCGCCGTGTGATAGAAAAACTTGTACGCTTCATCAATAGAGTAGCCGTAGATATAAGCATCTTCTGCAAGATCAACATTGGTGTTAGCCGCAAATACAGGGCTGGCTCCTAGCGCTGATAATCCCAATAGAGTAACGAGTAATTTTTGTTTCATGGCTGGTTTCATCCATTTGGTTGTGAGGATATGTTTCCAGCTAAGCTTAGTCGTTAACCCGTTTATTACAGAAATGAATTGTGAGTATTTAGTCTATATCAAAAGTGATATACTTTGAGAAAAGCTAAAGAGATAATGTTGATGAACTTTGATTACAATTTGCTCAAGGTGCTTGCAGTGATTCTTGAAACACGTAACACCACAACGGCTGCGGAGCGTTTGTGCACCAGCCAGCCTGCTGTGAGCCGAAGCTTGCGTAAAATTCGGGATTTGTTTAACGACGACATTTTAGTGCGTAAGGGCACCAATATGGAGCTCACGCCGAAAGCCGAAGAGATCAAAGCGCAGCTTTCTGGGATCATCAACGACATCGACAAGCTGGTGAATGTTTCTCATAGTTTTGATCCCGCGACCGAGAGCAGTGTACTGCGTGTTGCGATCAACTCGTCCATTGCGCAATGGTTTTCTGCCGCGTTTACTCAGCTGCTAGCCAAAGAAGCGCCGTTTATGAACTTGGTGATCGAAGACTGGACGGAAACCACGCCAGACAAAATTGATGCGGGTGAAATCGCTTTTGGTATCAACTATTTCCCTATGGAGTTGCCGAAGCATCTGGTTCAGAAAAAAGGCGGGCGGGACGACTTTGCTCTGGCCTGCCGCGCGACGCATCCGCATGGTGGTAAACGCATGTACTTGGATGACATTTCAGAGTACGCGTACGCGGTTCACATCATCCAACATTGGAATGAAAAAGAAGATCACATCTCGCGCTTATTACAGCCTTTTTCAGTTGTCCCAAGAATTCAACTGCGTACCACGCACATCAACACCATTTTGAATTTGGTTGCGGATAGCGATGTGCTGTTTCCTTGTTCGCGTCACTTGATCAATCAGTTAGATAAGCGTTTTTCTTTTATCGAATTTGATGACGCGCTGCCGAAATTAGAGGGTAACTTCGGTTACGTTTACAGCGTAAAGCGCCGTAATGATCCGTTGATATTGTGGGTTAACAATACCGTTGAATCGTTGATGAAGTCGTTAGGCATTGAGTCGTAACAATGGTTGGTGAAACGGTTTGAACAACCGGGTTCAATAACGCACTGATCCCGGTTGTATTACTTGATGCAATTACTCGTATTCAGAAGCGTAAGTTTCTTCATAAGTGTGCGAGTAAAGCTCGAACAGGTTGCCGAATGGGTCTTCTAGATAAACCATTTTCGCAGGCTTGTTATCGTCTTCTGGGTGGTAACGCATGATGTCCATACGAACTTTGCCACCCAACGCTTCAGTGCGCTTGATTGCACCTTCAAAGTCGTCCGTCTGCAAACAGAAATGGAAGATACCGATGCGAGAAAAATCCACTTCATGGCGCTCTTGACGCTCTTTCATTTCAAATAACTCAAGTCCGATACCATCGCTTGTCACTAGATGCGCAATGTTGAAGCCTTTAAAGCCCTCACCAAAGACCGCAATACACATTCTGCCAATTGCGGTTTCGCGTTCTTCAATCACTTTCGTGTTGCCCATAACGACTTTTAGACCAAGCGCTTGCGTGTAAAACTCAACCGCTTTATCCATATCTCCGACCATAATACCGACATGATTCATTTTCATTTGTTTGCTCCCAACATGTGTGCTTAAACGTTGTTTTGTTTCGATGTGGGAGAGTATATGGTGCGATTTTAATTACATGAAATTATCATAAATTATAAAAATAATAATTATATGTAATCAACGTGAGCGGAGTTTGAGCTAATTGGCTAATGCCTCAACTGCTTGCTGTACCGAGGTGAAGTGAATTTTGATGATGCACCTTTGTGCGAGACTAAACTCATGCGACTGGATGAGTGACGTAACTTCCTCGACGGACAGAGTGCGTTCTTCCGGTTGTAAAACGGTGGTGTTCGAATCGTTGTATTGCAACCCGAACGTGTTGCCATTTGAGTCAATTACGTAATCATCTGGCCCCAAAATGAGCGCTTCGCATTCGGAATCAAGATCGGCATGAGAACGCAAATAGATAAGTTCATCGTCGCCATCGAGTTTCAATAAACATGGCCATGTAACCATGGGGCCTCCAGTGTAGTGGCTAAAATTGTTTCAATGTCTGAAAGGGCAAGGTGAGCGCTGGCATTCAAGGTGTTGGCCTTAAGCCGCAGTCAAAAATTACGTGTGTTGAGCAATAATCGAAAACAGCTCGTCAACCGTTTTTGCCACGTAATCTGGTTGCACGCTCCAACGCTCTGGCATCGCGCCGCTGTACGCTGCTGCAACGGCAATCACCTTACTTTGGCCACCCAACTGCTGTTCGATGTTGCGTGCGAATTGCGTGTCGGCTTCATGGTCACCGATGTACATCAGCTGTCGATTTTCTGCGTGACCAAAAATCGACTCAACGCATTTGATGCCACTGTACGCATCGGGCTTTTGGTGTCCGTTCGAGACGTCATCATACCCGACGATGGATTTAAACGGCGCGCTGATGCCGTTGTCGGACAGCACTCGACGAATATTGCTTTGTGAGTTTTGAGAGCAAATGCCGTGAGGCAGCTGCGCAAACTCTTTAATAACGCCATCAATGCCTTCAAACAGGGTTACTGGTGTTTGGTTTTTCTCTTGATGCTCTGCCCATAAACCACCAGCTTTTAGCATTTCATCATGGGACATGCTGTAGTAATCCACGTAGAGCTCTTGCCAGTTTTTCGCCGCGTGGTTTGCGTAGTGATAGTTGGCTTCTGAATGGAGATATTTCGGTAAATTATCGCCAGTTAAATGCGGGGCTACGATGGATAAGATCGCTTTGGTGATGTCGATGTTTTTCGGTACAGAGTTTACGAGTGTCCCATCGTAATCCCACAATATGGCGTCTAATTTCATTCAACGTTCTCGTTGTTATTGATGGTTAAAAGCTGGAACCGGGTTGCTGCAAAAATGCTAACTCTTCAGGTGTGCATTCTCTTCCCAAGATGGCGTTGCGATGTGGGTAACGTCCAAATTGGTCGATGATGGCTTTGTGTTTTAGCTCAAAATCGTAGTTATTTTCAAGCCCTGATGCGCGAAACAATTTCTCAGCTTCGACATGAATGAGGCGAGATTCGCTGTGCATAAAGGGCATGTACAAAAAGCTTAGCTGCTCAGGCGCTAATTCTTGATCGTGTCCTAACCGAATTGCTTCTTGAGCCAATGCTAATGCGAGCGGGTCTTGCGCAAACGCTTTTGGGGTGTTGCGATACACATTACGTGAAAACTGGTCGAGGACGATGATTTCGGCCAATCGTCCTTGTGCGCTGTCACGCCAATTAAACAGTTCACAACGAGCGGCTTGTTCTAGTAACGAGGCAAATCGTGACGCAATATGTTTGTCCAGTTCTGGGTTGTTTTCAAACCAGTTTTGAGGCGTTAGCTCTTCGAACCAGAACTTGATGATTTGTTGATGCATGGGGCTTCCTTTTGTTGTGCCTTAATAGTAAAAAGCCAGAAGCGTGGCTTCTGGCTCTTGGCGTGTTATCGACCGTAAGTCTCTACGATGTAACGTTCAAAATCGTCACACATTTGTTCGTCAGAGATGGCGTTGCTTGCCAGTTCTTTACTGCCGTCGACGACTTTAATCGTCGCGTTCAGTGAGGCGACTGGTGCTCGTTCTCGTGTTGCAAGTGAGTCGATTTTCTTCTGCTGTACTTCCCACGCTTGCTCTGGCGATAGATTACATACATCTGCCAAGTACTTAGCATTGAACCCCTCGCCAGTCAGGCTGACAATCGTTTCGTTGTGCGACAAATGATTGCCTGCGTGCCAGTAGTGTTTTGCCAACAGTGGGCCAATTTCTGGGTTATCCGTCAGGTAGCCAAACTTCTCAAGGAAGTATGCGCGGGTCTGATACACCGCCATGTGCGCGAGTAGATAACCTTGATACGCGCAAGCCGCTTCATCGGATAGCAAATGTGGAATCGCCATCAGTGGGCGAGGGCTGCATTCCAAACCAAGGATCTGTTTTTCACAATCTCGAGCCAGCTTAGTGATGCGCTCTGGCGTTAACTCATCATCGCTAAGTTGATATAACGCGCGCTCAAAGTACGGCACAACCAAGATGCTACGTTCTTCGTAGGCTTTGAATGGTTGACGACTGTTGATCATCGCTTGAATTGTCTCATCAGGAACCGAATTCCCTTCATCATCCAGTGCGTATTGTTTTAGCCAATCGGCATCGGTTAACAGGCTGTCACAGAACATCGACTGAGTTTCTGCATAAGCCATCGACGTCGGCGCAAACTCCTGCGAAAAACAAGGCGCGTTCATTTTTACGTTCGCAAAGTGTGCTGCGTGGCCACCTTCGTGGAACAGCGTGTTAATGCCATCGTAGCCGCTACCCACTTGATCTGGTTTGGCATTGCTGGTGAAGTTCACCTGTGCTGCGACCCATTCGCCTTGATTGTAGAAAGAAGGGATCGGGCCGTGGCAGAACCCGTTTGGGTACTTACCTTTGCGGTCTAATAAATCCAGCGTTAGCGTCGCGCCAGAGTAATCAATATTCAGACGACCAAACGATTCTACCCAGCGTCTCAGAGATTTAGAGAATGGCACGTACGGGTCAAGATCACGCATGACGTCACCCGCGAACGAGTAAACAAAGTTGAAGCCTGTTAGTGCACTTGCGCCTTTCTCTTTCGCCAAGTTTTCTAAGCTGTTTAGGTGCGCATCTCGCGTGCGTTGTTCGAAATCTTCCAAAATCTCGAATAGCTGCTCAGAACTCATCTTTTCCGTTTTTTGCACGGAGTAATCAAAGAAGGTCGCATAACCCAGTGAGCGAGCGAACTGGTTGCGCAGTTTGATCAGTTCTATAAAGCCGTTTTGCAGTAGCCATTGTTCAAGGTTCAGCAAGGCTTGATGAGCCGATTGGCGAACTTCTTCATGGTTGCTGGTGCGAATGGTTGAGCTCAATACTGGCAGTGAACCTTCCACTTGCTTGCCGTTTTCATCGGTAAACGTTTGTACGTGGTTCTGTTTTTTCTCGAATAGTTCAGCTTCAAAGGCAATGAGCTGATTTTTCAACGCTTGTGCTTTTTCTCCCTCGATTGCGTGAGATTCAAACATCGCTAGCCAACCAGAAAGACCCGTAATGGTTTGCTGTTTCTCTTGTGGGTCGGTAATTGAGTCCGCGGCTTCAAGCTGTTGCTTGATGGCAGTAATTTGCTCGGCGTTGCTCAAAAAGCTTGTCCACGCCGTTTGTGCTTGCGTCGAGCCATCATGGTCATCGCTGATCCCCATGTAAGTTTCCCAAAAGAAATCTTCTTTGGTGCGGTGAATCGCGAGGTAACGTTGATTGAGGTCGTTGAGATAATCCGTTGCGGTCATTTTGATCCTTCAAATGGTTTCGTTATGTAGACAGTTGATTATTGCACGCTTGGCCGCGAGAAAGGAGCGACAATCTCATTTGTCGATTTTGCATCGCGTAAACGTGATTTTACTATTTGTTTACATTTTAAATGGTTAGTAGGTTATTTGTTGTGGAGCACCTTACGTTTTGGCGCTGATGGTATACAATTTATAAAATTTCTTGTTGCAGTCGTACAAAGCGGAAACGAAATGATAAATAAAGCAAAAGTAACGTTGCTGACGCTAGGAGTGGTTTTAGCGGGATGTTCGTCAGTGACGGCTCCTAAAAAGGATGCCATTGAGAGTATTCAGCAAAAATGTGCGGTCATTCTGAGTAGTGATGTTTCTGATGATCACCGTTGGCAGGTGTATAACGAGCTGATGCAAGAATATGCGGTACATGCCATTAAAACTCAGGCTCAACTTGACCGTTTTGAAGCGTTTGTTATGCGAGTGCAAAGTGATGATTCAGGTCAGCTGATTACTGAGCTGATTGAAGTCACTGACTGGGGATGCTCAAACGGCAATTATCTTGAAGAGATGGATATGTTCATTCAAGAGGTTCAAAAGTAAAAAACCGAGCGTTAAGTCGCTCGGTTTTTTGTTTTTGTAGCACTCTTTTTTGTAGGCTCTAGTGCGCTGGCTCGTCGGGACGTTTACTCTTCTGGGTACTCGCCCATACCCTCAGTTTTGCCTTCTGCTTTCCAGTGCTCATTGGCATCATAAGCTTCATCGCATAAGTCCACGGTGTAGCCCATTTCAGTAATTTCCTTCAAAGTGAGGTTGTCAGCAATTTTGGCAATTTCGCCCGCTTTATTACGCAATTCCATCGTGTTTCCTCCGTTATCGCTCGCTTGCAGCAACGTAACTCCAACGCGTAGTAACAAGGCATCGAAGTCTCTTTGCTTTAAGTATATATCCCTCTGTTCAAAATGACGGATTAAACCATTTTTTATGTGTGGTTAAGGCGTAATGATTTGAGCTACGCCTGCAATTTGCATCGACAGCATCGCGATAGCACGCTATTTGTGATTTATTGAGTGATTCATTTATAAGTTTGGAAAATCGAAATGGTGATTCTCGACCACTCCTTAGCACAGCAAATTGTTGATCGAACCATGTCCATCATTGGTCACAATGTGAATGTGATGAACTCAGCAGGCATCATTATTGGTAGTGGCGATCCAAAACGCGTTGGGCAAGTGCATGATGGCGCGGTATTGGCGTTGAATCACGGCGATTCGCTAGAGCTGAATGAGCAGCAATGTTTGACGTTGCAGGGTGTCAAACCCGGAATCAATATGCTGTTGAAATTGCATGGTGACGTGGTCGGTATTGTTGGTGTGACAGGTGAGCCGGAGAAAATCCGAGATTTCGCCAAACTGGTCAAAATGACCGCTGAATTGACAATCGAGCAAGCTGCGCTGGTGGAAAAATTTCAGTGGGACAGACGTCATCGCGAAGAGTTTATTCTGGCTTGGATCAATGGGAAACTGACCGATGAAGAGCTGAAAGATTGGGCGATGCGTCTTTCTATCGATGTTACTCAACCACGGGTGGCAACGGTGATTGAAGTCTCGACGCCGTCCGCCTCAAAAAGCATGAAGAGTGTGCGCAATATTGTTGAGCTGCTTGAATATCCGGAGCGTAACAACCTGGTTGCGATTGTCTCAGTGAATGAAATTGTGGTGCTGAAACCGTGTCATTCCGCCAAGCAGTGGGATAGCCAAATCGAAAGTGACCGCATTGATAAGTTGATGTCGCGCTTAAGCGATCACGATTCGCATACGTTTCACATTGCGCTAGGGCAGCTGTTTAATGAGCCTAAAGATGTCGCGTTGTCATACCAAAGCGCGAAACAGGTATTAGCCATTGGCAAGCAGTTCTACCCAGAGAAACGTAAGTACCTGTTCGATGAACTTCGTTTGCCTGTGCTGTTAGCGCCGTTGGCGGATATTTGGCAAGGTGAACAAATTATTGATGGCGTGAAACGGTTGAAAGAGAAAGACAAATCTGGGCAATTACTGAAAACCCTAGATGCGTTGTTTGAATGCAATGGCAATGTGACGGAATGCTCTAAAATGCTGTTTATTCACCGGAACACTCTGCGTTATCGGTTAGAAAAAATCACCGAGATAACAGGGCTGCCAACCACCAATTTTGTGGGGTTAGCGGAGCTTTATATTGCGACTCGGCTCTCAAAAATGGCGTGATATTGTGCATTTGCACAATACGCGTCATTTTTTGACCACATCATTTGTCACTCCGCCTAAAGGAATTCGAAAGCAAACGATTAATAATTCATGCGTCCCTACATGTTGAGTGAGCCAACACGGACTCGTTCAGCAAAATAAGAATAAATGGAGTTATCATGAACCTTATATTAATCCTGCTCGGGGTGATCGCATTTATTGTGCTCACGACCACCAAATTCAAATTACATCCCTTTTTAGCGCTGATCATCGCGGCGTTCCTTGCGGCATTTGCTTACGGCTTACCGGCAGATAGCATTGCCAAAACCATTGCTTCTGGCTTTGGCGGCATCCTTGGTTACATTGGTTTGGTTATCGTTTTAGGTACCATCATCGGTGTTATTTTGGAGAAAAGTGGTGCGGCGATCACCATGGCCGATACGGTTATTAAAGTGTTGGGTGAGCGTTTCCCAACATTGACTATGAGTATCATCGGTTACATCGTTTCTGTTCCGGTATTTTGTGATTCAGGCTTTGTCATTCTGAACTCGCTCAAAGAATCACTCGCGAAGCGTTTAAAAACCTCAAGCGTTGCGATGAGTGTGGCGTTGGCAACTGGCCTATACGCGACGCACACGTTTGTGCCGCCAACTCCTGGCCCGATTGCCGCTGCGGGTAACTTAGGCCTGGAATCTAACCTTGGTGTAGTGATTGGTGTGGGTGTGTTTGTTGCAGCGGTTGCGGCGCTAGCGGGTATGTTGTGGGCGAACCGATTCCAACATGTTGAACCAGATGGCATTGAAGCCGCAGATGAAATTCAGCATGACTGGCAAGCACTCAAAGCGTCTTACGGCAAATTGCCAACGGCGAGCCAAGCATTCGCTCCTATTTTTGTTCCAATCTTATTGATCTGTTTTGGCTCTATCGCGAAATTCCCAAGCTTACCGCTGGGCGAAGGTTTTGTGTTTGATGTTCTGACTTTCTTAGGACAGCCACTAACGGCATTGGTGATTGGCCTGTTCCTTTCTGTTCGCCTACTCAAATCAGACAACAAGATTGAAGAATTTGGCGAGCGAATCAGCCAAGGTATTACGGCTGCTGCGCCTATTCTTTTGATTACCGGTGCTGGTGGTGCATTTGGCGCGGTATTAAAAGCAACGCCGCTAGGTGAATACTTGGGTACGACGCTATCGGCGCTGGGCGTGGGCATTTTTATGCCATTTATCGTTGCGGCTGCGCTAAAATCGGCGCAAGGTTCGTCTACGGTTGCGCTGGTGACCACATCAGCTTTGGTTGCGCCTATGCTTACGCAATTGGGGCTAGATTCAGAAATGGGCCGCGTATTAACGGTGATGGCGATCGGTGCAGGTGCGATGACGGTTTCTCATGCAAACGACAGCTTCTTCTGGGTAGTTTCGCAGTTTAGCCGCATGTCGGTGGGCTTAGCCTACCGCGCGCAAACCATGGCTACGCTCGTTCAAGGTGTCACGGCAATGGCATTGGTGTACATTTTGAGTCTCGTTCTCTTATAAGTCTCTGGAAATACGTATGAAAGTGGTAATTGCACCTGATTCATTTAAAGAAAGTTTAACCGCCAAACAAGTGAGCGAGGCGATCAAAACGGGTCTTGCTCGCGTATGGCATGATGCCGAGTTTGTTACGGTTCCGGTCGCAGACGGCGGCGAAGGCACGGTTCAATCTTTGATAGATGCAACTCAAGGCGAACAAGTCTTCACAACAGTGACTGCGCCATTAGGGAATGATGTTGAAGCGTTTTATGGCATCCTCGGCGACGGCGAAACTGCGGTTATTGAAATGGCGGAGGCCAGTGGGCTACACCTTGTGCCGAGTGATGCTCGCGACCCAAAACTGACCAGCAGCATTGGTACCGGACAGCTGATCAAACACGCGCTAGACAGAGGTATTCAACGCTTAATCATTGGTTTGGGCGGCAGCGCTACCAATGATGGTGGCGTGGGTATGTTGACCGCGTTGGGGGTAACGTTTCTTGATGAATTTGGTCATGCAATTACCCCAAATGGAGGCGAGTTAGCGGCGCTTGCATCCATCGATATTTCTGGTCTTGACCCGCGCTTAGCTGCTTGCGAAGTGTTGGTAGCGTGCGATGTTGATAACCCACTCTGTGGCGAAAAAGGCGCGTCGGCTATCTTTGGCCCGCAAAAGGGAGCGACAGCGTCAGACGTCACTCTGCTCGATAACGCATTGCGCAAGTTTGGCGAGTTGACGGAACAAGCGACGGGTAAGCACGTACTGACTCGTGAAGGGGCGGGTGCTGCTGGTGGTATGGGCGCGGCCTTGCTCGGGTACACGCCAGCGCGTTTGCAACCGGGAATTGAGATTGTGCTTGAAACGGTCAAGCTTGCTGAGCATGTTGCGGATGCGGATATCGTATTCACAGGCGAGGGTCGAATCGATCATCAAACCGCGCATGGCAAAACGCCGATGGGCGTTGCTAAGGTGGCCAAGCAGTTTGATTTGCCAGTCATTGCGTTAGCAGGCTGTGTGGGCGACAACTATCATGCGGTTTATGAGTGCGGTATTGATGCGGTGTTTGCTTGTGTACCAAGGGCGATGAGCTTATCTGAGGCCATGAAAGAGGCTGACGTCAACGTTGCCAATTTAGCCGAAAACGTCGCGAGAATGTGGCAAATTAAGTTGCACTGAGGGCGATAACGATACGAGAAAACTCCACCTTTGCGTGGAGTTTTTTGTTGTTACCTGTTTGCGTGTGTGGGCATAAGTTCATTTAGCAAGAGCGAGTTAACAGACATGCTTTGCTATCAACTTTGCCAGTGTTTGCATCGCGTGACTCCAATCGGTTTCATGACCAAAGTTTGCCACGCTGAGGCGCACGCAATGTCGATATTGCTCTTGAGTGCCAAATACGGTGCCGGGAAGTAGGCTGATTCTGTGCTTATTGCACGCTTGATACAACGCATAACTGTCCGTGTCTTCGGGCAGGCGCAACCAAAGCAAGAACGAGCCTTGCACGGCGTTGATCTGATATCGATTTTTTATAGATTCGTATTCATCCAAGTATTGATGAAGCATCTGGATAAATCGACGCATGTTGTTTTGATAAACCCGACCCATTCGCGCAGTATGCGTTCGATACTTGCCTGACGTTAGAAACGTTGCCACGGCAGATTGCATCAGGTTCAAACTGCCCATGTTCTCACACAGTAGATATTGCTCAATTTGATCTCGATATCGCCCCGCCAACATCCAACCAATTCTCAAACGCGAATCGAGTGTTTTGGATAACGAATTCACGTAAATCACGCGTTGCTTGTCATCGAGCAAGCTCAAGCTTGGCAACGGCTTATCATAACTTAACCCGCCAAACACATCGTCTTCGATAATAGGAACATTGCCGGACGCCAAGAGCAATTGCTGGCGCTTTTCTAACGGCATCATGGCACCAGTAGGGTTGGTGAAGTTTGGTGTTACGATGATCGCTCTTATGTCCCATGTCGACATCGCTTTTGCTAAGGCTTCGGCGCACATACCGTCTCGTGGGCAACTCGGGATTTCCACCACTTTGAGGCCGAGTGATTCGAGCATCAATAAGTTTCCAAAATAACAAGGAGACTCCACCGCGACGATATCGCCTTTTTGTGTCGTTGCGCGCAGCGCTAGGCTTATTGCTTGTTGCGCGCAGCGCTAGGCTTATTGCTTGTTGCGCGCCGTGCGTCACCATGATTTCATCCAATTTGGCTGGCGTGCCCAAATCTTGCGTGATTTTCGCCAGTTGTTTAATTAAGAGGTGATCACCGGGTGGCAACTGGTAATGGCTCGGTACATGCGTTTGCTGGCGGCTGTGACGGCCAATCTCGGCGTACAAGCTTTTGATCGCGGGGGAATCAATGTTTGGGTGGGCAGAGCCAGCGGGCAAACGCTCTTGGTATTCAGGGTATGTGAGGATTTCTTTACAGATCGAGAGCAAATCCACACGAGTCGGATCCGGAATTGAGCGAGAGGTCGGCAAGGCGATTTTCACTCGATAACCCGATTTGGGAACCGAGTACACCAAGTTTTGCGCTTCCAGCTCTTGATATGCACGAATCACGGTGTTTTTGCTGACGTTTAATTCTTGGCTCAACGAGCGAATGGAGGGCAGTCGATCATCCGCTTGATAAACGCCACCATTGATGGCTTGTTTGAGGTGTTTTTCCACCACGAGGTACTTATTCCCTTCACCGCTTTCCAATAAATCTGTACCCATAAAAACACTTCCATCTGTCACTTTTTGAAAACACTGTACCTAATTACATTAGCAGTATCTCAAAACATAAAACAAGCGTGAGTGAGGCGATCATGTTAATCCGAGCCATCCCTTTTGTATTTGTCATCCTTTGGGCTTCTGGATTTGTTGGTGCGCGTTTTGGTTTGCAATATGCTGAGCCAGCGACACTGCTTTCTATCCGTATGGCATTCAATGTCTTACTGTTTTTGGTTCTTGTGGCGGTATTGCGTAGAAGGTTGCCGACAGGAACAGATTTTTGGCACAGCTGCGTGGTTGGGGCGTTAATCCACGGTTTCTATCTGGGCGGTACTTATTTCGCTATCGCTTTGGGTATGCCAGCGGGGTTGAGTTCGTTGCTGGTGGGCATTCAGCCGATTTTAACCGCGGCTTTGCTGGTGGCGTTTGTTCGTGAGGAATTTAAACCCTCGCAATGGCTGGGTTTGGCTCTTGGTTTTGTCGGTATCGCTATGGTGTTGATGGGCAAAATGGAGTGGCAATCCGAGCAGCACAAAGTGTTGGCCATTGGTTTGTGTTTATTGGCTTTGGTTGGTATCACGCTAGGGACGCTGTATCAGAAAAAACATTGCCAACAAGTGGATATGGTTGGTGGTGCGACGGTGCAATATTTGGCCGCGCTCATCATGTTTCTGCCTGTTGCGATGCTGTTTGAAACCATGCAAGTGCAATGGGAACTGGAGTTTATTTTGACCGTGTTGTGGTTGGTCGTCGTGCTCTCTTGTGTGGCGATTCTATTGTTGCTGTACATGGTGAGAAATGGGGCGTCTTCGAGTGTGGCGTCTGTGTTTTACCTAGTGCCGCCAACGACGGCGATTCAAGCTTGGCTCGCGTTTGGAGAGTCATTTGATTGGATGGGCATTTCTGGCTTTGTCCTAGCGGCTACGGCGGTGTATTTGGTGGTTAAAAAACCAGATCTGACGATAAAAAAGGCTATCAAAACGGAATATACCTAAATTAGGTAGGGACATTCACGTGCCAGTGAGTACAATTCTGCCTCATCTTAATCCGTGGAGCAGAGTGATGACGGCAAAGCCAGACCGAATGACCGCGATGCGTAATATCATCGACCAAGTAAAAGCTGAACTACCGATTTACGAACCGGAAACCTTTGTGTGTGGGCCGGAGGGGCAGTGCATCGGTTGTCCGAAGAAGTTACTGGAAATGGTGGATTCAGAGCTGAGCTATTGGGAATCGGCTATGGAGCGCGGCATTGTTCCGCAATTCGATGAAATTCGTCGTTTTGGCAAAATGTGCACGAATGTTCGTCGTGGTCTGGTGCGAAATAATGTGCCTTTACTCAATAGCTAGAGAGTAAAAATCGTCTAATATCTGATACATAGCGTCGTTTTGTTGCACCGCTCTTTGGCTGCTGTTCTCAAGTTTGAGTGGTGTTTGTCTCTTCTTACCCCTTGGGCCTTTAATCGTAAGAAATTGGCGATATATTGGCTCGGTCTCACATGGATGTGGGGCTATTGTCTTGGGCTAGTTGAGATAGGAAACGTGAAATCAAAGGGATTTACGCTGATGGAAATCACCATAGTGCTCACCACTTTGGCTTTCATCGCATTAGCTGCTTTACCAGTACTACTCGATATTCATCGCCAAGCATACGCTGCGATGCTGCACAGTTCTCAGTCTTCTTTAGGTACGGCTCTCAAATTCTTCCATGCTCAATCTGTGATTGATAACGCTTACGACCAAGAGCACGTTCACTACATTGACCGACAAGTCAAAACACGCAAAGGCATGCCAGAAGCCAGCGCCGACAGTATTCGTGCTTTATTAGAAATAGACCTGCCTGCCAGAGGCTACTCGAAAATTGACGTGCCGTGCAAAGGCAGTGATTTTTGTATCATCGGTCAGCAGCACCCGAACAGCGCTCATTTTGTCGCGATTCCCGATTATCAGTTCTTAGATAAATCGGGCGTTGATCGCGTGGTGTACATTTGGCCGCAGGGTTACACATTGGCAGAAGAAGCGTGCTACTTCTACTATGTGAATCAAGCCTCGACCGATTCAATTGTTCGAGGGCATGTGACGCAAGGGTGTTAGTCCCAATTAAGCTTTGTGAAAAACGGTTATCGAGAATCTACAAACCGGGGTTGTTCGAACGGCGTTGCGCTTTATTCAATACCATTTTTTGACTCATTAAGACCTTGCCATTTGGCAAGATCACTTCCCCAAGTTCTCCCTGATGTTCAAACCCAAAGCGTTCATACAAAGCAATCGCTGGTGTGTTGGTTTTGTATACGTTGAGTACGATTTGGTCGTAGCCAAACGCCCAACCGCGCGCGATTGCCATTGATAATAATTTCCGTCCTAATCCTTTGCCTCGGTAGCTTTTGTCAATGTGAATACCAAGAATACCGACGCGAATAAGCTGTCCGCCTTCGTAGCCGCACATTTCTGCAGGGAAGATTTCAACGCTGCCGATCAGTTCTTGGCGGTCAAACGCGACAAACTGAGGGATGGATTTGTTCTCAACACGTTGCAGGATGCTACGAAGTGTTGCGTTATCGGGGGCTGGAGAAATCAAAAACTCCCCCTCGGAGTACACCCGATTCCACAGCGCGGTGAAGCGTTCGATATCGCTTACCTTGATGGGTCTGATTTGCATTCATCTTCCTTGATTAGTGCAGGTAACGGTTAGGGTATAAGCTCAGACAAACAGCGAATTTGATTCAGAATGGGCTCGGCTGGTGCATCAGCGCCCGTTGGGTTAAACCAAATGGTGTTTACGCCCGCTTGCATGGCGGGATAAATGTCTTTGTGAGGTAAATCGCCGACCATGGTTATTTCACTCACGTTAACCCCTAACTGTTTTGCGACGGCGAGATAAAACTCAGGTTGGTTTTTAGCGATACCGAGGTTGGCAAAACAAAAATAGCCATTTAAGAATTGGTCCAAGTCGACGCGGACGAATGCACGTTGAACCTCTTCCATGTTGGAGTCAGATGCACTGGTCGCAATGTAAATGGGATGATTTTGGGAAAGTACTGCCAGCGTTTCTGTGGCCTGAGGAACCGTTTCTACGTGTTCCCAATCGCACATTTTTCCTTGTGCGTGAGGGAAATCTACCATCAAGGTGTTCCCCCAATCGAAAAGATAAATCATGTTCGAATCTCCTTTATACCCAGGCATCTTGAAGTCACTTAGGTATATCAGTACATCATATCGCCTTTTCTAAAATCGGGGGACAAATCGAAGTGATAAATGCGATTTAGTCGGCTTTAGTCGTGAAAAGCGTTTAATTGCCGTTATCGTTACAAATGTTTCAGCATAATGCGTGAGTTAGTTTTAAAACCTTGATTATCGTAAAAACGCTGTGCTGGCTGATTGAATTCCATCACTTCCAATCGAACTTGCGTGGCATTGGCATCGCGCGCCCAATGCTCGCAAGTTTGGAGCAGTTGACGACCGATTCCTTGCTGTTTTTGCTCTTCATCGACAACGATCGTCCCCACGCGGCAAATTGGGTCTTTGATCAGAAAGCTGACGGTGTCGTTTTGGGTGATCATCGCGGTTAAGAAGCCAAGAATTTGCTGTTCACGTTCGGCAACCAAAAAGAGTCGCTCTTTGTTCTCTAGTGCTTGCGCAAGAAATTCGCGATCAGCTTCTGAAGGCGCAACAAAGGCTTCTGGCGCATTCGCAAAATGCAGTGAATTGATCTGCAAATTAAGCTGAAAAATTCCGTCTAAATCCTTGGGAGTAGCTTGTCGGATATGGATTTGCATTCTATCTGCCCCCTGCAATATCGATAAATGATCCTGTGACATAAGAAGCTTCGTCACTCAGTAGCCAAGCGATCGCATTCGCCACTTCTTCTACTGTGCCGCCGCGTTTAAGAGGAATTTGAGGGCTCAGTCTATCCACTCGGTTTGGTTCTCCGCCGTCGGCATGCATATCGGTATAAATGAAACCAGGTCGAACGCCATTGACGCGAATATTGCGCTCTGCCAACTCGAGCGAGAGCCCTTTAGTTAAGGTATCCATCGCGCCTTTTGATGTGGCGTAATCAACATACTCAAATGGCGCGCCTGAGCGTGACGCTCCAGAGGAGACATTCACAATGGCACCGCCCGCACTGAATCGCTTCGCCGCTTCTCGACAGCAGAGGAAACAACTGGCGACATTCGTGTTCATCACAGTTTGGAAGCGCTCCAAGCTGATTTCCGCCAACGGTGACTGAGTAAATAGAATGCCAACGTTGTTGACCAAATGGGTGACTGAGCCTAGTGCGTTTTCTGTTGCATCGAAAAGGTTGAGCACTTGTTGCTCATCGGCTACGTCTGCGGCGATGGCAATGGCTTTCCCGCCGTTTGCTTGTATTTCTGCTACAACTTGGTCGGCGGCCTCTTGCTGAGTGCGGTAATTAACACAAACGCGATAGCCTTGCTCGGCCAGCTTTTTCGCGGTTGCGGCTCCAATACCTCGGCTTGCGCCGGTAACGATGACTACTTTATTCAAAATACGTCCTTATTTTTGTCGCGAGTAGATTTTATCGGCGTAGTGTTTGCCACCGATTTGGTATGCGTCTGGAATGACTTGAGAGAGTTCGAAGCCGCATTTTGTGAGTACGCGCTCTGATGCGATATTTCCTTCGGTCACTGTGGCGGAAAAGCGGCGGATATCGTGCGTGGTTTCTGCCCAGTGCAGCAAAGCCTTAAGTGTTTCTGTGCCGAATTGCTGGCCATGAAACTCGGGCAGCAGCAAATAGCCTACTTCGGCTTTGTCTTCCTCTAGTACAAAACCCGTGATCCCAATAGGTTGTTGAGTATTTGCATCGAGAATGGTCAAGCACAACCAATGGTCACACTCTGGTGTCCAGCTCGCTAAACGAGATTCAAACTTGTCGCGTAACACTCGCTCGTCAGGTTTATCGAAGCAGAGAGCGATGACACTCGGCTCGATATGTAAACGCTGAAATAGCGCCCAATCTTCTGCTCTGATCGGGCCCATTTTGGTTCTGGGTGTAGATATGAGAGTCGACATGCACATCCTTAATGCATCGAGTTGAATTGCCAGTCTCTCATTCTCTTAGCTTATTGATCAAACCGTTCAATTTAGAAAAGTGATTTATGTTGTGAATGTCGAATTGTGCAAAAAATTTGCGTTAGATATGAATTCATGGGAGCTAAATAACGAAATTTCATTCTTGAGACGCAGAGAGCAACACGGTAATGATGTGGATCAAGAGTTATCTACCTACAAAGTAGTAATTTGCGACCTATAATTACATTTTATTTGGAAGTGTTGCGAATTATGTCAATAAAAAAACGATATATTGCATTGCTAGTTGCTGCTGGCGTTGGTGTGGGTTGGTTAACTTTGGGCGGCAGTGCAGCGGTGATGCACTACACGTCTGACACTGAGTTTTGTGTCTCATGCCACTCTATGGAAATCCCTTATAAAGAGTATCAAGGCTCAGTTCACTTCAGTAATGCAAAGGGCATTCGCGCGGAATGTTCTGACTGTCATATTCCTCAAGAACCAATGGATTACCTGATCACCAAAATTCGTGCGTCGAAAGACATTTACCACGAATTTGTGACAGGCAAGATCGACACGCCAGAGAAATACGAAGCACATCGTAAAGACATGGCTGAAACTGTATGGGCTCAGTTCCGTGAAAACGATTCAGCGACGTGTCGTTCGTGTCATGATTTCGATGCAATGGAAGAGTTTGAGCAATCACGCGATGCGGCGAAGATGCATGAATACGCGAAAGCGAACGATCAAACGTGTATCGATTGTCACAAAGGTGTGGCTCACTTTGCACCAGAAGCAGAGCTAGACAGCAAAGCATTCGAAACGCTGATGAGCTTCACGACGAAGACAGCTGCTAACGCGAAGGTAGTTTACCCAGTAACAACGATTAATTTGGGTGAAATGGGTACCATCAATCCAACAACAAAACTGGAAGTGATGAGCGCGGAAGGCGACAACCGCACTGTTAAGTTGAATGCATTCCAAATGAAAGGCGCAGAACAAGTGCTTTACATGGGAGAAGGTCAACGTGCCATCGTAGCAACGCTAACAGAGCAAGGCCAACAAGCGCTTGAAGCTGGTGAATTTGAGGCGGATGTTTACGGCAACGAATGGCGCGCAGTTTCTCTAACAGGTGCTATTGATTCTCCAGTTGTAGACACGCTTGATCCAGTATGGTCATACGCAGAAGAGTTGGACAACGTTTACTGTGCCACTTGTCACGCGAAAATTCCTTCAAATCACTTCACAGTGAATGCATGGGGACCGGTAGCGAAAAGTATGGGTGATCGAACTGATATTTCAGCCGAGAACCTAGAAATTCTAACCAAGTTCTTCCAGCACCACGCGAAAGATGTGGTTGGTCACTAACGATAAATAGAAGGATAAGATTATGACTAATATGACCCGTCGCGGATTTCTAAAAGGCACTGGTATGGCGGCTGGTGCAATGGCATTCACTTCATTTGCACCTATGTCTGTTGCGTCTTCTAATGCTCGCGGCAAAGGCATTCTAACGGCGGGCCGCATGGGCCCAATGCTGTGTGAAGTACAAGATGGTAAGTTGGTTTCGACCACCAATGCTCTGCCTCAAACTGTACCAAATAGCCTACAAAGCACTGGTCCTGACCAAGTGCACACTAAAGCGCGTGTTAAGTACCCAATGGTTCGTAAAGGTTACTTGGCAAACCCATCAGCTCCCGAAGGCGTTCGCGGCAGCGATGAATTTGTACGCGTGTCTTGGGATGAAGCTTACAAGCTGATCCACGAACAGCACATGCGCATTCGTAAAGAATATGGCCCGGCTTCTGTGTTTGCTGGTTCTTACGGCTGGCGTTCAAGTGGCGTGCTGCACAAAGCACAAACCTTGCTGCAACGTTACATGAGCATGGCGGGCGGCTACTCAGGCCACTTGGGTGACTACTCAACGGGTGCTGCGCAGATCATCATGCCGCACGTTGTGGGCTCTATCGAAGTGTACGAGCAACAAACCACGTACCCAGTGGTACTAGAGCACAGCGATGTGGTTGTGCTTTGGGGCTTAAACCCGATCAACACTCTAAAAATCGCGTGGAGCTCAACAGACTGTGCTGGTCTTGAATTCTTCCATCAATTGAAAAAATCAGGCAAGACGGTCATTGCGATTGACCCTATTCGTTCTGAAACCATTGAATTCTTTGGCGAGAATGCGGAGTGGATTGCTCCTCACCCAATGACCGACGTGGCAATGATGATGGGTATCGCACACACCTTAGTGAAACAAGGTAAGCACGATAAAGCCTTCCTCGATAAATACACCGCAGGTTACGACAAGTTTGAAGCGTACCTGATGGGCGAAGAAGACGGCGTAGAAAAATCAGCAGAATGGGCATCACAAATCTGTGGCGTACCTGCGAAGCAACTTGAGCTATTGGCTGACATCTTCAGTAAAAACCGCACCATGCTGATGGCGGGTTGGGGCATGCAGCGCCAACAATACGGTGAGCAGCGTCACTGGATGCTGGTTACACTGGCAACGATGTTGGGTCAAATCGGTTTACCGGGCGGTGGTTTTGGTTTCTCTTATCACTACTCAAACGGTGGTAACCCTGCTCGTGATGCTGGCGTTCTTCCTGCGATTTCGGCATCACTGGGTGGTGGCTCTTCTGCGGGTAACGACTGGGCAGTGTCTGGCGCGGTGCAAAGCTTCCCTGTGGCGCGTATTGTCGAGGCGTTGGAAAACCCAGGTCAATCCTACCATCACAACGGTCATGAACTGACGTTCCCGAACATTAAGATGATTTGGTGGGCTGGCGGTGCGAACTTTACTCACCACCAAGACACCAACCGCTTGATTAAAGCGTGGCAAAAGCCTGAGCTGATCGTGATTTCAGAGCCTTACTGGACGGCGGCTGCGAAGCATGCGGACATCGTTCTGCCAATCACCACATCGTTCGAGCGTAACGACTTAACGATGACGGGTGACTACAGTAACCAACACTTGGTGCCAATGAAGCAAGTGGTTGAGCCGCAAGGTGAAGCGCGTAATGACTTCGACGTATTCGCGGACATGGCAGAGATGCTAGCACCGGGTGGCCGTGATGTGTACACCGAAGGCAAAACCGAAATGGAATGGCTGTACGGCTTCTATAAGGCGGCGCAACAAGGTGGCCGTGGCTCTCGCATTGCAATGCCGAACTTTAGCAAGTTCTGGGAAGATAACCAACTGATCGAGATGAAGTGGAACGAGAAGAACGCACAGTTTGTTCGTTACGCGGATTTCCGTGAAGACCCGATCATGAACCCGCTAGGTACGCCAAGTGGTAAGATTGAAATCTTCTCGAAAACCATTGAAGGTTACCAGTTGGAAGACTGTCCTCCACACCCTACGTGGATGGCACCAACCGAGTACACCGGCAATGCAAAAGATGGCGAGTTGCAGCTAATGACCGCGCACGCAGCGCATCGTCTACACAGCCAGTTTAACTACGCGAAGATTCGCGAAGAGTACGCAATTGCAAACCGTGAACCTATTTGGATTCACCCTGAAGATGCGAAAGCGCGTGGTATTAAAACGGGCGATCTAGTTCGTGCGTTTAACAACCGTGGCCAAGTATTGGTTGGCGCGGAAGTGACTGACCGAATCAAGCAAGGTTCAGTATGTATTCATGAAGGCGGTTGGCCGGATTTGGATCCGAAAACCGGCATTTGTAAGAACGGCGGTTGTAACGTGTTAACGTTGGATATTCCGACCTCTCGACTTGCAAACGGCTGTGCGGCGAACTCGGCACTGGTTCGTATTGAAAAATACACTGGCCCAGAATTAGAACTAACAGCGTTTGAACCACCAAAAAATGGCTAGAAAAAAGTAGCGCTTGAAAGCAAGAAGCCAGCGAATCGCTGGCTTCTTTTTTATCTAGTAACCGTTCACATTAGCGCGAAGCAAGAGAAACAAACGGCATCTGTTTCTTAATCTGAAATGTCGGGAGTAAAGTAAATACAATCGCGACAAACAAGACCGAGCCTATTAAATCTTCAGGGCGATGCATGCCCAGCCATAAGCGGCTATATGCGACGCTCATTCCCCACATCCATAATGACAGTGCAGAGATATAGCACTTGTTCTGTAAGAACAATCCACCAAAGAAAGCCAGACAAATCGAAACGAAAATCGTATGGCCCGACGGGAAAGAATAGTCTTTCTCGCCTTGCCAATGGCGCGTCCGCCAATCACTGACGTGTTCAGAAATCTGGTTAATTACGTTGGCTTGTTGCTTTGTATCTAACTGATAAAACGTTTCTGGTGTTTCAATTAATTGTTCTGCTGCGAGCAATTCCGTGTACGGGCGAGGGCTTTCTGTCATCAGTTTTAGCCCCGTTTTGCTGGCAAAGCCAATCACAAGTAACAGCCCTAACATTGAGAGTTTTTGCATCCACTTAGTGCGACTTGGCTTAAAGCGAAATAAAGAAAGCAGTAGCAGTGTTAAGGTAATTAAAAAGCCTTTGCTGCCAGCAGAGTCAGTGAGCAAAGTAAAAGTAATACCCAGACTTTCAGGCACCTGTGAAGTGAGATCGTGATAAGAGCCAAACAGCGACATTGGGATGATGCCAAGAACAAACAAGGCGAGCATCATCAATCCATATTTTTTGGTTTTCATTGAGAGCGTTTTGTTTTTATTGAGGGTTATTCAACCACGTGAAAATAAGGGACTTATCTTACGTTATCTGGCGTGAAAAACTTATCAACGCTTTGTCAATTTGACGAGAGAATGAAGGTTGAGTGATGAATTGATGACATTTATCCGGAGGGTAAAGGCGCTCATCCTTAAGCGTTGGGGTCTTAATCCATCAGAGAAAGTAAGTACTCTGCTGCTTTGGTTGGGTTTTCTGCATGACAAATGGCAGAAACCAAAGCCAAACCATGTACACCTGTCGCACTCAGAACAGGAATGTTGGTTTCGTTGATGCCACCAATAGCGACGATTGGTAAGGACGTGGTGTTCAGCGCCATTTTTAAACCTTCTATACCCCAGTGTTTTTTGGTGTTGGTTTTGGTTGGCGTAGCGAAGATGGCACTCAAGCCGATGTAATCAATGGGCAGAGAATCCGCCTCTGCCAGCTGATCTTCAGTCTCAATCGATAAGCCGAGAATCTTGTTTGGGCCAATCAATTGACGAGCGATCTCTGCTGGCATGTCTGACTGCCCGAGGTGAACACCATCGGCATCGACGGCAAGGGCAACATCAACACGATCATTGATGATTAACGGGACGCCAGTGCCTTCAAGGAGCGTCTTCACGGCTTGAGCTCGTTCAATAAATGCACGAACGTCACCATGTTTTTCGCGCACCTGTACCATGGTGACCCCACCTTCTACCGCCTTTCTTACAACGTGTTTGAGAGTGGATAAATCTTGTTGGTCGTCGGTGACCAAATACAAACGATAGGTGTTCATTGTGTTTCCTTTCGCCTCCCACTTTCGTTGGAGTGAGAGGCGTTTAAAGCATTGAGAAGCGATTTATCTCACTTGTAACTTAAGGCGTGTTGCCAGTGTTTCTTCATCCAGTTGGTAAAGCTCATCCAAAAGATGCATTTGCAAGCTACCTGGCCCTCGCGCTTGCTCAGCCGCAATTTCACCCACAACGCCAAGCACCGCTGCCGCAGCAAGGCCTGTTTCGTCGCCGATTGCTGCGAACGCGCCTGTCAGTGCGGTTAACGTGCAACCCATGCCCGTTACGTATGGCATCATCTCGTGACCATTATTCAGCTGGACGGTTTGCTCTTTAGTGACGATGTAGTCAGTTTCGCCGGAGATCACCACGCTCACTCCGTATTCTTCAACTAAGAAGTGAGCCGCCCCAAGGGCTGCATCACTACTGTCGAGTGCATCTACACCTTTGCTTTGCGCTTGCTCACCAGCGAGAGCGATGATTTCGGAAGCATTACCACGAATGATTAACTTGTTTGCAAGGCGGGCGATTTCGCGCGAGGTTTCGGTGCGTAGTGAACTTGCACCGCAACCGACAGGGTCGAGCACAACAATTTTACCGTTCGAATTGGCTTGCTCGACGGCATAGCTCATGCGCGGCGTCCAAACGCTGTCTAGGGTGCCGATGTTGATCACCAAAGCGCCAGCAAACGACATCATTTCTGCCATTTCTTGCTTTGAATGTGCCATGATTGGCGAAGCACCGATAGCCAACAAAGCGTTCGCCGTGTTGTTCATCACCACGTAGTTGGTAATGTTCACGACTAAAGGCTTTTGCTGACGCACTGCGGTTAATGCTTGAGTGATTTGTTCTATTAACATGAGATTCTCCAATTAACCTTATTGTGCGTTTAGACCTTGCTGCCAAAACGCCACTTCCATACGCGTTGCAGTTTTGAAGACCTGAATCAGGTTTTGACCGCGCTGGCTGTAGATGTCGATTTCAGCCAGCAACTGGTTAAAGTGTTCGGCCCCACTTGCCACGCCTGATTGGAACTCTTCACCGCCGTACAAGTTAATCCAACTTGCGTAAGGATTGCCTTCGAATACCGTGTTTTCATCTTCAATCAGCATTTTACCAATGACGGCGTAGCCGATGGAGCAAGGGGCGAGCGCGGCATACAAGTCAACTAAGTCGCCCGTCATTCCCGCATCCAATACGTAGCGCGTGTAAGCCACCGTGCCAAAATCTTCCGGCTCGTTTTCGAGATCCGATTCCGTTAATCCCCACTGGCCGCAGTAGGTAACATGGTGGGCAATCTCTGAATCTAAAAGCGCATGTACGCTTGGTAGTGCGCGGCGCATGTCGTCTAACGTACGTGCTTTGTAGATTGCCAGCGCATAAGCTCGCGCGTACTGTTTTAGGAATAAGAAATCTTGCTTCAAGTAATGCAGAAAACAAGGTTGAGCCAGCGTGCCTTTGGCCAATTGCTGCACGAAGGCATGCTCAGTGTATTCTTGCCAATCTTGGCGGCAAGCGTCGATCAAATCTTGGTATTTCATAATGGGGCAGCCTCGTAATTAGTCAAAGCTCGGTACGTAATCTTTCGCTTTTGGTAGCGTTTCGATGATTTTTTGTGAATACATGAACTCGGCGTAATCGTCGTAGCGTTTTAGGTCAACTGCCGATGGGCGAAGCGCGAAACGAGTTAACGTGTCATTCCAAGCGCGTTGGTTGAGCTCGTTGTTTAGCGTGTCTGGTGAGTAAGCGACAAACTCTTTCCAAGACTCTTTCGGATGGTTGACGATGTAAGTGGTCGCTTGCTCCAGCGCTTTGTTGAACGCTTTGATAGCGGCTTTGTCGTAGGTTTTTGCATTCGCCACAAACACCAGTTCGTCATACGCTGGTACGCCGTGTTCTTCTGGGAAGAAGGCTTTGGCTTTGTAGCCTTCTAGCGCAAGTTGGTTGGTTTCGAAGTTGCGCAAGCCGCCCCAAATAGCGTCTACTTTCCCTGATGCAAGAGAGGAAGAGAGTGCCCAACCGACGTTGATGATTTGCACGTCAGAAAACTTCACGTTCTCCTGCGCAAGCATGGTGCCGATTGTCGCCTCTTCGTTACCTGCGATCGCAATACCGATCTTCTTGCCTTTAAGGTCGCCAAGGTTGTCGTTCTTGCCGTTGTCCAACACCATCAATGTGTTGAGGGGAGTAGCAATCAAGGTTGCAGAGCGAATTAATGGCAAGCCAGCCGCTACGTCGATGGTTAAGCTCGGCTGGTATGAAATCGCCATATCGACTTTGCCAGCCGCAACTAGTTTAGGTGGCGTGCTTGGGTCGGCAGGTTCTTGGATATTGATCTTCAAACCTTGCTGTTTAAAGTAGCCGCGCTCTTGTGCGATAACGATAGGGCCATGGTTCGGGTTAACGAACCAATCCAGCATTAAAGTAAGCTCCTTTTCGGCAGCAAGTACGTTAGTTGAAACGATTGAAGCGAGCAGAGCAGCAGCGCTAATAAGTTTGTTTTTGTTCACGGGGTTCTTCCTTTTTCTTTCCCTATTTGTTTTCCCAGGGAATGGCTTTTTTCAGTAATTTGTCAGTAGTGAAATAGAGTGCGATAGACAGCGCGGCGAGGATGAATAGGGCAGCGAACATCTCATCGATGATCATGCGTGCGTTGGCTTGAAGCATCAGATAGCCAAGGCCCTCACTTGAACCAACCCATTCACCTACCACGGCACCAATCGGCGCAATAACCACGGCAACACGAATACCAGACGCTAACGTTGGCAGGGCGGCAGGTAGTTGAATATGGCGCAGTAATTGCCATTTCGATGCGCCCATGGTTTTGGCAAGATCGAGGTAACCAGTTGGTGTATTGCGTAAACCATCGTAGCAACATGTCGTGACGGGGAAAAAGATGATGATCGCCGCCATTACTACTTTCGATGCAATGCCGTAACCCAGCCAAAGCATGAGCACTGGCGCGATAGCAAACACAGGAATCGCTTGGCTAGCGATAAGAATCGGCAATAGCCAGCGTTTGAGCGGCTCGAACATCAGCATTTGCAAAGCGAATAGCAAACCCATCGATAATCCAAGCGCCAAGCCAAGTAGGATCTCTTGTGCTGTTACCCAAGTGTGTTTGAGTAGCACGTCGT
The DNA here is from genome assembly GCF_043106015.1 of Vibrio sp. GLN_1. Classification (NCBI taxonomy): domain Bacteria; kingdom Pseudomonadati; phylum Pseudomonadota; class Gammaproteobacteria; order Vibrionales; family Vibrionaceae; genus Vibrio; species Vibrio sp. GLN_1. The sequence goes on from NZ_JBICMD010000007.1 coordinate 457,832, forward strand.
ATCGAGTCACTAATCTATTCAATACTTCAATTGGCGAAGGCAAGATGAAGCTTGGCATGTCAAACACCACTACAATGAGTTGCCACAAACCTAAGATCACGGCTGCGCTGGTCAGCAGACGCAACGCCGGATGAGTTACGCGTTCCTTTTTACTAATACGCGCCGAGACGGAGTTGTACTGCGTCATATCACTCATAGTCTTTCTCCAACTGATCCAAAATCGCCTGCTGTAGCGCTGCGCACTCTCCATTGAGAGATCTTGGTGGCTTGGAGTCCGGAACAACCAAGTGCTGCGCTTGAGCAGGCGTGCCTTGCAACACATAGAGTTGGTGTGCCAATCGCACCGCTTCTTGCGGATCGTGCGTAATCAAGACAACGGTTTTGTCCTTAAGTAACTCGGCAGAGAGAGTTTGCAATTTGTGCCGAGTCACGGCGTCCAATGCCGAGAAAGGTTCATCCATCAAAACCAAAGGTTTGTCTTGCATCAGAGTGCGAGCAAGGGCTACGCGCTGCCGCATACCACCAGAGAGTTGAGCGGGTTTGGCGTAAGCGTAATCTGCCAACCCAACGTGCTCTAACAAGTTGAGAGCACGTTGTTTCTCTTCCGCTGAATTTGAGTTGGCGTGAGAAAAGCGCGAGCTAAGACAGACGTTATCCAGCACGTGAAGCCACGGTAGCAATAAATCCTGCTGAGCCATGTAAGCGACACGGTCATGCAGTGCGGCGCCATCGGTTGTGATGAGTTCGCCATGCCAGTCAACTTGGTCATCCAGTAGGCCAGCTAAGTAACGCAATATCGTGGTTTTTCCGCAGCCACTTCGCCCGAGTAATACCGTCCATTGACCGATAGGAATGACCATGTTCACTTTCGCTAAAGTCGGTGTTTGGCTGTCTTTGTATTGCAAACTGGCGTCGGAAAGCTGAATGCCAATCGCGTTAGCGAACATAGGTATGACCCGCAAAGAAGTGATGTACTGGTCCGTGACCTTTCCCCACTTCCAACTCATCCGCATGAGCGATTGCTTGGCTGATGTACTGTTTTCCTAAATGCACGGCTTTGTGCAGGTTGTTGCCTTGACCAAGGTAAGACGCAATAGCGGAAGACAGTGTACAGCCCGTACCGTGGGTGTTTTGGGTCGGAAAACGCTTGGCGCTGATTAACTCGACACTGTTTTGCATGATCAGCAGATCGTTGCTGTTTTCATCTTCTTCAAGGTGACCGCCTTTGAGCAGAATGGCTTTGGCACCAAGCGCACGAAGGTCGTCAATCATGTTATTCATTTCAGATTCTGAGTGAGGTACAGGCTTACCTGTCAGTGCGGCACCCTCTGGCAGGTTAGGAGTGATGATGTCTGCCAGTGGAATTAGTTCTTCTTTTAATGTGCTGATTGCTGATTGCTCAAGTAGCAAATCGCCGCTGGTGGCGACCATGACGGGATCTATCACAAGATGTTTAGGCTGGTACTGTCTGATCTTGCTGGCCACCACTTTGATGATGTTCGAATCCGCCAGCATGCCGACTTTTACCGCCACAATATTGAGATCGGTAAACACCGCATCGAGTTGGCTTTCAACGTGATCAAGTGGGATAGGGAAAATGGCAGAAACGCCTTGTGTGTTTTGCGAAGTGATGGCGGTAATGACCGAGCATGCAAAGCTGCCTGTTGCCGACATCGCTTTGATGTCTGCTTGAATACCTGCGCCGCCGCCACTGTCGGAGCCTGCGATGGTCAATACGATAGGGGTAGGTAAGGCTGGCGTCTGATGTGAATAAGGCTGTGATTGCTGCGTCATGGTCGCTCCTATTACAAGACGTATAGGAACTGACTTTGACCGCTGTGGGCAGATCGATTGTTCGATCGTTTCACTCGCCAAAGAGAGGCTGCGAAAGGCAAAGTGCGCATAGTTCCCTACGTCAGTGCTAACTGAATCAGGTTCAACGGGTCTCGAATTTCGATCTCAGCCAACGCTTATCACGTGGCCCCCCGACTATTTCGCTCGGATGATAACAGGACGCTTACTCAAGAGATACGTTTTTTGAGAGTAATTATTATTGAGTATTCAATTATGCGAAGTGAGTGATAGAGTAAGCTTCTTAATACTTTGTTGCGCGGAATTTTCCAGTGCAACGCTCTGATGAAAGAGCAGAAACTGGAATATTAAATAAAGAATCGTGGTCTCTTTTGGCAAGGATTAGCATAAAACAAGGTTAAAAAACTGTTAAAATTTAACGCGTTGCCAATTTAACTTTACGGAATCTCTCGAAAGTTATTTAGGAAGGCTAAGACGATCATCGAGCAAGGAGACTTCATGCTTAATTCTGTAACAGCGAAGGCAGTGATCGATCATGCTCTCTTTTTAGGAGCTGATTTCGCTGAGCTATTCGTTGAACATCACCAAACCAACACCGTCCAGATCGCATCTGGTGAGGTGGACAATGTAAATTCAGGTATCGATTTTGGTATCGGTATTCGCCTCTTCTTCGGTCACAAAGTGCTTTACGGTTACACCAACAGCACGGACGAAACCGAACTAAAACGCGTGACATCACTGCTTGCAGCGAAAGACAAGCGTGAGCAAATCGCGTCAGCGGGTTCTTTGAATTTGAACCGATACCCAATCCAACATGGTTGCAGCATGCCGCTAAGTAAGGATGCTAACCTAGATTCAAAAATCGCATTTCTATTGAAAGTTGATCAAGCTGCGCGTGCAGAAAGTGAATACATCAGCCAGTTCATTGGTAGTGTGCTTCAGCGCGAGCAGCAAGTGTCTATCTTCAACTCAGAAGGTTTGCATGTAGACGATACGCGTCACTACATTCGTGTTGCGGGTAACACAGTTGCCCAGAAAGGCAATGAGCAATCTTCTGGCATGGAAGGCCCGGGGGCACTTGCCGGTTGGGAGTTTAGCGAACAGATCGATGCGAAAGAGCTGGGTCAAACTATCGCTCAACAAGCGCTAGTGAAATTGGGCGCGGATGCTTGTCCATCGGGTGAAATGCCTGTGGTAATTGGTAACGGCTTTGGCGGCGTTATCTTCCACGAAGCGTGTGGCCACCTGCTAGAAACTACTTCGGTTGCGAAGAAGGCGTCGGTATTCCACGACAAAATGGGTGAGATGATCGCTCATACTGCAGTAAACGCAGTAGATGACGGCACGATGACCAACGAATGGGGCTCAATCCACGTTGATGACGAAGGTTTGCCAACGCAGCGTACCCAACTGATCAAAGACGGTAAGCTAACCAGCTTTATGGTCGACAAAATGGGCGGCATGAAGACTGGTTACGAGCCAACAGGCTCTGGTCGTCGTCAGAACTACAAGTTCGCACCAACCTCGCGCATGCGCAATACCTTTATCGAAGAAGGCGAGCATTCACTCGATGATATGCTTGCGGGAATCGAACGCGGTATTTACGCCAAGAAGATGGGTGGTGGCTCCGTTCAACCTGGGACGGGCGAATTTAACTTCGCTGTTCGTGAAGCGTATTTGATTGAAAACGGCAAAATTACCAAGCCTTTGAAAGCGGCGACACTGATCAGCACTGGTCCTAAAGTATTGAAAGAAATCAGTATGGTCGGTAAGGACATGGCACTTGCTCCAGGTATGTGTGGTTCAGTGAGTGGCTCAGTACCTACAATAGTCGGCCAACCAACCCTTAAAGTGGACAATATTCTGGTAGGAGGCGGTAACTAATGAGCCAAGAACAACAACTTCTTAACGCGGTTGATTACGTCCTGTCAGAAGCCAAACGCCAAGGTGCGGAAGCGGATGTGATTGTGAACCGTAACAGCAGCTTTTCGCTGAAAGCAAACCAAGGCAAGCTGGATGAGTACAAAGTCAGCTCAAGCCAAGTGCTGGGTGTTCGAGTCATTAAAGATGCTCGTGTCGCGACCAGTTATTCTGAATCACTAGAGCAACCAAGTTTAGATTTGATGCTCACCAACGCGCTGCAAAGTGCTCGTTTTTCTAAGCAAGATGAACATCAAACCATCAGCTGCGTAAACAGCAAAATCACCACTGATATTGCAGAAATTGCGCAAGACGATACCACATCGGTCGATGAGAAAATTGAACTGTCACTTGCGCTTGAGCAAGGTGTTGTGGCTTTGCCTCACGCTTCAAGCTCACCATACAATGGTTATAGTGACGGCGAAACTCAGCTCATCATCGCGAATACTCAAGGTACGATATGTCAACATTTCGAGCGCTCTTTCACTTGTTACGCGTATACCTTATTTGAAAAAGATGGCAAACAGTCGATGGCAGGTAGAATGTCGTTAGGTCGCCGTTTTGATGAGTTGAATCCAACTTACTGCATTGAAGGCGGTTACAACCTTGCTCGCGACCTCCTTGATGGAGTACCAGTTGCGACAGGTAACTATCCGGCTATCTTCCACATCAATGCGCTAGCAAGTTTATTCGGTGCTTTCGGCAGTGCGTTTTCTGGTGTGAGTGCGATGAAAGGCATCTCGCCACTGGGTGACAAGCTTGGTCAAAGCGTAGCAAGTGAACTTCTCACCTTTACCGATGCGGCATACATGCCAAATGGTATGGCTATCGCAGGGTTTGATAGTGAAGGTTTTGCCACTCAAGACAATGCGTTGATCGCCAATGGCCAACTGAATACGCTATTGCACAATAGCCAAACAGCGAGTTATTTAGGTGCAGTGTCGACGGCAAGTGCATCTCGCAGTGCGAAATCGAGCCTAGACGTATCGGCAAATCATAAAGTGATTGCTACAGGCAACAGCAGTGCGTCAGAAGTCAAAGCAGGTGAATACCTAGAATTAGTGGAACTGCAAGGGGTTCACTCTGGTGCAGATGCTGTCAGTGGTGATTTCTCATTTGGTGCGAGTGGTTTCTTGTGCCGTGATGGTCAGCGTGTTCAACCTGTGCGCGGAATTACAGTTGCAGGTAACTTCTATAATATGCTGCAAGAAGTAGAAGCTGTGGGTGATACGCAGCTTATTAATGATAGCCGCACTTTCTTCGCGCCAGATGTGCGTTTTGCTCGATTGAGTATTGGCGGTAAATAAGCGCGGCATAGAAAGTCAGAAACAAAAAAGAGGACTCAATCGAGTCCTCTTTCATCATCTAACAACGTGTACGCGAATAACTAGAATTCGCGGATATCCAGTTCGTTGTGGATCAATACTACACACTGAGAAGCAAACAGCATCTTAGGTCCAAGGCTGATTTTCTCAGTACCTAGGCGCTTCAAGCTGTTGAACGACTTCTTCGGCATCGGAATGTGGTCGGTTAGCAAGAAGCATGGGTTTTCACCAATTTCTGCATCACGAACAAATTCGCCTTTCTTATCCAACATATAAAGTTGGTGGTCTTCCGCCAGTTCTTGAACCAAGCGTTCGAAGCTCACTGTACGAACCGTAATACCCGGCTCAACTTCACGAAGCTGCTCTTTACCCATACCAACAGATGCGTCCAACGCACGGGCAACGGCAGCGATCAACGTTGACTCGTGAAAACCACCAATATTGGTAATGTCGTTTGAACGAATGGTAATCGTGCGCGAGTAATCCTTCGTGCTCTCTAATACCAAGTGGACAACCACATCTTCACGGTGAGATTGTGCCACGAACATGGTGTTCATCATGGTATGAGCAAGGATCTCGGTATGTGCCTCGTTACCGACACCTTCTAATAGTGCTTTGCTGGTGGTTGGCGCCGCGCGAGCTCGTAAAACAAAAGAGCGCATGAATTTAGCCTCTGTATAGAAAGAGTGAATGCGCGGAAGTATATACCTAAGCAGGGAACGGATGCGAGTTTAATAGTAAATGTGAACTTACTTACAAAGCTTCGATTGTGGAGCTGGGTGTGCTCGTTAGAATAGGAGGCAACCCTGTTAGGAGTGGTATATGGAAATCAAACAGATAAATAAAGACATTTATAAAAAGAAAGTAAACTTTGTGATTGGAGGTTTTGTTGCGTTGCTCGCCATCTCCTCTCTTGCCTTTAGTACCTTGCTGATTGTTTTGTTTGGCAACACTGAAGTCGTACCAGAACAATCAACGGGCAATTTCCATTGGAATTTGATTGGTGTCGTTCTAGCAGTTGCAACTTCCCTCTCTTTATTGAATCAAATTAAAACTCGACCATACATGGAAGAGGTGCTGTACGTTTGGAAACTCAAGCAACTGCACAACAAAATCTTTCGTAAACTAAAAAGCATTAAAGCAGCCGCGAGCAATGACGATCTAAAAGCGCTCACTACGCTTAAGTTCTATTACACCACGCAACGCCAAGTGTTTGAGCTAGACAACAACACATTGACGATGAGTAGTGTAAATAAAGAACTAGAGGCAATAGATCAAATCGAAGTCGACAAATCACTGCACCTTGATATTGCAAGCTTTGAAGAGGGGTGGATAGACACATACTGATTGCTTATTTGCTACTTGAAGTTAACAACTGAGTGCTAAAAATAAGCGTTTGAATGAGATTTCATCACTCGACGCTTTTTTTTTGATTTTTTTTCTAAAAAGGGGTTGCCAAGAAAACTCATCTCCCTATAATGCGCCTCCGTTGTCAGGGCAAAGCGGAAACGCGAAAGCAGCTGGCAATAAGGCGAAAAAGCTTCTAAAAATTAATTTTAAAAAGTGTTTGACACTAAGAATTAGTTCATTAGAATACGCCTCCGCTTTGAGAGGAAAACTTCTCGAAAAGCAAGCTCTTTAACAATATAGACCTATCAATCTGTGTGGGCACTCGTTGATGATAATCCAATTAGATATTTCTTTCTTAACGGAAA
>NZ_JBICMD010000008.1:0-439 GCF_043106015.1 Vibrio sp. GLN_1
AATGACACTTCAAGATATAGAAAGCATATCCGTGATCGCGGCGTCTTGGGTTGGCATTGTATTCACATTAGTGAGTTTGTTTAGTCGGAAGAAAGATAGTAATCAGAATTCTTCGTCGAATTCCGAGGACCCTTCTAAATACGACATAACTGGATTAATTCACCTACTGTGGAAATATGTATTAGCATCATGCCTATTCTGTTTTGCTATTTATAGCAATGTAGTTAATAGTGGTGTCGTGCAGAAAATTGATATATTGGTTATATCAGGGTGTATTGGGGCCATCATCTTACTTTTAGTACGAATGATGTATGTGTATACGATGTGGTCAACGATTCGAGAATTAAAAAAAGACAATATCGCATACTGAAATTTGTATAACAAAGCATTTAAGAGTGATTCCTTACGCTTGCCGGTTTCGCTTCGCTCACAGTATGGC
>NZ_JBICMD010000009.1:0-5510 GCF_043106015.1 Vibrio sp. GLN_1
AATTGAATGTGTAGAGAACACAAAAACAGCTTTCCGAATTAAAGAATTTGCTTGGCGACCATAGCGTTTTGGACCCACCTGACTCCATTCCGAACTCAGAAGTGAAACGAAATAGCGCCGATGGTAGTGTGGGGTTTCCCCATGTGAGAGTAGGACATCGCCAGGCTTTAATTTAGTTTTTTCCTTTTTAAAAGGCGAAGACAAAAGTTAAGAGAGCCCGTTTGTAAAAGCGGGCTTTTTTAGTCCTCACGGACACAAATAATGTGCTGATATGGCTCAGTCGGTAGAGCGCATCCTTGGTAAGGATGAGGTCCCCAGTTCGATTCTGGGTATCAGCACCATTTATTATTTGTTTTATGTTTTAAATTAAAGCCTAAAACAAAATGTAAAGAATTTTACTTGGCGACCATAGCACTTTGGACCCACCTGATTTCCATTCCGAACTCAGAAGTGAAACGAAGTAGCGTCGATGGTAGTGTGGGGCTTCCCCATGTGAGAGTAGAACATCGCCAGGTTCTTATTTAGACTCCAGAGTCTAACCAGTGCGGAGCGGTAGTTCAGTTGGTTAGAATACCGGCCTGTCACGCCGGGGGTCGCGGGTTCGAGTCCCGTCCGCTCCGCCACTTATTTAGAAAGCCTTGCTAGAAATAGCAAGGCTTTCGTCGTTTAAGGCCAAGTCATTTTCCCCTTCAGAGAAACTAATTCCGTTTCAGTGCTCGGTACTTATTCCAACCCTTGTAGTCCGGCCATTTATACGGAATCCTCATTCGCAATAGCGATGCTCTCTCATCTACAAGCACCTGTCTTTGCCTATCTGTATTCTAGGCATATACAAACTAATTTGACTCATTTTGGTTTGCTTAAGAAGAATAAGCTTTATGGCTTTGTTGATTCATTTAGTCCTAGCCTAAAAGCTTTGGTTTTCAATCGTGTCTTGAGTCTAGCTTCAGTTTAGTTAGTATTTCGTTGCCATATCATCATGTTGAGACTCGAAGTTATCAAATGAGTCTCGCATTTATGCAATCTTTGAATTTTCGAACTGGCTTGCTATGTGATCCATTCCTAGTCCTTATACTCACGGCTTTTTCGCTTGTTAATGTCAACACTGTCAGAAAACTTTGTTTGCTTTGCTGATTTCTACTAGAAGGATTACCCTAAAAGGAGTTCTCGTAGGAGTTAGTCTGGTGATGCAACAAATAAAAAATGAAACCTTAAAAGAAGTATTTAAACAATGGGCTTCCGACGACGGAGTTGTGGTCATCAACCCTGCAACTGAGCAAGAGTTAATTCGCTTGAAACCGAGTTCAATTGAAGAGTTGGATTGCCTCATTGAAGCGTGTTCGGCTGAACAAGTTCGATGGGCTAAGTTGAGTGCGAAAGAGCGATCTAGCTGTTTGAAAAACTGGCATCAATTGTTGATGGAACACGCTGAAGATATAGCGACCATTATTACATTGGAACAGGGTAAGCCATTGTCTGAAAGCCGCGGGGAAGTGAGCTACGGGGCATCTTTTGTAGAGTGGTTTGCAGAAGAGGCTAAACGAGCTTATGGCGAAGTTATCCCAGCTCCTGCTGTAGATAGACGTTTATCTACAATTAAACAGCCTGTAGGCGTGTGTGCTGCGATTACACCGTGGAATTTCCCTATTGCTATGATCACACGAAAAGCGGCACCTGCGTTAGCTGCTGGGTGTGGGATGATCATCAAACCGTCCGAGTTGACCCCTCTGACCGCACTAGCGGTTGTTGAACTTGCGTATCAGGCTGGTATCCCTAAGCCGCTTTTACCTGTTGTTATTTCTGAACAGGCCGCTGAGTTTGGTCAGGTGTTATCGATGGATCCTAGGATCAAGAAGATTTCATTTACGGGTTCGACTCGCGTCGGCAAAATTTTGATGAAGCAGGCTAGTGAAACTGTTAAAGCGGTATCGATGGAACTTGGAGGTAACGCTCCGTTTATTGTTTTTGAGGATGCTGATTTGGAATCAGCTGCTGATGGGCTTATCGCGTCCAAGTTCCGCAATGCAGGACAAACGTGCGTGTGCACAAACCGTTTATATGTACATCAAAATGTCAAAGTGCGCTTTATGGAAAAAGTGCTCGCGAAAATGATGGAGCTAAATGTTGGGAATGGCTTGGAGTCTGGTGTGACAGTTGGGCCAGTGATCACCATGGCTTCTAAGCATCGTCTGGAGGCTATTATTGATCAGGCGTTACAAGAGGGGGCTACCATTGCTAACCGTCCTCAAAAGCTCGCAGGGCGCTTTATGGAGCCTGTAATTTTGGATAATGTCGATCAAGGCATGGCTATCGTGCAGCAAGAGTTGTTTGGGCCTGTATTACCCGTATTAACATTTGAAGATGATGAACAAGTGTTAGCAATGGCCAATGATACTGAGTATGGCTTAGCTTGTTATTTCTATACCGATAGCCTTAAACGAATTATCAAGTTCACTGAAGGCTTGGAATACGGAATGGTTGGTGTGAACGAAGGTATTATCTCGACAGAAGTTGCGCCATTTGGTGGTATTAAAGAGTCAGGTGTTGGGCGTGAAGGCGCGAAACAAGGGCTCGATGAGTACCTAGAGACGAAATACATTTGTCTTGGTGGCTTAAACTGATCTTTGGATGAGAGTGAAAAAGAGAAAGCTGGGTTTCTAAACCTGGCTTTTTGTTTATAGAGCAAAGAGGAGAGAAGGGTGTATTTCTTCCAGATGCAAAAAAGCCGCATCAAGTGATGCGGCTTTTTCTAATATGGCTCCCCCTACTGGACTTGAACCAGTGACCTGCGGATTAACAGTCCGTCGCTCTACCGACTGAGCTAAGGAGGAACAAATTTTAATAAGTGGTGCCGACTACCGGAATCGAACTGGTGACCTACTGATTACAAGTCAGTTGCTCTACCTACTGAGCTAAGTCGGCACATTTTCATTAACAAGTAATTAGCTTGCCAATTGAAAGTGGCTCCTCCTGCTGGGCTCGAACCAGCGACCTGCGGATTAACAGTCCGTCGCTCTACCAACTGAGCTAAGGAGGAATTGTCTTTTCTAAGAAAAAATGGTGCCGACTACCGGAATCGAACTGGTGACCTACTGATTACAAGTCAGTTGCTCTACCTACTGAGCTAAGTCGGCGTACCGTTATTCTTTATATTGTTCGTGTTAGACACCAACAATTTTAAATTGTGGTGCCCGGAGGCGGAATCGAACCACCGACACGAGGATTTTCAATCCTCTGCTCTACCGACTGAGCTATCCGGGCGACGAGGTGTATTAAAAGGCTTTTCGGCTTTCAGGTCAACAATAAAATTAAAATAAAATATCGTTTGATGAAAATGTGCTCGGAGTGGGCTGTTTTTATGCGTTTTAAATAGGGATACACCATGTTTTAAGCTTTTCTAAGAAAGAAATTACGAGCTTGTTTGCTAAATAAATGCGACAAAAACAAAAAAAGCACGTTTGAAAACGTGCTTTTTAGTGAACAATTGACTTTAAACTAGTGCTTTACGGAGAACTTATTTACCCATCCTTCCAGTTCATTTGCCAAAGAGGCCAAACTTTGGGTGCTCGATTGGCTCTCTGTTACCACTGAATTTAGCTTACTTCCGCTCTCTTCAATCAGATTTATGCGGTGTGCAATGTCATCACTGACTTGCGTTTGCTCAGCTGCTGCCGTCGCAATTTGCTGACTCATTGCTGTGATAGATTCAAGCGCGGTAACGATCTGTTGGAGAGCTTCTGATGCATTCATCGATTCAGTTACTGTGCTTTCACTTGTTTCCGCACAGATTTCCATTGTATGAATGGCATTGCGAGAGCCTTCTTGAAGATTCGAGATCATGTGTTGGATCTCTTTTGTGCTGTCTTGAGTTCGACCTGCAAGATTACGTACCTCATCTGCTACTACAGCAAAGCCTCGTCCTTGTTCGCCTGCTCGGGCTGCTTCAATTGCAGCGTTCAAGGCTAATAGGTTGGTTTGTTCCGCAATATCCCCGATTACATCCAGAACTTTCACGATGTTGTTTACATCTTGATCGAGATCGGCAACCGCTTTACTTGCAGTATTCAGCTGAGTCGCAAGACCTTGGACGTTATCTACCGTACTGTGGATCAGTGATTGAGTGTGCTGACTTTGTTTATCTGCTTCATCGGTATTACGTGCTGTGTCGCTAGCAGAGCTTGCCACATGGTTAGCGGAAGAAGCCATTTCTGTCATCGCTGTTGCAATCATTGCGGTCGATTGCTGCTGAGAAACGGTAAGATCGGCGATGGAATTTGAGCGCGACTCTACTGCTGATAGCTCATCGCGTAGAGCGTGCATCGATTGTTCAAGGTTAGTCACCATGGTTGCCAATGATTGGCTCATATTCTGAACCGCATGGTAGATACTGCCTTTTGGAGCGACGGTATCAAAGCTAGTTTGGATGTTACCTTGTGCAACCGCTTGAACCGCTTCTCGTACATCGTTAGGTTCACCTCCTAAGAGATTGAGCATTTTGCGAATCGAGATTATCAAGCCTCCAAGAATTGAACCTGCGATAACCAGACACAGCATAAGCTGCCACTGTGCTGTCGACCAAAAACGTGCATTCACTTCATTAAAGCCAATACCTGTGCCGACAACCCAACCCCAATGTGGTGTTTTTTCTGCTATTGAGTGTTTTTCTTCAATGCTGCCGTCGGCCTGTTTTTGGCTCCAGGTATATTCAACAATCTGACCTGTTTTGCGACCCAAAACATCTAGGATGAGTTGGCCTACGCTATTACCGCTGCCATCTTTAAAGTCATGGAAACTGGTTCCGTGTAGTTGAGGATCTAGTGGTGCGGCAATAAACATCATATTTTCGTCCGCCACATAAACGTACTCGTTGTCTTTGTAGATGTTGTTACGCAGTAGGCGTGTTGCGAGTGCTTTTGCTTCCTCTTCAGGCATCTTGCCTTCAACTGCCATTTTTTCTACTTCAGTCAGAATGCTGTATGCACTCTTGAATAGCTCAGTTACTCGAGCTTTGTTATCGAGGTTACTTGCGACGCGTAAGGTCCATAAACCTGTAGCGGTCAAGGCTAGCAAAGCTAACAGTATGATCGCGGATAATAAGTAGGCTTGAGTTTTTAATTTCATATTTGGCTCACAAAATGTGTCATTGCTATGCAAAGCATGGCTTATGTCAATAATCTAATAGCCGACGCATCTTATTGAAGAAGTGGTATTACGCCTACAAGCACGTATTGAAACTATGATGAGGATTAAATTTTTAGCGTGAAATAAGTATTTTTGAAGAGGGGATTTAATATTCGGTGATGTTTGGATATGAAGTGCGAAGCAAAGGAATATTAAAATGGAGAATAGGGCAGATGCAAAAAAGCCGCATCAAGTGATGCGGCTTTTTAAATTGGCTCCTCCTGCTGGGCTCGAACCAGCGACCTGCGGATTAACAGTCCGTCGCTCTACCAACTGAGCTAAGGAGGAACTATTCTGTTTGTGTCTTGCCATTCAGCAAGCGCACCAAA